>NZ_BANS01000011.1 GCF_000332995.1 Gordonia amicalis NBRC 100051 = JCM 11271
CGGTGCCGGCTCAACCGGCGCAGGCAGCGAAAAGTCTAGTGATAAATAACTGATTCTCAGATATAGTTGTCAGGAGTTCGCGACCGGACGGTCACCGTCCCCCTGAGCTCGGGCCGGGAGTCGGTATGTGTGCCCGACTCCCGGCCCGATACCCCGGTCTCAGGCCGAGGCCGGCGAACTGTGCACGAATCGGGTGCGGATCGCCTCGAGGTCGGCGTCGTCGAGTTCGAGGCCGCGGGTCAGGTAACCGTCGAGACCGCCGTAGGAGTCGTCGGCCGCTTCGTACGCGACATCGAGATACCTGCTGTCGCAGGAGAAGGCGGGCTCGTAGGCGGGCACACGTTCGGAGCCGAGGTTCTCGAGGATCGAATCCAGGGTGGCCTGTCTGCTGGTGACCGCATAGGTGTCGGTCAGCAGGTAGTCCTCCAGCATCACCTCGCGGTCGACGCCGGCGATGTGGTGGAGGAGTACGGCGGCCCAGCCGGTCCGGTCTTTGCCGGCGGCGCAATGGAACAGCTGGGGGCCGTCGGTACGCGCGATCGTCCGCAGCAGGCTGGCGAAGCCCGCCCGGCAGGCCGGGTCCGTCACGAAGGTCTGATAGTTCACCAGCATCGCCTGGTAGGTCTGTGCCGCGGTCATCAGCGAGGAGACCTCGGACTCGGGGATGCCGGGAACCGGGTGGTGGTGCCACCGGGCGCCGCGGATCTCGACGTTCGGATGCCTGGCGACCTCGTTGGGTTGGCGCAGATCGTGGATGGCGGTCAGGCCGAACGTGGCCATGGTGGCCAGATCGTCGGCGTCGAGTTCGAGGCGGTTGGAACGGAACAGGACCCCGCGCCGTAACCGGCCACCGGCCGCGGCGTAGCCGTCGCCGGTCCCCGCGAGGTCGCGGAAGTTGTCGGCGGAGAGCAGCCGGGGGAGTGCGGCGACGGCTTCGGGTGTCGGAGTTGCCTGGTGCGTCGTCGGTGTGAACCGTCCTTCGTCTGGGGGTCGAGGTCGTCCGCGAGAACGCCGGCGAGTTCTGTCCACTGGGACAGGGGTGCATCGCTGGAATCGCTGAGTACGTGCAGGGCCAGGTGATCGGCGCCGGCGTCGCGCTGCTGCCTCATCCGCTCCCTGATCTGGTCCGGGTCGGGGCCGGCGACCAGTGCGTCGACGAGCCGGTCGCTGCCCCCGCCGGAGAAATCCCCGTCGTCGAATCCCATGGCTCGCAGATTCTTCTGGTATCCCGGAAGGTGCAGGTAGTTCCCGAGATTGGCCCGTCCGAGACGGCGGCGATCGGCCGCGTCGCCGGTGGTGACGACCTTGACCTCGGTGGCCAGCGTCGCGGTCGATCCGAGCCATTCGCGCTGGCGGGCGGTGCGTTCGGGGGTCACGAGCTGGGTGATCGCCCCGTGGGTGCGTCGACCGGCGAGCTCGAGCATCTTGGGACCGTTCGCGCCGATCATGCACGGGATCGGCTGCGGTCGACTCGCCTCGAGAGTGTCAAGGTAATTCTCGAGCAGGGACAACGGATTACGGTAACTGCCTGGCGGCGCCATCGACGGATGGCTGACGCCGACGCCCAACACCATCCGGTTCGTGGGGTCGTCCCACGTGCGGGCGAGGTCGGCGGCCGCCAGGTCCCAGATGCTCAATACCGCGGTGGCGGTGACGATCTCGGTGGTGGCCGCGGTGATCTCGGTGAGGGCGGAGAGGTCCCCTCGTACGTCGGCGAGCCACAGCGTCTGGAATGACGCGCGTTCGGCGCATCGCCCGGTGTCGGCCGCTCCGCTACGCCGCGCGCGGCCGAGACTGGTGAATACTCCGGTGGAACCGACTCTCGCAGAAGACATGCCATTACTCTAGTACTAGACTAATGGCTTTACCGGTGTCGTTTTCAGGCGTCCCCGGCCGAGTGGCGCATCGCGGTCAGTGCGGCACGGAGCTGTTCGACGTCCTGGATGGTGCTGCCTTTCATCCCGAAGTCGATGGCCGTCAGGGCGCGGGTGGCCTCGTCGACCTTCGTGCGGCCCGCCTTGGTGATCGTGACACAGGTCGCGCGCCGGTCCGTCGGATGGGGGCTGCGCTCGAGGAGGTCACGCGCCTCGAGGCGGTCGGTGGCCAGGGTGGCCGTGGTCGCGTGGACGAGGAGGTTGCGGGCCAGGCTCGAGATCAGGCGGGTGCCGGTCTCCGACAGCTGCAACGTCATCAGCAGCAGATAGTCGGTCATGTTCAGGCCGTGGGCCTTGAGCTCGGAATCGACGGAATCGGCGACGATGCGCTGGTAACGCAACAGGGACGTCATGGCGAGAAAGCGCTGCTCGTCGCCGTCGAGTCCCTGTTGCTCCCAGTAGTGTTTGGCCCAATCGACCGGATCGGTGATGTCAGGCATTCTCTTTGCGCGTGCCACGTGTTCCCCTCAACCGATATGCGGTGATCCTGTAGAATGAGATTGCTCAATTGTATATAACTCTATGGATGCACCGTAGGGGAACGCCGATCGCCTACAGTGTGACCTTCACCGCGTCGACCTTCACCGCGTGACGCGATCGCATCGCCTTCTTGTCCAGCTTCCCCACGGCTGTGCGCGGTAGGGAGTCGGTCAGATGGATTTCCTTGGGAATCTTGTAACCGGCCAGGAGGGCTCGACCACGGGTCGCGATGTCGGCGGGGTCCGGCGGCTTCGCACTGTCGGCCGGCACGATGAGTGCGACCAGCCGCTCGCCCATCGCCTCGTCGGGAATCCCGAAGCAGGCGACGTCGGCAACCTCGGGCAGGGTGCAGAGCGCCTGCTCGACCTCCGCCGGATAGATGTTGACTCCGCCCGACACCACCATGTCCGACAACCGGTCGGTGATCCAGACGTAACCGTCGGCATCCATGCGACCGATCTCGCCGAGGGTGAACTCGTTGCCGCTACGCACGCCGGAGGTGTAGCTGATCCCGTGCCCCGAGGTGTCCCGGAACCACAGGGGCCCTTCGGTACCGGGTGGTGCGGGATTGCCGTGCTCGTCGGCGATGTAGGCCTCGAACGGAGGCACCGCCCGTCCCACCGAGCCGGGGCGGTCGAGCCAGTCCTGTGCGCTGATCATGCAGGTGGTGCCGACCTCGCTGGCGCCGTAGCTGTAATGACCAGGGACGTTGTGGACGGTGTGGCGCCAGTGAATAGGTGAGGACCTCCGGTATCGGTGTGGTTACCACAACACACGCCGCTACCAAGAGGTCCTCATGTCCCACGCTAATGCCTTACTGACCCCAAAGGGGCGTCTGAAACTCGCTTCGGTGCTCATCGATGAGGGCTGGTCGATCCGCCGAGCCGCCGAACGGTTCCAGTGCTCGCCCACCACAGCCAAGAAATGGGCCGACCGCTATCGGGACGGCGGGCCCGCGGCGATGGCTGATCGATCCAGCCGACCCCACCGCAGCCCCAATCGGACCCCCACACGCTGCGAACGGCGAATCATCAACCTGCGCTTCACCCGCCGCTGGGGACCACACCGCATCGCCTACCACCTCCAACTGCCCTGCAGCACCGTCGGAGCGGTGTTACGCCGGTATCAGATGCCGCTGCTACGGCATCTCGACCACAACACGGGCTT
>NZ_BANS01000010.1 GCF_000332995.1 Gordonia amicalis NBRC 100051 = JCM 11271
AGTGATGCTCATCTGAATTCCTCGCCCGTGTGGCTCCGCCAGCAGGCCGGCCTCCCGTGAAGCTGATGGTCTCTGACCACTCACCAGCACACGGGAGGCCCGCTTGCATGTTGATACGGGAGGACGATGTGGAAGTACACGCACTACGCAGACAGGGGTGGACGATCTCCGCGATCGCCCGCCATACCGGTCACGTCAGGAAAACCATCCGCGCCTACCTCAACGGCGAGAGCACGCCTGGCGTGCGCAAGAACCAAACACCGATCCGTCCGAACCGTTCCTGGACTACGTGAGGTCGCGGCTGGCCGAGGATGGACCGTGCTTGGTCTGGGGGAGACCGTGATCTCACCAGGAGAATGTCGGTATTGCGGCACCGAGGAAGTTCGATCAGGAGACGCGGGAGCGGGCGGTGAGAGGTATTACGACTGGCTCGTAGAGCACGGCGGGTCGTAACTGTCCGCTCGTCAGCATGTAGGAGAGTTGGTTGGCATCAACGAGGCGACGTTGCCGAACTGGACCGTAAGGACCAGCCAATCGTCACCGCACGCGGAACCACGACCGTGGGCGAGCACGATGCCGAACTTGCTGCGCTCCTCAAGGAAGTCGCCGAATTGCGCAGAGCGAATAAGAGTTTGAAGACTGCGTCGGCGTTTCTCGCAGAGGCGGAGGTCGACCGCCGACTGCGGTGATCGTCGATTTCATCGACGCTCACAGGGACCGGTTCGGGGTCGCCCGGATCTGCCGAGTGCTCCGCGAGCACGGCATGCAGATCGCCCCGAGCACCTACTACGCCCGCGAACAAGCAGGTGCAGTCATGGCTGCCGCGCTCGCCGAGGCGTACGGCGCTCACGCTGTCTATCAGGCATTTCACCGCAATCGTGGTCGGGATGGTGTTCGTAAACTCTGGCACGCGATGCGCGGCGAAGGCCGCGAGATGGGCCGCGACCAAGTAGGTCCACTGATGCGGGTCTGCGGAATCGCGGGGGGCGTGCGGCAAACAGTGCACGATCAATACTCGGCATGCGATGAGCGTGCGCCTCGACATCCCGATCTCGTCGAACGTCAGTGTTCACGGCCAGCGTGTCCGGACCGGTGGTGGGTGGCCGACTTCACCTACTGCTGAACTGTTCGGGTTCGGCTATACCGCGTTCCTCGTCAATGTGTACTCGCGAAGGATATTGGGCAGGCGGGTGATGACCAGCAAGATGACACCACTGGCGACTAGGGTCCTCGAGTAAGCCTTGTTCACCCGGCGTAGGTGCGATTTCTCCGTCACTGCAACAGGATTGGTCCCTCGCGGCGATGCAGGTAGCCGGTACACGTCGCTGGCGTTCACCGAACCGTTGCGCGACTCAGGGTTGGCCGGGTCAATCGGTTCAGTCGGTGACGCTCTCGACAATGCGTTGATGGAATCGACGATTGGGTTGTATAAGACCGAAGTGATCGACCGCCAGAAGTCCTGGACCGGTCGGGCCGAGGTCGAGCGAGAGGCTGCCGCCTGGGGGCATCGGTACAACACCGAGCGGCTGCATTCACTGGTCGGCCACTGCCGACCGGTCGAGTACGAGGCGCGCTACCGTGAAGGCGTCGCCTCCGAAGCTGAGGTGGCCTAGAACAGGTCTCCATCCGATCCAGAGCGGTTTAGTTATGGGGTCGGCGGTGTAGTCCGTTCGAGTTTGTTCGTTCGATCACGAGTGTCCTACGACCAGAAGATCTTCGGCCGTTTCGGGCACGACAACAGAGGGTACCGATGTCTGCAGCCGGGCACCCTGACCCCAAATCGCGATGCCCGGCGAGGTGTCCGAGGTTGAGCCGCTAGCCCGGGCACCGACCCACTGCCGGGTTATGACCAGAATGGTACCGACGCCCGAACGTAGTCTGATTGGGCTACATGGGCCCGCTCGCGAAGAACGTTGCGGGACAACGCTGCTAGCGTCACACGGCATGCGGAAGGTCGGAGTCGTGTTCCTGATCGCCGGCCTCAGCCTGGTGATCATTGGCATTGTTGTGGCCTATACGACAGTGACGGTGCAAGGAGGAACGATCACCTGCGGGCACCCCCTCCTCCGGAGCAACGTGTTCGAACCGATCGAACCGTGCCGGAACATCATGCGCGACAAAGCCGTTCTCATGTGGTCGTTGTTCGCGGTGTCCGCGCCGGTGCTGTCCATCAGCTTCGTGACACTCTTCCTATCCTCCGAACGGAGGAATGACGAGATCCAGGCAGCGTCCCTCGAATCTTCGTGATCTGATATCGGACATGTTGGGGAGACGACTACTGGATCTGACGCTCGAATACCAGGCGTCGGTCGACTCACGCCGAGATGAGTATGCGAAGTTCGCGCAGGGGTTGGGGCAGCCCGTGGGCCGCGAGCCTGCCGACATCGCCGCCGATTACGAGAGCGCCCTGCTGGAACTCTTCGCCCGCCACTAGGTGTAGGTGAGTCCCGCATGCCGCAGTTGCTCGAACCTTCGTATCGCTATGTTCGTCGATGCGGCGTAGTCGATGACCGCCGCGCGGTTGGCGATGGCTCCGTCGATTTCGCCAGTCACATTCGCGACGGTGAGTTTGCCACGCGACTACCCGTACGGGCGGAACGGTAGCGACGGAATCTGCTGGTCCTCGGCGCCATTGCCAGAGAATCGTCCCTTTTCCTCGCCTGGTCGATTCGTTCGAGGATCGGGAACAGCACGCCCTTGGTGCCGTAGCGGTCGTGGTGATCGCAGGCGATGGTGTAGTGCGACAGGAAAGAGTCGTCGTAGGTGCAGACCAGCACGCCGTTCGGATAGGGCTTGGGCAGCGTCACGTACTCGATGCGGCCCAACCGGATCGTGGTGGCGCCGGCCGGTGGTGCCCCCACCAGGGCTCGAACCTGGGACCTGCGGATTAAAAGTCCGTAGCTCTACCAACTGAGCTATAGGGGCGTACCCCGGCGAGGCGGGGCGTCGATGAGTTTACAGCCTGTTGCGCCGGCCTGAACGGGGCCCTCCACGCGTGTCGCGAGCTGGTGCCCAAAACGGCCGTTTCTGCCCCTGACCACCCGATTTGTGGTTTGCTCGAAACCTGTCATAAGCTATGCGAGCTCCCAGCGGAGAAGCGAGACCGGCCCCCTTCGTCTAGCGGCCTAGGACGCCGCCCTTTCAAGGCGGTAGCGCGGGTTCGAATCCCGTAGGGGGTACGCCTGGACGAAACTCGGCAACGGGGGTCGGCCAGCACAATTGAACAAGGCCCTGTGGCGCAGTTGGTTAGCGCGCCGCCCTGTCACGGCGGAGGTCGCGGGTTCGAGTCCCGTCAGGGTCGCCAAGGTTTCGGTATCCACCGACACCGTCTGGCCAGGTAGCTCAGTTGGTACGAGCGTCCGCCTGAAAAGCGGAAGGTCGTCGGTTCGATCCCGACTCTGGCCACCGACGAAAACCTCCCGGTTCACCCGGGAGGTTTTTTCGTGTTCCGGCATCGGTGCCGGGGTTGGTGCCCACGGCGTGGGTCACTGGCCGATGGGGGCCGGCTGTCGGTGCGGGTTCTCGGTGGTCTATCTGCCCAGTCCGTGATGGAGTCCGGCGACGTCCTCCCGGCTGACGGCGCTGCCTACGGTGGTCCATCCGGGACGAGCCGCGTGGCCAGCCGTTCTCCAACTATAGTTGTGTTACTCTAACTTTCGTTGGAGAAGGGTGGGTCATGCAGCTCAACAAGCCGTTCGCCACGGTGACGCCGACCCTGGACGGCGACGTGCTCGCGGTTCTGGCGAGCGCTGATGTCACGTTCACGATCAGCCAGGTCCAGCGCATCCTCGGCACCGCATCAGGCGAAGGCATCCGCAAGGTCCTCAACCGGCTCAGCGCACAGGGCGTGGTGCTGCACGATGAAGTGGGGCGGACCCATACCTACCGTCTCAACACCGAGCATCTCGCGGCCCAGCCGATCATGGCGCTGTCGCGGCTGAACTCGACGTTCCTGCATCGCCTCGAACAGCATCTCACCGAGTGGGAGGGGTCGCTCCGGTACGCCGCGGTGTTCGGGTCGGCGGCGACCGGGCGGATGAGGCTGGACAGCGACATCGACGTGTTCCTGGTGCGCGCCACCGACTCTGAGGACGACGGGTGGGACCAGCGGGTCACCGAGCTCGCTCGTCTGGTCACCGCGTGGACCGGCAACGACGGCCGGATCATCGAGTACACGGAGGACGAGTTGCGCGCCGCGGTCGCCGCCGGTGAGCCTCTGCTCGACGACGTGTCGAAACAGGGCCTGACCGTTGCGGGGACACGGGCCTGGTTCACCGCGCAGCTGCGCCCGACGAGGAGGTCCTGATGGCGGGACAGCGGAACTGTGATGCCGCGGTCACTGCCGGCCGCATGTCCAAGGCGACCGAGTTCTTCGCGGCCGCCGACCATCTCGGACCGGAGATGCCCAACGCAGCCGGGGACCTCTACGTGGATGCAGGTATCGCAGCCTCGGACGTGATCTGCTGCGTGCGGCTCGGCGTGCACTCCAACACCGGGAACCACAGCGAGGCCGTCGCGTTGCTCAAGCGGGCAGACAGGGGATCCGAGCGGTATCTGAACATCCTCCTCAACCTGAAGAACAAAGCGGCCTACACTCATCAGAACCTCGCCGCCGCGGAGTTGACGAAGATGAGCCGCGCGGCGGAGCACCTGCTCGAGGCAGCCAAGAAGGCCGTGGCCGCCCGCGGGTAGTTCGCTGTTCGTGTCGTGGGCGCGCGGGTGCGGACCCGCATGGCGACGCGGAGAGCTGGGATCTGGCTGGGACGAGGGGAATTGCCGCGCGGTAGGGGTTGTCACCGGTCGGAGCGGAGCGCGGTGAGGCGCGCATCGAGCGCCGCGGCCACCGCGTCGAGCTCGCCGTCGAACAGGTCGGCATAGGTGTGGGCGGTCACCGTGATCGACGCGTGCCCCATCGCCACCTGCAGCAGACGCAGATCAGCGCCGGCCGCGCGGGCCAGACTCGCATAGGTGTGGCGCAGATCGTGCACCCGCAGTGTCGGGTAGCCCAGCGCGGTGACCTGCTCACGCCACCGCACCGCGCGCACCCAGTTCTCCCGGCTCAGCCGCGCCCCGCGCGGTGAGGTAACCGCCGGGGCGGTGCGGGCCCGTCCACCGATCCGGGCGGCCAGCACCGCCACCACGGACCCCGGGATGGGCACGGTCCGCAGCCCGGCGCGGCTCTTCGGGGTGCCGGTCACCAGTCGCCCGCCGACCTGGGTCATCGACCGCCGCACCGAGATCCGGCGGCGGACCAGATCCACGTCGGCCACGTTCAGCCCGGTCAGCTCACCCCAGCGCAGCCCGGTGTAGGCCAGGATGCGCACGATGTCACCCTGCACACCGCACCGCCCGGCGAGCTCGTCGACCTCGGCGTGGGTGAGGTAGAGGTGCTCGGCCGGCACCAGCGGCGGAAACACCGTCACCTCGGCCGGGTTCTTCACCAGCAGACCCTCGAGCACGGCATGCGCCAGGATCATCCGCAGCAGCGAATGCCGCCAGCGTCGGGTCCGCGGCGCACAGTCCATCGCGTTCACCCACGTCTGGATCGACGCCCGGTCCACCCGGGTCACCGGCCACGCCCCGAACTGCGGCTGCACGTACAGCCGCCAGTTGTCCTCGAAACCCCGCCGGACCTTCGGGGTCACGTCCTGGCGGGTGGCCAGCCAGGACGCATAGACCGCGGCGACGGTGAACGCGTCGCCGCGATGCGGGTCGAACACCACACCCCGGTTGCGGGCGGCGATCACCTCGGCCTCGAAGGCCTGCGCCTCGCGCCGCGTGCCGAACGTCTTGCTCCGGGTCCGCCGGTCGGGCAGCCGCCACTGCACCCGCCAGCGCAGCTCACCCGACCCCGTCCGGTAGCGGGTGATGCTCATCGCCGGCCTGCGGGACGGCCGCGGTACGGCAGCGGGGGTGTCACCGGTGCGGGTGCGCCGACAGTGTCCACGGCGGTGCCTCCCTCGGGGTCGGATGCGGGGTCGGGGGGTCGGGGGCACCCCCGCCCGCGGCCGGTGCGGCAGCGCCCGGCCCGGCGACGTCGTCGACAATGAGACGCGCCCGGCGCCCGTCCGGTTCCCATCACCGGAAGGCGGCACCCCGGCCGGGGAGGGATCTCCCACGGACGCCGCCTCGTACACGGCACAGACCCGTCGCCGGTTTTCACCGGCCGGAAGGTCCGGGTGGCCACATACTTCTCTGCATGAGAAATCGCGCCACGTCGGTGCTCATCCGCAGCGTCTACGGGACCGCGGCCGTCGAGTGGTTCCTGATCCTGGCGATCGGCACGATCCTCATCACCCGGCTGTACCTGCACCTGACCGGCTACCCGCAGATCGGTGGCGGCACCCTGCACATCGCCCACGCCCTGTGGGGTGGTGCGCTGATGATGCTGGCGCTGATCACCGGCTGGCTGTTCCTGGGCGCCACCGCGCGGGTGACGGCGGTGGTGTTGGGCGGCATCGGTTTCGGGCTGTTCCTCGACGAGGTCGGCAAGTTCGTCACCCGCGACAACGACTACTTCTACGGGCCGTCGGCGGAGATCATGTACGTCCTCGTTGTGCTGGTGTTGCTGATCAGCCGCATCGTCCGCGACTTCACCCCGCCGACCGGTGCCGAAGCCCTCGCCAACGCGGCCTCGATCGCCGCCGACGGCGTCGCCCACGGCCTGCCGGAGCGTCGTCGGCGACAGGCCGAGGAATTCCTCGAGATGGCCGCCGCCAAGGGCTTCGACGCCGCCACCGTCGACCAGGTGCGCGGCCTGCTCGACTCGAGCAAGGGCACACCGGACCGGCTGATGATCCTGCGGGACCGGGCCGTCGGCCTGATCCCCGACTTCTTCCGCAGTCCGCGCTGGGTGCCGGTCGTCGGCTGGAGCCTGGTGGCCTTCTCCACGGTCACCGTCGTCATCGGCGCGCTCAGCTTCGTGTTCACCAAGGACCGCTTCGACGACATCGACATCTACATCGAACTCGCCGACAACCGCATCGCCACCTGGATTCTGTTCCTCAGCGGCATCGCGACGCTGGCGCTGGCGTTGCCCGCCATGCTGGCCCGCCGGCGGGGGATGGCCGGGATCTGGCCGCTGCGCACCCTGCGCATCGCGTCGCTGGTGTTCATGCTGAGCAACGCCCTCGTCGACTTCGCGCTCGAAGGCTTCGGCGCGGTGCTCAACCTCGGCATCGGCCTGTTCGCACTCAGTGTGGTCAGCTATCACCTCGGGCAGGCGGTCACGGCGTCGGACGGGAAACGTGATCAACTGAGGGTGTGACTCACCTCGAACGGGCCGTGGCGGCCGAGCGCGTCGAACGGTTCGCCCCCCGCAGGGTCGACGTCCCGGGCGCGTGGCCGGCGTCGGTGGTGCTGACGGTGGCCGAGAAAGACGGCAGGCAGGGGATCTGGCTGTGCAAGCGGCCCCCGACCATGCGGCGCCACGCCGCCCAGTTCGCGCTGCCCGGCGGCCGGCTGGACCCGGGGGAGGACCACATCACCGCGGGACTGCGCGAGCTCGACGAGGAACTCGGGGTGCAACTGCCGCCGAGCTCGGTGCTGGGCACCCTCGACGACTACCCGACGCGCTCGGGCTTCGTGATCACCCCCATCGTCTGCTGGGCCGAGGACTACCAGGAGCCCACGCCGAACCCCGCCGAGGTGGCACAGCTGTTCTTCGTGACGTTCGCGGAACTCGCCGTGCAGCCCCGGTTCCTGACGATCCCGCAGTCGGAGCGCCCGGTGATCCAGCTGCCCATCGTCGAGGCGCTGGTGCACGCGCCCACCGCGGCGGTGATCTACCAGTTCGCCGAAGTCGTGCTGCGCGACCGCCACACCCGCGTCGACGAGTTCGAGCAGCCGGTATTCGCCTGGAAATAGACCCCTTCTGGGCCTTGTGACCGAATCGTACGGTCGTCCCACCGGATTGTGTCGTTCTCAGATACGTTCTGCGACAAGAATTTCCACCGATCAGACGACACGGATTCGGCTGGCGGGTCACTCGCCGGTTGGGCATGATGGCGGGCGTGACAGATGCCAACTCGTCGAACGCGGCGAACCCGCCCGTCGACGGCCGCTCACCGGACCGGGCTCCGGCAGCGACCCCGCAACCGCCGGCGACCGAGCCGGCGAAGGTCGTGTACCGCTACGAGTACAACGACCCCTATGCGCCGATGTCCACGCGCAAGCAGGTGCTGCTGGGCTGCGCGATCTCGCTCGTCGTGATCGCCTTCATGGTGGCCGCGCTTCTCATCGGGCGCGGATAGTCCGGTCACAGTGCCGAGACCGGGGGCCGGGATCAGCTCCGGTGACTCACCGTTGACGTCCTAGGTGGGCACGACGCCGCGCCTCACGCGGTCAGGATCATGGGCGGTAGCGGTCGACCATGCCCGTCAGCCACTCGACACCCACGGGGTTGGCGCTGTGCACCCGCACGACCTCGGGCCATACCTCGTGCTCGCACATCCACAACACCACCGGACGCGTCGTGTCGTCGGCCCCCGAGGTCGTGATCGAGAGACGGCTCCGTCACGGCATGGTCGGTCAGCATGCCGATCGCCTCCGCGCTCGTCTTCGCCCACGCCCAACCGTCGGGAGGCGTGCGCAGATCATCGACCCACAGCTTCATGGCGGTCCATCCTCTCAGATGGCTGGTGCCGGCCGCTCGGCGTCGCGCGAGTGAGAGCCATCGACCCCGCCGGCGGTGGACGCTGCGCAAAATGGGGGCCGCAAACTCGACTTCCGCCATCGGGTGATGTGTCTCACACGAGAAAGTCGGCCCCGGGGAATGAAACCGGACCGAGGGCCGTTTACAGTGGCGATGGGTGGACCAGGCCCACGCGAACCAACCACCTCGCTCGTCTGGAAGGACGCAATCATGACCGCAGCCACCACCGTCAAGGCCCCGATCCCCGCCGGCACCTGGAACATCGACGCCGTCCACTCGGCCGTCGGTTTCTCCGTCAAGCACCTCATGGTCAGCAAGGTGCGCGGCACCTTCGACACCTTCTCCGGCACCATCACCGTCGCCGAGGACGGCACCCCGGCCGTGCAGGCCGAGATCGACGTGACCTCGATCAACACCAACAACGAGCAGCGCGACGGCCACATCAAGTCGGCCGACTTCTTCGACGCCGAGCAGTTCCCCACGGCCACCTTCGTCTCCACCGGCGTGCGCGCCAAGGGCGACGACTACATCCTCGACGGCGACTTCACCCTCAAGGGCGTCACCAAGCCGGTCAGCCTCGAGCTCGAGTACAACGGCACCAACCCGGGCATGGGCCAGGGCGTCGTCGCCGGATTCGACGCAAAGACCGTCATCAACCGCAAGGACTTCGGCATCGACATCGAGATGCCCCTCGAAGGTGGCGGCGTCGTCGTCGGCGACAAGATCACCATCACCCTCGAGATCGAGGCTCTCCAGGCCTGATCTCCCGCACACCCCCGACCGGACTCGACACCCCTGAGTCCGGACGGTGCACGGACCGGCATCCACGCATCCCCCGCGTGGGTGCCGGTCTGTTCTCACCCGCCCGGGCGACAAGGGACTTTTGATGTGTCCTCGGTTACACACGCTTCGGTAGGCTGCCAGTATCGCCTTCAGGCAGGAGAAGCCCATGGGACGCAGGCGCCGCACCCGCCGTGGCGTGCCGTGGACGCGACTGAGACACCGCACCTCCGGGATGCTGTGGGGACTGCCCACGGTTCCGAGCCCCAAGACGTGGGCTCGCGTCGGCCCGGAGATGCGGGCCCGCATCGCCCGCCACGCGACCGTCACGGCGATGACCGGTGTCGTCGCCAGTAACGCGCTGATCGGCGTCGAGACCTTCCTCCTCGTCCAGCTGGCCTTCAACGGCGGGCAACTCACCTTCGCCGAAACGCTCGGCGCCCCCAACTTCCCGGCCGTCGTCGGCGCGATCATCACCGGCCTGCTGGTCAACCTGCTGCTCGGACTGCTGGTCTTCCGACCCCAGCTGCACTGGTTCATCAGCTGCCGGCCCGCCGACCATGCGCGTCGACGCTCGGTGCAACGAATACCCGGATTCCAGCTGCTCGTCACCGTGGTCGCGTGGTTCGGCGCCGCGCTGTTCTATGTACTCGTCGCCGACGACCTCACCGTCGCGACCGTCGCCGGCGTCGCGGTGGCGTTCAGCCTCGCCGGCATGTCGAGTGCCTGCCTGACCTATCTGTTCGTCGAACGCGCCGCCCGACCGCTGGCCATCGTCGTCCTCGAGGACTTCCCGGCCAACCACGTCATGAACGGCGTCCGGATCCGGCTGCTCGCGGTGTGGGCGGTGAGTTCGGCGGTGCCGATGATCGGGCTGCTGACCGTCAACGCCGGCCGCTTCACCGGGATGCTGCCCGAGGTCTACGGCGTCGTCGACTGGACCACCGTCGTGCTCACCATCGTCGGACTCCTCGCCGGGGCCCGCGTCATCGTCCTGGTCGGACAGGCCATCACCGACCCGCTGACCGAGATGCGCCAAGCCGTCCACCGCGTCGACCACGGCGACTACAACGCCCGCGTCCACGTCTACGACTCGTCGGAACTCGGTGTGCTGCAACACGGATTCAACGTGATGGTGCAGGGACTCGCCGAACGCGACCGGATGCGGGAGATCTTCGCCCGCCACGTCGGCGACACCGTCGCCGAACTCGCCATCAGCGACGGCGTCGGCATGCATGGCACCAACACCGAGGTGGGCGTCCTGTTCGTCGACATCGTCGGCTCGACGCGGCTGTCCCAGGACCGTAGTCCCGACGACGTCGCCGAACTGCTCAACGCGTTCTTCAGCATCGTCTTCGACGTCGTCGACCAGCACTCCGGCTTCGTCAACAAATTCGAGGGCGACGCCGCGCTCGCCGTCTTCGGGGCGCCCGTCGAACTCGACGACCCGGCCGGGCACGCGCTCGCCGCCGCCCGCGACCTCGCCGACCGCCTCGCCAAGAGCCTCGACATCCGGTGGGGGATCGGCGTCTCCTTCGGCGAGGTCTTCGCCGGCAACATCGGCGCCGAACGACGCTACGAATACACCGTCATCGGCGACCCGGTGAACGAATCCGCCCGCCTGTCCGACATGGCCAAGACCGGTCGCGTCCCCGCCCTGGCCAGCGGCGCCGCCCTCGACGCGGCCGGCGCGGAAGCCGACGAATGGGAACTCCTCGGCAGCCGCATCATGCGCGGCCGAACCCAGCCCACCGAGTTCTACGCCCCCACCGACCTCGTCGAACGACTCGGCTCGTCGCGCAACCTGATCGCCGAACTGCTTCGCCCGGCACGACGCATCGTCGGCGCCAGTCCACTGCGGCTGACGACGTTCTTCGGCGGGTGAGCACCGGAACGTCGGGACTGTCTGCTCGAGATGACTCGCCGTGTTCTGTTGGTTGAGCCGGTAGTGAGCGAAGCGAGTCACCGCGTCCTGCGGGTCGAGCGGAGCGAGCCACCGCGTCCTGCGGGTTGAGCCGGTAGCGAGCGAAGCGAGCCACGCGTCCTGCAGGTTGAGCCGGTAGCGAGCGAAGCGAGCCACCGCGTCGAAACCCCCCGGTCGCTCGAGACGGATCGTTGACGCCGTCCTACGTCGTCAATAGCGTGGGCCGCAGGATCGCGGTGACGACGCCGGGGCCACACACCACCCAGGGGGTTGCGATGAACGATTGGACGTCAGCGAACATTCCGGATCAGACAGGCCGCACCGTCGTGGTGACCGGCGCCAACAGCGGCCTCGGGGCCGAGACGGCCAAAGCGCTCGTCGCCGCCGGCGCGCACGTCATCCTGGCCTGCCGCAACACCACCAAGGCCGACGCCGTCGCGTCGAAGCTGGGACCCAACGCGACGGTCGCCGAACTCGACCTCGCCGACCTCGCCTCGGTCCGCTCCTTCGCATCGAGCTTCACCGGCGCCGACGTCCTCATCAACAACGCCGGACTCATGGCCGTACCGCTGCGGCGCACCGCCGACGGCTTCGAGATGCAGATCGGCACCAACCACCTCGGTCACTTCGCCCTCACCGCGCTGCTGCTGCCGAAGATCACCGACCGCGTCGTCACCGTGTCGTCGGGCGTGCACCAGATCGGGAGGATCCAACTCGACGACCTGAACTGGGAACAGCGCCGCTACCGCCGCTGGCAGGCCTACGGCGACTCCAAACTGGCCAATCTCATGTTCGGGCTCGAGCTCGCCAAACGACTCAAGGACGCCGGCTCGTCGAAGCAGTCGTTCATCGCCCACCCCGGTTATGCCGCAACGGAATTGCAGGGCCGCAGCGAGAACTTCACCGACGTCGTGGCGAAGCTGGGCAACAAGCTGCCGATCGCGCAGTCCGCCGCCGACGGGGCGTTGCCGCAGCTGTACGCCGCCACCATGTCGGGACTCGAATCCGGCACGTACTTCGGTCCGACCAAATTCTTCGGCCTCCACGGCGCGCCCGGACGGAACAAGTACAAGAAGGTCGCCGACGACGAGTCGTTCCGTGCGCGGCTCTGGGCCGAATCCGAACGTCTCACCGGGGAGAAGTTCGACGTGTCGGCGGGGTGAGTGCCGCAGCTCCTCACATACAGTGCGGGCTCAGTGCTGGAAACCAGCACTCAGCCCGCATTGTGCTACGTCCCCGGTCGAGGGATCACTCGACCGAGAACGCGATGCTGTTCGATGCGCCCGAGATCAGGTCGGTGACGCGGATGGTGAAGTTGCCGCCGCCCTTGAAGAAGTAGGACTTCACCGCGGTGCAGTCCTGCGTCTTGTACAGCGCCGCTTCCTTGGGCACCTTCGGTCCGGCGAGGCGGACCTCCATGCGGCACTCGTTGCCGTCGACGATGGGGCCGGAGGCGATGATCGAGTTCCAGCGCACGCCGAGGCGTGAGTTCTTCGCGAAGGTGCCCGGCGTCGTCTCCTTGGCGCCCTTCGGGTTGTAGGCCCAGACGTTGATCGACTTCACGCCGTTCGGCGCGCCCGCGCGGCCGAGCTTGCCGTAGTGGGTGACCTTGTCGCCCGACGACCCCAGCGCGGCGCTTCCGGAGTCCAGGCTGCCGCTGGCGCTGCCGAACAGGTCGTCGACCGGGTTGGCCGTCGCCGGGGCGATCGGGATCAGCATGGCGGCAGCAACCAACAAACCGGCGACACCGGAGCGCTTCATCGAGTTTCCCCCTCGTGATTTATAACGAAACGATTTAAGCATCGTCGCCGCAACTGTGCTGTGTCCCACTTCACACCCCGGGGCGCGGGTGTTCTCTGGGGGCAACAGGCCGATCGCGCAGCGAGCGATACGGCGGCCGAGGGGCGGACCGTCCGACGATGTGAGTGGCGGGTCGCGGACGAGTAGAGTTCCGCGGGTTCACCACCCCGATACAGAGGAGTCCGCGGTGCGGAAGTCCGCGCAGACCGCCCCCGACGCGGTGTCACCGGCCACCATCTCGCCGGCCGACCGCCAGTCCGTCCTGCTGACGCTGCGCTCACCGAGTCGGCTGCGCACCGAGGTCCTCGCCGGACTCGTCGTCGCGCTGGCCCTGATCCCCGAGGCGATCTCGTTCTCGATCATCGCCGGCGTCGACCCGCGGGTCGGCCTGTTCGCGTCGTTCACGATGGCGGTGACCATCGCGATCGTCGGCGGACGACCCGCGATGATCTCGGCCGCGACCGGTGCGGTCGCGCTGGTCGTCGCACCGCTCGTCGAGAGTCACGGCCTGCAGTACCTGATCGCCGCGGTGCTGCTCGGGGGCATCTTCCAGGTCCTGCTGGGTGCGCTCGGGGTCGCCAAGCTGATGCGATTCATCCCGCGCAGTGTGATGGTCGGCTTCGTCAACGCGCTGGCCATCCTCATCTTCTCCGCGCAGGTGCCGCATCTGCTGGGCGTGCCGTGGCTGGTGTACCCGATGGTGACCGCCGGTATCGCGATCATCGTCTGGTTCCCGCGCCTGACGACCGTGGTGCCGGCGCCGCTGGTCGCCATCGTGCTGCTGACCGGGGTGACCCTGATCGCGAGCCTGAACGTGCCGAATGTCGGTGACGAGGGCGAACTCCCGGACAGCCTGCCGACGCTGCTGGTGCCCGACGTGCCGTTCACCTGGGAGACCTTCACCGTCATCGCGCCGTACGCGCTCGCCATCGCCGTCGTCGGTCTCCTCGAGTCGCTGATGACCGCGAAACTCGTCGACGACATCACCGACACCCACTCCAACAAGTCCCGCGAAGCCGTCGGGCAGGGAGTCGCCAATCTGGTCACCGGCCTCTTCGGCGGCATGGGCGGCTGCGCGATGATCGGCCAGACGATGATCAACGTCAAGGAATCCCGTGCGCGCACGCGCATCTCGACGTTCCTGGCCGGCGTCTTCCTGCTGATACTCGTTGTGGGACTGGGCGATGTGGTCGCCAAGATCCCGATGGCCGCGCTGGTCGCGGTGATGATCATGGTGTCGGTCGGCACCTTCGACTGGCACAGCATCAACCCGAAGACGTTGCGCCGCATGCCGAAGTCGGAAACCGTCGTGATGCTGGCGACGGTCGCGGTGACGGTCGCGACGTCGAATCTGGCGTACGGCGTCGTCGTCGGCGTGCTGACCGCGTCGGTGCTGTTCGCGCGTCGCGTCGCGCATATGACGGAGGTGGTCGAGGTCGCCGGACCTGACGCCAACACGCGCGTGTACAAGGTCCGGGGCGAACTGTTCTTCGCCTCGAGCAACGACCTCGTCTACCAGTTCGACTACACCGCCGGCGAGCCCAACGTCGTCATCGACCTCAGCGACTCGCACGTCTGGGACGCGTCGTCGGTGGCGACCCTCGACGCGATCACCACCAAGTACGAGGCCAAGGGCAAGGACGTCACGATCGTCGGGCTCAACGACGCCAGCGCCGAACGGCACGGCCGGTTGAGCGGGCACCTCGGCGGGGAGTAGCGCGGTGTCGTGCCGGTTCCTACTGCTGGGCTGAGCCGGTACCGAGCGCAGCGAGGCACCGCGTCGAAGCCACCCGCAAGCCGACATCGAACCCGCTGGGGATCGAGCTACTACCTGTGGATACGACAGTGCCGCAGGCCTCGCCATCGTCCACAGTCGATCCATGTCCGGCTTCGTCTACATCCTCGAGTGCGCCGACGGCAGTCTGTATGTCGGCAGCACGCGCAACGTCGAGCACCGCGTCAACCAGCACATGAGTGGGAAAGGTTCGAGGTACACGCGCTCACGGCTTCCTGTTCGTCTCGTCTATCAAAGAGAGTTCCCGCATATCGGTGAGGCGCATGCGGCCGAACGCCGCCTGCACGGTTGGTCGCGTGCAAAGCGTCGTGCGCTCGTCGAAGGGAGAATGGATCTGCTGCCCGGCCTCGCGATGAAGGGTGGGCAGCGGAGGCTCATGATCGACCCATGAGGGTGGCGGTGCGGGGGCTTCGACGCGGTGCCTCGCTGCGCTCGGTACCAGCTCAGCCGGCGGTGGGGGTGGCGGTGCGGGGGCTTCGACGCGGTGCCTCGCTGCGCTCGGTACCGGCTCAGCCGGCAGTGGAGGTGGCGGTGCGGGGGCTTCGACGCGGTGCCTCGCTTCGCTCGGTACCGGCTCAGCCAGCGGTGGGCAGCCGTCAGCCGGCGGGCATCGGGGCAACGATTGAACCCCAATGCTCGAACGTGCGTTCGATCCGGGTGTATGGTGGCGACATGTCCATCGGCATCCAGGGCTCGTTGTTCGCCGAGGTCGCCGCAGAAACGGCGCTCGGCGACCTGTCGACCTCGATGACGCGGCGTCCACTCACCGACGGTGCGTGGGTGGACCTGTGCCCGGGGTGGATCGGCGGGCCGGACGAACTCTTCGACCGCCTCCGCGAGAACGTCCCCTGGCGGGCCGAACGGCGTCAGATGTACGACCGTGTCGTCGACGTCCCGCGGCTGGTCTCGATCTACCAGAAGGACGATCCGTTTCCCGACGGGCTGATCACCGACATGCGGGCCGCGTTGAGCCGCCACTACCGGGACGAGCTGCCCGAGGGGTTCGCGACCGCCGGCATCAGCCTCTACCGCGACGGCAACGACTCGGTCGCCTGGCACGGTGACCGCATCGGCCGGGCGTCGACCCACGACACGATGGTGGCGATCGTCTCCTTGGGAGCCCCGCGCCCACTGATGCTGCGCCCGCGAGGCGGTGGCAAGTCGCTGAAGTTCACCCTGTCGTCGGGCGACCTGCTGGTCATGGGCGGCAGCTGCCAGCGCACCTGGGAACACGCGGTACCCAAGGTGCGCGGCGTCGGCGCCCGGATCAGCATCCAGCTGCGGCCGCCCGGGGTGTGGTGAGCGAGCCAGTCCTGGGCGTCGAGCGGGTTGTGGGGTGGTTGCTCGTTTCGACGCGGTGGCTCGCTGGCGCTCGCTACCGGCTCAACGAGCGGGGGTGGTTGCTCGTTTCGACGCGGTGGCTCGCTGGCGCTCGCTACCGGCTCAACGAGCGGGGTCGCGAGCTCAGCCGGCGTTCGAGATCGGCGTGATCGGCAACCGCAGGGCGGCGGGTGCGTACTCGGGGACCGTGGGACGGACCGGCGGCACCGGGGCGACCGGCTCATACGACGCACCGAGCTCCGGCCGCGGATCGGCCTCACCGGCGTTGGGCCACATGGCGAGTGCGCGTTCGGCCTGCGCGGTGATCGTCAGCGACGGATTCACGCCGAGGTTCGCCGACACCGTCGAACCGTCGACGATGTGCAGGCCCGGGTGGTTGAACACACGGTGATACGGGTCCACGACGCCGTCGGCGGCGGACCGTCCGATCGAGCAACCGCCCAGGAAATGCGCGGTCATCGGGATGTTCAGCCAGTCGACGATGGAACCGCCGGCGTCGCCGTCGATCTCGTCGGCCATCTTGCGGACCGCCTCGTGGCCGACGGGGATCCAGGTCGGCGGGGGCTCGCCGGCACCCTGCTTGCTGCGCAACATCGGTCCGAAACGTCCTCGGCGGGCGAACAATTCGAGGGAGTTGTCGGCGGTCTGCATCACCAGCGCGATGATCGTGCGTTCCGACCAGCGTCGCACCGACAGGCCCCGCAACGTGACGAGCGGGTGCTTGATCATCTCGACCAGAGCCGCCAGCGGACGAGGCAGACGGCTGTCGCCATCGATCAGCATCGCCTGCAACAGTCCGATCAGGTTGCTGCCCTTGCCATAACGCACCGGCTCGATGGGCGTGTTCGTTCGGGTGGAACGACGACGTGATCGCCACACCCTCGGTGTAGTCGACCTTCAGGTCGGTGGCGGTCGCGGCCAGGACGGCCTCGGAGTTGGTGCGGACCACCTTGCCCAGACGCGACGACAGCCCGGGAAGGGTTCCGCTCTGCTGCATGTCCAGCAGAAGCTTGTTGGTGCCGTAGGTGCCGGCGGCGAAGACGACGTGGTCGGCGGTGAACGACCGGCGACCACGACGCGACCGGCGTCGACCCGTCCGATGCGCCCCGACCGTGTGCCCGCCTCCGGAACGCGGGCGGACGGTGTCGACGGTGGTCAGCGGAATGACCGTCGCTCCCGCCTGCTCGGCGAGATACAGGTAGTTCTTGACCAGCGTGTTCTTCGCGCCGACCGGGCAGCCGGTCATGCAGGCGCCGCAGTCGGTGCAGCCGGTACGGGCCGGGCCGGCACCGCCGAAGTACGGGTCCTCGACGGTCTTGCCCGGCTCACCGAAGAAGACGCCGACAGGGGTGTGGACGAACGTGTCGCCGACGCCCATGTCCTCGGCGACCTTGCGGATCACCCGGTCGGCCGGCGTCACCTTCGGGTAGGTGGTCACGCCGAGCATGCGTGACGCCTGGTCGTAGTAGGGGTCGAGTTCGGCGGCCCAGTCGGTGATCCGGCCCCAGTGCGGGTCGTCGAAGAAGGCGGGGAGCGGCCGGTAGAGCGTGTTCGCGTAGTTGAGCGAGCCTCCGCCCACACCCGCACCGGCCATGACCAGCACGTCGCGCAGGAGATGCATGCGCTGCACGCCGAACATACCGAGTGCCGGTGCCCACACGTAATCCCGGAGGCGCCAACTGGTCTTGGGGAGGTCGGCGTCGGTGAAACGACGACCCGACTCGATGACCGCGACGCGATAACCCTTCTCCGTCAACCGGAGTGCGGCCACCGAACCGCCGAATCCGGAACCGATGACGATGGCGTCGTAGTGGTCGGCGTCATGACGAACGGCGTCACGAACACGGGAGCGCGTCACTGGGCGAGGGTCCTCTCGGGATCGGTGTCGATTGCGGTGGTCTCAACGGCTTCGGAGACGGCCGGGACGGCGTCGTCGAAGCGGTGGTCGGCGGCCTCGAAGGACGCCATCTGCCGACGGAAGTCACTGGTGAACTTGGGCCACATCACCGAGTTGCGTCCGGTGGAGTCGAGGTACCAGCTCGAGCAACCGCCCGAATTCCACACCGTGCGTTCGAGTTCGGGGTCCAGGTCGGCGTTGTAGGAGTCCTGCGCGGCCTGGGTGACCTCGAAGGTCGAGTGTCCGGACCGGGTGACCTCGGCGATCGTCTTCGACATGTAGTACGCCTGCGGTTCGAGCATCAGCACGATCGAGCTGTGGCCCAGATTGGTGTTGGGGCCGTACAGGAAGAACAGATTCGGGAAGCCGTGGACCTCCACGCCGCGGTATGCGCGCGGCGAGCCCTGCCACGTCTCCGCCAGGGTGCGTCCGTCGCGCCCGGTGACGACCTTCGCGATGGGCGGTTCGGTGGGGGTGAATCCGGTGGCGAAGATGACGGTGTCGACCTCGTGCTCGCGGCCCTGATCGTCGACGGCGCCGTTCGCGGTGAGGCGGGTGATGGCGCCGGTCACGGTGGCGTTGTCCCGCTGCAGGGCGGGGAACCACTTGTTGGTCAACAGCATCCGCTTGCAGCCGATGGTGTAGTCGGGGGTGAGGCGCTTGCGCAGGGCACGGTCGCGGACCTGGACGCGGAGCTGTGCCAGGGCAAGGGTTTTCGCGATCGGCAGCAGCTTGGGGTTGCGCGCCATCATCAGCACGTAGGCCTCGCGGTAGGCCCACACCATCCGTCGGACCAGGCGATGGACGCCGGGGACGCGCTTGTAGACGGCGCGTTCCATCGGGCCGATGTTGCGGTCGAGGCGTGGCACGACCCAGGCGGGGGTGCGCTGGAAGACGGTGAGATGTCCGACGGTGTCGACGATCTCGGGCACGATCTGGATCGCCGACGCGCCGGTGCCGACGATCGCGACCTTACGTCCGCGCAGGTCGTGGGTGTGGTCCCAGTGGGCGGAGTGGAACATCGTGCCGGTGAACCCGTCGGCGCCCGGCACCTCGGGTAGTCCCGGCTCGGACAGCGCGCCCGGCGCGGCGACGAGGAAGCGGGTGCGGATCCGGCCGGTGGTCGTGTCGACGACCCACTCCTGCGCGGCACCGTCCCAGCGGGCCGCGGTCAGCGCGCAGTCGTAGCGGATCTGGTCCTCATAATCGGCGGCGACGGAACGCAAATAGTTGTGGATCTCGTGGCGTCGACCGTAGGTGTGCGACCAGTCCGGGTTCGGGGCGAACGACAGCGAGTACAGCGAGGTCGGGACGTCGCAGGCGGCACCCGGGTAGTCGTTCTCGCGCCAGACCCCGCCGGCGCCGCCGGCGCGCTCGATGGCGAGCGTCTGCAGCCCGGGATGGTCCTTGCGCAGCCGGTGAAGTGCGGCGAGGCCGCCGAATCCGACGCCGACGACGAGAACGTCGACGCGTTCGGGGAGCGAACTGAGTTCAGTCATGGGTCAACAGGTCCTTCCAGACGGGCAGAAGACGGTCGAGGTAGTCGCGGTCGGCGGCGGGGGATCGCAGGATGCGCGACACCGCGAGGCCGCGTGCGAGTTCGATGGACAGTTCGAGTTCCTGCGGGGTGTACCGGTCGCCGAACAGCTCGGCGCAACCCAAGGCGAGGGCGTCGGAGACCCGCTGTTCGAGCGGGATGAGGGCGGTGCGCAGGCCGACGTCACAGCGGGCGGCCACCCAGAGCTCCAGGGCGGCGTCGAACAGCGGTCCGCTGAACGCCTCGATCAGGACTTCGAGTCCCTCCTCACCCGTACGCGGGCGGGACAGGACCTCCTCGAGACGACGGTCGACGAGGTGTGCGACGGCCGCGACCACCAGCGATTCCCGGGTGGGGAAGTGGTGCAGCAGTGCGCCGCGGGAGACGCCTGCGCGCCGGTTGACCTCCTGGGTGGTGGTGGCCGCGTAGCCGACCTCGACCAGCGCTTCGACCGCGGCGTCGAGGACCCGGGTGCGGGTCGCCGCGGTGCGTTCGGCCTGGGTTCGCCGACGCGGAGTGCTGGTGGGCTCGGTCACAGTGGTGAGCGTAACACACAAACAGTCCGGACTGCTCGTAAGTGGGTGGGGGGTTTCGACGCGGCGCCTCGCTGCGCTCGGTGCCGGCTCAACCGGCGGAGGGGGCGGGTGTCTCGCGTCGTGAGGTGCCGG
>NZ_BANS01000009.1 GCF_000332995.1 Gordonia amicalis NBRC 100051 = JCM 11271
GGCGTGCCGGTGGTCGCGGTCTTCCAGACCGATGTGGCCGGGTTCGCGGCGTCGTACCGGCTGGGTGCGGTGGAGAAGGCGGCCTGGCGATACACCCGCCTGTTGCACGAGATGTGCGATCTGACGCTGGCGCCGTCGAGCGAGACGATGACCGCCCTCGCCGTGCGCGGCGTGCCGCGGCTCCGGAAGTGGGGGCGCGGCGTCGACCTCGACCTGTTCGCGCCGGACCGTCGGGACGAGGCTCTGCGCGCGCAGTGGCGGCAGGACCGCGACCACGCGCTGGTGTGCGGATTCGTGGGTCGGCTGGCGCCGGAGAAGCATGTCGAACGGTTGGCCGGGCTGTCCGGGGACCCGCGGGTGCGGTTGGTGATCGTCGGCGACGGTCCCGAACGCGCTCGCCTCGAACGCTTGATGCCGGATGCGGTGTTCACCGGCGAGCTCCGCGGCGACGCGCTGGCCCGGGCGTACGCCTCGTTCGACGTCTTCGTGCACGCGGGCGAACACGAGACGTTCTGTCAGACGATCCAGGAGGCGATGGCCAGCGGCCTGCCGGTCATCGCCCCCGCTGCCGGCGGACCGTGCGATCTGGTGACGCCGTTCCGCACCGGGTACCTGCTCGAGGTCGCGCGATTCGAGGCCGCCCTGCCGGCAATCGTCGACTCGCTGCACGACGATGCGGTGCGGGCCGCGTTCGGTCGGGCGGCACTCCAGGCGGTGCGGTCACGGACCTGGCCGTCTGTGTGCGCCGAGCTGGTGGGGCACTACCGGTCGGTGACCGGGGCGGGTGCCGCGGCCGAGTTCGACCGGCCCGCCTGATCGCCGGGACACCGGTCGCGGTGGCGGCGTGCGGCGTACCTCACGCTCGTCGTGGCGCCGGCGCGCGGTAGCGTGAGCGGCATGGCATCGACGGGCGCGAACCCACCTCAGCGAGCAAGTCTGGAGAAGGATCCGGCCGAGGTCGCGGCCATGTTCGACGGCGTCGCCCGACGCTACGACATCACCAACACGGTGCTGTCCTTCGGGCAGGATCGCGGGTGGCGCAAGAAGACACGCAAGGCGCTCGACCTGCGTCCGGGTGACATCGTGCTCGACCTCGCGGCCGGGACCGCGGTGTCGACGGTCGAACTGGCGTCGTCGGGTGCCCACTGTGTGGCCGCCGACTTCTCACTCGGCATGCTCAAGGCCGGCGCCCACCGCGACGTGCCCAAGGTCGCGGCCGACGCGCTCTCGCTCCCGTTCGCCGACGACTCCTTCGACGCGGCCACCATCTCCTTCGGGCTGCGCAACGTCAACGATGTCCCGACTGCGCTCGCCGAGCTGCGTCGTGTGCTGAAACCCGGTGGGCGACTGGTGGTCTGCGAGTTCTCCACGCCGACGTTCAAGCCGTTCCGCACCGTGTACATGGAGTACCTGATGAAGGCGCTGCCGGCGGTGGCGACGAAGGTGTCGAGCAGTCCGGACGCGTATGTCTACCTGGCCGAATCGATCCGGGCCTGGCCCGACCAGTTCGCGCTGGGCGACCTGATCCGCGACGCCGGCTTCGACCAGGTGCGCTGGCAGAACATGACCGGCGGGATCGCGGCGATCCACTCCGCCCGGGCCTGACGTCCCCGACGCCACTTCGAAAACGACGTCGCATGCGACCTCGATCCGGTCCGGCGACGTCAGCTGGCGTCGCAGATCCCGAATCGGTGTCGCATGCGACTTCGGTTGTGGGGCAACGAGGTAGGAGTGCGTGCAGTCCGATCGGTGGGTAGCGAGCTGGCGAGGAACCCTTCGCTACCGTGGTAGCGAGCTTGCGTGCGGTCTTTCTGTTCCTTGAGTAGCGAGCTTGCGAGCAACTCTCCGCTCTCTGAGGCGAGTTTGCGAGGAACCTTCCGCTCCTTGGGTAGCGAGTTTGCGAGCGGTCTTTCTGTTCCTTGAGTAGCGAGCTTGCGAGCGTATCGAAAGGCCCCTCTACCAGACACCACCGACAAGTCCGGAAATGAATCTGATCCTCGATACTCGTTGCGAGGCAGCCGAATTGCGCCTACAGTCGAGTTATCGAACACGTATTCGAGTCGACGTCTCCAGGGGGTGACCACATGACCGATCACGCACTGCGCGATGACACCACCACACCGCCACCCTCGGGTCCCGCCGTGTTGGTCGGCCAGATCCACACCCTCATCGATCAGCTGCAGACAGTGAACCTGACCGGGTGTTCGGATGCCGAACTGGTCGATGTCGCGGTAGAGACCGAACGGGCGATCGCGCGACTGACTTTCGCCGGCGATCGTCAGATCGTGGAAGCCACCGAACGTGATCTGCCGCGCAAGACCGGGCATCGCAGCATCATCCAGTTCATGACCCACCGCCTGCGGATGGCCAATCCCGGTAAACGTCTCGAACAAACCCGGGCCACCGCATCGTTTCCTGATCTGACCACCGGTGAACCCCTCGCACCCGCACATCCGGCGCTGGCCGAGGCGTTCGCCGCCGGGCGAGTCGGGTCCGCGCACGTGCACGCGGTGCTCGACGTGCTCGACCAGATTCCGCACGCCGTCGCCCATGATGTGCAGGTCGCGGCCGAACAGCAGATGGCCGAGATCGCGGTCGAGCACACCCCGGCCGACATCACCCACCTCGGCGCCCGACTCCTGGGCCATCTCGACCCGGACGGCACCCTCGCCGATGATGCGGATCGGCAACGTCGCCGCAACTTCTGGCTCAACCGGCAACGTGCCGACGGGACCGCGAAACTCAACGGCACCCTCACCCCCGAGTTGGTGGCGCGGTTGGAGATGATGCTGGCCGTGTGGGCGAAACCCGGCATGAACAACCCGCATGATGCTGAATCCCCGTGCGGGTCGATCGAGGACGCCGACCCCGACCAGCTGGCAGCCGCGGCCGAGCGTGATGACCGCAGCCCGGCGCAGTTGAACCATGACGCGTTCAACGCGCTACTCAAAGCAGTGTTCGACGACGGCATGCTCGGCACCAGTCACCGCGGACTGCCGGAGCAGTTGATCGTCAAAGCTGACCTCAATGATCTGATCCGTGAAGCCGGGGTGGCGACGACGGCGACCGGCACGTTGATCCCGATCCCGGATCTGATCAAGCTGGCCGCTGATGCGCAACCGTGGTTGGCGGTGTTCGAAGATGCCACCGCGGTCCCGTTGTACTTCGGACAAGGCAAACGATTGGCCACTCGCGAACAACGCCTGGTGTCCTTCGCCCGGCCCGACGGCGAATCGTGCTCCACTCCCGATTGCCGCGTACCCGCCGCCCACGTGGAAATGCATCACGCCCAAATCGATTGGGGTGACGGCGGATTCACTGACATCACCAACCTCACTCCCGCCTGCACCCGACACCACCACATGGTCGGTAACCAACCCGGCCAATACACCACCCGCATGGTCCGCGAAGGACCCGATGAAGGCCGCTGTACCTGGCAGCTGAACGTCGAACCCGGTGCCCCTCCGAATCCGGAGCGGATCAATCGGCGACCTGATCTACCGCGCCGGTTCGCCGAACATTTGAAACAGGTACGCGAGGAGATCCACGGACCCGACCCGGCGTCCGGCGATGAAACACGCCTCGAGATCCGCGAAGTCATCGGCCACCAATCCGAGGCGCCCGTAAACCGGGGTCTGTCTCTCAAGGACCTGTCGCCCATCGAACTGCGATGCGCCGCACTCCTCGGACTCAACAAGATCTGAACCCCTCCAGCGCGGTGACTCTCCGAGCTCGGAGAACCGCAGGGTCAGGAGCCGGTGGCCTGCCGCGCGTCCTCGGCGATCAGGTCGTGCGGGACCGGGCAGCCGGTAGGCGCGGACTGTGCTGCGCCGGAACCCTTCTCGGGATTCGACGCGCCGGGGACGGGGCAACCGGCCCCGAAGGTGCCGAGTTCCTCGAGGCGATAACCGTTGGGGTAGCTGCGGATCTGCTTCGTCTGACGGCCGAACAGCGGCTCGGTCCGCGGCGGGAAGAACAGCCGGATCGCGAGACCGCGGGCCTTCAGTCCACCACGCACCAGAATACGTTCGACGAGGGTCGGCTTCGGGTACTTGAACGCGTTGAGCAGGCGATCGTCCATGAGCGCGAACGACATCCGGCGTACGACCGCGCGGGAGAGCAGCTTGTAGGGCATGAAGGTGCCGAGCAGGTCGAGGGTCGAGTCCGCGACGGCCAGGGCGTCGGGGCTGAACGCGAAGTTGGCCGTCTCGTAGTCCTCGTAGAACTGCTTGAAGCCCTCGTAGGTCTCCGGGATGTCCTTGATGCCCATCAGCTGACCGAGCCGGCGATAGTAGTTCGTGAGGCCCCGGATCTCGTGGCTGGTGAGCTTGCGCCACTCGTAGGCGTTGACCCACTCCACCGGGCACACCACGAAGGTCGCCAGCACGTAGAGGAAGTCGCCGTTGGAGATGTCGTACATGCCGTGCATCTGGTTGATGCGCCGGATGCCGGCGCGTCCCAGTGGACTGTCGCGCCGTGCTCGATCGGGGCGTCGAGAAGGAGGACCGTGTCGTCGTAGCGCTTCTGCGTCGACTCGGTGAACTGGCTCGTCTTGTACAGCAGGTCGCCGATCGACGGCACCGCGTAGGTGCGGAACAGGGCGAAGCTCAGCGCCTGGGTGATTCCCCAGGGGAACTCCTGGGTGCCGAGTGCCCGTGCGATCGACGTCGGGTCGTTGTCGGCGTCCATCCGATCGATGTCGCCACGCAGGTGATAGCGCTGCGTCACCCGGTTCTGGACGGCGTGCTTGGCGCGGGTGGCGAGAGTGGATGCAGTGGGCATCGTGCATCTCCTGGGTCGGCGGTGGTCTCGATTGTTGCATGTGTGTGGCCGAGGCCACACAGGTTGGAACATTACCGCCTCTATGTCTCATTGGGTGTGCCGGGGTGGTGAGACGTCGCAATTTTTCCCGCGTGCACGTTTCGGTCCGGTCGGCGACCGCTTCCCGGCCGCTGACCGGATTCGATCGGCGGCTGGGAAACGACGCCGCGGGACTGCGCCCGCCGGCCGCGTATCGAGGTTCAGGCGAACGGCGGCCGCGGATCGATGCGGCTGGAGATGCGACCGACGGTCCGCCAGGCGCGGGCGACGAGGTCGGCGTCCTCGTCGGTGATCAGATTGCCCATGACGCGGACGACCAGTGACATCAGCTGCGGTGAGCGGATGCCCGGACGGCCGAGCGTGGGCACCGTCTGCGGCATCGTCAGGAGTCCGGCGAGGCGTCGGGCGGCGGAGAACGCCAGCCCGTAGTGGCCGACGAGGATGTCGCGCCAGCGGTCGGTGTAGTCGTCGGCACCGAGGAGTTCGACGGCCAGCCGGGCGGTTTCCATCGCGTAGTCGATGCCCTCGCCGTTGAGCGGGTTGACGCAGGCGGCGGCGTCGCCGATCAGCATCCAGTTGCGGCCCGCGACCCCGGTCACCGCGCCACCCATCGGCAGCAGGGCCGAGGCGATACGGACCGGCGGTCCGCCCAGTGCCCATTCGTCCTGCACCATGGCGGCGTAGTGCTCGAGGATCGGTCGAAGTGCCATGTGCGCCGGTCGTTTCGAGGTCGCGAGCGCGCCCACTCCGACGTTGACCAGTCCGCCGCCCGCGGCGCCCAGGGGGAACACCCATCCGTAGCCGGGGAGGAGTTCGCCCTCGGGGCCGCGCAGCTCCAGATGCGAACCCATCCAATGGGAGTCGGCACGTGCCGATGGCGCGTACGCGCGCGCCGCGACGCCGTAGGCCGTGTCCCGATGCCATTCGCGGCCAAGGGCTTTGCCCAATCCCGACCGCACGCCGTCGGCGACGATGAGGTCACCCACCCGCACGGTGTGGGTGTCGCCGCCGGCGGAGAACGTCACCGCGCCGACCCGGTCGCCGTCCATCGTCACGTCGATTGCCTTGGCGCCCTCCACCATTCGGACGCCGGTGCGCACCGCGTGGGCACGGATCGCGTCGTCGAACTCGGTGCGGGCGACCGCGCTGCCGTAGGCGGGGAAGCGTCCCGAGGGCCAGCGGACCTGCTGACGCGCGCCCCACCCGTTGAGGAGCAGGCCGTCGATGCGCGGCCGGTCGGCCACCAGAGAGCCGAGGCCCAGGGCGTCGAGCTCGGCGACGGCGCGCGGGGTGAGTCCGTCGCCGCACGTCTTGTCGCGCGGGAACACCGCGGCGTCGACCAGGACGACGTCGCGTCCGGCCGCGGCGGCATGCGCGGCGGCCGCCGACCCGCCCGGTCCCGCGCCGACCACCAACACGTCCGCGTGGTCGGGGAAGGGGGCAGCGTCCTGGGGCGTCGTCTTCTCAGGGCTCACCCGAACAGTATGTCCGTAGCCCCGACCGGATAGGCTCGGCAGGCAGGTGGGGCGACGAGGACACTCGGGCATCCGCCACCACGAATTTGCCGGATCAGACGAGATGGGGCGGCCTAGCTGTGAAGTCCACATTCGCCGGGTTGGACCTGGTATCGGATGAGTTCGCCGAAACGGTGCGCTCCTCGTTGCAGAAGGTCGAGGACCTGCTGCTGAGCGAGCTCTCGTCCGGGGACGACGTCATGACGGAGGCGGCGACCCACCTGGCCAAGGCCGGTGGCAAGCGGTTCCGGCCGATGTTCGCCATTCTCGCCTCGCAGTTCGGGCCGCGTCCCGACTCGCAGGACGTCATCAAGTCGGCGACCGTCGTCGAGATGATTCACCTCGCGACGCTGTACCACGACGACGTCATGGACGAGGCCTCGATGCGCCGCGGCGCCCCGAGCGCCAACGCCCGCTGGACGAACTCCATCGCGATTCTCTCCGGCGACTTCCTGTTCGCCCGCGCCTCCCGCCTGGTGTCGACGCTGGGCCCCGAGGCCGTGCGCATCATCGCCGAGACCTTCGCCGAACTCGTCACCGGCCAGATGCGGGAGACCGTCGGGGTCAAACCCGGCGCCGACCCCATCGACCACTACCTGCAGGTGGTGTGGGAGAAGACGGGTTCGCTGATCGCCGCCGCCGCACGCTTCGGCGCGATGGCCTCCGGGGCGACCGCGGACGACATCGAGCGGCTGTCCCGGATCGGCGACATCGTCGGCGTGGCCTTCCAGGTCTCCGACGACATCATCGACATCAGTTCGGTCTCGGTCGAGTCGGGGAAGACCCCGGGCACCGACCTGCGCGAGGGTGTCCACACCCTGCCCGTCCTCTACGCGCTCACCGGCGACGACGCCACGTCGGCGCGGCTGCGTGAACTGCTCGTCGGTGCCGAGGGCGGATCACGCCCGCTCACCGACGACGCCGAGGTCGCCGAGGCACTCGAGTTGCTCGGCTCGTCGGCCGGTATGGCCGCCGCGCGGGCCAAGCTGCAGAGCTTCGCCGACGAGGCCCACACCATGCTCGCGGAGCTGCCGGAGACGCCGGCACACAAGGCGTTGTCGTCGTTGGTGGACTACACCGTCGAGCGGGTCGGGTAGGGGCTTCGACGCGGTGCCTCGCTGCGCTCGGTACCGGCTCAGCCGGCAGGGGGCTCAACTGGCAGGTGGGCTCAGCCGGCAGTTCCTGCTGGCCGAGTAGCGACGACCGAGCGAAGCGAGGACGCCGCGTATCGAGGTCACTGCCCGTTGCGGGCCATCTCCTGCAGACGCCGGATGCGTTCGGCGGTCGGCGGATGGGTGGAGAACATCTTCGCCATGCGGTCGCCGGCGCGGAACGGGCTCTCGATCATCATGTGTGACTGCGCGGCGATGTCGGGCTGCGGCGGCAGCGGGGCGGCCTGGACCCCGCCGGAGATCTTCGCCAGCGCGGAGGCGAGAGCCAGCGGGTCGCCGGTCAGTTCGGCGCCTGATTCATCGGCCTGGAACTCGCGTGAACGTGACACCGCCATCTTCACCAGGGTGGCCGAGATCGGTCCCAGGAAGGCGATGAGGAGCATCGCGAGCGGATTGGGCCCGCTGTCGCGGCCGCCGAAAGCACCCATGAACATCGCGAAGTTGGCCAGGCCGCTGATGACGGCGGCCATCGCGCCCGCGATCGAGCTGATCAGGATGTCGCGGTTGTAGACGTGCGACAGCTCGTGACCGAGCACGGCACGCAGCTCGCGCTCGTCGAGCAGCTGCAGGATGCCCGTCGTGCAGCACACGGCGGCGTTCTTGGGGTTGCGGCCCGTCGCGAAGGCGTTGGGGTTCTCGGTGGGCGAGATGTAGAGCGCAGGCATCGGCTGGTGGGCCGAGGTCGCCAGCTCACGCACGATGCGATAGATGACGGGCGCCTGCAGCTCGGTGACGGGCTGGGCGTGCATCGCCTTCAGCGCCATCTTGGCGCTGTTGAAGTACACGTAGGCGTTCATGCCCACGGCGAGGACAACCGAGCCCCAGAGGATCAGGGGGCTCTGGAACAGCGCACCGATTCCGACGATGATCGCCGACATCACACCCAACAGGGCTGCGGTCTTCAATCCGTTGAAATGCATCGCGGGTCCTCGTCTGTCGCGCGCCGACCGGTGGATGAAAGGCGCCTCGTTCATTCAAACGACGCAACGTCCGTTTGGGTTTCCGGCGGACCCGGTGCGATCTTGCACACACATCGCAAGCGGCCGGGCGTCGTGGGCTCGGTGGGGTGAACGGCGACATCCCCGCCCGGCACGGATGGCGGGCGGGGACGTCGTCGAGGTCAGCGGTAGTTGACGAACTGCAGGGCGATGCCGAAATCCTCGCCCTTGAGCAGCGCGATCACGGCCTGCAGGTCGTCGCGCTTCTTGCTGGAGACGCGCAGCTCGTCGCCCTGGATTTGAGCCTTGACGCCTTTCGGGCCCTCGTCACGGATCTTCTTGGAGATCTTCTTCGCGTGCTCGGAGTCGATGCCCTGGACCAGCTTTCCGCTGATCTTGAAGGTCTTGCCCGATCCGACGACCTCGCCGGCGTCGAACGCCTTCAGCGAGATGTCACGGCGGATCAGCTTCTCCTTGAACACCTCGAGACCGGCCTGCGCGCGCTCTTCGGCGTCGGAGGTGATCACGATCGTCTCCTCGCCGGACCACTCGATACCGGTGTTGGTACCGCGGAAGTCGTAGCGCTGCGACAGCTCCTTGGCAGCCTGGTTGAGGGCGTTGTCGACTTCCTGGCGGTCGACCTTGCTCACCACGTCGAACGATGAATCAGCCATGTCCGACAGGTTATGCCATTGCCGCCGCGGGATCGGTGACAGCCCGCAGATACCCGTCCCTGACCAGCCGGTTTGCATGCGGACGTATGGTTCGTTGTATTCTTCACCGCGTTGTTCGAACGACCGTCACGGCGGCCGTGGGAGCAGCACGGCAGGTTGCCCGAGCGGCCAAAGGGAGCGGATTGTAAATCCGTCGCGCAAGCTACATAGGTTCGAATCCTATACCTGCCACGGCGTGGTCGATGTTCACGAAAACTGCCCGACAGACGGTCTCTGACCAGCGATTTGTCTAGCACGGACGTGAGTGTGTAACCTCGTTAAGGCTCTCGGACAGAAATGCCCGGGGCACGCCCCCTTAGCTCAGTCGGCAGAGCGTTTCCATGGTAAGGAAAAGGTCGACGGTTCGATTCCGTCAGGGGGCTCGCTGGACGAGAAGTCCGCGGGGCGGTGTAGCTCAGCTGGTTAGAGCGCACGACTCATAATCGTGAGGTCGAGGGATCGAGTCCCTCCACCGCTACACATCGGGTCCGACCGGAACCGAGCGCAAGGGTCGCCAGCCCTGAGGGAACTGCCGAACCCGACCACGTACCACCCGAAAGAAGGCAATCAAGTGGCCTCCTCAACAGATGTTCGCCCCAAGATCACCTTGGCCTGCGAGGTGTGCAAGCACCGTAACTACATCACCAAGAAGAACCGCCGCAACGATCCCGATCGCCTCGAGATCAAGAAGTTCTGCCCGAACTGCGGCAAGCATCAGGCGCACAAGGAATCGCGCTAGACAACGCCTGTCGGCGATTCCGGTACAAGAACCAGCACACGGGCTGCCTCTGCGAAGAGGCGGCTCGTTTTGCTTGTTACCGGGTAGGGGGTCGCCCGGTCACGAGGTGCTTCGCACAACTAAATAGACTCAATCGAGACAACACGCGCAGCGCGGCGCGGGTGGGTCGTCGACAAGCGGCCCCACGTAGTCCGGTCCGGGCCCTCCCGGATCGGTCATGCGAAGGGAGTAGTAGTCAAATGTCAGACGCGAGTGGAACAGACCTCCAGGAGCGGATAGCCGAGTCGAGGAACGGCGGCGCCAAGCTCACCCCCGAGGAGATCGCCGCGCACACCCAGTCGCTTGTCGGCTTCCACTACACCGTCGACGACTACTACGAGATCGGCCGCGAAGAGGTGCGTAAGCACGCCATGGCTGTGCAGGACGCGCACCCGACCCACTGGAGTGAGAAGGGTGCCCGCGAATTCGGGCACGAGACCCTGATCGCCGCGCCCACATACGTCTCGGTCCTCGGCATCATCGCGCAGCGCAAGCTGTTCGAGGACGTGATCACCGGCTACGACATGTGGCAGATCATGCAGACCGATCAGCGCCTCGTCTACCACCAGCCGATGAAGGTCGGGGACCGCCTGATCTGCGACGTCTCGCTCGAGTCGTTCCGTCACGTCAGCAGCCCCGAGATGATCGACCTGATGGTCACCAAGAACGTCATCTGGAACCAGCACGACGAGCCGGTCATGACCACCTGGACGTCGCTGGCCGCTCGTCCCGGCATGGACGTCGATCCCGAGCTCGAGGCCTCGCTCGACCACGTGATGATGAAGATCGACGCGATCGGGGAACCCGGGCACACCGTCGAGCCCAAGGCCGGTCGGTATGACCTGCCCGACCCGACCCAGTCGCCCGGCGCCTACGCCGCGGTGAACTTCGACACTCTCTCCGTCGGGCAGGAACTCACGCCCAAGCGGTACTTCCTCACGCGCGGCAACCTGTCCAACTACGCCGGTGTCGCCGGCGACCCGAACCCGATCCACTTCTCCGACCATGTGATCAACGCGGCCGGGATGGACGACGTCGTCGCCCACGGCATGCAGACGATGGGCCTCGGTGCCAGCTTCGTCTCCGAGTTCATCGGTGATCCGGCCGCCTTCTGCGAGTACAACGTGCGTTTCACCAGTCCGGTGTACGTCCCGGCCGACGACAGCGCCGCCGTCGACTTCACCGGCAAGGTCAAGTCCCTGGACCCGGAGACCCGGCGCGGCACGATCGCGATCACCGCGAAACAGGGCGACCGCCGGATCTTCGGCCGCGCCACGGTGGTCGTTCAGTTCAACTGACGCTTCCCGACACCGACGGGGCCGACCGAACCGCGTTCGCATGCGACATGGTTCAGGCGGTGCGACGTGGATCGAGTCGTGCATCCGGGTCGATGTCGCGTGCGACTTCGTGTCCTCGGTTCAGGGCGTCTGGGTGTCGATCCGGCGCAGCCGGCCCGGCTTTCGACACCCCGGGACGTGAGCGTCTTTGCAGGTCGCGGCGCGATGTCAGCCATGTCGGTGGTGGTGTCTCGGGGGCTCGCCGGGTGTCGCGGGGCCCGCGGCGTGTACGGTCGTCGAGGGAGCAGATGGAGCGCGTTTTGGGTCCACAGCCCCGGTGATCTACACTGAAGTGTCTGATTGATTCAGGCTTGCGCGCTACCCATAGGGTGGCGCGTTGGTTTTGTCGGCGATGAATCGCAGGCGCCGGTCGCGAGACCGGGATTCGATCGGATGGCAGCGGAACCACCTCGGTGGGGAAGTCGCAAAGGGGCGTAGCTCAATTGGCAGAGCAGCGGTCTCCAAAACCGCAGGTTGCAGGTTCAAGTCCTGTCGCCCCTGCCCTGGTGAAGGGCACACGTTGACGAGAGGACCGCGAAGTTGAGCAAGCGAGACCGGGCTGCCCGCGCCAAAGAAGCCGCCGAGGGTTCTGCGGCCGATTCGGCAGCGGCTGAGCTCGACGGTCGCGACGAGGCAACTGGCGGTGCAGCGGCCGACGAGACGTCGACCGGCGCCGCCAAGGAGCTGCGTCCGTCCGGCAAGCGCTCGGCTCGTGGACGTCGCTCGTCGACCGGTGTATCCGGAACCGACGGAGACGCCGACTCCGACACGGGGTCGTCGGTAGCCGTCAAGGAACGCAAGAAGAAGAAAAAGGCGTCTGCTGAGGACAGTCGGAATCCGTTCGTTCGGATCTGGTTGTTCCTCACGCAGGTCGTCGCCGAGCTGAAGAAGGTCATCTGGCCGACGCGGCGCGAGATGATCACGTACACGATCGTCGTGCTCGTGTTCGTCATCGTGATGACCGCGTTCATCTCCGGCCTCGACCTGGCCTTTGCCAAGGGCGTCCTCTGGTTGTTCGGCTGACCCACGCGGTGGGTGGCCGGGCGAGCGGGAGCCGACCGGAGATGAACCATAAGGAGCGTGGGCTGCAGTGAGCACCCCGGAGAACGAACTCGCATCGACCGACGCCGTCGACGTGGCTGACACCGACGTCGACGCGGCCGTGACCGACGAGGTCGACGAGGCTGCAGTCGACGAGGCCGGTGACACCGACGTCGAGGCGGCCGCCGAGGGCGACGACGCTCCCGCGACCGACGTCGCCTCTGAGGACGCGTCCGCCGAAGAAGCGCCTGAAGAAGAGGTCGATCCGGTCGAGGAGCTGCGCAAGCAACTGCGCCGCGCGCCCGGCGACTGGTACGTGATCCACAGCTACGCCGGCTACGAGAACAAGGTCAAGGCCAACCTCGAGACCCGCGTGCAGAACCTCGACGTCGGTGACTACATCTTCCAGGTCGAGGTCCCGACCGAAGAGGTCACCGAGATCAAGAACGGTCAGCCCAAGAAAGTCAACCGCAAGGTGCTTCCGGGCTACATCCTCGTTCGCATGGAACTCAACGACGAGTCGTGGGGCGCCGTTCGCAACACCCCGGGTGTCACCGGTTTCGTCGGGATGACCAGCAAGCCATCGCCGCTGTCTCTCAACGAGGTGCTGCAGTTCCTCATGCCGCGTGTGGAGGCCAAGAAGCCCGCCGCCAAGGGTGGGGCCGCCGAGGGCGTCGAAGCCGCAGCTGCCGCCGCGTCGAACGTCATCGAGGTCGACTTCGAGGTCGGCGAATCGGTCACCGTCATGGACGGCCCGTTCGCGACGCTGCCCGCGTCGATCAGCGAGGTCAACGCCGAGCAGCGCAAGGTCAAGGTGCTCGTGTCGATCTTCGGTCGCGAGACACCGGTCGAGCTCGGGTTCAATCAGGTCGAGAAGATCTGACCCTTCGAGGCTCGCTTCGCTCGCACCTCAGGGAGCGGGGAAAGCAGCTTCGCTCGCACCTCAGGGAGCGGGGAAAGCAGCTTCGCTCGCACCTCAGGGAGCGGGAAAGCAGCTTCGCTCGCACCTCAGGGAGCGGGGAAAGCAGCTTCGCTCGCACCTCAGGGAGCGGGGAGCAGGTTAAACACAAGACTTCTACGTCTCCAGCGGGCGTGGATTCGCAAGGAAACAAGCAAGGAACAGAAGATGCCTCCCAAGAAGAAGAAGCTCGCCGGGATCATCAAGCTCCAGATCCAGGCAGGCCAGGCCAACCCGGCCCCGCCCGTGGGTCCGGCGCTCGGTCAGCACGGCGTGAACATCATGGAGTTCTGCAAGGCCTACAACGCGGCGACCGAGTCGCAGCGCGGCAACGTCATCCCGGTGGAGATCTTCGTGTACGAAGATCGCTCCTTCGACTTCAAGTTGAAGACCCCGCCGGCTGCGAAGCTGCTCCTGAAGGCCGCAGGTCTCCAGAAGGGCTCCGGCGAGCCCCACACCAACAAGGTCGGCAAGGTGAGCATGGACCAGGTCCGTGAGATCGCCAAGACCAAGTCCGAGGACCTGAACGCCAACGACATCGACCAGGCCGCGAAGATCATCGCCGGTACTGCTCGGTCCATGGGCATCACGGTCGAGGGCTGATCTCGATACGTCCTCGGCTAGCGCCTCGGACTACTCGATCAGCAGGACCGGCAGGTCCGCTGATCAGCAAACAGAACCCCGTGGGAGGGCCGGCTCGGCCCGCACCACACACCCCGCCGTTTCAGTGCGGAGAAGGAACAGAGCAATGAGCAAGAAGAGCAAGGCCTACGCGGCCGCGGCCGAGAAGGTCGACAAGTCCAAGCTGTACAGCCCGCTGGAGGCTGTGGAGCTGGCCAAGGAAACCTCGTCGAAGAACACCGACGCGACCGTCGAGGTCGCGATCCGGCTGGGCGTCGACCCCCGTAAGGCAGACCAGATGGTTCGAGGCACCGTCAACCTGCCGCACGGCACGGGTAAGACCGCCCGCGTGATCGTGTTCGCCGCCGGCGACAAGGCCGCCGAGGCCACCGCCGCCGGTGCCGACGAGGTCGGCGCCGAGGACCTGATCGAGCGCATCCAGGGTGGTTGGCTGGACTTCGACGCCGCGATCGCCACCCCGGATCAGATGGCCAAGGTCGGCCGCATCGCGCGTGTCCTCGGACCGCGTGGCCTGATGCCGAACCCGAAGACGGGCACCGTGACCACCGACGTCACCAAGGCCGTCAACGACATCAAGGGCGGCAAGATCAACTTCCGCGTCGACAAGGCAGCCAACCTGCACTTCGTCATCGGCAAGGCCTCGTTCGACCCGGCCAAGCTGGCCGAGAACTACGGCGCCGCGTACGACGAGATCATGCGTGCGAAGCCGTCGGCAGCCAAGGGCCGCTACATCAAGAAGGTCACCGTCTCCACCACCACGGGTCCGGGCATCCCGGTCGACCCGCAGGTGAGCCGCAACTTCGCCGAAGCGCCGCAGGCCTGATCCGGTAGTAGGCGCTCTCGCGTAGACAGAGACCACGAGGGGTCCGGCAAATCACTGCCGGGCCCCTCGTGTTCTGTCTCCCCGTTCTTTTCCTCGGAGGTCATTGGCTCGTGGTGAGAATCCCTGCCGGAACCCGTCGTCGTGGTGGTGCGGTGACCGCCGCGCTGCTGACGATGTTGCTTGTGTTCGTCGGCTGTGGTGCCGACGATGGCCGGAACGACGTCGCGGTGGGGTCGGGGACGCCGTCGAAGATCGTGTCGCTCAGTCCGACGACCACCGAGATGCTGTTCGCCGTCGGTGCGGGTGATCAGGTGGTCGCCGTCGACGACCAGTCCGACTATCCCGCCGAGGCCCCGCGTACCACACTGTCCGGGTACACCCCGAACCTCGAGGCGATCCTCGCCTACGACCCCGATCTCGTCGTCCTGACCGACGACAACAACGACATCATCGCCGGTCTGGACCGGGTGGGCGTCGAGGTGCTGCGGCTCCCCGCGGCGAAGAACCTCGACGAGACGTACGCACAGATCCAGCAGATCGGCGAGGCCACCGGCCACGCCGAGAAGGCCGATCAGCTCGTCGCGTCGATGCGAGACGAGATCGAGCGGACCGTCCGGACCGTCCCGCTGCGCGAGGTGCCGCTGACCTACTTCCACGAGCTCGACGACACGTATTACACCGTCACCGACGACACCTACCTCGGCCAGATCTACGGGCTTCTCGGCCTGCGGTCGATCGCATCCGGGCAGAACGGCTATCCGCAGCTGTCGACCGAGTACATCCTGGAGAGCGATCCCGAGATCATCTTCCTGGCGGATTCCCAGTGCTGCGCGGTCACACCGGAGAAGGTCGCCGCGCGTGCCGGCTGGAGCGACCTGCGTGCCGTCGTGAACGGGCAGGTCCACGTCCTCGACGAGGACATCGCGAGCCGATGGGGTCCGCGCGTCGTCGACCTGGTCCGGGACGTTGCCCAGATCGTTTCCGGCGTCGACGGACAACCCTCGAACTGAGATGGTGAGCCGTCGGGTCGGGGTCATCTGCGGGGCCGTCGCGGTGCTGCTGGGCGCATGTCTGCTCGCAGTCCTCGTCGGCCCGGCCGGACTGACACCGAAGGGCGTTCTGCTCGACCTTCTCGACCGCCTCCCGCTCGTCGACGTCGAGTCCGGGCTCACCCGGCGTCAGCAGACGATCCTCTGGGAGGTGCGGATGCCGCGGGTGGCACTGGGCGCGCTGGTCGGTGCGATGCTCGCCGTCGCCGGTGCCGCCTATCAGGGCGTCTTCCGCAATCCGCTCGCCGACCCGTATCTCCTCGGCGTGTCCAGCGGCGCCGGGCTGGGCGCGACCGTCGCGATCGTCCTCGGCGGCGCGGCCGGCACGATCGGCCTGCCGCCCGCGGCGTTCGTCGGCGGCATCGTGGCCGTCGCAGCGACGTATGCGCTGGGCCGCACCGTCGGCGGTGGCCGCACCGAGGTGGTCATCATCCTCGCCGGCGTCGCGGTCGCGGCCTTCGCGAACGCCATCCAGACCTTCCTCATGCAGCAGCACGACGACACGCTGCGGCAGGTCTACAACTGGATGCTCGGGCGCCTGGCCACCGACGGCTGGTCCGAGGTCATCACCGTACTGCCGTACGTCGTCGCGTGTGTCGCCGTCATCGTGCTGTTCGGGCGCACACTCGACGTCATGGCGGTCGGCGACATCGAGGCGTCGAGTCTGGGGATCAGACCCGAACGGGCGCGACTGCTGCTCGTCTGCGTGGCGACCCTGGGGACCGCGGCCGTGGTGTCGGTGAGCGGGTTGATCGGGTTCGTGGGCATCGTGATCCCGCATGCGGTCCGGCTTCTCGTCGGACCCGGACATCGACTACTGCTGCCGCTGTCGTTGCTGGTGGGCGCGGCGTTCCTGGTGCTCGCGGACGTGGTCGCTCGGACGGCCATGTCGCCGTCCGAGCTGCCGATCGGTGTGGTCACCGCGGCCATCGGCGCGCCGTTCTTCCTCGTCGTCCTCCGGCGCAGCGGTCGGAGTCCGCAATGACCGCCTCGATCACCTGCCGTGGTGTCTGCGCATCCCGTGGGGGAGTGGAGGTCCTGCACGACGTGGACCTCGAGATCGGCTCGGGCGCCTGGGTTTCCCTGGTCGGCCCCAACGGTTCGGGCAAGACGACGCTGCTCCACGCACTCGCCGGTCTGGTGGCCTCGACCGGACGGATCGACGTCGCGGGCGTCGACCCCGGTCGCGCCCGTCGCCGCGAGACAGCCCGCGCCGTGGCGTTGATGCCGCAGCGGCCGATCGTGCCGGAGGGCACGTCGGTGCGCGAGCTCATCGGTCTGGGCCGCACCCCGCACATCGCCCGGTTCAGTGGTGAAACCCGTTCGGACCGTGAGGTGGTCGACGACGTCATCGAGTGCCTCGACCTCCAGGAGTTCGCGAACCGGTCCGCGTCCGCGCTGTCGGGTGGTGAGCTGCAGCGGGTCGTGCTCGCGCGGGCGCTGGCCCAGCAACCGCGTGTGCTGCTCCTCGACGAACCGACCAGCGCCCTCGACATCGGCCATCAGCAGCAGGTCCTCGACCTCGTCGACTCCATGCGGCGGGCCAGCGAGCTGACCGTCATCGCCGCGATGCACGACCTGACGTCCGCGGCTCAGTACGGGCAACGACTCATGCTCCTCGACCGGGGACGCATCGTCGCCGACGGTCCGCCCGCCGAGGTGCTCACCGCCGAACGCCTGCGGGATGTCTACGCCGCGAAGGTGGAGGTGCTCGACCGTCGTGACGGCCCGGCCGTGCTGCCGGTTCGGGATTCGGGAACATCGCGATGAAGGTCACGCTAATGGGCACGGGCGCCGCCGACGGTTGGCCGAATGCGTTCTGCCACTGCGTCTCCTGTGATGATGCGCGCCGTCTCCGCGACTTCCGTGCCCAGACCGCGGCACTCGTCGACGACGTGCTGATGCTCGACTTCGGGCCGGACGCGCCCGGCGCGGCGGTCCGCCACGGATGTTCGCTCGCCGGGGTGCGACATGTCCTGGTCACTCATGCACATGCCGATCACCTTGCGCCGCAATCATTGTTGTTCCGGTCATGGGTCGAGCGCTCCGGCGATCTGGAGGTCATCGGGCCGGCTGATGCCCTCGACTCCTGTCGAGCGTGGGTGGGTCCCGGCGACCCGGTGCGGTTCACTCCCGTCGTCGCCGGTGATCAGGTGCGGGTCGGGGAGTATGACGTGCGAGTGCTTCCCGCACGCCACAAGGTCTTTCGCGACGGTGATGCGGTCCTCTACGACGTCACCGGCCCCGACGGCACGCGGTTGCTCTGGGCGAGTGACACCGGCGTCTGGCCGGGTGAGTGGTTCGGGGCGGTCGCGGGCGTCGCATTCGACGCGGTCTTCCTCGAGGAGACCTTCGGCGATCGCGAGGACCTCTCCGACGGTCATCTGGGGTTGACCGGTTTCGCGACGATGGTCGAGGCCATGCGGAAGGTCGGTGCCGTCGTCGACTCCACCGACGTCGTGGCAGTTCACCTGGGACACCACAATCCGCCGGTCGGCACGCTGCGCGAGCGGCTTCGAGGTCTGGGTGCGCGCGCGGGACGAGACGGGGAGGTGCTCGACATGGGTGGACCGGTGCGGCGTCGGGTCTTCGTCACCGGCGGAGCGAGGTCGGGGAAGTCTCGGTACGCCGAAGGCCTGCTGGCCGGCGTCGACGACGTCGTCTATGTCGCTGCGGGCGGTCCGCGCACCGGCGATCCCGAATGGGAGCGCCGTGTCGAAAGCCACCGCCGGCGCCGGCCGGCGTCGTGGACGACGGTCGAGGACACCGACGTCGCCGGTGTCCTGCGGTCGGCGGCTCAGCCGGTCCTCGTCGACTGCCTCGGTACCTGGCTGACCGCCCGGATCGATCACCACAATGCCTGGGAGAAGGGCGATCTGGACACCATGCGAGCCGATGTCGACGATCTCCTGGACGCTTGGCGGACCTGTGCGGTCCCGGTCGTCGCGGTCAGCAACGAGGTCGGCAGCGGTGTCGTCCCGGCCACCGCGTCGGGCCGGTTGTTCCGCGACGAGCTCGGCCGTCTGAACGCCGGAATCGCCGACCTCGCCGACGAGGTGGTTCTCATGGTCGCCGGGCAGCCGGTCACCATCCGCTGAACCGCCCGCAGCATCGCCACTTCCGGGATGGGGTGACGGCTCAGTTCAGCCAGTCGTTGCCGCCGAGACCCAGCTGCCGGACGTCGAGGGTGGGGGTGATCCCCGACGCGGGGACGAGATCATGTGCCTCGAGGACCGACCGCAAGGTCTCGGCCGCGTCGATGTTGAGCGGACTCGACACCCACATCGCATAGGGAAGGTTCACAAAGCGGTTCTCGCGCACGGCCTTCAGGTTGCGGCCGGCCGGATTCGTGCGCAGCGCCTCGATCTTCGGCTCGACGGACTGGCCGGGATAGTCGACGAAGACGATCAGATCGGGGTCGGCCGTGGTGATCCGCTCCCAGCTGACCGCGGTCCAGGTGTCCTGGACGTCCTCGGTGGCGTTCCGCGCGCCCGCGGCGTCGATGATGCCCTGCGGTCCGCCGAAAGCGCCCGACGAGAAGATGGTGTCGGAGACGCTGTCGAAGACGAAGACCGTCGGCTTCTCCGTCGGTTGCGGTGCGCTGCGGAGGCTTTCGAGGCGGTCGGCGATCTCGTCGGCCGCCTTCGCCCCTTGCTCGGGATTGCCGGTGATGGTGCCGATGTTGCGCAGGTCGGTGTCGAGCGCGACCCATGGATCCATCGTGCCCCGCGGTGCCTGACCGTCGGCCTGACGGCATGCCTCCGAGAGCTGGTACACGTCGATGCCGTGCGAGGCCAGGATCTCCGGGGTGATCCCCCGGGACTCACTCATGCCGTAGTTGTATCCGGCGTACAGGACCTCAGGTTTGGCCCCCGACGATGTTCTCGAGCGTGGGCGGTTCGGTGGCTACCTCGTCGAGCGTGTCGACCTGCGGGCCGTATTCGAGTCGGAGAACGTCCTTGTCGCGCGCGAGCGCGCTGACGGCGACCATCTTGTCGCGTGCGCCGGCCGCCAGCGCGATCGCGATCATCCCGCCGTCGTTGGCGAACAGCCGATCGAGAGGCTGGTCGAAAGTGACCTCGGCGCCGCAGTTGGTGACGGTCACGGTGTCGGATGCGGTGGCGTCGGACTCGGTGCCGCAGCCTGCGGCCACCCCTAGGAGAACGGTTACGGCGGCGAGTGTGGGTGCGACTCGGGTGATGGTGCGGTTCATCGGTTTTCCTTGCTGGTGTGGGCCTGCTGCGCAGTGATGGGAGAGTTCAACAGGAGATGCGGGAGACCGGTCTCGGGGTGCGACACGACGGTGCCGGACACATCGAAGACCGAGGTAAGCAGATCGGGTGTCAACACCTCGACCGGCGGGCCGTGCGCGGTGATGCCGCCGTCGAAAACGACAGCGACGGAGTCGAAATGGCGGAGGACGAGGTCCAGGTCGTGCATGGCGGCGATGACCGTGGCGTCGAGGTCGTCGAGGATCTGCATCAACCGCAGCCGCCAGGCCGCGTCGAGATGGTTCGTCGGCTCGTCGAGAACGACGATCGGCGTCTGCTGGGCGATCGCGCGGGCGAGCACGACTCGATGCCGTTCGCCGCCCGACAGATGCATACACGACCGGCGTTCCCAACCGCCCAGTCCCACCTGCTCCAAAGCGGACCGGATGATCTCGTGGTCGTCGGAATTGCCTGTGGACCAGGCAGACCGGTACGGCGTGCGTCCGAGGCCGACCGCTTCGGCGACCGTGAGTTCGGACGACGGATGTTCATCCTGACCGACGACCGCGATCGACAGCGCACGACGCCGCGCGGGAAGACGATCGAGATCGTCGCCGGCCAACCGGATACGCCCGGTCGCCGGTCTCTCGAGACCGCACAGGGTCCGGAGCAACGTGCTCTTCCCCGCCCCGTTCGGGCCGACGATGGCGAGGCGGGTTCCGGCCGGGACGTCGAGGTCCACCTCGCGCAGGATCGTGCGGCCCCCACGACGACAGCTGACGGCGCTCGCGCACAGGGTCATCGAACGTGTGCCGGAGCTCATCAGGACCCGCCGCCGAACACGTACTGGCGTCGTCCCATCAAGAACAGGAAGATGGGTGCGCCGATCAGTCCGGTCACGATGCCCAGCGGCATCTCGCGTGGTGAGGCCGCCACTCGTGAGATGACATCGACCCACACGAGGAACAGGGCACCGCCGCAGACCGCGACGGGGATCATCGCCCGGTGCGTCGCGCCGACCAGCAGGCGAGCGGCGTGGGGGACGATCAATCCCACGAATCCGATTCCGCCCGCGACCGCGACCAGGACTCCGACGAGAATGCCCTGGACCGCGAACAACGCGTTCCGCATGGCACGCACGGGAACCCCGAGGGACGTCGCGGTGGCCGTGCCGGCCGCGTAGGCGTCGAGCCAGGAGTGGATCGCCAGCATCGCGAACACCGTGAGGGCGACGACGACGCCGGCGATCTGGACTTTCGCCCAGGTCGCGCCGGCGACGCTGCCCAGCATCCAGAACATCACGTTGTCGGCGGCATGCGGGTCCGCGGACGTGAACACCAGCAACGAGGACAGCGCCATGAACGCCGACGACAGCACCACCCCGGAGAGGATCAGGCGCAAGGCGGTCAGTCCGCCCTGCGCCCGGGCCACCGCGTACACGGTGACCGACGCCACGAGTGCGCCGACCAGGGCGCCGCCGGACAACGCCCAGACGCCGAGGGCGGCAAACGAACCGAGCGTGATGACGGCCGTGGCGCCGACCGCGGCTCCGGCGGACACGCCCAGAAGGTACGGCTCGGCGAGCGGATTGCGGACAAGGGCCTGCATGACTGCACCGGCGAGGGCCAGACCGGCGCCGACGATCGCCGCGAGAACCGAACGCGGCAAACGTAGATCCCAGACGATGACGGAGTGCGCGGCGTCGAGCTCGTCACCCCGGAGACGCCCGGCGACGGTACGCCAGACATCACCGATGGGTATGGTCTCGGCGCCGAAAGCGGTGGCGACAGTAATGCTCACCAGGGTGAGAACGAGAAGGATCAGGGCAAGAGGCATCGACGGAAGTCGCCCTACCGACGTGTCGGTGGCGATCATCGTCGTGCCGTCAGGAGGACGGGGCACGGGTGGTACTGCCTTCGGTCTGGGCATCTGTGCGCGAGATACCGGGTGGACTCGACGAGAACGGCAGGTATTCGGACTCGGGTTCGTCCGAACCCGACGCCTTCCCGGGTTGCCCCAGTGGCTTGATGTCGGGTCCGTCCCCCATACCGCTGCGCGCCAGTCCTGGATTCGCACCAGGTTCCCTGGCACCCGCTTGTGCAGGTGCGACCGATCTCTCCGGTGAGGTTAGCAATACGGACACCGAGGCCCCACCGTCGCGTAGCCGGGCGAGTGTTGCCCGGAGGTCGTAGGCTGGGGCCGGCAGAGCAACGACCACACGCGAATCGAACCGAGGCGGACGGTGATCCGATGGACGGACGGCCCACGAAACTGGCCATCATCGGCGCGGGCGCGGTGGGCACCGCGATCGCCTACTCAGCACTGATCCGGGGGGTCGCGCGGACCGTCGCCCTGCTGGACATCAAGGCGACGAAGGTCACCGCGGAAGTGCTCGACCTGTCGCACGGTCTCGAGTTCGTGCCCCGTGCCGACATCATCGGCTCCGACGACGTGTCGGTGTGCGCCGGCGCCGACGTCGTCGTGTTCACGGCCGGCGCCAAGCAGAAGCCGGGTCAGTCGCGTCTCGAATTGGCCGAGGCGACAATAGGTTTGACACGATCGATTCTGCCCGGTGTGCTCGAGGTCGCGCCGAATGCGATCTACCTCATGGTGACCAACCCGGTCGACGTCGTCACCTACGCCGCCCAGCGGGTCACCGGCCTGCCGTCGAATCGGCTGTTCGGTTCCGGAACCGTTCTCGACTCGTCGCGCTTGCGGTTCCTCATCGCGCAGCACTGCGGTGTGGCGGTCCAGAGTGTGCATTCCTATATCGTCGGCGAACACGGCGACAGCGAGATCCCGCTGTGGTCTTCGGCGACGATCGGCGGGGTGCCGCTGACATCCTGGAAGGCCTTGCCCGGCCGACCGGCCATGGACTCCGTTGCCCGCGAACGCATTCGGTCTGAGGTCGTGCACGCCGCCTACGCGATCATCGAAGGCAAGGGTGCGACCAACTACGCCATCGGCCTCGCCGCCACCCGGATCGTCGAAGCTGTGCTCGGCGACGAACACCGGGTGCTGCCCGTCTCGACGGTCGCCTCCGGGTTCCCCGGGCTCGAGGACGTATGTCTGTCCCTGCCGACGGTCGTCGACCGCGGTGGTGCGCAGACGCGACTCGAGGTGCCGCTGTCGCCGGACGAGGAGGCGGGTCTGCTCGCATCGGCCGAGACCCTGCGCGGGATGCAGGCGCGATTCGGGTTGTAGCGCGCTCCTTCGGTCCCGTGACGACCTTGCATGGCGCACTGTCCATCGGCCGGACCAATCCCGCGACACAACGCGGATACCGACGACGCTGCCGGGTTAGCTTTGCCTGGTCACATCGGTCTAGGGAGAGTTCGACGATGAGTGCTTCGCGAAAGATGGTTCTGGGGTTCGTCGCTGCGGCGTCGATGGCAGTCGCGCCGCTGATGGTCGCGGCACCCGCGTCGGCCGCGACCGACTACGCCAACTGCACGGCACTCAACGCCGACTACCCGCACGGCGTCGGCGAGCCCGGTGCCGTCGATTCGACCTCCAGCACCCCGGTCACGAACTTCACCGTCGACCAGGCCCTCTACGACGCCAACGACGAGAGCGATCGCGACAAGGACGGCATCGCCTGCGAGAAGCAGTGACCGCGATTCCACTCCGGTGACGTGTTCACCCCGCGTCGTGTTCGGCGAGACCCGCGCGACATCGCCCGCTGGTTGTCCGCGGGCGGAGCTCCCGACCCTGGCCTTTCCGGCCCGTCGGCGGCCCGATGGAACCGATCGGGCCGCTGGATAGTCTGAAATACATGCGCGACGACAAGCTGCTCACCCGGATCTCCGCCCTCCTGCGACAGGCGGAGAACACCGACAACGAGCACGAAGCCGAGACGTTCATGCAGGCCGCACAGCGTCTGGCCACGGCGTCGTCGATCGATCTCGCCGTGGCCCGCGCGCACGATCCGGCCGCCCGCAAGAAGGCCACCCCCATCTCGCGGCAGATCAAGATCGGCGAGCCGGGCAAGCGCGGCCTGCGCACCTACGTGCAACTGTTCGTGGCCATCACCGCGGCCAACGACGTGACCGTCGACGTCGCGAGCAACTCGACCTTCGTCCTCGCCTACGGCTACGAGGCCGACATCGACGCCTGCGAGGCGCTCTACACGTCGCTGATCATCCAGATGGTCGCCGCCAGCGACGCCTACCTGAGGTCGGGGGCGTACAAGGGCGAGACATTCGCGCGGGTCGTCACGAAGGGCAGCGGATGGCGTGCCCGCCGGGTGATCGAGGAGAAACCGCTGTCGCCCATCACGGCGCGACTCAACTTCCAATCGGCCTTCGCCGAACGCATCGGCAAGCGGCTCACCGAGGCGCGCGACGCCGCCCGCGAAGAAGCCCTCGCCGCCGAGCGGAGGTCCGGTGAGCCCGAACGTTCGACGGCGCTGGCGTTGCTCAACAAGGAACTCGAGGTCACCGACTTCTACAAGACCGAGTCCACCGCACGCGGCACGTGGCGACCGTCGAGTGCATCGGCCGGCTACTCCGAGGCCGCACGGAAGGCGGGCGACCGCGCGGGGCGTCGGGCCAAGATCGGTGCCGACCGCGAATTCGGCGGTGCCCGAGGGGCTCTGGAGGCCTGACGGCGCTCGACCCCTCGCCGATCGAGGGTGCTGCGGCCAGGGATCCGTCCGACAGGTGGGCTTCGCCCGGAGTTCACCGCACGTTAGTCGGTGTCGATAGCGTGATCACCTGACCGCATCACGGCTTGACCAAGGGGGAATCCGTGGAATTCAGGCACCTGGTTTCGTTCCTCGCGATTAGCCGAGGAACTCCACTTCGGCCGGGCCGCTGCCCGTCTCCACCTCACCCAGCCGTCATTGAGCGCCCAGCTCCAGAAACTGGAACGGTCGTTGGGCGTGCAGCTCGTGCAGCGCACCTCGCACGAGGTCAAACTCACCTCGGCCGGTGAGGCCTTCGAGTCCCACGCCCGGCTCATCGTCCTGCAGATGGAGAAAGCGGCCACCAGCGCCAAGTCCACCGCCGAGGGGCTGTCCGGGTCGCTGAACGTCGGATACAACCTGCCGGCCGGACACCACGTCCTGCCGACGGTGATGACGCGGATGAGCAAGGACTATCCGGACATCTCGATCTCGCTGTGGGAGAAGCGGACCGGACCGCAACTGGCGGCACTGTCGGACGGCACGCTCGACGTCGCCCTGGCGTACGGGCGTCCGCACACCCGACAGTTCCGGTCGCGTCGGTTGCTCGCCGACATCCCCATCGTGGCGATCGTCGGCCGCGGCCATCGGTGGGCCGGGCGGTCCGGGGTGCGCTTCGCCGAACTCGCCGCCGAGCAGTGTTTGCTGTTCCAGCGCGAACAGACCCCCGCGATGTACGACTCGATCGTGAGGGCAGCGGCCGAGGCGGGTATCGAGATAACCCTCGCCGGCACAGCGGACGATCCGGGCGCGGCTGCCTACATGGTGGCGGCCAAACCGTTGGTCGGTTTCGCGTCGCTGCCGCGTGCGGTGGCCGTGGGACGGGGTGTCCCGGGGCCGGGACCCGTCGCGGTGAAGCTGTTCGACCCGATCCCGGTCATCGACCTGTACGCCGTGTGGCGTGCCGACGACACCAGCCCGGTGGTCGCTCGCTTTCTCGACTGCCTGGGCGACGAGGCCGACTCCCGGCGTCTGGTCGGCTGACGCGGGCGACTCGCGTGCTCGTCGGGATGACGCGAATGCGGGCACCTCGAGCAAGACCCGACGCCTACTTCAGTCCGGAGCGCACGAACGCGTTGACGACGTGGCGTTGCATGAGCAGGTACAGGACGAACACCGGGAGGCAGGTCATCCCGGCAAGGGCCATCATCGCGCCCCAGTTGGTGCCCTCGGCCGTCATGAAACTCCGCAGGCCGATCTGCACGACCGAACCCGCCCGCTGCAGGATCATCGCGAGCCAGAAGTACTCATTCCACGCATTGATGAACAGGAGGATTCCGAGCGCCGCCAGCGCCGGCCGCAGGTTGGGCACGACCACGGTCCACAGGATCGACCACGACCCCCGGCCGTCCAACTCGGCGGCCGTCACCAGCTCCTTGGGGAAGGACTCCAGGTGCTGGCGCAGCATGAGCACGGCGAGAGCCGAGCACATCGTCGGCATCACCACGCCGGCCAGCGTGTTGAGCAGACCGAGCTGCTGAAGCAGAACGTAGTTCGGCAGCATCGTGACCTGGAAGGGCACCAGCCAGGTGCCGACGAAACCGAGGTAGAGCAGTCCCTTGAAACGGAATTCGAAGACGGCGAATCCGTAGGCCGCGAGCAACGCGACGAGTAGTTGCGCGACCATCGAGCCGGTGGCGACCGCGCAGGTGTTGAGCAGCAGACGGACTACATCGGTCTGCGCCCCCGCGTCGGCGAAGTTCTGGAATGACAGCGGCCACGGCAGCGGGGCCAGCGAGTACTGGTCCTCGGGTCGTCGCAGCGCGGTCGCGACCATCCAGTAGATCGGGAACCCGCAGGCCACCGCGATGGTGGCGAGGACGAGGTGACCGCGTATCCGTGCACCGCGGGTGACGCCGCGGGCGCGTGACTCGCGGGCGGGAACCGCACCCACCGCTGTCGCGGCGTCACGCGTGGTGGCGGCGCCGGTCAGGTCGTGGGTCCGCAGGTCACTTGTCGTCATGGAAGGTCACCCGTTCCGATAGGCGGACCAGCCCGGCGGCGAGCAGTCCGAACAGGACGAAGACGACGATGCCCATCGCCGCACTCATGCCGGCATCGAAGGTCTGGAAGCCGTACTCCCACAACAGGTAGTACACGTTGGTGGTGGCACCGGACGGACCACCCTGGGTGAGGGTGTCGATCAGTGGGAAGGTCCACTGCGCGCTCAGGAGCACGGTGAGCAGCGCCAGGAGCACGAGGGACGGAGAGAGCAGCGGCAGCGTTATCCACCGGTCGATCTGCGCGTTCGTGGCACCGTCCACGCGGGCGGCCTCGTGGTAGTCGGGGTTGATGCCGGCGATGCCGGCCGTGACGACCAGGACGGCGAAGCCGACGACATGCCACCCGGTGATCACGATGATCGCGAGCTGCGCCGTCCGGGTGTCGTTGATCCAGTTGACCTCGAGACCGAGGACGCGATTGATGGCACCGTCCTCCGGTTCGGCCAGCCACCGCCAGGCCGCCGCCGATGCCACGGGCGCGACGAGGAACGGTGCAAAGATGACGCTCTGGTAGATCACCCGCATCCGGCCGGTGACGCTGCGGCTCGCAAACGCGATCACGACCGGGGCCAGTACCGCGAAGGGCAACAGTCCCACGATGACCTCCACTGTGTGCCAAAGGGATTCACCGACCTCGGGGAGTTCGGTGAGCCGCCGGTAGTTGTCCCCGCCGACCCCGACCATCGGGTTGTCCGGCAGCAGGTTCCACGAGTGGAACGACAGCTGCACGGCCTGCGCCAGTGGCCGGTACGTCCAGATCACCAGCAACGCGACCGCCGGGGCGAGATACATGTACGGTGTCGCGCGGCGGAGGATGCGCCCACGCGATGGTCGTCGTACCCGGGTGGGCGCGGCAGCGGGCACATCCCGGGGCGTCGTACCGGACGGAGAGGGGTTGCCGAGAGGAATCAGCACGGGTCAGTCCTGACGTGCCGGCTCACGCAGTGCCGCCAGCGTCTGTGATTCGTCGGCGTCGTACACCGTCTCGGTCGGGGTGGCCTCGACCGCGGTCGCGACGACGGTGCCGTCCACGACGTCGATGCGACTGAAGCCGTATCCGATGTGCCCCCGATGCCGCCCCACCGGGGCGAGGGTGTCGAGACGGTAGGCGAGTGCCGGCCCGACCCACACCGGGATCCCCGCCAGTGAACCGCCTCCGGTGAGATGCGAGTGCCCGCAGACGATCATCCGCACATCGGATCCGGCAAGGGCCTCTGCCAGCCGGTCGGCCTCGCGCAGGCGCAGCAGGTCGATCGGCGCGATCGCCGATCGCAACGGCGGATGGTGAAGCGCCAGCACCGTGGTGCCCGACGGTGCGGGCGTTGCCACCTCGTCGCGCAACCAGGCCAGCTGCTCGGGTTCAAGCCATCCGTCATGCCGGCGCGGACGGGTGCTGTCCAAGGTGATCACCCGGGTTCCGCGCAATAGATGCACGGTGTCGTGCGGCGCATCGGGATCACCCGGCTGGTCGAACAATCCGATCCGGAATGCTTCTCGTGCATCGTGATTGCCCATCGCGTAGATCACCTGTGCGCCGATCGACCCGGCCGCGGGCTCGACGAGGTCGCGCAACCTGCGGTAGGCCCGGACGTCCCCGTTGTCGGTGAGATCACCCGACAACAGCAGCGCATCCACGCGCCTGCCGGAGGCGACGATCCGCTCGAGCACCTCGCCGAGGTTGCGGGCGCTGTCCACGACGCCCCGCAGCAACTGTCCCGGGGGCACGATGTGGGTGTCGGTCAGCTGCAAGATGGTGCAGTCCGTCGTACTCATCGAGCCGGCATCAATCGGGTCGACTGGCGCTGCGCCTCGCTCAGCGCGGCCTGTGGGTCGGCACCCTGGTAGACGACCTTCTCGACGGCTGTCATCAGGTTGCTCTGGATCTGCTTGTAGCTGTTGCCCGGCATCGACCGCCAGGGTTCGAGTCGTTGCAGCTGATCCAGATTCGGATCGATCAGCCCGCGGTTCTCGCGTGCCCATTCGCTCAGGTGAGCCGGGTCGTCGACGAGGCCGGTACGGAGCGGCAGGTATCCGATGCCCTTGGCGATCGTCGTGAACGCGTCGTTGCCGGTCAGATAGCGGATCAGCTCCCACGCCGCCCGCTGCTTGGCTGGGTCCTTGGCGAAGATGTACAGTGCCACACCGGAATTGGTGGGTACCGTGGGATGTTGGCCGAAGGCCGGCATCGGTGCCGCGCGTAGTTCCCACTTGTCTTTCGCGCCCCCGAGGAACGTCGCCTGCATGGAACTGCTCTCCAGGATCATGCCCATGTCGCCACGCGTGAATGCCTCGTAACCCTGCTTCTGCGTGAATGCCGGTGTGCCACCGGACTTCACGAGCTGCTGGGCCATCGTGGTGACCGCGATCGCGGCGGGGTCGGCGAATGACAAGGTGGTGCGGTCCGGGGAGATGACCTGTCCGCCGGCGGAACGGATCAGGCTCTGATAGCCCCAGTCGGTGGCCGATTTGGTCAGGCAGTCGATGTAGACGCCGCCCTTGCCGGTCCGGGCGGCGATCGCACGGGCTGCTCCGGCGACCTCGTCCCACGTGGCGGGAGGCTTGTCGGGGTCGAGGCCGGCGCGGCGGAACAGGTCGGCGTTGTAATAGAACACCGGGGTCGACATCACGAACGGAATTCCGAAGGTGACGCCGTCGGACACACCGAGCGTTCGCACGCTCGACGCGTAGGGGTGGCGCTCGGCGAAGTGCGCTTCGACGGCGTCGGTGCCGAACAGTGCCGAGAGTGGCTGGGCGCCGAGCTGGTCGACGACGAAACCGAAATCGCCGAAGCCCAGCTGTGCGACGTCGGGGGCCGAGCCGGCCACCGACTGGTTCTGCACGCTCGAGATGGCGTCGCGGGCGGGGTTGGGGCTGTTGCCCTGCGGTTTCTGGGCCTTGACGGTGATGTTGGGGTGTTTCTTGCTGAAATCGGCGATCAGTGTGTTGAAGGTGTCGGTCCATGCACCGGCCAGACCGTAGTTGTAGCTCTCGAAGACGATCGTGACCTTCTGGGCCGGATCGAGTTCGGGCACCGCGACGGCGGTTCCCTCCCCGGCGGTCGAACCCATGCTGCAGGCGGACAGTACGACGGCGGTGGTGGTGAGTGCGGCGACGATCGCCACTGCTCTGCGACGCAGGGACCTGCGACTCATGATGCTGCTCCTTGTCGGATGAGGGTGTTCTCGCGGGTGGTGGAGGTGTCCGGCTTCCACTGCAGACGCCGGCCGCTGGACCGGTCGAAGAGATGGATGTCGCCGGCAGCGACGGACAGGCGGATGTGGTCGCCCGCGCGCGCCGTCGGGCGTCGGACGCGGGCCTGCAATGTCGTGGTGTGGGCGCGCAGGTGCAGGACCTCGTCACTGCCGACGTTCTCGACGGTGAGGACCTCCGCGGCGATCTGGCCGCGCGGGTCGAGCACCATCCGTTCCGGCCGGATTCCGGCGGTGACCTCGTGCGGGGCATATCCGCCGGCCGGCGTGGGCAGGTCGATCGGTAGGTGAATCCCGGGTGCGCGCACCACCATCCGGTCGTTCTCGGAGGCCACCACGGCGTCGAACAGGCACATCGGCGGGGCGCCGAGGAACGCGGCCACGAAGGTCGACGCGGGTTGGTCGTACAGCTCGTCGGGCGCGCCGACCTGCTCGACGTGGCCCGAGTCGAGCAACACGATGCGCGTCGCCATCGACATGGCCTCGATCTGGTCATGGGTGACGTACAGGAACGTGGCGCCGATGCGATCGTGCAGGTCGACGAGTTCGGTCCTGGTGGCCGAACGCAGCCGGGCATCGAGATTCGACAGCGGTTCGTCCATCAGATAAGCGCCCGGTTCCTGCACCATCGCACGGGCGAGGGCCACGCGCTGGCGTTGTCCGCCCGACAGGGCTGCCGGGCGGCGTGCGAGCAGTTCCGTGAGTGCGAGCGACGACGCCACCCGCTCGACCCGTCCGGTGATCTCAGCGCGCCGGACAGACCGGGCCCGCAGCGGGAACGCGACGTTCTTGGCGACAGTGAGATGCGGATACAGGGCGTAGCTCTGGAACACCATCGCGAGACGCCGGTCTCGGGGCGGCAGATCGGTGACGTCGTGGCCGTCGATCCGGATCTCACCCGCGGTCGGCTCGGCGAGACCGGCGATCATCCGCAGGAGCGTGGACTTGCCGCATCCGCTGGGGCCGAGGAAGACGATGAACTCGCCGTCGGCGACGTCGAGGTCTATCGAGTTCAGCGCTCGTGTGGACCCGTAATCCTTGGTGAGTCCGGAAAGCTCGATCCGGCTCACGACGAGATCGCCTCCGGCAGCGACCGATCCGGGCGGTCATCTGGATGGTGTCGTGCGGTTCCTGCGGTCATGGTGTCCCCTCCGGTTCACGATCTGCGCAGACACAGTGTCGGGCGCGGACGGTGACGAGGGGGGATGGATAGGCAGCGCCTATCGTGCGAGAGCGGGCGGCCCGGAGCTCACACCGGCGGGCGGTACCAGGAGGCGGTCGGCACGGTGAACGGTGTAGGCGTTCCCGCCCACCGCTGAACCCGGCGTCCCACGCGGCCCTCGTCGGTGACCACGGCATGCACGACGATGGCGGTCACGACCAGGATCGCGGCGAAGACGAACAGCCAGCCGATCGCGACGAAGACGATGCCGAGCGTGCCGAAGTAGCGGATGGTGCTCGACGCCAGCGTGGGCAGCGCGACGCGGCTCCCGGCCAGCAGCACCGTGATCAGCAGGCCCGTGCCCACGCCGTTGAGCACCAGGAGGCGGAGCGGGACCTGGGTGGAGACCAGCAGTCGCGGGATCACGGTGAACGTGGCGGACCAGATCATGACCGTCACCACGAAGATCAGCACGATGCCGAGCAGCCCGCTGCCCCCGAGATAGATGCCGAAGAGCGATTCGGCCCGCAATCCCGTCGACAATCCTTGCGCGGTCACGGCGGCCGGGATGAGGAACAACACGACCACCCAACGCCAGAACGCTCGCCATGGCAGTTTGGTGACACCCCAGATCGAGACATACATTCGGCCGAGTGCACGTGACAGGGAGGTGGCGCCGGCGATGGTCATCAGTGCGCCGATGACCCCGAAGGTGGCGAAGGACTGCGGGTCGTCGACCGACGTGTGGTCGAGGCGGCTCACCGGGATGCCGAGTTCGGTCAGCGCGTCGTCGACGACGTCCGTGCCCGGCAGGGTGAGCACCAGGATGACGATGGGCAGGATCGAGGTGAACGCCTGCGCGGCGAGGGTCATCGCCCGGTCGGTCACGTCACCGCGGGCGATGTCGGTGAGGATGCGCAGGCTGAGCGTCGCACCAGGGAGTCGGAGCACGCGTTCGGCGAACGCGCGCACGTCGGGACGGCGCATGAAGACTCCCATCGGGTACAGCGGACCCTCATCATCATTGGTGATGCCGTGAGCCCCCGTGACACCGGGCGTGCCCGGTACTACGACGCCGAGCGACTCGTGTTCCGGCTTTTCGACACCGCGTCGTCGTCGCGCACCGTGCAGCTGGCCGGGACCGAACTCACCTTGCCGGCCGAGGCCCGGTTCGCCTCGATCGAGGCGGTGCGTGACTACGTGCGGCGGGTCTTGGAGCTGCCGAGCGTACGATCGCGGTTCCCGCGCGCCGCCGAGCCCGTGTCGGTACGCGAGCGCCGAGGTCAGAGCTCGGCGCACTACGCCCGGTCGACGACGGTGTCCGGAAACGAACTCGTGCGCGCCGAGATCGCGATCCCGTCGTCGGCCGAGGGGCGGTGGGCATTACGGGAGCTGGTCGTTCTGCACGAACTCGCCCATCATCTCGACGACTCCAGGGGCCCGGGACACGGACGAGGCTTCGTGCTCACCTTCATCGAACTCGTGGGTATGGTCCTCGGGCCCGAGGCGGCGTTCGTCTTCCGCGTCGTCCTCGCCGACTCGGGGATCGGCTGATCGGGTTCAGTGGCCGGTGATCGCCTTGGCCGAATGGCCGATCGTCGCATCGCCCCCGGCCATGATCCGCATGAACTCGCGCTGTTCGGCCATCCCACGCTCCGCGGCCCGTTCCCGTCCTCCCGGTCGCTGGGCGGCGATCGAACGGATGATGTTGACGGGGAACCGGATCGCCGGATACCACGGCAGGACGAACGGCAGTCCCAGGGTGTGCATCGCACCTCGTCCGAGGAACGCGCTGGTGATCGAGAGATGTTGCGAGCGCGCGATCTTGCGCCGCAGACCCGCGAACCGGCGATAGTCCCACTGGAGTGGGTCGTCGGCCATCGGAACCGAGAGCTGCCTGGTCGTCTCATCCGGGGTCGAGAGGACGTACGAGGTTTGGTGGAGCACACGGATCGCGTCGCGAAAATCCCTGGGCAGGAACTCGTCCTGGACGCCGAGAAGCCAACCGGTGTACCGCGTGAGGTGTGCGACGGCGTCGTACTCGCCGGGCCGATTGACGAGTCCCATCATCACCGCTCCGAGGCTGGGCGAGACGAGCGCCCCGATCAGCGTCGCGGCCATGTCGGTCTGGTTGATGGGAAGTCCCCAGGCGTCGGAATCCCAGTCCGGGAGGGCGGCGACGTGGCGTCGGACGAATGCATGGATCAGCCGGACGTGCAGCGTCGATCGATAGCCGACTCCCTGTGGCAGCAAACCGTTCTCGGTGATGACGTCGGTGGCCCACTGGGTGGTCTCGGCGAAGCGCTTGTTCGAACCCTTCTCCAATGCGCCGGTGCGCAACAGGGTCTGGTTGAAGCCGGAGAACTGGTAGCCGCCCAGCAACGCGACGTCACGTGCGACGTACAGGCCGTCGGCGCCGCCGCTGCGCATGATCCGGGCACCCTCTTCGATCAGGTCCCGGTCGACCCAGTCCGGGGTCTTCTCGTAGACCTCGAAGAACTCGCGGAGCGGAGCCGGGGCGTCGGTCACCGAAGCGATGCCGTTCTCCAGCGCCTGCTCGAACAGCGGACGCGCCTGCGTCATCCCGGCCGTGTGCATCCACTCGACCAGGCGATCGGCCGGTTCGTCGCCGACGGTGAGGAGCTCGCCGATGTGGCGGAAGAGTTCTCGGTCGGGTTTACGCAGGCCCAGCAGAAGGCCGACGGCCCACAGGCCGGTCGGGATCTTGCACGGACCCGATGGGTGTCGCGTCGGGATCGTCGTCGCGGTGGGGAGCGGTGCAGGGGGGATCGGCGCGGCGGGGCCCGGGGGCGCCTGCGGTGCGGTGGAGGCGACCCGTGAGGTGGTCATCGGACGTGCACTCCGATCGGAGACGTTTCGAACAGGGCTGTCATCGAAACGTAGGTCTCCGGCGCCGCAGAGTCAATGGGACGGATGAAAATATTCGTCCCAAATGGCTGGTCGCAGGATCGGGATGTCAGACGGTGGCGGCGTCCTCCAGGTCGGAACGCAACCCCTCACCGGCGAGCAACGTGAGGTAACTCGGATGCGCGGGGTCGAGGACCAGGCGCTGCTTGCGGCCGCGTGCCTTGATCAGGTCGGGCACGACGGTGAGGTAGCGCGGCAGGCTGGCCGCGTAGACGTCTACGCGCAGACGGTGGCCGGGTTGCAGTACCGCGTCGGTGGGGACGAGGTCGACATCGATGCGGACCGGTTCGTCGGCCGGGACCGGCAGTTTGTGCTTGTGGGACAGGTAGTGGTGCGCCGACAGCAGGCTGCCGTCGGTGGTGTACGTCGACTTGCTGCGGTCCAGGGCGCGATTCGACGCCGACAGTGCGCCGTTGGTGAGTACGGTCGACGTGCCGTCGGGCGCAACGTCGTTCACGGTCACCGCCCAGATCGCCTCGTGCGCGGTGGTCGCGACGTTGAGTCGCAGGTTCATCGCACCGCTGACCGGGGTCGCCTCGAGAACCGGTGCCGTCGTGAACGACAGCGCACCCCGCTCCTGGAAACGAGCGTCCTTGGCGTAGTCGGCGCCGAGGACCATCGTTGCGCCGGCAGTCACCTGGGTCATGTCGCGCGACCGCAGTCCGCGGGTGTCGGGACGGATGTGCAGCGATGAGACACCTTGTGCGGGAGTCGAACCCAGCGTTCCGTCATGAACGGCGTGATCGGCGGTGGACGAGGTGTCCGGCGTCAGGTAGAGCCGGGTCGGCGCCACGCCGGGCCGCGGGAAGTTCTGTCCGGCCGTCCACGCGCCGCCCTGCTGCAGCATGGTGACCGGACCGTAGAACTCCACTCCGTTGCGGTGCCCCTTGAGCCAACGGTCGAACCAGGCGCGTTCGAGGACGTCGAGTCGCGGCGGCGCGAACTTGCCGCCGTAGCCCGAGCCGACGTCGAGGTGATAGCCGTCGCCGACGATCATCTGCTTGCGGCCCGGTTCCATCTTCAGTCGTTCGTAGACACCGGTGGCGCTGCGACCGAACAGGTCGTGCCATGCGCCGACCGTGAACGTGGGGGCCTCGATGCGGTCGACGATCGGGTCGCGTTCGTCGAAATACGGGTCGTCGAAGATGCGTGGGTCGCGCGCGGTGAGGAAACCCCAGAGCAGCGAGGGGATATCGGTGGCCGGCGACTTCACCCGGTCGATGGCCCACCGCAGAGCGTGGCCGCTGACGATGTCACGAACGATGTTGGCGGGGTTGGGAACCCACTTGAGCATGTTGACCGCCGACAACCACACCGGGATGAACGCCGACGGCATCCCGCCGGTGATGTAGATGTCACGCACGATGTCGTCGCAGCCCTCGACCGCGAAGACCGCCTTCAGCTGTGGCGGTCGCTTGTCCGCGGCCTGCAGCGAGTTGATCGCCGAATAGGACCAGCCGGCCAGGCCGACGGTTCCGTCACACCATTCCTGCTCGGCGACCCAGTCGATGATCTCCAGCGAGTCCTGCTGCTCACGCGGGCCGAGGATCTGCCACTTGCCGTGGCTGGCTCCGGTACCGCGTACGTCGACGACGACCTGTACGTAGCCGCTGCGCACCAGGTTGCGGTTGATGCCGAAGACGTCGAAGACCCCGCCGGACAGCGTCTGGGTGAGTGTCGTGAGGCCCTCGAGTGCGGTGCCGCTGGCGTCGATCGACGCCGACGCCGTGTGCAGGGCTTTGCCGAGCACAGGAGCGTGCAGTGCCTGATCGACGAAGTCGATGGCGGCCCGGTTGTACGGGTTGATGTTGATGATCGCGGGGTAGGGCGTGAGAACCGTCTGACCGAACCGGTTGGCCGGGCGGATCACCGTGGCACGCAGGACGGCACCGTCGCTCATGGTGATCGAGACGTCACGATCGATGACGACGCGCGGGTACAGCTGCTTGCCGTCGACCTGTTCACGCCAGCGGATGGCGTCGGCGCCACCCGTGGGGTCGCCGAGGGGGAGGGTGCCGAAGTGGGGCGCTTCGGTGATGCGCCGCGAGGGAAGTGGCGAGGGAACCGGGCGCGCGCGTCGTTCCGCGGGATCCAGCTGATACGTCATGGTGCATCACCCTGCCTGGGGTGGGGTGCCACACCGTGTGTGCTGCTGGTCGAGATGGCCGGGTGGACACCGACGCCCCGTCGTGTCGGTCGTGGGCGCCAGGCGGATCCGACTGCTTGGGATCCGGTGTGTTCCAGGTCACCTCACACGTTCGCTGAAGAATAGCTCAGCTTCGGTATCGGATGGCTAACCGGGTGGCGTCGGTTTGACCATCGGGGGATCTACGAACGATCACGTTCGGGCAGCGACAGGTCGATCGCGGCGGCGGCCTCGAGGACCATCCAGGCCGACAGCTGCACCGACAGGTCACGTTCGGGGACCTCCGACGGCGTCACGGCACCCGCGACGAACTGGGCTTTCTTGCCGGAAGCCGTTGGTACGACGGCCCTGCGGCGCCAGTCGCTGGGGAAGACCACGTGCCCGCGGATCTCCGTGCGATTGGCCCAGGCCGCGTCGGCGCTCGAGGTCACGATCCGGGCTGCCCGGGCGCGCAGTTCATCCGATCCGCCGACCTCGGGCAGATCGGTGGCGACGAGCGCCAGATAGCGGGCGAGCACCCCGTGGAACAGGCCGCCGTCGCCGCCTCCGCCGCCGTTGATCACCCCGTCGGTGCACGAGTGCTTCTCGACGGCCCCGAGAAGCCGGGCCAGACGGTCCAGGTGACGCTGTTCACCGGTCTCGCGGAAGACCTCGAGTTCGGCGCCGAGTACGACGCCCTGGCAGTAGGTGTACGTGCCGGTCTCGGCCTTCAGCGAACCGTCGGGCTGCTTCTTCAGGCCGTCGATGACCAGGTGGGTCTTCGGGTCGATGAGGTTGGCGTCCATCCAGTCGCACATCGCGACGGCGCGTTCGACGTGGCCGGTGCGGGCGACCAGGATCGCGGCGGGGCCGTTTGCGGGGGCGTTGAAGAACTGATCGGTGGTGCGCCACGGGATTCCGCCGCCGTCCTCGGGGACCCAGGCGTCGAGCATCCGTCGGGTCAGGGTCTCCAGGCCCCGCCGGTGGTCGAGGTCGAGGTGGCGGTCGGCTCGTTCGATCGCCAGGCCGAGCCAGGCCATGTCGTCGTAGTAGTTGTTGGTCCACCGCCCGAGGTTGCGGACCTTGATCCCGCGCAGTACCCGGTTGGCGTCGTCGGCGATGTGCGGATCGAAGGAGCGGTCACCCTCGACACGGTGGATCGCGGCGTCGACGAGAAGGTCGACGAGATGCGCATGCCACCAGTAGTGCCAGGATCCGAGGTGCGCCGCGACGAATCCGATCGGCCAGGCGACGGCCGCCGTGCGCGTCGCCGGCAACCCGAACGCGCGCTGCAGGTGGCGTGCCGCGATGGCGTCCATGGCGGCCTGCGCGCGCTCATTGGGGTCGTGCACCTCGGTCGATTTGGATTGTTGCCCCACGACCACGTAGCCTAATCGTCGATGTGATGCACACCCGTGCGTCGTATCGGTTCAACCAGAGACCGTTGGTCGTCGGGAACTCCCGAACGAAGGCGCGACGAAGTCGCCGGCCCACGCAGGATGAACGAGGAATGTTGTCCCACACATTACGTGTGTGCGTCTTCACCCCCGTGCCTGCGCGCCGGGGCGTTTGTCATTTCCGCCTCCACGGCCCGTCGCTCAGTTGAACCCGACCAACTCAAGTGACGAGGAGAGGAGGCGAAGTATGGCCAAGTCCGAAAAGGTCGCCGCTGTTGCGGAGATCGCAGAGCAGTTCAAGGGCTCCACGGCGACGGTTATCACGGAATACCGTGGTCTGTCCGTCACCCAGATCTCCCAGCTGCGACGTTCCCTCGGTGAGGGTGCAACCTACTCCGTCGCCAAGAACACCCTGGTGAAGCGTGCCGCTGCTGAAGCGGGCGTGGAAGGGCTCGACGAGCTGTTCACCGGTCCGACCGCGATTGCCTTCATCGAAGGTGAGCCGGTTGTGGCCGCGAAGGCGATCAAGACGTTCGCCAAGGACAACAAGGCTCTGGTCATCAAGGGCGGGTACATGGACGGCCGCGCGCTGTCCATTGCCGAGATCGAGCAGATCGCCGACCTTGAGACCCGTGAGGTCTTGCTGGCCAAGCTCGCCGGTGCCATGAAGGGCAACTTGGCTAAGGCAGCCGGCCTGTTCAACCAGCCGGCATCGCAGGTCGCGCGTCTCGCAGCGGCCCTGCAGGAGAAGAAGAACGAAGCCGGCGAATAACTCGCCGCACCAAGCCGATCCCCGAACCGTACGGGGATGCACACCAACCCCGTACGGGGACTTACAGGAAGGACGCCACCATGGCGAAGCTCACCGCTGACGAGCTCATCGATCAGTTCAAGGAACTGACCCTGCTGGAGCTCAGCGATTTCGTGAAGAAGTTCGAAGAGGTCTTCGAGGTCACCGCGGCCGCTCCGGTCGCCGTTGCCGCTGCCGGTGCACCGGCTGCCGGTGGCGCCGAGGCTGCTGCCGAGCAGGACGAGTTCGACGTCATCCTCGAGGGTGCCGGCGACAAGAAGATCCAGGTCATCAAGGTCGTCCGCGAGGTCGTCTCGGGTCTGGGCCTGAAGGAAGCCAAGGACCTCGTCGAGGGTGCTCCGAAGGCTCTCCTGGAGAAGGTCGACAAGGACGCCGCCGAGGCTGCCAAGGCCAAGCTCGAAGAGGCCGGCGCCAAGGTCTCCGTCAAGTAAGACTCTTCTTACGCGACTCACGAGCCCGGGACAGCATTGCTGTCCCGGGCTCGTTGCTGTGTTGGCCTGACTCCCAGACTTCATTTCGACGTTGCGACCTCGATCGAAGTCGCAACGTCGAAATGAAGTCTGGGAGTCGAGCGCTCAGGCGGCAGTGAGCCCCAACTTCATGAGCCAGGGTCTGAGGAGGCCGACCAGCTCTTCGCGTTCGAGTTCGGCCCACGTCCAGCGGACCACCATGATGCCCATGGCCCGGAGGGCATCCTCGCGCCGCTTCTCGCGGATCAATGCCTCGCGCGGGGTTTCTCCGGGGCGCAGACCGTATTTCTGCATCCCGTCGAACTCACCGACGAGCCGACCCTCCCAGTCGAAGTCCGCCCGCGCCTCGCCCTGTGATGTCTGGAACGTGTGCTGGAGACGGGGAAGAGGGAGCCCGGCTGCAATCATCTGGGCGCGGCTCCACGACTCCCCGACGCCCTCTGAGGACGCGTCGGCGAGCGAAAGGGCTCGTCGTGCGGTGCTGGTCCCGGGTCGCCGTAGACGCGCGTCGAGGATGGCCGTCATGACGGATGAATCGGCCTTCATCGCCAGTGCTCGGTCGAAGGCCACCAGTGCTTGCGCGAAGTTGCCGTTCGTGGCGATGTCGACCGCAGTGCGCTCGAGCGTGGTCACCTCGATCCCGTCGACCATCTTGATGTCGCCGGATGTCAGCGGGCCGTTGTGTACGTGCCGATGGCCGCGGACGAAACCGCCCGCGGTGGACTTCTTGGTGAGATGGACAGCCTCGCGGTCGGGGTGGAGTAGTTCGAGCCCGAGGACGGCTGCCGCCGAATCATGGCTCAGCGTCGCCTTGCCGCGATCACGTGCCGAGGTCGCCACTGCGATGGACTGCAGCCGATGGATCGCGGTGGAATCGGCAGCGTCGGGATCGGCCTCCAAGTAGACCCCGGGGGCCAACCGGATCAAGTCCCCGCTGTCCACCGCCGCCGCGACGGTGTCGTCGCTGATGCCGACCCGCAGCGTCGATTCGCGCCGTATGAGTCCGTATCGATCGGTCGGGAACCATGTCATGGGGATTGGACGCACGACGCGTCATCTCCGTTCAATGCGTCCCCGAAACGGACACTCCCGGAGTGACCTGGGACTCTGCGTCGGGCGTCACAACGGGGTCGGTGTCCGACTTTCCTCACCACTTAACATCAGCTAATGTCATCGACGCGGCGTGGTTACCTGCCGGTAGCTTCCGCCGCTGCCAACGCTGAGGGTGCCGGTCGCTCTGTGAGCGGTCGCTGGTCGGTTACAGTGACCCCAACCACAAATGCCACCGGTTGGTGTGCGGTCACACCGTGGCCGCCTTCGGGGGCAGCGATCGTCTGGAGGAAGTTGTGGGTGTTGAGGTCAGTGTCGAGGGGCTCACGAAGTCGTTTGGTTCGCAGAATATTTGGCGTGATGTCACGCTGACCCTCCCGGAGGGTGAGGTGTCTGCGCTGCTCGGTCCGTCGGGTACCGGTAAGTCGGTGTTCTTGAAGACGTTGATCGGGTTGCTGCATCCCGAGCAGGGGTCGGTGATCGTCGATGGCACCGATATCACGCAGTGTTCGGCCAAAGAGCTCTATGAGATCCGCAAGCTGTTCGGTGTGCTGTTCCAGGATGGTGCCCTGTTCGGTTCGATGTCGTTGTTCGACAACATCGCGTTCCCGCTTCGTGAGCACACGAAGAAGAAGGAGAACGAGGTCCGCGACATCGTGATGGAGAAGATCGATCTGGTCGGTCTGACCGGTGCCGAGGACAAGCTTCCCGGTGAGATCTCCGGTGGTATGCGCAAGCGTGCCGGTCTGGCGCGCGCGTTGGTGCTCGATCCGCAGATCATTTTGTGTGACGAGCCGGATTCGGGTCTGGATCCGGTGCGTACCGCCTACATCAGCCAGTTGTTGATCGACATCAACGCCCAGATCGATGCGACGATCCTGATCGTGACGCACAACATCAACATCGCGCGCACGATCCCGGACAACATCGGCATGTTGTTCCGGAAGGAGCTGGTGATGTTCGGTCCGCGTGAGCAGTTGCTGACCTCGGAGCAGCCGGTGGTCAAGCAGTTCCTCTCCGGTGACCGGTTCGGTCCGATCGGTATGTCGGAGGAGAAGGACGAGGCCGTCCAGAAGCAGGAAGAGGCCATGCAGGCCGCGGGTATCTCCGGTGGTGGTACCAAGGAGGACTTCACCGAGATCATCCCGCAGGTCCAGCCCAATCCGGGTATGCCCGAACGCAAGGCGGTCGCCCGTCACCGTGAGCGCGTGCATGCGATGCTGCCCGGCCTGCCGCAGAACGCGCAGGAGGCCATCCGTCGCAGCCAGGAGCAGGAAGACCAGATCCGCGAGGAGAGCCGCGCCCACGCCGAGGATGTGGCGAACGGACGCCACAGCGGGGACAACGAGTGGACGAGCGCTTCCTCGGGGAACCTGGCCGTCGCCGACGCCAAGACCGACGTGATCGACTACGGCGGCAGCGATGCGCCGACAGAGCAGTGGCAGACGCCCGGTGGCGGCGACGCACTGACCAAGCCCAGTCATCGTGCTTCAGACGCAAACGAAGGGCGGACGATCCAGGGATGACCAATGCCACCACGCGTGGCGTCGACCGAATCGCGCAGGCCGGAACGGGCGCCCTAGCCCAGACCGGCAATATCGTTCAGCTCTTCGTCGATGTTGCACGCCAGACCTTTGTGCGCCCGTTTCAGTGGCGGGAGTTCATCCAGCAGGCGTGGTTCATCGCCAGTGTGACGATCCTGCCCACCGCCCTGATCGCGATTCCGTTCGGCGCGATCGTCTCCTTGCAGACGGGTTCGCTGATCAAACAACTCGGCGCCGAGTCGTACACCGGTGCGGCCAGCGTGTTGGTGGTCATCCAGCAGGGGTCACCACTCGTGACCTCGCTCCTCATCGCGGGTGCGGCCGGGTCGGCGGTTGCCGCCGACCTCGGTTCGCGCACCATCCGCGAGGAGATCGACGCGATGGAAGTGTTGGGCATCAACCCCATCCAGCGACTCGTGGTCCCGCGTGTGCTGGCCATGGTCCTGGTCGCGATACTGCTCAACGGTCTGGTCGCCGTCATCGGCATCGGTGGTGGTTACTTCTTCAACGTGGTGATGCAGGGCGGCACCCCGGGCGCCTACCTGGCGTCGTTCGGTGCCCTCGCCCAGCTGCCCGACCTCTGGGTGTCGACGCTGAAGGCCGCGGTCTTCGGTGTCCTCGCCGGCGTCGTCGCCGCCTACAAGGGCCTCAATCCCAAGGGCGGCCCGAAGGGTGTGGGTGACGCCGTCAACCAGAGCGTCGTCATCACATTCCTTCTGCTGTTTCTCGCCAATCTGATCATCACTGCGGTCTACCTGCAGATCGTCCCACCGAAGGGGAGCTAGTCGTGACCGATGGTGGCGGCGGCGTGACGATCGCCAAGAGCAGGCCCGAGTACTACATGTACGAGGCCCGCAAACAGCTGGGCAGACCACTCAAGGTGCTCGACGGCGCCGGTGAGCAGATGTCGTTCTACGGCCGCACGCTCGCGTGGATGCCGAAGACGCTGGTGCACTACACCCGTGAGGTCCTGCGCCTACTCGCCGAAGTTGCCTTCGGCTCGGGCGGACTCGCGGTGATCGGCGGCACCATCGGCGTGATGGTGCTGATGTCGGGCTTCACCGGCGTCGTCGTCGGCCTTCAGGGTTATGCGGCACTCGACCAGATCGGGTCGCAGGCACTGACCGGCTTCCTGTCGGCCTATGTCAACACCCGTGAGGTGGCGCCTCTGGTGGCGGGCCTCGCCCTGTCCGCGACCGTCGGCTGTGGCTTCACCGCCCAGCTCGGCGCCATGCGCATCTCGGAGGAGATCGACGCCCTCGAGACGATGGCCGTGCCGTCGATCCCGTTCCTCGTGTCGACGCGCGTGATCGCCGGGTTCATCGCGGTCATCCCGCTGTACGTGCTCGGTCTGCTGTCGGCGTACCTGGCGTCTCGGGTGGTCACGACGGTCTTCAATGGACAGTCAGGCGGTTCCTACGACCACTACTTCAACCTGTTCCTGCCGCCGGCCGACGTGCTCTGGTCGTTCGGCAAGGTGCTGGTCTTCGCCTTCGTGATCATCCTGGTGCACTGCTACTACGGCTACTACGCATCGGGTGGACCCGCAGGTGTGGGCGTGGCCGTCGGTCACGCGGTCCGCTCGGCACTGGTCCTCATCGCGATCCTCGACTTCTTCCTGGGACTCGCGATCTGGGGCACCACGACGACGGTCAGAGTGGGAGGTTAGCGGTGTCGGTCCTGCGTAGAAGGCTGCTCGGCCTGGTCTTCTTTCTCGTGGTCGCACTGTTCCTCACCGCGACCATCACCAAGTTCAACAAGACGTTCCAGGACTTCACCGACGTCACCCTGATGACCGACTCCACCGGCAACGCGCTGCCCGCGAACGCCGACGTGAAGGCGCGCGGCATGGTCGTCGGCGAGGTCCGTGAGGTGAAGCCGGCGCCCGACGGGTCGGTCGAGGTCATCCTCGGCCTCGACCCGAACAAGGCGAAGGAACTGTCGGACAAGACCACCGCGCGGATCCTGCCGAAGACGCTCTTCGGCGAGCGGTACGTGGCGCTGCAGGTCCCCGAGGACAACACCGGACCGACGCTGACCAACGGCGCGACCATCGAGACCGATCGCAGCGGCAACGCACTCGAGGTCCAGGAGTTGTTCGACAAGCTGCTTCCGGTCCTCGACGCCATCCCGCCGCAGGATCTCAACGCCACGCTGACCGCGCTGTCGAAGGCGTTGTCGGGCCGCGGTGAGCAGCTCGGCACGACGCTCGAAGAGCTCGACCAGATCTTCGTCGAGGTCAACAAGAACCTGCCCGACCTCGAGGGCACCCTCGAGGGCCTGGCGACCTTCTCGCAGACCTACTCGCAGGCGCTGCCCGACGTCGTCGACGCACTGGACTCGTTCCGGACGACGTCGAACACCATCGTCGAACGGCAGGCAGATCTGCGGACGCTCATCGCGACCCTCGGTGTGGCATCCGACGACCTCACCGGCTGGCTGCGCCAGAACCGCACCGACCTGATCGACCTCGCTGTCGACTCGGAAGAGTTGCTCGTCGGACTCGCGAAGCAGTCGCCGACCTTCGTCTGCACGTTCCGCAACTTCGTGGGTCTGATCCCCGAGTCACGCAGAATCGTGGGCGAGGGCACCAAGAACCCGGGTGTGCGGGTGAACCTGCAGTTCATCAATCCTCGTGGCCGCTATCTACCGAACCAGGACGAACCCCGCTTCATGGATCTCGACCCACCCGCCGTCTGCTACGAGCCCCCCACCGACGGTCGCCCGTTCCCGCAGTATCCGGGTGGCAGTCTCGCCGACGGCAGCTACCAGCCGCCGTCACGCAACGCCGGTCCGCGCAACGTTCAGAAGCTGCCGCAGCCGCAGTTCAGCGGCGTGCCTGCCGGTACCGCATCGGTCCGGTCCAACCCGTTCGACGATCCGGACTACCGCAAGCAGCTGCAGGTCATCTACGGCGCCACGAGCGGCCGTTCGCCGGAGTCGGTGCCGACCTGGGTGACCATGATCGCCGGCGGTTCCCTCCAGGGAGCGCAGGTCGAGATCAAATGAGGTCGATAATCGCGCCCCTGGTCAAGCTGATCATCTTCGCGGTCGTCACCGTCGTGACGACCAGCCTGCTCGCGATCACCATCGCGAACGCCGGCGGCGGCGGAGACGCGAAGTTCAAGGCCGTCTTCGACGACGCCACCCTGCTGAACTCCGGCGACGACGTCCGCATCGCCGGCGTGCGAGTGGGACAGGTGGAGAAAGTCGAGGTCTACGACCGCAACCGGGCGATGGTCTCGTTCAACCTCGACCGCGACCGGTTGCCCGACGGGACCCAGCTCTACATCCGCTATCGCAACCTCACCGGCCTGCGGTATCTGGCGCTCGAACGCGGCGCCGGCGACCCGGCCCGGACCGTGTCGCAGGGTCACACGTTCGGGTTGGACGAGGACGACGACTCCACCCACCCGCCGGTCAACCTCACCGAGTTGTTCAACGGGTTCCGGCCGCTGTTCCAACAGCTGTCGGCCGACGACGTCAACAAGCTGACCTCCGAGATCATCGCGGTCTTCGACGGTCAGGGCGGCTCGATCACGCGGCTGGTCAGCGACACCGCGGACCTGACGAACGCGATCGCCGACAAGGACAAGGTGATCGGTGAGCTGATCGGCAACCTCACCAAGGTCCTCGACACGGTCAACCGCAACGACGAGCAGTTCACCAGCCTCCTCGACAACACCGAGAAGTTGGTGACCGGGCTTGCCGCGCAACGCGGTTCGGTGGGATCGGCGATCAGTTCCGTGTCGAATCTGACCTCGGTGACCGCGAACATCCTCGGTGCGACGCGCCCGTCGATCCAGGGCGACATCGCCGGACTGAAGTCGCTGTCCGACGAGATCAACAAGCGCAACGAGGACATCGAGGAGACGCTGACCAACCTCCCGGTCAAGCTGCGCAAGGTCGGCCGGGCCGCGACCTTCGGTTCCTGGTTCCAGTTCTATCTGTGCGGTATCGACGTCGTCGCCGGCAACGGCAAGTCGACGCTGCTGACACAGCCGCTGGTGCCGCTGCCCGACATCAATCACGTGCTCTACACCAGTGCGGCCACCCGTTGCTGGGCTGACGAGAAGCCAGGGGGGTGACCACGATGGCAGACGAGAACAACCGCGCCGACGACAACGGCGACGACGACGCCGCGAAGCAGCCGGCGCAGCACCCGCATCGCCGCTTCGGCGGACGACGCAGCCCGGTCAGCATCGGCGCCATCGGTGTCCTGATCCTCCTGATGCTCGGACTCAGTGCCTTCTACCTGACCGAGGTTCCGCTGCTGGGCGCCGGCGCCCGCTACACCGCGCAGTTCACCGAGGCCGCCGGACTCAGGGCGGGTAATGAGGTGCGCGTGGCAGGCGTCAAGGTCGGCGAGGTCGAGAGCGTGAAGCTCAACGGCGACCGCGTCGACGTCAGCTTCAAGGTGGAGAACACCTGGATCGGCGACCAGACACAGGCATCGATCCAGATCAAGACGATCCTGGGGCAGAAGTACCTGGGACTGAACCCGCGTGGCAGTGAACCGGCCGACCCCGACGTTCCGCTCACCGACACGGTCTCGCCCTACGACGTCATCGAGGCGTTCTCGGGTGCGGCGCAGCAGATCGAGGACTTCGACAACGATCAGCTGGCCGAGTCGATGCGCGTGCTGTCGGATGCCTTCTCCGGTACGGCCGGCAACACCGGACCCGCGCTCGACGGTCTCGCGCGGTTGTCCAACACGATCGCCAGCCGCGACCAGGAGGTGCAGAAGCTCCTCGCCGCGACCAAGGACACCTCGAAGCTCCTGGCCGATCGCAACGAGGAGTTCGTGCGCCTGATCGGCGGCGCGGGCCAGCTGCTCGACGAGTTGAACAACCGGCAGCAGTCCATCTCCGCTCTGCTGGCCAGCACGACGAGCCTCGGCGACTCGCTTACCGGCATCGTGCGCGACAACGAGGAGCAGATCGGCCCGGCGCTCGACGCGCTGAAGGGCGTGAACGAGCTGCTGCAGCGTCAGAACCAGAACATCCGCGACACGATCAAGAACATGGCGCCGTTCTACCGCCTGTACGCCAACGTCCTCGGCAACGGCCGTTGGTTCGATCAGGTCGTGGTGAACCTACTGCCGCCGGCGCTGCCGCAGCAGAACACCACACGGCCGCCGAACAAGACGGCGATGGAAAACAACGGCGGAACGGGGGCAGGCTGATGACCGCACCAGACCTGACACAGATCTCCGGCCCCGGCCGCTGGTTCACCCCGCGGCACATCGTCGCGCTCATCCTCGGGCTGATTCTCGCGCTCGTCGTCGCGGGCGCCCTGTGGTGGGTGTTCTCCGCGATCGGGACCACCAAGATCACCGCGACGTTCAAACGTTCGGTCGGCATCTATTCCGGTTCCGACGTCCGCATCCTCGGCGTGGCCGTGGGCAAGGTCGATTCGGTGACGCCGCAGGGTGAGACGGTGAAGGTGACCATGACGGTCGACCGCGGCATCACGCTGCCCGAGAACGTCCGTGCCGTGCAGATGATCCCATCGGTCGTCGCCGACCGTTTCGTGCAACTGACCCCGGCCTACTCGGGAGGCCCGAAGGCCGGTCGCGACATCACCCTGAACGAGGACCAGACCATGGTCCCGGTCGAGGTCGACGAGCTCTACGCCAGCGTCAAGGAACTGTCGGACGCCCTCGGGCCCGACGGCGCGAACAAGACCGACGGCACCGGACGCCAGGGCGCGGTGAGTGAACTCGTCGCGACGGGCGCCGAGAACCTCGCCGGCAACGGCGAGAAGCTCGGAAAGGCCATCGAGAACCTGTCGAAGGCCTCCACGACGCTGAGCGATTCGCGGAACAACCTCTTCGACACCGTCAAGGGCCTCAACACCTTCGTCGGCGCGCTGCGCGAGAACGACGCCCAGGTGCGGCAGTTCAACACCCAGATGGCGTCGTTCAACAGGTTCCTCGCGGGTGAGCGCGAACAACTCGCAGCCGCGCTGAACAAGTTGTCGATCGCGCTCGGGGATGTGGCCGGCTTCCTGGCCGACAACCGTGAGCAGATCGGGGAGACGGTCAAGGACCTGCAGCCGACCACGCAAGCGCTGCTCGATGAGAAGAACAACCTCAAAGAGGTCCTGACGGTCCTGCCGGTGGCCATGAACAACCTGATCAACGCCTACGACGCGGAGTCGGGAACGCTGGCCCTGCGTCTGACGATCCCGGAGCTGCAGGACCTGATCGGCGCGCAGTGCCGCCTGCTCGATCTGGGCGCGCTGATGCCGGGAAACCCGCAGTTCACGCAGTTCAGCAACACTCTGCGCCCGCTGATCAACCAATGTGAGGCCATCGGCAAGCAGATCACCGACGGGGTGCTCGAGCCGGTGTTACCGGTGCTGCCCTTCGGCATCATGAGCAACAACAAGCTGCAGAAGGCACCGGTTCCGGGCACGGTTCCGGGCAACCCCGACCCGCAGATCAACACGCCTGCACCGTCGGCGACGAAGACCCCGTCGACGAAGCCGTCACCGAGCTCGAGTGCCCCGCGACCCCGGGGAGGCAACTGATGAACCGACGCTCCGTGCGGACCACCCTGGCCGGCGCCGCGCTCTCGCTGACCGTGATGGTGTCGGGCTGTATGTCCGGCGGCATCCAGTCGATCCCGCTGCCCGGCGGCGTCGACACCGGGAGCAGCCCGCGCACATACAAGATCCAGTTCGACGACGTGCTCGACCTGGTGCCGCAGTCGATGGTCAAACGCGACGGCATCCCCGTCGGGCGCGTCACCAAGGTCGAGGTGCCGAACGACGCCTGGTTCGCGCAGGTCACCGTCGAGGTCCAGAACGACGTCGACCTGTCCGACGAGGCGCAGGCCAGCGTCCAACAGACCTCGCTTCTCGGTGAGAAGTTCGTGTCGCTGAGCGATCCGGACAACAGCGCGAACGCGCCGCGGCAGAATCCCGCCGAGCCGATCCCGGTGGACCGCACGCGTACCGCGACCGACATCGAGCAGGTTCTCGGAGCCCTGGCGTTGCTGCTGACCGGCGGTGGCATCAACCAGCTGCAGCCGATCGTCTCGGAGCTGAACAAGACGCTCGGCGGCCGTACCGACGAGGTGCGCAGCCTGATCGATCAGACGGAGAAACTCATCGCGGGGCTCAATCGTCAGCGCGACGACATCGTCGCCGCGATCGACGGTCTCGCGGATCTGTCCGCACGGACCGAGAAGCAGACCGCACAGATCGACCGCATCCTCAAGCAGCTCCCCGAGGGCATCGAGGTGCTCGAGGAACAGCGACCGCAGTTCGTCGACCTGCTGACCAAGCTCGATCAGCTCGGTCAGGTCGGTACCGATGTGCTGGGCAAGTCCCGCACGGCGCTGATCAACGATCTCAAGGCGCTGCGGCCGATCCTGAGCGAGCTGACCAAGGCCGCACCGGACCTGATCACCGCGGCGCCGCTGATGCTGACGCTCCCGTTCCCGGACTGGGTCCTCCCGGCCTTCCACGGTGACTCGGCCAATCTGTTCATGACGCTGGACCTGCGCATCCTCAACCAGCTCGAGGCCCTCGGCGTCGGGCAGGGGACACCGAAGTACTCGCCGCCGGCCCGCGTGAAGGTGCCGGTCAATCCGCGCAACCCGTACTACAACGGCAACGGGCCGCGGTACGGCTGGCCGACGATCACGCTGCTCCCGCCGGCCCCGAACTCACGGCCGGGACCCAACACCCCACCGTCGGGTGGCACCTACCCGGCCTCGGCGCCCGTACCGGCGGCGCCCGGCCAGGGGGTTCTCGACGGCCCGCTCGCGGCCATGGGTCTGGCCCCCAAGTCCCAGGCCCCTGAGTCACCGACAGGAGCAGGACGATGATCGGCAAGCTCGTCAAGATCCAGCTGATCGCCTTCGTCATCGTCGGCCTCGTCGCACTGGCCTACGTCGGCGCGAAGTACGCACGGCTGGACAAGCTGGTCGGCGTCGGCATGTACACCGTCACCGCCGAGCTGCCCGCCTCCGGCGGCATCTTCACCAACGCCGAGGTCACCTACCTGGGTGTGCCGGTCGGCCGGGTCGGTGCGCTCGACCTCACCCAGGAGGGTGTCGACGTCAAGCTCGAGCTCGACTCGGGCGGACCGAAGATCCCGGCGTCGGCGGTGGCCGTGGTGGCATCGCGTTCGGCGATCGGTGAGCAGTACGTCGACCTGCAGCCGACCTCGGCGTCGGGGCCCTATCTCGAGAACGGCTCGACCATCCGGGAATCGCGGTTGCCCGAGCCGCTCGAGGACGTGGTCAAGTCCGCGGTCGACTTCACCTCGTCGATCCCGGTCGACGACCTGCACACCGTCATCACCGAACTGGGTAACGCATTCAACGGCCAGGGGGAGAACCTCACCCGGCTCGTCGATTCCCTCGGCAAGCTCTCGCGGGCCGGCGTCGACAACCTGAGCGAGGTGGTCGGGCTGATCCAGGATTCGAACGTCGTCCTGGCGACACAGGCCGACCAGTCCGACGCAATCCTCAGCTGGTCGCGCAACCTCGACCTGATCACCGCGACCCTGGCGTCGTCGGATCCGGATCTGCGCCGGCTGCTGACCACCGGCACCTTGTCGGCGACGCAGATCTCCGAGTTGATCCAGAAGAACGGCAACGACATCTCCAAGGTGGTGAAGGATCTCGCCGAGGTGGCGCGCACGATCGAGCCGGTCACCTACACGACGTCGATGACGTTCGCGATGCTGTCGGCACTGTCTGCGGGCAGTCACTCGCCGGCTCCCGGTGACGGTCAGATCCACTTCGGTATCGTCCTGGAGACCAACAACCCGGCCTCGTGTACCCGCGGTTACGAGGGGACCCAGGAGATCATCGCGGAGATGAAGCGCAAGAACCCGAACTTCGACGTCCACTACGACGAGTTCCCGTTCAACACCGAGGCCCGATGCAAGGTGCCGTTCGGGAACCCGACGGGTGTGCGCGGCGCCGACCGTGCGCAGTACGCCAACCCGGCGTACCCGCAGCCGTGGGACAACACGCCGAAGAAGGACCCGGACAAGCTGAACCTCAACCCGCTCGCCATGCAGCTCAGTGCGCTGCTCGGCGTGCGGCCCAAGTAACGACGCGCGGCCTGCCGAGCCCGACGCCCCGCCCAGCGCGGGCCGATCGGGACTTAGGCTGTGCTCAGGAGCGATCTATACAGTGTCTTCTGCTATGACTGGCACCTCGACAATCACCGGCCCCGAGACCCCGGATTCCTCGGGTTCGACGACGACCCGCGTGGGACTACTCGCGCTGTCCGTGGTCGCGGTGATCGCGGCACTCGTGTGCGTGGCGGTCTTCGGTGTCCAGGCCATGGGTGCGTACGCCACCAAGGACGCGCGCGACGAGGCGACCCAGGCAGCCGAGCAGGCCGTCCTGAACATCACCACGATCGACCCGGCGAACATCGACGACTTCCGTCAGCGCGCGGAGGGTTCGCTTACCGGCAAGGCCAAGCAAGAGGTCCTCGGCGACGCGACGGACGGCGATGAGAAGGCCGGCGACGAGAAGGCCGGCGAGACCGGCAACGTCCTCGACGTGCTCGCCGAGGCGGGGGAGAACACCGCGAAGCTCAGTGCGCGGCTGCTGCGCAGTGCGCCGAGCGAGGTCGACGACGAGGGTGGCAAGGCGAAGGTCCTCGTCTACGTCCTCACGACTCTCCAGCGCGCCGGGGAGCCGAACGTCGACCAGACGCGCGGCTTCCAGGTCAGCATGACCCGTGAGGGAGACACCTGGAAGGCCGAGAACGTCGCCGGTCTCGAGGGCATCGAGTACGCCGACGCCGGCCAGGCGCCCGCGACGGGAGGCGGAAACTGATGGCACCGACCCCGAACCAGCCCCCGCGCAAGCGACGTCCGACGCCGAAGGTCGCCGGACACACCCGTGCCGCGCGTTCGGACGCCGACGAGCTGGCCACCGAATCCGGTGTGTCCCTGTCGAAGTCCGACGACGCGGAAGTCTCCGTGCCCGCTGAGGAGCGAGGAGCGGAGACGCCGGGCCTCGAAGGGGCCGAACCCACCCCGCCCACGACCAGGACCCGCCCGGTGTCGCGGGTTTCGACTCTGCGTCCCAGCGGAACGCAGACAGGCGCGGACGGTCCGTCGTCGACCGGTTCTGGGCCGTCTCGGCCGGCCCCCGAGCGGGGACCGGCGAAGAAGCGCAATCCGCTGCTGTTGACCGCGATGCTGGCCGGGGTGGCCGTGCTGCTCGGCGTCGCCGCGGTGATCCTGGCCTTCCGGCCGGGCCTCGGGGAGAACCGGGCGTTCGTCGATCAGAGCGCCACCACCGAGCTCATCGGCCAGTCGCAGGAGCAGATCTGCGCGGTGTGGGGACACGAGCACACCGACCTCGACGGCTGGGCGAAACGCGCCCAGAACGCGCTCACCGGAGATGCGCGCAAGGAATTCGACGAGTCGCTGAAGACCCAGCGCGACCTGATCACCCAGACCAAGTCGGGAGCCGAATGCCGGGTCGACGCGGTCGGCGTCACCAACCTGTCCGGCGCAGGCGACGGCGCGCGTGCGACGGTCATCGCGAACCTCATCATCAGCGAGACACAGAACAGCATCGCCACCAACAGTCTCGCCCCGCGTGTCCAGTTCGCGATGGTCAAGGAGGGGGATACGTGGCGGATCCAGGGCGTCGAGCCCTTCTGATCGCCGCGTGAGCGCCAGGTGGACGGGTGACTCGCGGGACAAGTTGGCGAAATTGGCGCGTACCGCTTGACGTTTGGGCGTTGTCGGGCCAGGCTGTGACCAGCGGTCGACGTGCAGGCAGCCACCCGTGCGAAATCGCTTCTTGACGGGCTTGACAAAGTACGTCTATTTTCTGCTACAGTTGGACGTTGCGCTGGCTGCCTCCTGTCCATCTACCGATCCTTCTACGGCCACTCTTAGCTGTGTGTGCTGCGGTGATCGCCGATCTCAGGGTGTCACCAGCGAACGGCCCATCAAGCCACCGCACATCTAGGTTGTGAATAACGTCGTGTTGGAAGGACGCATCTTGGCAGTCAACCGCCAGTCCACCTCAACAATCCCCGGCGCGCCGCATCGCGCGTCGTTTGCAAAGATCAGCGAGCCGCTGGAGGTTCCCGGCCTCCTCGACCTCCAACTCGATTCCTTCGAATGGCTCGTCGGGTCCCCGGAGTGGCGCGCCAAGGCGATCGCCCGCGGAGACGAGAACCCGACGGGCGGGCTGGAGGACATCCTCCACGAGCTGTCCCCGATCGAGGACTTCTCCGGGTCGATGTCCCTTTCGTTCTCCGAGCCGCACTTCGACGAGGTCAAGGCCTCTGTCGAGGAGTGCAAGGACAAGGACATGACCTACGCGGCGCCGCTGTTCGTCACCGCTGAGTTCATCAACAACAACACCGGTGAGATCAAGTCGCAGACCGTCTTCATGGGCGACTTCCCGATCATGACCGACAAGGGCAGCTTCATCATCAACGGCACCGAGCGTGTCGTGGTGAGCCAGCTGGTCCGCAGCCCCGGCGTCTACTTCGACGCCGCGATCGACAAGGCCACCGAGAAGACCCTGCACACCGTCAAGGTGATCCCGGGTCGCGGTGCGTGGCTGGAGTTCGACGTCGACAAGCGCGACACCGTGGGTGTGCGTATCGACCGCAAGCGCCGTCAGCCGGTCACCGTGCTGCTCAAGGCCCTCGGTTTCACCACCGAGGAGATCTCCGAGCGCTTCGGCTTCTCCGAGATCATGATGTCGACCCTGGAGAAGGACAACACCGCCAACCAGGACGAGGCGCTCCTCGAGGTCTACCGCAAGCTGCGTCCGGGTGAGCCGCCGACCAAGGAGTCCGCGGAGAACCTCCTGGAGAACCTGTTCTTCAAGGACAAGCGCTACGACCTCGCTCGCGTGGGCCGTTACAAGGTCAACAAGAAGCTGGGCCTGACGGCCAACCCGATGATCGGCGAGTCGACCCTGACCCGCGAGGACATCATCGCGACCGTCGAGTACCTGGTGCGTCTGCACGAGGCCGATCCGCACACGGTCACCTACATGACCGTGCCCGGTGGCGTCGAGGTGCCCGTCGAGGTCGACGACATCGACCACTTCGGCAACCGTCGTCTGCGTACCGTCGGCGAGCTGATCCAGAACCAGATCCGCGTGGGCCTCTCGCGTATGGAGCGTGTCGTGCGTGAGCGCATGACCACCCAGGACGTCGAGGCGATCACCCCGCAGACCCTGATCAACATCCGTCCCGTCGTGGCGGCGATCAAGGAGTTCTTCGGAACCAGCCAGCTGTCGCAGTTCATGGACCAGAACAACCCGCTGTCGGGTCTCACCCACAAGCGTCGTCTGTCGGCGCTCGGCCCGGGTGGTCTGAGCCGTGAGCGTGCCGGCCTCGAGGTGCGCGACGTCCACCCGTCGCACTACGGCCGTATGTGCCCGATCGAGACCCCTGAGGGTCCGAACATCGGTCTGATCGGTTCGCTCTCGGTGTACGCGCGGGTCAACCCGTTCGGCTTCATCGAGACCCCGTACCGCAAGGTCGTCGACGGTGTCGTCACCGACGAGATCGAGTACATGACCGCCGACGAGGAGGATCGCTTCCTCATCGGTCAGGCCAACACCAACTTCGACGGCAGCGGCCGTATCACCGACGAGCGTGTGCTGGTGCGCAAGAAGGGCTCCGAGGTGGAGTTCGTGGGCGCCACCGATGTCGAGTACCTCGACGTCTCGCCGCGTCAGATGGTGTCGGTCGCGACCGCGATGATCCCGTTCCTCGAGCACGACGACGCGAACCGCGCCCTGATGGGTGCGAACATGCAGCGTCAGGCCGTGCCGCTGGTGCGCAACGAGTCGCCGCTGGTCGGCACCGGCATGGAGCTCCGTGCCGCCGTCGACGCCGGTGACGTCATCGTGTCGTCCAAGACCGGTGTGGTGGAGGAGGTCTCGGCCGACTACATCACCGTCATGTCCGACGAGGGCACGCGTGACACCTACCGGATGCGCAAGTTCGCGCGTTCGAACCACGGCACCTGCGCCAACCAGCGTCCGATCGTGGACGAGGGCCAGCGCGTGGAGGCCGGTCAGGTCCTCGCCGACGGGCCGTGCACCGAGAACGGTGAGATGGCGCTCGGCAAGAACCTGCTCGTGGCGATCATGCCGTGGGAGGGTCACAACTACGAGGACGCGATCATCCTGAGCCAGCGTCTCGTCGAAGAGGACGTGCTCACCTCGATCCACATCGAGGAGCACGAGATCGACGCCCGCGACACCAAGCTCGGTGCCGAGGAGATCACCCGGGACATCCCGAACGTCTCCGACGAGGTCCTCGCCGACCTCGACGAGCGCGGCATCGTGCGCATCGGTGCGGAGGTCCGCGACGGCGACATCCTGGTCGGCAAGGTCACCCCGAAGGGCGAGACCGAGCTGACCCCGGAGGAGCGCCTGCTGCGTGCCATCTTCGGTGAGAAGGCCCGTGAGGTCCGCGACACCTCGCTGAAGGTGCCCCACGGCGAGACCGGCAAGGTCATCGGCGTGCGCGTGTTCAGCCGCGACGACGACGACGATCTCGCGCCCGGCGTCAACGAGCTGGTCCGCGTGTACGTCGCCCAGAAGCGCAAGATCCAGGACGGCGACAAGCTCGCCGGTCGCCACGGCAACAAGGGCGTCATCGGCAAGATCCTCCCGCAGGAGGACATGCCGTTCCTGCCCGACGGCACGCCGGTCGACATCATCCTGAACACCCACGGTGTGCCGCGTCGTATGAACATCGGCCAGATCCTGGAGACCCACCTCGGGTGGATCGCCAAGGCCGGCTGGAACATCAACGTGGCCGAGGGCGTGCCGGAGTGGGCGTCGAACCTCCCCGAGGACATGTACTCGGCGGAGCCCGACACCAACACCGCCACCCCGGTGTTCGACGGTGCGCGTGAGGAGGAGCTGACCGGACTGCTGTCCTCGACGCTCCCCAACCGCGACGGCGATGTGATGGTCAACGGCGACGGCAAGGCGACGCTGTTCGACGGTCGCTCCGGCGAGCCGTTCCCGTACCCCGTGTCGGTCGGCTACATGTACATCATCAAGCTGCACCACCTGGTCGACGACAAGATCCACGCACGTTCGACCGGTCCGTACTCGATGATCACCCAGCAGCCGCTCGGTGGTAAGGCGCAGTTCGGTGGTCAGCGCTTCGGTGAGATGGAGTGCTGGGCGATGCAGGCATACGGTGCCGCCTACACCCTGCAGGAGCTGCTCACCATCAAGTCGGACGACGTGGTGGGCCGCGTGAAGGTCTACGAGGCGATCGTCAAGGGCGAGAACATCCCGGAGCCGGGTATCCCCGAGTCGTTCAAGGTGCTGCTGAAGGAACTTCAGTCGCTCTGCCTGAACGTCGAGGTCCTCAGCTCCGACGGTGCCGCCATCGAGATGCACGACACCGACGACGAGGACCTGGAGCGCGCTGCGGCCAACCTCGGGATCAACCTGTCGCGCAACGAGTCGGCCACGGTCGACGACCTCGCCAACTGATCCTCACCAACCCGGGCCGGCCGCCGGTTCGTTCGCTACGACCGGCGGCCCGACCCACTGACAACAGAGCTCTGGAAAGGTAACAAGTGCTCGACGTCAACTTTTTCGACGAACTCAAGATCGGCCTTGCGACGGCCGACGATATTCACAACTGGTCGTACGGTGAGGTCAAGAAGCCGGAGACGATCAACTACCGCACGCTGAAGCCCGAGAAGGACGGCCTGTTCTGCGAGAAGATCTTCGGACCGACTCGCGACTGGGAGTGCTACTGCGGCAAGTACAAGCGCGTCCGCTTCAAGGGCATCATCTGTGAGCGCTGCGGCGTCGAGGTGACCAAGGCCAAGGTGCGCCGTGAGCGCATGGGCCACATCGAGCTGGCCGCACCGGTCACGCACATCTGGTACTTCAAGGGTGTGCCGAGCCGCCTGGGCTACCTGCTCGACCTGGCGCCGAAGGATCTCGAGAAGATCATCTACTTCGCCGCGTACGTCATCACCGCGGTCGACGACGAACTCCGTCACAACGAGCTCTCCACGCTCGAAGCCGAGATGGAGGTCGAGAAGAAGGCCGTCGCCGATCAGCGCGACGCCGACCTGAACGAGCGTCAGCAGAAGCTCGAGCAGGATCTCGCCGAGCTCGAGGCCGAGGGCGCCAAGGCCGACGTGCGCCGCAAGGTGCGCGACGGCGCCGAGCGCGAGATGCGTCGTATGCGCGACTCCGCGCAGCGTGAGCTCGACGGTCTCGAGGAGATCTGGGACAAGTTCGTCAAGCTCTCCCCGGGCGACCTCATCATCGACGAGAAGCTCTACCGCCAGCTCGAAGAGCGCTACGGCGAGTACTTCCAGGGTTCGATGGGTGCCGAGGCGATCAAGAAGCTCCTCGAGACCTTCGACATCGACGCCGAGGCCGAGTCCCTGCGCGAGACCATCCGCAGCGGCAAGGGCCAGAAGAAGCTTCGTGCTCTCAAGCGCCTCAAGGTCGTCGCCGCGTTCCAGCAGTCGGGCAACTCGCCGCTGGGCATGGTCCTCGACGCCGTGCCGGTGATCCCGCCGGAGCTGCGTCCGATGGTTCAGCTCGACGGTGGCCGCTTCGCGACCTCCGACCTGAACGATCTGTACCGCCGCGTCATCAACCGCAACAACCGCCTCAAGCGTCTGATCGACCTCGGTGCTCCCGAGATCATCGTGAACAACGAGAAGCGGATGCTGCAGGAGTCGGTCGACGCCCTGTTCGACAACGGTCGTCGTGGCCGTCCGGTCACCGGACCGGGCAACCGCCCGCTGAAGTCCCTGAGCGATCTGCTCAAGGGCAAGCAGGGTCGTTTCCGTCAGAACCTGCTCGGCAAGCGCGTCGACTACTCGGGCCGTTCGGTCATCGTCGTCGGTCCTCAGCTCAAGCTGCACCAGTGTGGTCTGCCGAAGCTGATGGCTCTCGAGCTGTTCAAGCCGTTCGTGATGAAGCGTCTGGTCGACCTGAACCAGGCCCAGAACATCAAGTCGGCCAAGCGCATGGTCGAGCGTCAGCGCCCCGCGGTGTGGGACGTCCTCGAAGAGGTCATCTCCGAGCACCCGGTGCTGCTGAACCGTGCACCGACGCTGCACCGTCTCGGCATCCAGGCCTTCGAGCCGCAGCTGGTGGAGGGCAAGGCCATCCAGCTGCACCCGCTGGTGTGTGAGGCCTTCAACGCCGACTTCGACGGTGACCAGATGGCCGTGCACCTCCCGCTGAGCGCGGAGGCGCAGGCCGAGGCCCGCATCCTGATGCTGTCGTCGAACAACATCCTGTCGCCGGCATCGGGCCGCCCGCTCGCCATGCCGCGTCTGGACATGGTGACCGGTCTGTACTTCCTGACCTCCCTCAAGGAGGGCGCGGCAGGCGAGTACACCCCGGCAACCGCCGACGACGTCGAGCGCGGTGTCTACTCGAGCCCCGCCGAGGCCATCATGGCCGTCGACCGTGGACAGCTCACCGTGCAGTCGCGCATCAAGGTGCGCCTGACCGGGCAGCGTCCGCCGGCCGAGGTCGAGGCCGAGCTGTTCCCCGAGGGATGGCGTTTCGGTCAGCCGTGGACCACCATCACCACGCTGGGCCGCGTGCTCTTCAACGAGCTGCTGCCGATCGAGTACCCGTTCGTCGACGAGCAGATGCCGAAGAAGCGTCAGGCCGCGATCATCAACGATCTCGCCGAGCGCTACCCGATGATCGTGGTCGCCCAGACCGTCGACAAGCTCAAGGACGTCGGCTTCTACTGGGCCACCCGTTCGGGCGTCACCGTGTCGATGGCCGACGTGCTCGTGCCGCCGCAGAAGGCGGAGATCCTCGACCGTTACGAGGAGCGTGCCGACGGCTTGGAGCGCAAGTTCCAGCGCGGTGCCCTCACGCCGGACGAGCGTCGCGACGCACTGGTGGAGATCTGGAAGCAGGCCACCGAAGAAGTCGGTAAGGCCATGGAGGACTTCTACCCCGAAGACAACCCAATCATCATGATCCCGAAGTCGGGTGCCACCGGTAACCTGACGCAGGTTCGTAACCTGTCGGGCATGAAGGGTCTGGTGACCAACCCGAAGGGTGAGTTCATCCCGCGTCCGATCAAGTCCTCGTTCCGCGAGGGCCTGACCGTCGCCGAGTACTTCATCAACACGCACGGTGCCCGTAAGGGTCTGGCGGACACGGCTCTCCGTACCGCCGACTCGGGCTACCTGACGCGTCGTCTGGTCGACGTGTCGCAGGACGTCATCGTTCGCGAGACCGACTGTGGCACCGAGCGCGGCATCAACGTGCCGCTGGGTGAGAAGCAGCCCGACGGCTCGATCATCCGCGACGCGCATGTCGAGACCTCGGCCTACGCACGCACCCTGGCCGCCGACGCGGTCGACGCCGACGGCAACGTCGTCGTCGAGCGCGGCCACGACCTCGGCGACCCGGCCATCGAGGCTCTCCTCGCTGCCGGCATCGCGCAGGTCAAGGTCCGTTCGGTCCTCACCTGTGCCACCGGCACCGGTGTGTGTGCGCACTGCTACGGCCGTTCGATGGCCACCGGCAAGCTCGTCGACATCGGTGAGGCCGTGGGTATCATCGCGGCCCAGTCGATCGGTGAGCCCGGTACCCAGCTGACGATGCGTACGTTCCACCAGGGTGGCGTCGGTGACGACATCACCGGTGGTCTGCCGCGTGTCCAGGAGCTCTTCGAGGCCCGCGTCCCCAAGGGCGTCGCGCCGATCGCGGAGGTCTCCGGCCGGGTGCGTCTCGAGGACGACGACCGCTTCTACAAGATCACGATCATCCCGGACGACGGTTCCGAAGAGGTCGTCATCGACAAGATCTCGAAGCGTCAGCGTCTGCGCGTGTTCAAGCACGACGACGGTTCCGAGCGGCTCCTCGCCGACGGCGACCACGTCGAGGTCGGCCAGCAGCTCATGGAGGGCTCGGCCAATCCGCACGAGGTCCTGCGTGTCATGGGTCCCCGTCAGGTGCAGATCCACCTGGTCAACGAGGTCCAGGAGGTCTACCGCAGCCAGGGTGTGTCGATCCACGACAAGCACATCGAGACGATCGTCCGTCAGATGCTGCGTCGCGTGACGATCATCGATCATGGTGCGACCGAGTTCCTGCCCGGTTCGCTCGTCGAGCGTGCCGAGTTCGAGGCGGCCAACCGTCAGGTGGTCACCGAGGGTGGCGAGCCCGCAGCCGGACGTCCGGTGCTCATGGGTATCACCAAGGCCTCGCTCGCGACCGAGTCGTGGCTGTCGGCGGCGTCGTTCCAGGAGACCACGCGTGTCCTGACCGACGCGGCGATCAACAGCCGCAGCGACAAGCTGATCGGTCTCAAGGAGAACGTGATCATCGGTAAGCTGATCCCGGCCGGTACCGGCATCAACCGCTACCGCAACATCCAGGTTCAGCCGACCGAAGAGGCACGTGCCGCGGCCTACGCGGTGCCGTCGTACGACGACACCTACTACAGCCCGGACGGCACCTTCGGTGCTCCGGCCGGCGCTGCGGTGCCGCTGGACGACTACGGTTTCTCCAACGAATACCGGTAAGCCGTACTGAGCTGAAAAGCCCTCGCACTCGTTGAGTGCGAGGGCTTTTCGCTTGTCTTCGAGCCTCAGCGCACGGGGAGTGTGGTGACGGTGCGTGTCGCGAGCAACAGGTCGTAGTAATCGCCACCCGGATAGTAGGTCGCGGTCACCGAGTCGGTGACCATGTCCGACGACCATCCGGTGGCCAATGCGCGGATGACCCGACCGTTGCGGGGTCGCGGCGTGCCGACCTCTGACAGTTCGCCGATCAGGTCGGTGGAGTCGCCCTCGGCGTCGATGTGGATGCCGGTGACCAGCCGCGAGCCGAGAAACTCCTGCCGCGTCGTCCGCTCGAGGACGGCGACCCCGGACCCGAAGGAGTTGGACACCGACGGCTGCGATGCGATCACCCGGATGGGGAGCCGGTCGGCGCCGAGAGCCTCTGCGGCAGAGGCGAAGTGACCACCGAAGAAGGAGTTGACGGGGTCGAACAGCATCAGCCCGGCGAGGCGCCGGAAGGCGACCGGGTCCGCGCGTCGGAGTGCGTCGGCTGCCACGACGACGAATTCGCCGCCGGCCGAGTGGCCCGCGAAGACCATCCGGTACGGCATCGTCACATCGGGACGGTGGGCGGCTTCTCGTGCTCGGATGAGGCTCGTCGCGAGCGGGCTGCCGGCTTCCCCGCCCGACCCGAACACCCCGCCGATGGTCCGGGCGAACGCCGCATTGTCGGCGATGTTGAAGGCGACGGCGCACCCGCCGAGGTTGATCGAGTCCAGCGTCGGGCTCACCACGAGGAAACCGGCGTCGGCGTAGGCGCGAGCCACGGCGTCGAGGTTGGCCGCGGTCCGGGAGAAGCCGTGCTGCAACCAGACGAGTGCCGTGGGCCGGCCGGGCGGGAAGTACCAGCGGGCGGCGACCCGGATGGGCTTGCCCGCACATTCGGTCGCGACCGAGGACGACGAAACGACCACCGGTGGGCGGGCGGCCGGTGCGGCCAGAACCGCCGACGGTGTCACACCGAAGAACAAGGCGATCGCGGCGAGGGTCGCGACCCACGGCCAGCGGAATTTTCGTCTCGACATCCGCCCAGTCTAGGGTCGGGCGGATGCCGGGAACGGGGTTCTCCGGGGAGTTTCAGGCGCGGGGCCGGTCGGTGTCCCGGTCGTCGGGGCCGGATTCCATGAGCTCGTTCGGGTCCTCGATGTGGACGTCGTGGTCGTCGCCGAGGCGCCGGGCCACCTCGCGCAGCAGTCCCCGTGCGGCGTCGTCCATCACGCGGACATGGGTGAGGTCGAGGATCACCTCGTCGGTCGAAAAACCCTCGCACGCACGGCTTGCGACGATCTCCGCGCCTGCGAAGCGGACGTCGCCCTGGAGTTCGACGACGGTCGCACCGTCGCGTTCGTGTACCGACCGAAGCGCGGGCATGCCCGACGGTGCCACGTGCATCATGTGCAATTCCATGTCGCGGGAAAGTCTTTCGAAGACGGCGACGCCACGCACGCTGTTGCCCTGCTCGTCGAGCCGCGGCGACCACACCGCAACCCCGACCTGGCCCGGCAGTACACCCAGGATCGCCCCGCTCACACCGCTTTTCGCGGGTATCCCGACCGTCGCCATCCAGCTGCCGCTGCCGTCGTACATGCCGCAGGTGGCCATCACCGACAGCAGGTGCCGGGTGATCCAGCCGTCGAGGAGGCGTTCGTCGTCGCTGGTCGACAGTCCGCCGTTGGCGAGGACCGATCCCATGACGGCGAGATCGCGGCAGCTGACCTTGATCGCGCACTGTGCGGCGTAGCCGTCGACGACCTCGTCGGGTTCGTAGTCGAGCTTGCCCGCGGAACGCAGCAGATACGCCAGTGCTGTGTTGTGGTCGTCGGAGGCGAGTTCGGCGGAGTGAACCTCCCTGTCCACGGACAGTTCTCGCCCGGCGAGCGTGCCCATCAGGTCGACGATGCGATCGACCCGTTCGGTGGCGCCGTCGCCGTCGAGCATCCCGTGAACGGCGATGGCACCGGCGTTGATGAGGGCGTTGCGGGGTCGTCCGGTCTCGGCTTCGAGCGAGATCTCGTTGAAGGCGTCGCCGGACGGTTCGGTGTCGACGCGGTCGAGGACGCCGTCGAGCCCCCGGTCCCGCAGCGCTAGTGCGTAAGCGGGCAGTTTCGCGATCGACTGCATGGAGAACTCGTGGTCGGCGTCGCCCGCGGTGTAGACGGTTCCGTCGACGGTGGCCAGAGCGATCCCGAAGGACGACGGGTCCGCCCGCTCGAGTTCGCGGTTTCCGGACATGACGTCCCCGGCGTCGTCATCGCGGCAGTCGCGGAGAACCTCGTGGAGATAGTCGTCGATGGGGGATCGCATATCCCACCGTAGCCGCGACCCTCGGTGGTGCTGCGTTCAGTTGTCGCGATACGGCAGGTACTGCGCCGACCACTGATTCCCGTCGGGGTCGGTGAAGTACACGAAATGACCCCACGGTTGCACGTCGACGTCACTGGCGTCGACGCCGGCGGCGAGCAGCTGTTCGCGGGCGGCGTCGATGTCGGTGACGCAGATGATGATCGGGCCGGTGGACCCGGGCGCCTTGTCGGTCAGGCCCTTGCCGAAGGCGATCGAGCAGTTCGAACCGGGAGGGGTCATCTGGACGAAGCGGATCTCCTCGCTCACGGTGTGGTCTTCATCGGGGTTGAATCCGATCGACTCGTAGAACTCCTTGGTGCGGTCGACGTCCGTGACGGGCAGGGTGACGACTTCGAGTGTCCAGTTCATGCTTCCTCCTGCTGTCCTGGGTCGTGCGGTCTGAGACAACAATCCCAGGAATCGAGGACGGTTTCGGTCCTCGTTTGTCGTGGTGGGTGAATCGGCCGGAAAATCGTCCATCTGAGCGCGATCCAAGGGCATATTGCCCCTCGGTGGCGCTCAGATGGACGCGTTTCCCCGACGGCGAGGGTCGTTGTCCCGCCTGATGCGGTGCCGGTCGCTTCGGGTGACGGCCCGAACATCCTCGAGTACCCCGTCCCAGTTGTAGAGAACGTCGTCGTAGGTCAACCGCATCGTCAACCATCGGTCGATCATCGTCATGCGGTCGCGGCGGCGGTCGTTGCGAAAGGTCTCCACATCCGAGTGGTAGGCCCTGCCGTCGCATTCGATCAGCAGTGCTCCGATGCGGAGGTCCGCGTGTTCATGTGTGCCGATGCCGGGTTGGACCTCTACCTCGAAACCGGCCGCGATCAGGCGCAACCGGGCGATCGATTCGGTTCCGGATTGGGAGCGGGCATCGCACCGACCGAACATGGCCATCACCGCCCTGGCCACGCGACCCATCTCGGCCTGGATGTCGGGGATGGTCCAGTCGGTCGAGTTGAGGACGGAGTCGACGGTCGCAACCCACTCCTCGGCAGTGAGACATCGTGCCGCGCAACCGAGTGCGAGCGGGATCGAGTCGACCGCGGTGACCACCGGTAGTGGTTGGCCGTAGCCCTGACACCATCGGAAGGGTCCGCTGGGACGAGGTCTGCCCTTCATGTGCTTACTCAGACGGACATGGGTCTCGGTGTACCCGGGTGGAACCCAGATCTCGCTCGATCCGTGCGTCTGGTGAAAGCGCAGCGCGCCGACGCACGACAACGCGCCCCCCGCCGCCACCGCTGCGACCACTCGGGGGTCGGCGGTCGCTGACCGTACCCACCCGTGAGCCACCGGGATCAGCGTTCCCGATCGTCGAGCGCGCGTGATGTCGTCGGGCGACCAGTCCATCGTCGCCAGTTCCTTGAGCGTGTACACGCCAGAATCCGAGGTCATGACGACTTGGACGCATGCGGAGGTCGATCGGTTTCCGGAGTTGGGGAATTCGCGTCCATCTGGCGGTCAGGCAAGGGCAGATTGCCCTTCGAAGTGCCTCAGATGGACGAGTTTTCGCGCTACTGGCTCGGCGGAACGGTCTCAGACCGACGAGAACCGCACCGCCGCCCGAACCTGGGCGGCCAGCGCACGACCGGCGCCGAGCGGCCAGCGGTGCATGACGTATTCGGCGGCCTGGTCGACGCTCAGCTGCCGGCTCGAGTTGCCGGCCCGCACCCAGAACTCGGGTAGCGCGTTGTTCTTCATGCCGCGCAGGTACACCGGCCTCGGCGACGGAGTGCACTCCACCCGGCACACCAGGACCTCGGTCGGGCTCGCGGAGGTTTCGGCGTCGCCGGCGGGTCGCGCGACCTGCTCGAACGAGATGCCCACCTCCGCGGCGGTGCTCTGACCCAGCGTGGCGGTCAGCAGGTCCCGCAGAAACAATTCGAACCGGTCGGCGTCGGGGTGGCGGAGCGTCGTGAAGTCGGCGTCGAGGCCCAGGGGAGTGCCGTCGTCGTCGACTCCGATCAGCAGGTTCCCGCCGTCGGAGTTGAGGAATGCGGCCACCGTCTTCACGATCACCGTCTCCATCGCGACGTCCCGCTGCTTGGTGTGCAGGTTCACGCGGGCGGTCGACTTGAACTCGACCCGCTCGGATTCCCCGGATGCGAGCAGTTCGGCGACCGGGATGCCGGTCGGGGTCTGCAGCCGTGCCGCGACCATCGCGTAGGCGCCGACCGCCACGATCGAACTCGCCAATCCCAGCACGATGGTGACGGGGTGCCACACGTTCATGCGATGGTCGATCGCCCCGGCGATGAACAGTCCGACGGCCGTACCGAGGATCGACAGCACCATGCAGGTGGTGGTGTTCAGTCGTGCCCGGTGACGCAGCAGCCATTTCGCGACGGAACCGAAGAACCAGGCCACGATCAGCACCAGCACCAGGGCGGTGGCGGTCGCCCACACCGGGATGGCGAATTCCAGCGATCCGATGCTTCCGCGATCGTTTTCGGCCAGGGGGATCAGGTCAGCTCGCACACCGGACAGTATGACGAATCGGACATGGGTTCCGGCCACCCGTACTCACAGCGAAATCCCGGTCGCGATGTGCGACCGGGATTCGGCGTGCGAGTGGACTCGTCAGATCAGACCGCGTCGCCGCCGTCGACGCTGCCGAAGTCGCCTACCTCGACATTGCCCTCGTCGTCGACGGCGGTGTCGAAGGTGCCGTCGCCATCGGTGTCGGCGACCGCGAGGTCGGTGTAGCCGTCGCCGTCGGTGTCGGCCTCGATGACGTCGATCTCGCCGTCGGAGTCGGTGTCGTAGGCGATGGAGTCGGCCTGACCGTCACCGTCGGTGTCGAGGACGGCGTCGGTGGTGCCGTCGCCGTCGACGTCGGCCAGTGCGGCGTCGATGGTGCCGTCGCCGTCGGTGTCGACGAGTACTGCGTCTTCGGGGATCTCGGTGCTCATGGTGTTTCCTTCCAGGGATGGTGTGGGTTGCGGTTTTTCGTGCTCTGGTTACTTGGAGATGGACCGGGCGGAGTTTGTTCCCTGGGAGGAGTCGACTTGTCGTCGATCATCCGATCAGATGACCCCCTACCGAAGATCCGCGAGCAACTCCGCGAGGATCGACCGTGCCCGCGAGATCCGGCTGCGTACGGTCTGCAAACCGATGCCCTGGGCCTCGGCGATCTCCGAGTAGCTCAGCTCGCCGTAGACCCGCAGCACGAACGTGGCGCGGTAGGCGTCCGGGACCTGCGTCAACGCCTCCTGGATACGGTCGGAGACGACGACCTGCTGCGCGACGTCCACCGAACTCATCGGGTCGTGGTCGTCGATGTCGTCGGCGTCGGATCGTTTACGGATACGCGCGAGGGCCGCATTCGACCCGATCCGGTACAGCCACGTCGACACCTGCGCGTCGCCGCGGAAGCCGCCGATCGCGCGCCAGGCGGCGACCAATGCGTCCTGGAGGGCGTCCTCGGCGTCGTGCTGGTTGCCGGTGATGCGTAAACAGATGGCCCACAGCCGATCCCGGTGCTGCTCGACGAGCGCGGTGAAAGCCTGCTGGTCGCCGGCGCGCGCACGGTCGAGAAGGTCTGTGCCCGACTCGGATTCGTCGGTCAACGCACACACCCGCTCATCGTGGGGCGCAGACCTGTCGATGGCCTGGGACGTTCGGGCAGTGCATGTCCAGAAGTCTCCATCCTCAGAAGTCGTCACCGAGGGATGAGTCGTCGAAAGTCGTATCCCCGAATGACTCGCCGCCGCCGTCGTCGTCGTTGCTGAAGACGTCCGGGGTGTCGAAGGTGTCCTCGAAGTCCCCACCGAGATCCCCACCGAGGTCCCCGCCGAGATCGTCGCCGAATCCCGCGAGTTCGGTGTCGTCGGAGAGGGAATCGTCGGATTCCTCGGACAGTGGGTCCGGGCCGGGCGCGGCGGTGAGGTCCTCGGCCAGTTCGTGCGTCGGGTCGAAGGCGGTCTCGATCGCGGAATCCCAGGTCGCGGCCGGTACGGCCAGCTCACTCGGCGGATCGCTCTCGCGCAGCCAGGAGTCGAAGTCGTCCCCGTCGAAGGGGTCGTCCCAACCGGTGTTGCTGTCGGTCATCGTCGTCGGCTCCTGCTCGGATCTGCGACGCGCACGACGCCGGCCCGGATACCGTCATCCGGTCGACTGTCAGGGCGTCGACGGTGGTGGAGAATTCTCGTCACGTGACTAGGAGTGTCGGCGACGCGGGAATGTTCCCGGTGGCGACGACACGGTGGACTATCACGAGGCAATGTCCGTGAACTGGAGGACCGATCGCGTGGAGCAACGCATGACCGTGCGGGGACGCGTGGAGCAGTTGCTCGACGAGGTCACCCCGCTCGCGCCCGACGCCACGGTGATCGGTTCCCTGCGTGCGCAGCTGGCGAACCCGCTCACCGTCGCGCTCGTGGGACGCGTCAGCGCCGGCAAGTCGACGCTGCTGAACGCGCTCGTCGGCGACCGCGTCGCGCCCACCGACCGCGCCGAGTGCACCAAGGTCGCCGCCCTCTACACCGAGGGCAACCCACAGCGCGTCGAGGTCGTCGGCCTCGACGGCACCGTCACCGAGATCCCCGGAACCATGCGCGGCGATCTGGGCCGGCGTCCCGACGACATCGACCACGCAGTCGTCCACACCCCGTCACGCCTGCTCCGCGAACGGTTCCGGGTCATCGACACCCCGGGTCTGTCCGGGTTCACCGACACCGCCGAGATCGCCACCCGCCGGGTGTTCTCCGGGGAGAGCCGCCTCCCGCGACCCGACGTCATCCTGTTCCTGCTCGACGACGCTGCGGGCCCCAAGTCCGACGAGGTGGCGTTCCTCTCCGACGCCGGGGCGTCGGCGCAGAACACGATCCTGGTGATCTCGCACGCCGACCTCATCGCCGCCGACAACCCGATGCTCAAGGCCCAGGAGATCGCCCGACGGGTCTGGCGGCGGTTCCCGGCGATCGCGGGTGCGGTGGTCGCGGTGTCGGGACTCATGGCCGAGGCCGGGGTCTGTGGGGTGACCGAACGTGAGACCGCGCAGATCTCCCGCCGAGGAGCTCTCGAATCGTGGGAGCTGCTCAGCATCCTCGACGGCGCGGCCCCGCCGCCACCGGGTCTCGACGTCGACCTGCTCGGCCGGCTGGAGGAACTGGTCGGAACGTATGCGATGGACGCCGGCGCCGACGTCGCCGGCCAGGGTGCGCGTGCGTATTGTGAATGGCTGCACCGGGTCTCGGGTATCGACGAACTCCGCCTCGCGATCGGCCGGCGCTTCCTCGCGGTCGGCGACATCCTCAAGGCCCGCACGGTGCTGGCCGAACTGCGCGAGGCGGCGTACCGCAGCGCACGCCGCGATGCCTTCCTGGAGGCGATCGAGGAGGCCGAGACCGCTCCCGAGCTGCACCGGGTGCGCGAGGTCGCCGCGCTCGAGGCGCTCGCGCGCTGGCAACCGGACAGCGAGCTGATCGGCGAGCTGAACCTGGTCGTCGCGAGTCGCGATGTGCGCGTGCTGTTGTCGCTGCCGCCGAATGCCGCACCGCCCCAGATCGCCGACGCCGCGCGGGAACGCGCCACCGACTGCCGCACCCGCCGTGCCTTCGCCGCGACGTCGGCCGAACGGGAGGCGTTGCTGGTACTCGAACAGACCTATCAGCTGGTGCGCCGCGGACGGTGGACCCATTGAGCCGGCCGGCAGTGAGACGAGGAGTGGCCCGATGAGTCTGGAGAAGACACCCGCGAAGCCCGCCGCTCCCACCCCCGACGCCGTGCTGCGGACGGCCGTGGACATGCTGCGCAAACACGGCGAGGATGCCATCGCCGACCGTGCTCTGCGCGTGAAGGACCGGCCCGCCCCGCAGGGGACCGTCGTGGTGATCGGCGAGGTCAGCCGGGGCAAGAGCTCGCTGGTCAACAGCCTCGTCGGCGTGAGCGGACTGGCGCCGGTCGACACCGAGATCACCACCTCGGTCTACGTCCGGTTCACCCCCGCGACCGAGGATCTGCCGGTCGGTTCGGCACTCGTCGAGTTTCCCGGTGCGGCACACCGCATCCCGGTCGCCGACCTCGCTGCGTGGGTCACCGTCGGCGGCCGGTACGCGGCGGGCGTCCCCGCCGAACGCCTCGCCCCCGACGCCGCGGTCGATTCCGTTCTCGTGCCGCCGGTCTCGGCCCGCGTGGCCGTCGACTCCGCGCTGCTGCCGGGCGTCACCATCGTCGACACCCCGGGCGTCGGGTCGCTGGTCCCCGAACACGTCGAAGCGGCGGTCAGCGCGGCCCGCGGCGCGTCGGTGCTCGTGATGGTGTGCGACGCCACCGCACCGCTGTCGGCCCCCGAACTCGCCTTCCTCGGCAGCGTCAGCGAGGAGGTCGCCTCGGTGGTCCTGGTGGTCACCAAGATCGACGTGGTGATGCGGCAGTGGCGCACCATCGTCGCCGAGAACCGAAAACTCATCGGCGCCAACGCACCTCGCTTCGCGCACATCCCGATCATCGGTATCTCCAACCGCATCGCCGAACAGGCGGCCGCCATCACCGACCCCGACCGCCGCGCACGCGCCCTCGCGGCGTCGGGCATCGGCGAGCTCGTCGACGCCCTCACACCGCTGGTGGCCGAGGGCGCCGCGTCGCCGGAACGCAATGCGCTGCAACTGACCTTCGCCGGACTCGACGACGTCCGCAAGCGCCTCGTCCTGGAGATGAAGGCCGCCACCGCGACCCCCGCCGAACGCGCCGACATCGAAGCCGAACGGGATCGCCTGCAGCGACTCAAGGATCGACGACGCGAGTGGCGCGCACGGCTGAATCAGGACATCACCGCCGCGTCGTTGCAGACCGACGACCTGATGCGCGACCGCTTCGACAAACTGCTCGGCCAGTGGTCGACGCGGATCGACAAGCTGCGCTTCTACGAGCCGCACCGCGCCGGACAGGAACTGATCGGGCAGATGACCGTCGACCTCGAGGCCGCCGCACGCGAGGTGAGCGCGTTCTTCGTCGCCGCGATCGAGCGCATCGCCGACACCCTCTTCGCCGATGCCACCATCTCCGGTGAACTCGTCGACCGGATCTCCGGCAACGTCGCCGACCTCAAGCTGCGTGAGCAGGAGAAGATCTCGCCCTGGAAGAACATGGTCGACCCGGTGCTGTTGTCGATCGTGGCCGCCGGCGGCCCGCTGGCCATCATCCCGGTTATCAACGTGGTGGCCGTGCCCGTGTGGGCGGGTGTGGTGGTGGGGTTCCGGGCGTCGAAGGTCGGTAAGGAGAACCACCGCAAGTGGCTGACCAAGGCGGTCAACGACATGAAGGCCGACGTGCGGTCTCAGCTGCAGTCGATCAAATCCGAGGCGAGCGCCGACCTGCAGATCGCCTACGACGAACTGCTCGAACGACTCCTGGCCGAGTCGACGAAGATCATCAACGACGCCGCGGTCGAGGCCAAGAAGTCGGCCGCCGAGCGGGAGAAGACGGCCGCCGATCTGCGCAACCAGATCGTGGCCGTCGACAACGTCCGCAAGTCGATCGCCCGAGTTCTCCGGGCGCCCACCGGATGAACGCCGGTTTCGTGTGCAACGATGTGCCCCGGGGCGGATGGCGGGAGGTGTTCAGGTGACACAGGAGAGCCGCAGGCGACTCTGTATCGACTTCGGTACCAGCAACACTGCGGCCGCATACCGCGTCGGGCTGGCCGAGCCGGTCATCGTGCCGCTGGGCCCGGGCGGCCCGGCCATGCCGTCGGCGGTCTTCGCCGGCGACGGCGGGATCGTGGTCGGACACGACGCCGCGCTGCGCCGGGTGCAGGCCCCGGACGCCTACGAGGACTCCCCGAAGTCGCGGATCGACGAGGGCGAGATCGAACTCGGCGACCGGTTCTGGCCGATCGAGGACCTCATCGGCGCCGTGCTGCGTCACGTACACCGGACCGCGCTGCGCCACAGTGGTCTCGCGGCTTTCGACTCGATCATCCTGACCCATCCCGACAAGTGGAGCGAACGACGCAAGGGTGTGCTCCGACGCGCCGCCGAGCGCGCCGGCATCTCCGCTGACCGTCTGCGTATCGCCTCCGAATCCCTCGCTGCCGCTTGGTATTACGTCTACCGCGGCCACGACGTCACCGGCGACGAGCGCATGTGCGTCTTCGACTTCGGTGCAGGCACCTGTGACGTCGCCGTCCTCATCCGCGCCGGGGCCGACGGCTTCACGGTCACCGGGTCCGGCGGCGACAACAACCTCGGTGGCCGCGATCTCGACGCCCGCATGACGCGCTGGGTTCTCGAGGAAGCGGCCGAACTCGACCCCGAACTCCCGGCCCGGCTTCGCGCCCCGGCCGCCGCCATCGCGCTGGCCGATCACGTCCGCTCGGCCAAGGAAGCCCTGTCCGACACCGCGCAGGCCGTCATCGAACTGCCCGGCACCCGGCACACGCTGTTGCTGACCCGCCGCGAGTTCGAGTCGATGATCGCGCCGTTCGTGGAGCGGGCGGTCGAACTCACCCGAGACGCCATCGCCCGCGCCGACGCCGCCGGCACCGGCCCCAAGGGACCGGTCATCGTCTACGTCACCGGCGGCACCAGCAGCATCCCGATGCTGCAGTCGGCCTTGTCGTCGGTGGGACGCGTCGCCCGGATCGGCGACCCGAAGGTCGTCGTCGCCCAGGGCGGCCTGCTGCGCTCGACCAACGTCGTGCCCGGCGCCGAGACGGAGAAGGTCGCGGCCCGACAGCACCGGGCCCAGCCGTACGAGCCGCGTCCGAACGACCGGCCGTCGGCGACCGCGGTGGACGCCTCGGCACGCCGGATCGCCTTCCCCACACTGCCGCCCGGCACGGTGATCAGCGGCGTCCTCGCCCGCACCGGCCAGATGGTGCGGGCCGGCGAACCGCTCGCGACGCTCGAATCGGCGTCCGGCCGGCTGACGGTCGACGCCCCGGCGGCGGGCGTACTGCACGGATTCGATCTGCGTCCCGGGGTCGTCGGCCAACCCGGCGTCGTCTTCGGCGCGATCGGTCCGGCCGATCTCCGCCCCGAGCAGTGGGCGCAGCTTCACCGCGCGCCGGCCGGGGTGTCCGCGGCCCCACCGGTCGCGCCGCCGCAGCCGGTCCACGCGCCATCCCAGCCGCCGTATCCGCCCCCGCAGCCCGGCTATCGTCCGATGGAACTCGCTGGGGCACAGCCGGTTGCGGCGTCCTCGTCGGGTGTCGACACCTACGGCCTGGCGGGACTGATCGTGGGCATCCTCGGGTTCCCGATCTGTCTCGGCACCATCGTCGGCATGGCACTGACCGTCATCGGCATCAGCCGGGCGGAGGGTCGCCGCGATGCCCTGCTGATGACGGCGCTCGGCGTCAACATCCTCGGCACCATCGCCTGGGTCGGGTTTCTCATCTGGATCCTCGTCAGCGGCTGAGGGAACCCGCGCCGGTCCAGGACTTTCGGCCCGACACCGGTGACCTTCGACTACGGTGTCGGTATCGGCGCCACGGCGACGATGAGAGGTGCCGGAGAGGAAGGGCTGACCGTGACCACCTCGGAGTCTTTGTCGCACCACCGGCCGGACGCCGTGCGCCGGCGGGTCGGCTACTCGGTGAGCATCGTCGTGAACTCCGTTCTGCTGGTTGCGATTCTCGGGGTGCCCGGGTGGGACGTGCTTCCCTTCCTCACCGATGATTTCCGTCAGGTCCTCGGCTGGGTGGTCGCCGGGCTGATCGCCGGGGTGGTCGCCAATGCGATCTACGTCGTCGCCGACCCGCCGGCGATCAAGGCCCTCGGTGATCTGGTCATCGACGCGCTCGGACTGGTCGCCCTGATCCGGCTCTGGCAGGTTTTCCCATTCGACTTCGGGGACAGCACCTTCCCGTGGTCGACGATCGTCCGCGTCGTGCTCGTCGTGGGTATGGCCGGCACCGCGGTGGCGATGATCGTCCTCATCGTCCAGACGGTTCTACGGAGGAGATGAAGATGGCAGATGCAGGAACCGACCCGTCCGCACCGATCGTCGTCGCCGTCGACGGCTCCGAGTGTGCGCTGGCCGCGGTCCGGTGGGCGGTGGGTGCCGCCGGGCGCGAGAAGCGGCACCTGCGGGTGCTGTCCGCGGTGGGAATGGTGCCGGGGGCCTATGCGCCGATGGTGATGATGACCTCGCCGGCGGTGGTCGAGGCCATGCAGGCCGAGGCATCTCGTGCCGTCGACGCGGCGATGGCCCTGGCGAAGGAGGTCGACCCGGACGTGTCCGTCGACGGCAAGATCGTCGGCGGCTCACCGATGCTCGCCCTGCGGCACGCGTCCAGCGAGGCGCACCAGCTCGTCGTGGGGCGTCGAGGGCTCGGCGGCGTCCGGGGCCTGTTGCTGGGTTCGGTCAGCGCCGACGCCGCCGCGCACGCCGAATGTCCGGTGGTGGTCGTCGGTGGCGAACCGCCCACGACGGGGCCGGTCGTCGTCGGCGTCGACGGTTCGTCGACGTCGACCGCCGCGATCGAGCATGCCTTCCGTCAGGCCGACCTGTTGCAGACGTCGTTGCTCGCGGTGCACGCGTTCGGCGGTTTCTCCGGTGCGGCCTTCTACGGCCGCCAGGAAGAGCAGATCATCCGTCAGCTTCGCGACGAGGCCATGGAACTGCTGGGCGAACAGCTGGCCGGATATCCCGAGGACTACCCGGACGTGCAGATCGAACGCCGCGTGGAGATCGGGTCACCGGCGGACGAGCTCGTCGACGCCGCGGAGTCGGCGCAACTGGTGGTCGTCGGGACGCGGGGTCGTGGTGGCTTCCGGGGGCTGCTCCTCGGGTCGACGAGCCGGGCGGTCCTGCAGGTCGCGTCGTGTCCGGTGATGGTGACGCACCACGAGCCCTGAGCAGCGATCAGGGACTCGTCGTCTCGCCGGTCACGGGATCGGCCGGCGACGTGCTGGCCAGCGCGAAGTAGGTCTGCTCCTCCTGCGAGAAGTGGAGACGCAGCAGCGCATGCAGTCCGTACAGGGTCGCGATGACGTCGATGCGCTGGTCGTCGGTCACGCGGCCGTATCGATCCGCGCGCAGACGATGAGCATGCACCCGGCGGCCCAGGCGGTCGATCTCGGCGTGCATGCGACTCATGGTCACCGTGGCTTCGCTGCTGCCCAGGGGTTTGGCCAGTGCCGGGTAGAGCAAGTCCTCCTCGGCATGCTCGTGGGGCAGGATCGTGGTCGTCAGCAGGTCGTCGACCTCGCGTAACCCGTTGAGCTCGGCCGCCTCGTCGGTGGTCTCGGGATGGTGTGCGGAGTACAGGTCGACGAGCCGTTGGGCGGTGATCGTCAGCAGTACGAGTTTCTCCCGCAGCGCATCGTGTTCGGCGGCGAACCGGTGCAGCAGCACATCGGTCGACTGGTCGATCTTGATGTCGGTCTGCGGTGCCCGGAGCGCGCGCAGCGCGTTGAGGATGACCGCGACGTCGATGCCCTCCTGGAGCAGGGCACCCGCGGTGGGCGGCAGGAATCCGAACGCCGCCACGATCATCGCGGCGAGGGACAGACCCATCCCGACCCCGGCGCTCTGGAGCGCGATGCGGCGGGAACGGCGGGCGATCTCCATCGCGGTGGCGAGCGGCTCGATGCTGTCGGTGGTGAGGATGACGTCGGCGGCCGCCGCACTGGCAGTCGACCCGCGCGCGCCCAGCGCGACCCCCACGGTCGCGCCGGCCAGTGCCGGGGCGTCGTTGACCCCGTCGCCGACCATCACCGTGGACGCCGCCGACCGTTCCTCCCGGACGTGGGCGACCTTGTCGGCGGGACTCTGGTCGGGGAACACCTCGTCGATGCCGAGCAGGGTGCCGATCTCCACGGCGGTGGCCGGATGGTCGCCGGTGAGCAGCACGATCCGCTCGATCCCGGCGCTGCGGAGGCGGCGTAGTGTCCGCGGCGCGTCCGGGCGGATGGGGTCGCTCATCGCGATGGCACCGGACGGCCGGCCGTCGACCTCGATCCAGGCGACGGCGGCACCGTCGAGTTCGCTGCCGCGCGCGACGGCCCGCGCCCAGTCGCCGTCCGGGGTGCTCCGCGCGCCCACCTCGACGGCGCGGCCGTCGACCAGGCCCGAGACGCCCCGTCCCGCACTTTCCTGCACCGCGGTCGGGACGGTCAGTTCGAGACCGCGACGGTTCGCCTCGCCGACGATGGCGGTCGCGAAGACGTGCGGCGACAGCTGTTCCAGCGACGCGGCCAGCCGGAGGAGTTCGACGGGGTCGTCGCCGGGGGCCGCGGTCACCGCGACCTGCTCCGGCCGGCCCGTGGTGAGGGTGCCGGTCTTGTCGACCATCAGCGTATGGGCGCGCCCGAGGCTCTCCAGTGCTCCGCCGTCGCGGATGATGACGCCCATCCGGGAGGCCCGCGACAGGCCGGCCACGATCGCGATCGGCGCGGCCAGCAGCAGGGGACACGGCGTGGCCACGACGAGGACGGCCACCGCCCGGGTCATCGAACCGCTGACCAGCCAGCTGATGCCCGCGACGCCCAGCGCGAGCGGAACGAACCAGACGGCGAGACGGTCGGCGATCCGGACGACCGGCGCGCGGTCGGCCGCGGCGTCCCCCGCCATTCGCACGATCCCGGCGAAGGTGCTCTCCGCGGCGACCGAACGTGCGGTCAGCTCGAAGGTGCCGCCGGCGTTGACCGCGCCGGAGCGGACCCCGTCTCCTCGTGCGCGGGTCCGCGGGAGAGGTTCGCCGGTGAGGACGGACTCGTCGAGCACCGCGTCGTCGTGCAGCCACCCGTCGGCGGGAACGATCTCGCCGTTGCCCACCGACAGGACGTCACCGGCCCGCACGTCGTCGACGGCGATGACCGTGATCTGGTCACCGTCGCGGCGGCGGGCGAGGGACGGGGACCGGTCGATGAGGGCGCTGAGATCCTTGCGTGCGCGCCGGGAGGCGGACGCGTCGAGCAGCCGGCCGGTCGCGAGCATCACGCCGATCAGCGCTCCGGCCGCGTATTCGCCGACGATCAGCGTCCCGGCGAGGGCGAGGGACGCGATGATGTCGACCCCGAAGTTCTGGCGCCGGAGGCCGGCGACGACCCACCACAGCGACGGGATGAGCGCGGTGACGGTGCCGGCGATCCACAGCCAGTCAGCGGGCCGGTCCGACCCCGCCACCCAGAACGCCCCGCCGACGACGAACGCGGTGACGGTCGCCGCCAGCAGGAGCGCCTCGGCCGAGGGTTTGGCCGGCAGGCGCATGCGAGTGATCAAGTGTCTCAGGAGCTTTCGATCTTGATCTGCTTTCCGGGGTTGCTCGGTGCGGTCAGCGGCACCGTGACGGTGAGTATCCCGTCGCGGTAGCCGGCCTTCACGTCGTCCTCGACGAAGCCCTTCGGCAGGGACATCGACCGGGTGAACTCACCGTAGGAGAACTCGGAGCGGCCGTCGTGGCTGCTGCGTTCGGTGCGCTGCGCGGTGATCGTCATGATCCCGTTGAGGATGGTCACGTTGATGTCCTTGGCGGGATCGATGCCGGGGAGTTCGGCGCGCACGACGTACTTGTCGTCGGCGAGCTCCTCCTCCACCCGGATCAGGTGGCCGCTGGGGCGGAGCATCCCGACGGCGGGGATGGTCGAGAAGAGGTCGGCGATGTCGGGCAGGAGGGAGCGGGTCGTGTGGTGTGTTGGTGTGGCCATGATGGTCCTCCGTCGTCGCGAGTGAATGGGGACACCACCATTGAACGCTCGGGCGCGCCCCCGGCAGGAGGGTCGAAGGACATCTACCCGACCTCTTGACCGAGCGGGCCGGTGTGGGCCCGGAGCGCGGGTGAACGGGGATACCATGACGGCGTCGTCCAGCTGAGAGATCGGGGTTTCGACATGCACACCGTCGTCGCGTACGGGAGCGCTCATGGAGCCACCGAGGGAATCGCACAACGGATCGCCGACGGGTTGCGGAACGGCGGGGACTCGGTGGAGCTCTGGCCGCTGCAGAGCGACCGGAGCCCGGACCGGGCCGACCGGCTCGTGATCGGCAGCGCCATTCACAACGGGCAGTGGCTGCCGGAAGCCGAGCAGGTCGCCGAGTCGGTGGCGAAGGACTCCGGAAGCCCGGTGTGGGCGTTCTCGGTCTCCTCGGTCGGTGCGACCTCGACCTTCCTGTCACCGCGGATCGCACGCTTCCTGCGTCCACGCACTCCGCTACCGCGCGCGGTCGCCGCGATCGAGGCGAGCGGGGCCCTGCGATCCCATCGTGCGTTCGCCGGTGCCATAGCGCGGGGTGACTGGCCGGGATTCGGCCGGATCCTGTTCCGGCTCATGGGTGGGAAATACGGTGACGCCCGTGACTGGGACGACGTGGATCGGTGGGCCCGGGAGATTCTCGACGCCGGCTGAGCCGACGCCTCATCCGCCCCGCCTCACCGGTCGCCACCACTCTCGCTGATCCGGGACGGGGCCGCCACCGGCGAGGAGTGAATCCCGCGTCCGGTCGCCGACCACGTGATAGTGGATCGAATCCTGTTCGGCGACCACCATCAGCGGCCACCACAGGGCGCTGACGTAGTCGACGGCGCTGTCGTACCCGTCCCAGTCGTAGATGCCGCGGTAACGATTGTCGCCGTCGGCGGTCATCCACAGCTTCGACACGAATCCGTCGAAGCCCGCGAACAGGATGGTGTTGCACACGCTCTCCACCCGGAAGACCCGATGCGCCAGCCGGTTGCCGTCGACCCACCGCAACCGGAAGCAGACGACGAGGCAGACCGGCTCGGTGACCGGATGGTTGTCGCGACGCGTCTCGCGGTAGACCGTGGCGGTGGTCCCGTCGGCGAAGGCGACGACGCGCCCGAGGTTCGGCAGCGGCTGGTGGAGTCGCCGCCCGATCAGGGACCGCACGACCTCGGCGAAGCATCGCCCGAAGGCGATCAGCGCGCGCGGCCACGGTGCGGGATGCGGAGTGGCCATCTCAGGTGCGAGTCGAGTCTCGGAAGGTCACCATGATTCCCCGGCTTCCGTCGGACGGTTCCGTCACCGTCATTCGACCCCGCCGACCCGCCGCGGCTCAAGTGCCGAATGGCCTCCGGCCGGGAGACGAACGTCGGACACACCTGGTGTCGGCCTCGTCGAAGCGAAGACATGGACTTTGGTCACTTCCGCCGTCGCCGTTGGTCACTAGGGGAAGGCCCGACGAAAGACCATCGTGGGTATATGACGCACGTGCTGACCTTCTCGGAGCTCGGATTCGATCAGTTGTCACTGGTGGGGGGCAAAGGCGCGAACCTGGGCGAACTCGTCACCGCGGGACTCCCGGTGCCGGACGGATTCGCGCTGACCGCGGAATCGTTCGCGGTCTCGATGGAACACGGCGGGGTTCGCGCCGAGTTGCTCGCCACCCATCGGGAGGCGCTGTCGGCCGTCGGCGACGACGCACGCATGGCCGACCTGAGCAACCGGATGGCGGAGATGGTGACCAAGGCCGGTATCGCGCCGCAGATCTCCGCCGAGGCGCTCGCCGCATACCGGCGGCTGGCCGGCGGCGGCTCCGACGTCAACGTGGCGGTGCGGTCGTCGGCGATCGGCGAGGACGGCAAGGACGCCTCCTTCGCGGGGATGAACGCCACGTTCACCAACATCGGCGGTCCGGACGATCTGCTGGTCGCGATCGTGCGGTGCTGGGCATCGCTGTTCTCACCCCGCGTGATCACCTATCGCGCGGAGAAGGGCCTGACCTCCGAGCCCCTGATGGCTGTCGTCGTGCAGAAGATGGTGGCGTCGGCGACCGCGGGCATCGTCTTCACCGCCGACCCGGTCACCGGGAACCTCGATCATCTGGTCGTCGAGGCCGTCGAAGGACTCGGCGAGGCCGTGGTCTCCGGCGCGGTCACCCCCGACACCTTCCTGGTGTCGAGAACGGACTGTTCGATATTGCAGACCAGTCTGGGCAACCAGGAGTTCCGGATCGTGCGCGGTGACGACGGCCATGATCGCCGTGAACCGGTGGCGCCCGGTCGGTCCGAGCCGGTCATCGAACCGGCCACCGTGCAGGCCATCGCGCGGATGGCGTTGCAGGCCGAACAACACTACGGCCGCCCGCAGGACATGGAATGGGCCGTCGATCCCGAGGGTCACATCTGGATCGTCCAGTCGCGGCCCATCACCACGCTGTCCGATGAGCAGACCACGACGGGCCGCGCCGATACGCAGGGGTCGGTGGCGCCACCCCGCGCGAAGGTGCTGGTGCACGGCCTCGCGGCCGCCCCCGGGATCGCCACCGGACAGGTCCGCATCCTGCACTCACCGCGCGACGGGCACCAGCTCGTGGACGGCGAGGTGCTGGTGGCCCCGATGACCGACCCCGACTGGTTGCCGACCATCCGGCGCGCGTCGGCGGTGGTGACCGATCGGGGTGGCATCACCTGTCACGCCGCCATCGTCGCCCGTGAGGTCGGCGTGCCGTGCATCGTGGGAACACGCACCGGGACAACCGATCTGCAGCAGGGTGCGACGGTGACCGTCGACGGCGGCTCCGGTGAGGTCACCGCCGGCCGGACGGCGCGGCCCACTGTCGCGCGGACGACGGAAGCCTCGGCGCCGCAACCGCGTTCGGATGTGATCACCGGGACCAAGATCTACGTGAACCTGGCCTCCGCCACGCATGCCGCGGAGGTCGGGGCGACCGACGTCGACGGCGTGGGCCTGCTGCGCGCCGAGTTCATGCTGACCGAGGCGCTGTCGGGCCGTCATCCGCGGGCGGTCATCGCCGCCGGCGAGTCGGACGCCTTCGTCTCGGCGATGGCGGACACGTTGTCCTCCATCGCCGGACCCTTCGGTTCCCGGCCGGTGGTGTACCGGACGACCGATCTGCGCAGCAACGAGTTCCGTGGCCTCGACGGTGGTGCGGAGTTCGAGCCGGAGGAACGCAATCCGATGATCGGCTTCCGCGGCTGTTACCGATACGTCCGTGAGCCGGAGGTCTTCCGGCTCGAGCTCGAGGCGCTCGCACGGGCACGCGAGAGCCACCCGAACCTGCATCTGATGCTGCCTTTCGTGCGGACCCGCTGGGAACTCGAACGCTGCCTGGAGCTGATCGACGAGAGCCCTCTCGGTGATCACCGCGGGCTGCATCGCTGGGTGATGGCCGAGGTCCCCTCGGTGATCTATTGGCTGCCGGAGTACGTCGACTCGGGCATCGACGGGGTGTCGATCGGCAGCAACGACCTCACCCAGCTGATGCTCGGCGTCGACCGTGACTCCGAATCGTGCGCCGAACTGTTCGACGGGAGTGACCCGGCGGTCCTCGACGCCATCGCCCAGATCATCTCGACGGCCCGCCGCTGCGGGATCACCTCATCGCTGTGCGGGCAGGCTCCGTCGACCAACCCGGCATTCGCGGAACTGCTCGTGAAGATGGGGATCACCTCGGTGTCGGTGAACCCCGACGCCGTCGCCGCGACACGGCTGCACGTCGCTCGAGCCGAACGGCGCCTGCTCGTCGACGCGGTGATCCACGAACGGCTCGGGGACTCCTAGTCGCCCGCCCCGTGGTCACGCCGACGACACCGGGGATGTCTGCCCGTACAGCCGATCGACATCCTGTGCCCGGCACGGCTCGGTACCCGGGGTGAGCATCGCCGCGGCACCGGCCGCGGTGCCGTAGCGGACGGCGTCGACGATCGGCCATCCCCGCGTGAGGGCGACCGCGATGGCGGCGACCATGCTGTCGCCCGAACCCACCCCGGTCCCCACGCCTGCCGGCACCGGAACCCCGGCGACATCGTGATCCTCGTCGGCGGTCACCACCAGCGCGCCCTGCGCGCCCAGCGACACCACGACGACCTCACTGATGTGGTGACGGATCAGGTCCCGGGCGGCCGCGACCTGCGCGGCACGATCGGGTAGTGGGGCGCCGGTCAGGTCGCGCAGTTCCCGCACACTGGGTTTGACGAGAAAGGCGCCGGTCACCCAGGGCAGCGCGGCGCCGTTGGTGTCGACGACGAGGAGGCACCCGTGATGAGCGGCGATTCGCGACACCGCGCCGAAGAAACCCGGTGAACACCCCGGCGGGAGGCTGCCGCTGACCACCAGCATCGAGGCCGCCGAGGCATTCTCGTAGATGACCTTCAGGCACCGCAGCTCCTCGTCGGCCTCCAGGTGGGGACCGGGCAGCACGAACCGGTAGCACTCGCCGCTGTGCTCGTCGACGATCACCAGTGACTCACGGGTGGGTTCGGCCACCGGTACCGGGCATGCCTCGAGGGGGTCGGCGGCGAGCAGCGACTCCACCCGCTGCCCCGTGTACCCGCCGCTCGTGAAGACCGCGGTGGCGGTGACGCCGAGCCGCGTCGCCGCGCGAGCGACGTTGATACCACCCCCACCGGGGTCGTAACGCGGATGGCCACAACGCATCTTGGAGCTCGGCAGCAAGCGCGGGACGGTCGAGTGGATGTCCAGCGTGGGATTCATCGTGACGGTCAGTATGTGCGGCACGTGAATCACCTCCGGAAGGGTATGCGGTCGCCAGATGGCCTCCGATCCAAATCTCCTCCGGTCCGGGCCGTCCCGTAAGGGCATTTCGACTCATGCCGTGGTGTCCGGCACCGGGGAGGAGATCGGGGCTCCTCGACGCGGGCGGGCTGACCTGCGCTCACACCCGTCGAATCGGGGCACTGCGACCCTTTCGGGCACACCCGATCCGGTGCATTGTGGAAGGATCCCCGACGAAGGGAGGAGCGGCGATGAAAGCGATCGAACGCGCCGCGATACGGGTGCACATCCTGGGTATCGCGTTGCAGCCGGGCACGCAGGACCGAGTCCTCGAGGAGCTGGTGCGCCGCGGCTACCGGGTGCAGCCGAGCGACCTACGTCTGGTTCTCGACGAACTCATCGGACGCGGCCTCCTCGCCGCCCAGGACGAGATGATCGGATACCAGAAGCGCCGCACCTACGAGACGACACCTGCCGGACGGATGTCCTGGGCCGAGGAATGTCGCGCACTGAGCAAACTCACCCACGAGGTGTTCGGAACCCGCCTGCCGCCGTTGCCTCCGCACGTCGGCATCGACGATTCGCAGGCCTGGTTGTCCGGAGCCGACCTCGAGGACGTGGACGATCAGTGAGCGGAGCGGGCATCCGCCTGCCCTCGGCGCCGCGCCCACCGGTACAGTTCGTCGGCACCCCAGACCACGACGGGCATGGGTAGCAGCCACACCAGGAGATCCGCCGGCGGTGTCGTCGTGCCGAAGAGGTCCTGACACGCCGGCACCGTGACCACCACCACGACGAAGGTGAGCTCGAAGGCGAAGCCCCACAACAACAGCCGATTGCTGAACACGCCGATCGAACTCAGCGGTGCGCGTTGGCACCGCGAGGCCATCGCGGTGCCGAACTGGCAGGCGACGATGCCGAGGAAGGTCATGGTCGTGGCCAGTTCCCACGTCGAGTGGAGGGGGCCGCTGTCCACCGGGTCGCCGAAGTGCCAGCCACCCCGCCACAACGTGCCGAGGAACAGGGCCACCACCAGGATCGTCGACACCCCGCCGAGGAGTCCCCACGACCGAAACAGGAGTTCCCGGTCCACGACGTTCTGGGTCCGGCGGCGCGGTGCCCGGTTCATCAGACCGGGTTCGGCCTTCTCGCGACCCAGGGCCAGGGCGGGAAGTGTCTCCGTGCCCAGGTCGATGGCGAGGATCTGCATGACCGTCAACGGAAGTGGGATGTTCCCGCCGGACAGGGCGTACATCAGGAACGGCACGACCTCCGGGGTGGCGTGCGCGAAGATGTACACGATGAACTTGCGGACGTTGTCGTAGACACGACGACCCGCGGCCACCGCGGTGACGATGGTGGCGAAGTTGTCGTCGGTCAGCACCATCGTCGCCGCCTCCCGGGCCACGTCGGTGCCGTTGCGTCCCATCGCGACACCGATGTCCGACCTGCGCAGCGCGGGTGCGTCGTTGACCCCGTCCCCGGTCATCGCCACCACCTCGCCCAGATCGCGCAGCGCGTCGGTGATCCGCAGTTTGGCCTCGGGGGAGGTGCGGGCGAAGACCAGTTCGGTGCGGCGCTTCAGGAGCCGGTCGAGTTCGGTCTCGGGCATCGCATCCAGATCGGGTCCGCTGATCACCTCGAGTCCGTGATGGGAGCCGATGCCCACACCCTCGGCGATCCCCCGCGCGGTGAGGGCATGGTCGCCGGTCACGACCATGATGCGGATGCCTGCGCGATGGCAGACGTCGATGGCGTCCCGGACACCCGTGCGGGGAGGGTCCATCATCGCCACGATGCCGTCGAGCGTCAGATCACGTTCGGCGCCGGCACGGTCGATGGTGCCCACCTGTCCCGGGCCGACGGACTTCGACGCCACGGCGAGCAGCCGCAGACCCTGACCGGCCCAGCTGGCGATGAGCGCGTGGAGTTCCGCATGGTCCGCGGCGGTCAGCGCTCGATCGGCGATGTGCGTGCACAGCTCGAGGATCTCCTCCGGTGCGCCCTTGACGTTGACCCGTCCGCCGTCGGCGGTAGGCACGACCGTGGACATCCGCCGCAGTGCCGGATCGAAGGCGAACGTCCGGCGCACAGCGGCCGGCCCGTCCGTGGTGCGGGAGGCCGTGGAATCGCCGGCACGGGGCGGGGTGACCCCGAGACCGGACGCCGCCCGGAGCAGCGCCAGCTCGGTGGGGTCGCCGAACTCGGTGATCGTCCCGGACTCGTCGACATCGATGGTCGCCGAACAGCAATCGGTCATCACCTGTGCCACGTGTCGCAGCGAGGCCGACGGGGTGCCGTCGAGGGGGAGTCCGACGACGCCGGCCGGTGTCCAGATCTGCGTGACCGTCATCCGATTCTGTGTCAGGGTGCCCGTCTTGTCGGTGCAGATCACCGTCGTCGACCCGAGTGTCTCCACCGCCGAGATCCGTTTGACCAGCGAACCGTTGCGCGCGAGGATGCGAACGCCCAGCGCCAGGGCGAGGGTGATGGTGGGCAGCAGTCCCTCGGGGACGTTGGCCACCAGCAACCCGATCGCGAAGTTGACCGAATCGCGCAGCGAGAGGCCGGCCAGCGCCGTGCCGAGCGGGATGAAGGCGAGTCCCATCGTGACGGCCACGGCGGCGATCAGCCACGCCACCCGTTTCACCTGCCGCTCCAGCGGACTCTCGTCGTGACCGATCCGCTGCGACAGCGAGGCGATGTGCCCGAGTTCGGTGTGCATCCCGGTGGCGAACACCACCGCGCGACCGTCCCCGCCCACGACATTCGTTCCGCTGAACACGATGTCGGTCGCCTCGACGATCGGCCCGGTGCCGGCGGCGGCCTGCGTCTGCAGGTGCACGGGAACCGACTCGCCGGTCAGTGTGGACAGATCGACCTCGACGGAACCGCCGATGAGCCGTGCATCGGCCGACACCCGGTCGCCTTCGGCGAGGTGGATGACGTCACCGGGCACCAGTTCGGAGGCCGGGATCTCCTCCTCCGGGCCCTCCCTGACCACGCGGGCCGTCACCGGGATGATGTCGGCCAGCGCTTCCACCGCCCGTTCGGCGTGACGTTCCTGGACGAAGGCGAACGCTGCGTTGATCACGATCACCACGACGATCGCCACGGACAGCGGCTGCGAACCGCTGATCCACGCCAGCAGTGCGGCCACCCACAGCAACAGCGCGAGGGGGTGGGTCAGCTGGCGGAGCAATTGACCGAACCAGCGGCTCCCGCGGGTTCTGGTGAGTGTGTTGGGCCCGTGCATCAGGCGGCGCCGCTCGACCTCGCGCAGGGACAACCCGTTCGGGGACGATCCGAGGTCGCTCAGCAGCTGCTGGATGTCTTCCTGGGGATCGACATCCATCTCGTCGGGCACGGTCATCGTGGCCGGCCCTCAGCGGTGGCTGTCGATGTCGAACTCCAGCCACTCGGCCTCCCACCGTCGCATGCGATGCCGGTCGGCGGCCGCCCGGACCAGAAGGGCCAGCCCCCACCAGCCCAGGGTGGTCAGCATGACGACACCGAGTCCGGCCATGATGCCCTCCACGACGGCGTCGGTGGTGGTGGTGCGCGGCGGGTCCGCCGGCTTGTCCTCGTCGTCGAGCCAGATGATGCGGACCCGGCCGACGCGGTCGTGCCGTTCGGTGTCCACCGCGGCGGTGGCGCGCGAGCCGTCGGGCCGCCGCCAGGCGACGATGGTCGAATCGTCGTCCGGCTTGGGCATCGTGACGACGGTGGCACTCACCGAATGTCGCGGTCCCTGGACCTCGACGGCGGCCTTGTGGGTGGCATACGTGTTGCCGCCAATGGTCAGTGCGACGAGTAGGCCCGCCAGGGCCGACACCCAGAGCGCCAGCAGCACAAGTGTTTCCACCCGGTCCGTCGGACGGACGAGCCGGTTGGACGAGGCGTGCATCAGCCGCCAGCTGTGCAACTCACGGGAGAGGAACCGCAACATCGCGGGCTCCTGTCGAGTCGGTCGGTTCGTCCCCGCCCTGATCGAGCCGGAAGGGTGGGTACTCGTCTCGCATCAGCGCCGCATACGCCCACACCCGGTACTGCCACCGGTTGATGCCCATCGCGAAGTCGAACAGTCCGCGCGGGTACGCGCCGGTGAAGAGCAGCGCGACTGCGGCGAAGAACGCCACGAGCGCCAGCACCGGCGCGATGGTCACCCGGCCGTCGTCGCCCTGGGCCACATATCCGACGGCCAGCGGGCCGCCCAGCCACCCGCCGGCGAGTACCGCGAGGATGAGGTAGTGGGGGATTGCCAGCAGCCACCACTTCACCAGCACGAGGCCACGGGACAACCGCTCGGGGTACACGACATCGAAGTCGGCGGGATAGTCGGTTCGACGCAGCGCGAACGGCGGATACCGGTCGGTGGCGAACGCGGAGTGCGTGTAGAAGGCGACGCGCCAGTTCCACCGGATGACCCCGACGTTGAAGTCGAACAGGCCACGCGGATAGCGACCGGTGAACAGGATCGCGAAGCCGGCCACGACGGTGCAGAAGAAGAACGCGATGTCCAGCGCGATCAGTATCAGGAAGTGCGGTATCGCCAGCAACCATTTGATCAGCCACAGCCACCGCGACAGCGGTTCGTCGAGATGTCCGGTCAACGTCACTGCGTGCATCGTCTCGAGTCCTCCCGTCGAAGCCTCTGAATCGAGTGAAACCCGCCGGGCGCGGGAAAGGAAGGGTCTTCGGTGAAGTGTCGGGGGGCCGATGTGCCGACCGAGTCTGGGTAAAAAGGCCCATTGCGCTGCGCATCGGTATCCGAAATGACCGAATTCCGCAGTTTTCAGTCATTCGACTCACGGTTTGTCCGAATCCTCGCTATTGTGATCGTGCGCTTCGTTAACGGCATCGAAGGGGGTGTCGAAGCGTAGGGGGTCAACACCGGGTTGGGAATTCCATTTCGGAGCATCAGTGGTCTACATGTGTGGAGGGCTCAGTTGACCAGGACTCTGTCGGCGCGCGCGTCCAAGCGAAGCGTCCGCAAATTTCTCGAACCGTCGGCAATCGCCGAGGCCATCGCCATCGAGCAGCACATCATGCTGCCCGGATATCAGGCGCTGACCCACTATTCGTCGACCTTCGGACTGACCGAACATCTGGTCAGTGAGATCGACGACGCGGCGCGACGCCACCAGGCGATCGTCGCCCAATTGCAGCGGATGCATGCCGATGCGCTTGCCGCGGAAACGGTTTCGTCCGCTCAGCAAGAGGTGTTGGCTGCACTGGGGCTCCTCGAGCCCGGCTCGGGCGAGGCTGCCGATGCCACGCCGCCGCGCCCGGTGCAGGTGTGCCAACTCATCCAGTCGTATCCGGGCCGGGCGGGGGATCCCACCTCGCGGGCCGTCGTCTCGCTCGCTTTCCTGCTCGTCGCTGTTCATGCGCTCACCGATCCGACGAACTGTGGAACAGCTTCTCCCGCACTGAATCTGGTTCCGCCGCCGCTGCATCGTGACCGTGCGCTGCTGGAGAAGGTGCTCACCCACACGGTGGCCGCATTCGACGCATCGTCGCTCTCGGCGCTCACCGGGTTCATCACCGAGGCGGGTGAGTCGTTCGCCGGCTGGTCGACCGAGACGAACCGCGGGTTGTCGGTGCTGCGCTACAACCCGCATTCGCTGCGCACGTCGTGCCGGAGCGTGGGACTCGGCGAGATCGACGTCCGTATCGCCGTCTGACTTCGGCGACCGACTGCGGTGACTGACTGCGGCGACTGATCGCCGGTCCGTGGTTACCCTGGCGGGGTGACCACGTCGGTTTCGCAACGCTATCGGTGGCTGTTGCACGTCGACCTCGACCAGTTCCAGGTGTCGGTCGAGCGGCTGCGCAGTCCGGAGCTCGTCGGTGTCCCGGTCATCGTCGGCGGCAACGGCGACCCGACCGAGGCCCGCAAGGTGGTGACCTGCGCGTCGTATGAGGCGCGGGATGTCGGCGTGCGGGCCGGGATGCCGCTGCGTGCTGCCTACCGCAAGCTGCCCGACGCGGTGTATCTGCCGCTGGACATGGGTGCGTACGACGCCGCGTCGGCCGACGTCATGGATGTGCTGCGCGGGACCGGTCATCCCGTCGAGGTGTGGGGCTGGGATGAGGCGTACCTCGGTGTCAGTGCGCGAGGCGCCGAGGTCGACCCGTTCGACGATGCCGCCATCGTCGACTTCGCCGAACGGGTCCGCCGCGACATCTTCGACCGTTGCGGCCTGACGAGCTGCGTCGGCATCAGCGACAACAAGCAGCGCGCCAAGATGGCCACCGGATTCGCCAAGCGGCCGCCCGGTGCCACGCCCGACGACGGCGTCGATCCGCCGCGCGTGTTCCTGCTCGACGACCGCAACTGGCTGGACCTGATGGGGGAGAGGGCGACTCGCGACCTGTGGAGCGTCGGACCCAAGACGTCGGCCAAACTCGCCGCCAACGGCGTCGAGACCGTCAACGACCTGATCGCCACACCCCGCGACGACCTGATCGCCACCTTCGGCCCGCACCAGGGCAACTGGCTGTACGTGTTGTGCCGCGGCGGTGGCGATTCGACGATCACCGCCGAACCGTGGCTCGCCCGGTCGCACTCCAAGTCGCGGACGTTCGCGGCCGACATCGCCGAACCGTCCGAGATGCGTACCGCGGCAGCCGAACTGCTGCGCGAGCTGCTCGACCAGGTCGTCGCCGAGGAACGCCTCCCGTTCCGCGTGGCCGTGACCGTCCGGACCACCAGCTTCTACACGCGCACCAAATCCCGCAAGCTCCCCGCCCCGAGCCTCGACTTCGATCAACTCGAAGGCGTGGTCGCCGACCTGCTCAGCAAGTTCGACATCGACCGCCCGGTCCGCCTCCTCGGCGTGCGCCTGGACCTGGTGACCGACGACGAGGATGCGCCGGTGGCGTGACCTCGATACGCGGCGTCCTCGCTGCGCTCGGTCGTCGCTACTCGGCCAGCAGGGGGGGTACCCGGCCAGCGTGGGCAGCTACCGGCCAGCGTGGGCAGCTACCGGTCAGCGTGGGCAGCTACCGGTCAGCGGGGGCTGCTCGGCCAGCAGGAGTCACCCCTGCGCGATCACCAGCGGCACAAGCTGTTCCGCGGCCGTCCAGGCGCCGTGGTGGCCGATCATCTTCGACTCCATCGTCTCGCTCGTCGAGCGTGTCAGCGTCACCGAGTCCCGCGCCACCGCGACCACGTCCCCGATCCGACGCGCCACCGCGTCGGTCACCTCGGGTCCGAACCACCCCTCGTCGATGGTCTGCTCCCGCGTGACGACGTGCGCCGCGTCGCCGAGATACCCCGACCATGCCTTCAGGACGTCATCGGCAGCACCGGACGTCGCGTACACGTGCCGCGCACGCGCCTCACCGGCCACGGCGTCGACACCGTCGAGAAGTTCTGGCGCGGTGTCGATGTCGATGGCGCGGTCGGCGGTGATCATCCCGTGGTCGGCGGTGACGAGCAGTGTTGTCCCGGAGGGCAACTCGGCGGCGAGATCGGCCACGAGCCGATCGACCATCCGGAGCTTCTCCAGCCACTCCGGAGAACCAGGACCGTGGATGTGTCCCGCGGTGTCCAACTCGCTGTAGTAGGCGTACACGAACCGGCGATGACGACTGTGTCCGCGCACGGCGGCCAAGACGCCGTCGCGCACCCCGTCGGGGGTCACCGCCGGCACGTACTGGCCGGGCGCGCGGAACGCTGCCAGGGTCAGACCCGTGCCGCGGAACTCCCCGGGCATCACGTACGTCACCCGAGCGCCCTCATCCGCAAGCGCTTCCAGACTGCCCGGGTGAGTCCGCACCAGAGCCGGGGGATAGGTGACCAGCGCCGAGGGGCCGTGCGCGTCGTCGAGACTCCAGCGCAGCGAGTTCAGCACCCGGCGTGATCCCCGTGTCCGACAGTCGTCGTCGGGCCGGAAGCTGTATCCGATGATCCCGTGCACGCCACACGCCGCCCCGACCGTCAGACTCAGGATGCTGGTCGCCGTGGTCGCCGGGAATCCGGCACGCAGCGTGGTCGCGGTCAGCTCGCGCAGCGTCGGCGCGGAATCCGCGTACTCCTCCAGCAGCGTCGCCCCGAGCCCGTCGATGAGCAACACCACCACCGAATCGCCAGGTGGCACAACCAGGTCCGACGATGCGGACATTCCCAGCGCAGAGGACACCGCGGGCAGGACGTCGGCGAGTGTGTGCGGGTACCGGCCCCAATCCGCGGGGGTCAGTTCGACGCTCACCGCACCCCCGACCCTGCCGGACCGAACACGTAGTGACCCGACCGCAGGAACCGCACCGACCGTCGCGCCTCACCTTCGAGGAGCAACGGCGACATCGCGTCCCGCAGCGCGATCCGCCACCGCGCCGCGTCGAGCGGATGACTCACCCGCATCGCTTCGACGTCCCGCGGCAACGCCACCACCACGGTGGCGTCCGGGGCCACCCGCTCGTGATGGGCGACCGGACGCGACCGGTCGGAATCGTCGATCACCGGCACCGCACCGTCGGCGATCAGCGCCTCCACACTCCCGACACCATCGACGGCCTCGGGCAGACGGTCCTCGAGCGCCCACGACACCAGCACCCGGTCGGAGTCGGCGTCGCCGCCCAGCTCGTCGCCCATCTCGCCGTAGAAGTCCTCGTAATAGTGGACCGGCAGCGCGCCCAGCTTCGTGATGTTGAAATACGCGTTCCGCGCGACCAGCGGATCGAAGGTCCACGTGATCGTCGTCAGTCCACGCGCCAGCGCCCACTTCCGCTGATGCATCTTCAGCAGGTAGCCCACATGGTGGCCGCGTCCGCGTCGGGAGACCCCGGTGATGTGACTGTGCAGGGCCTCGCCGGCCGGCGCCGACAGGAACGCGACACTTCCGCCGGCCAGGTGATCGCCGATGAAAGCGCCGGACACGTAGTTGCCCGAATGCGACAACGCCCGCAGCATGTCGATGCCCACCGGGCGTCTCGTCGGGTCCGGCCGCCACACGTCGTCGAAGATCCGCATCAGTTCTTCGAGTTCGTCGGGCGAGGACAGCTCGCGGACCTCGACCGTGCGTACCTCGACAGGAGCCGGTGAAAGCGACATGCTGTCGATTCTTTCACCGCGCACCGACGAGTTGGCCGGGTTGGGTGAGTCGGTTGCGCGGGGACCCACTCCTTAGGATGGGGCCATGTCACGCACCGTCCGCACGCCCGACGTGTTCACACGCGTCGCCGCGGCCGGTGTGGTGCCCGCCGTCGCGATCGCCGCGCACGGTGCCGCCGGCGACCAGATGCCCAGCTCAGGTGGCCTGGTGCTCACCGCGGCGATCGGTGTGGTCGCGGCGATGCTCCTGCAACCGGCGACCCGAGGCCGACGCCTCGTCCCGGCCACCGCGTCGGCCGTCGGCATCCTGGCCGCCGCGCAGGTCGCGGGTCACTGGTCGCTCGCCGCCGACGCCGCACACGCCGGCCACGACGCCCCGGCGTTGCCGATGCTGTTGACGCACCTCGTCGCGATCCCGCTCAGCGCCGTGCTGATCGTCGTCGGCGCGCAGATGCTGGCCGTCATCGGGTCGGTCATCGCGTCGCTGATGCCGCCCGCCGCATTGCTCGCGCCCGGTGCACGCCCGGTCTTCTGGACGCAACCCGGTGTTCTCGCCGCTCCGCCCGTCGGCGGGACCGGCGTTCGTGGACCTCCGCTCGGCTTCTGACCCGCGCCACCACACCGAACCCTCGACGGTTCGGTGCTGTCGTGCGCAACGCCAGACTTCCGAACTCTTGAGAAAGAACCCAGATGAAGAACCTTGTCCTGACGCGGGCCACGACCGCTCGCCGCCTCGTCCTGCCCGCCGCCGCTGCCGCAGTCGTCGGTGTCGCCTCCCTGACCGGGGCGGGTGCGGCGTCGGCGCACGTCACCGCCAACGCCCCGACCGTCACCCAGGGTGGGTACGGCGTCGTCACGCTGGTCGTCCCCAACGAGTCCGACGCGGCTCCGACGACGTCACTGCGCGTGACCCTGCCCGGCCTGAAGTCGGCGCGCCCGGAGGTGATGAGCGGCTGGAAGTCGGTCGTCACCAAGAAGGACGACCTGGTCACCGAGATCACCTGGACCGCCGAACCCGGTTCGCCCGGTGTCCCGGTCGGCCAGTTCGGGCAGTTCCGCTTCTCCGGCGGCCCCTTCCCCGAGCAGGAGACCGTCACCCTCCCGACGCTGCAGACCTATGCCGACGGCGAGAAGGCCGACTGGAATCAGCCGACCCCGGCCGACGGCACCGAGCCCGAGAAGCCCGCACCGACCATCACCCTCGCGGCGGGCGGCGACGGACACGGCGCACACCATGCCGCAGCGCCCGAGAACGGCACCGACGTGCCCCAGTCGCAGGCGACGGAGACCGCCCAGGCCGACTCCTCCGCCCGCTGGCTCGGCGGTATCGGACTGGTCGTCGGCGCACTGGGCACCGTCTTCGGTGTCGCGGCGTTGATGGTTGCCCGACGCAATGGACGTGGCAATGCGTAAGCGCGCACTCCCGCTCAGCCGTTCGCTCCTGTTGACCTTGGCCATGCTCGCCTGCCTGGGTCTGGTCGGCACCTGGTCGGCGCCCGTGGCGTCGGCGCATTCGCGTCTCGTGTCCTCCGATCCCGCCGACGGCGCGAGCCTGCCCGCGGGTCCGCCGACCGTCACCCTCACCTTCAACGAGGGAATCCAGTCGGCGTACGCGGTGCTCAACGTCGTCGGACCCGACGATCATTTCTGGCAGTCCGGTGACCCCAAGGTCGACGGCAGCATTGTGAGTGTCGGCGTGCGCGAACTCGGCCCGACCGGGAAGTACACGATCAACTACCGGGTCACCTCCGCCGACGGACATGTCATCAGCGGGCAGCGCAGCTTCGAGCTGACGGTCGCCGGCAATGGTGAACCGGGTCCGCTCGCCGACGCCTCCGCTGACCAGTCCGATGACGGAATCCCGGTGTGGTACTTCATCGTCGGTGCCGTCGTGGTGCTGGTCGTGGGTCTCGGTGTCGTGTTCTGGCTGACCCGCCGCCCCAAGACGCGGAGCTGACGCGTGAGGGTCGTGGCCGGTGTCCCGGCCCTGTTCGCCGGACTGCTGGTGAGCTGGTTGCTCGCCCGCCCCGACGGGCCGGACACGGTGGCGATTCCCGCGACCCTCGCGCTCGGCGTCTGCGTCGTGGTTCTCGGCCTCGGCCTGTTGCCCACGGTCGACGCCGAGCCGTCGTCGAGACTGATCGGTGCACTCGCGGGCGTCTGGGTGGTGGCGACGCTGATCAGCGCCTGGGTGCGCACCGCCGATCGGTCCGGCACGGACGTGCTCGAGGTGAGTGCCGGCGACTTCGGCGAGGTCCTCAACTCTGGCGCCTCCGAGATGGTCGCGCTGGTCGCGGGTCTGCTCATCGTCGTGTGGGCGGTGCTCGATCTGCTGACCGCGGTCGAGATCCCGGTCCTCGTGGTCGGGGTGCTCGCGGCGGTCGGGGTGCTGGCCACCGCGATCGCCGGGCACGCCGGCAACGACGCCTTCGGCCCGTTCCTCGTCGGCGCCCACGCGCTGGCCGCCGCCTGGTGGTGCGGTCTGCTCGTTGCGATGGTGATCGCGGTCCGCGGCCGGTCCGGGTGGGCGCGCAGCCTGCCGGTGTTCTCGCAGCGTGCGCCGTGGGCCGTCGGCGTGATCGCGGTGACCGGCGTGGTTGCCGCACTGACGGAGATCGACGGCCTGTCAGCCCTGTTCACCACCGGTTACGGTCGGATTCTGCTGGCGAAGGTCGTCATCCTGGCGGCGCTGGTGGGCGTCGCCCTCTGGCATCGACGACGATGGGTGCCCGCCGCCGAACGCCACCGACTGACCGAGGCCGCGTCGATCCGCAACGCCGTCGTCGAACTGGTGCTGATGGCCGTCGTGCTGGGCCTCGCTGCGGGGCTCTCGGCGACTGCGCCGTAGTCACCGGACCCGTTCCCGCCCAGCGACGGTGGGCGGGAACGGAACCGACTGGGCGGCCCTGTGTTCTCACTGTGGAGTTGTCAAGGATCGGATGCGGTCCCGGCAGATGTCGGGTACCCCTGCTGGTTGAGTAGGCGAGGAGCTTGCGACGAGCCGTATCGAAACCCTGCTGCGCGAGCGTCTGTGTCAGGCGGCGATGTCGTCGAGTCGCATGGTGCGGCGGTTGTAGGCGGGTAGGGGCCGATAGCGTGGTCGTCGTCGGAGAGCTGTGTGGGGGAGCGTTTCTCGATGGTCGTGATGCCGCGCACGATGGCGTCGACGACGTCGGCGGAGAGGCGTCCGTCGGCCGCGCAGGCCTCGACCTTGCTCAAGCTCGAGTAGTTCTCCGCGATGCGGGTCGCGCGTGTGGAGACCGCGGGTGCGAATCCCATCTCGATCAACAATCTCTTGGTGGTTGAACCAGCCTTCTGTGCAACGTGTAGATCATCGAGTTTTTCTGCATGCGTCGCGATCTGGTGGTCGGCGACGTTGCCTATCAACCGCCAGGTGTCGAGTTGTTCGAAAGTTGTTCGGCCGGTGGGGTCGTCGGTGGGTGGGGTGATCTCGATGAGCTGGTCGAGAAGTGTGGTGAGCTCCGCCATGACTCCAATGTACTCGAACAGGCGTTCGACTGCCAGGTTTCTCCACAGGCCTTCGCGTCGTCAAAAGAACGGTGCTTCAGCATCTTTCACGCGTGCTAAAGAAATGGGCCACTCTGGTGAGCACCAGCAACAGCAGTTACTGCAGTGGCCGCTGACGAACGGAAAAGCCGTAGCGCGAGTGAATTGTGCGGGTATGGAATCCGGCGCGCTCTACTTCACAGCCCGCGCCTGATCCCAGATGGCGAGCAGTTCGTCGATGATGTCGGTGGCCATGTGCAGGGTGCTGAGGTGGCTTTCGCCGGGCAGCTCGAACAGCTTGGCGTCGGGCAGCAACGACACCATGTGCTCACCATGGGCGTAGGGAATGATGTGGTCGTGGTCGCCGTGCCACCAGCGCACGGGGACCTGCACGTCGGAGACGCGGAAGCCCCAGTCCTTGGCGAACACGACGACGTCGGCGAACGGCGCCTCCATCGCACGTCGGCCGCCGTGGAGCAGGTCGTCGAGGAACATCGCCCGGAACTCCGGCCGTTGCAGCAGTTCGCGGTCGGCGGCGGGGGACAGCCGTCCGTAGACGCTGATGGCCGGCTCGGCGACCGGCCGTGCGAAGCGGAGCGCGACACTGAGGACCTGCCCGATCTGCGACCCCGCGACACCGACCGCCGGCGCCAGGAACGAGCCGCATCGCGCCGCCGGGGATGCGGTCGGGGCCGATGGTCGGTGCGACACCGCCGAGGATGCCGACCGCGACCACCCGGTCGGGCATCGCGTGAGCCACACCGAGCGCGTACGGCCCGCCGCCGGAGAGTCCGATGACCGCGAACTCGTCGATGCCGAGTGCTTCGAGCACGTCGGCGAGGTCGGGGGCGAAGGCGGCGATGTTTGTCGTACCGGTACGGCGTCGACGACCCGACACCCGGCCGGTCCAGTCCGATCAGACGAACCCCCCGCTCAGCGGCAAATCCGCGGGCCTCGACGGGGATCTGCCGGCGCGCTCCGGGCGTGCCGTGGAGCCAGATGATGGCTCGTCCGGTGGCTGATCCGTATTCGGCGAACCCGATGCGACGATCACCGTCGGCCATGGCGATCGACCCCTCGATCTTCGGACGGGCGATGTCGATCATGTGACCAGCATCTCACGTAGCTTTGTAAACGTGATCCCCGAGTTTCTCAACGGTGCCGCCAGAGCAGTCCGCCACGTCTTCAAGCCGTACCCGGCGACGGACATTCCCGAAGGTCAGATGCTCGACCTGCCCGGTCGCGGCCGCGCCTACGTCACCGATTCGGGACCCCGCGACGCGCCGGCGGTGTTCCTGCTGCATTCGGTGCTGACGACCGGACTGCTGTGCTGGTATCCGACGATCCCGGCGATCAACGACCGCTACCGGGTGATCACCCTCGACGCCCGCTGGCACGGTCGCGGTATCGAGTCGGAGAACTTCGATCTTCGTGACTGCGCCGACGACGTGGCCGCTGTCGCCGACGTCCTCGGCATCGACCGGTTCGTCGCCGCCGGATTCTCGATGGGCGGCGGCATCGCCCAGTTGGTGTGGCGTCGTCATCCCGAGCGGGTGTCGGGCCTGGTGCTCTGCTCGACGGGACCGTTCTTCAGCACCAGCGACCCCCGGCATCAGAGGTCGTCGCAACGGACCGGTCGCATTCTCGCGCCGCTCTACCGGATGCTTCCGCGCATTTCCGATAAGAACCTCGACAAGACGACGTCGCATACGTCCGTCTGGGCGCTGCGGCAGTTCTTCTCGACGCCGCTGTCACATCTCGGCGAATTCGGGAACGGATTGGGGCGATTCGACTCCCGCGGTTGGCTCGACGAGATCGATGTCCCGACCGCCGTCGTGGTGTCCACCCGCGACCGCGTCGTCGAACCCGAACGTCAGCAACTGCTGCTCGACGGCATCCCCGGGTCGCAGCGCTTCGAGGTCGACGGTGGTCACGCATGCTGCGTCCTCGGTGCCCGGTTCTTCATCCCGCCGTTCACGGACGCGCTCGACGCGGTGACCGCGGACGCGGCGGTGAGACCGAGCACGCGGCGGTGAGGGCTCCGCCGACGGCCCCCGCCGGCTGAGCGGGCATCAGGCCTCCAGCGAGTCCACCACAGCCGGGCCACGGCATTGCCGCCGGAGAGTCCGAGGCCGGCCGCGGTACCGGCCGCCACACCCACCACGCACCCGGCAGGACCGAACACGCAACCCACCAGGCCCAGGACGGGTGCGGCTGTTGCAGCGGCCTCGACGGATGCGTGGGCGAAGTCGCGCGGCGTTTCGGCGGTTGCGAACTCGTGGAGCACCAGGCCCGTGCTCACGACGGTGCCGACCGGGCCGAGCGCGCGTAGACCGACTCTGGTCGACGCGGCCACTCCGCCCCGCATCTCGAACGTCAGATCCCACAGGCGGTCGGTGACCGCGGTCCGCGCGAAGTACTGCTGGCGGATCAGCGGGTTGCTGTCGGCCCAATCCTGAAGCATGCGAACCTGATCGACCGACAGTCCGGTGCGGTCCACGATGTCGCGAATCTCGGCGTAGTCCGATGCCGCGGAACCAGCGAGTCCGTGAGCGGTGAGACTGGCGAGGAGGTCCTGGTAGGCCCCATCGCGCCGCAGTGCAGCGCCGAACCGGACATACTGAATTCCCCTGCTCTTGGCAAGGTTTCAGGTCAAGAAGGGTTCTGAATCCGGGCTGCCGTCCTCGACGGGCTACAGTCCTCCGCGTTGCGGGGCTCTCGGCGACCGCGCCGTAGTCACCGGTTCCGTTCCCGCCCAGCGATGCTGGGCGGGAACGGAACCGATTGCGCGGCTCTGTGTTTCACTGTGGAGTTGTCAAGGTACGGATGCGGTCCCGGTTAATGTTCGGTGAACGCCGGGTGCTGAAGGTGCTGGCGCGTAAGTCTGTGTCAGGCGGCGATGTCGTCGAGTCGCATGGTGCGGCGGTTGTAGGCGGGTAGGGCGCGGCGTTGCGGGTCGATGGCGGTCGGCGGGATGAGCCACGGGTGGCGGTCGAAGCCCAGCACGATGTCCCAGCCGTTGTGGTGGACTTGGGTGTGGCAGCGTTGGCAGAGCAGGCAGCCGTTGTCGAGGTCGGTGTCACCGTCGTCGGTCCAGTGTTGGATGTGATGGACCTGTGTATGGGATGGCGGCGCACCGCATTTGATGCAGGTCTGGTCGCGGATGATGATCGCCTTGCGTAGGTGGGCTGGGAAGAGTCGTCGTTCGCGACCCATCTGCAGTGGCACTGTCTCGCCGTCGATGATGATCTCGGTCAAGGAACCGTCACACGACAGTTGTCGGGCGATGGCGTTGGTGACAGAGCCCGTCCAGGGGAGTGTGGCGGGGTCGCCGGTGGCGGGGATGGTCAACGCCACTTGGGTTCTGGGGGTGCCGATGGTGTCCATCGCCGCACCTGCGGCAGCTTGATCTAACAGCACCTCCAGTGCGTCCGCGCGGATCTGGGCGGCCGAGCGTCGATCGGGCGACCCGTCGGGTTCGGGCCGGGGCACGCTGCGTTCGTCGATCATGGCGATGAACTTCTCGCCCACGACTTGCGTCACGTTGGCGTGGATCTCGACGCGACTGTCATCGGTCGTGTGGTGGGAGAGCGTGTCAAGGGTGCGGTCGTCGCTCGCGGGGACTCCGTTGTCGGAGGTGTCGGCGATGGTGTTGCCGATCGTCTGGGCGTGTTTCTGTATTTCGGTGGGGGTGGCCCCCGACAGGGCCTGGGTGAGGAGCTCTGTTTCGTAGATGGCGTGGTCGTCGTCGGAGAGCTGTGTGGGGGAACGTTTCTCGATCGTCGACATTCCGCGCACGACGGCGTCGACAACTTCACCCGCGAGGCGGCCGTCGGCGGCGCAGGTTTCGACCTTGCCCAGCGTGCCGAGATGCTCGGCGATGCGGGCGGTGCGTGTGGCTGCTGCAGGTGGAAGTCCCATCTCGATCACCAGCTTCTTGGTGGTCGAACCCGCCTTTTCCGCGACGCCGAGATCGTCGAGGTGTGCTGCGTGGGTGGCGATCTGGTGATCGGCGAGGTTGCGCAGCAGTATCCATCGGCGCAGCTGCGAGTACGTGTGGACGCCGGTGGGGTCGTCGGTGGGTGGGGTGATCTCGACGAGTTGATCGAGGATTGCGTCGAGTGGAGTCGTGTCGGTGTCGATCATGACGGCAGCCATCCCTCTTCTGAGGTGTACAAGCGGTGAGTGGGACCGTCGTTGACTGCTGCTCTGTCGTGAATGTTCTGTGTCTTCAGTTCTACATCGGGGGTCTGACAAGAACTGCGGACGGGTTGCACCGACCGTTTTGATCGATGAGGTGGTCGAGAGGTGTGGTGAGCTCCGCCATGACTCCAAGGTACACGAACATATGTTCGAACGCCAGGTTTTTCCACAGTCGACGTCTCGGTCAAACCAGCGGTATGACAACGTCTTTCGCAATGCGAAAGCAACTCGCAACACTGACGCACCGTTCTGCGACCTTCAACTTGTGGTTCCTCCGGGACGCTCGACAGGTGATCTGTCGGAGTCGCTTGTTAGTCTCGCGTCCTCATCTGGCAGAGCGGATACGGGGGATGTCCCCCATCCGAAGGGAGTTCAGGGTGGCAATTCCTGTCGACCCGCAATTCTATGTGGGGCTTCTCGCTGCGCTCGTCCCGGCGTTCTCTGCGCTGGGGGCCTTGTACATTCGGCAGAAGCAACGCCGATCGCACTATGAACAGGTAGAGCAACTGATGGCGTTGCTGCCTGATGACGATGTCGATCCCGCCGTTGCGTCGCTCAAGCAGCGTTATCGCTGGGCCGAGGCTCTGCGTCGATTCGACATGATCACGCTGCCCCGTCCTCAGCGCGGGCGCGCATTTGTGTTCTCCACTATTGGCTGGGGTAGCGCCTTGATCGGTAGCGCCTATTTTGTCGGCGCTCTCGTACCCGGCGTGCTGACGGCTTCGTCGCGGGTACTGGCGGTCCTGTTCGCGCTGGGGATGCTTATCTGGGCCTGGCTCGCGTTGCTCACAGCCCACGACTTCCGGCAACCGGTGTACCGCCTCGCCGGCCTTCCTTTGCCCGCGTACTCCCCACATGCCACGCAGATTCGACGGATACGGGCAGACTACGGACTCTTTACGTCGCTCGACGACGCCGCCGAAGAGGCGACCCGAAAGCGGATTGAGCGAGGTCGTCGAGCTCGTCGGTGGTACACCCGTAGGCGCTACGAATTTCGTTCGGTGGCACTGGTTTTGAGAAGGCCTGTCGCAGTACGCGCGTTCCGCGTGAGTCGGCAGGCTTCCGCCAGAGGGGCACGATAGGCACGCTGGGTCAGACGAACCTGCACCGCGTGAAGAGTGGCCGTTGTGACGCGTGAACCTACGCCTGGACTTCGAAGGCCTTGAGAACCGTCGTCGTCCAGATCTGCTGTCCGGCAGGGCTCGGGTTGACGGTGTCCTTCAGCAGCGGCGCCAGCGACGCGTCGTCGGTGGGGAAGGCGGAGTAGACGTCGATCACCTGGATGCCCTCGGCGTCCATGGCCGACGCGAAGCCGGCGGTCTGTTCACCGGTGTTCTTGCCCTGCGCCGGGCTCTGCTTGATCGCGACGAGGTCGGCGTTCGGGTATTCCTTGCGGAGCTGAGCGATGAGCGGCTGCAGTTGTTCGGCGAGCGCGGTCTTCGGATCCTGCGTATGTCCGAAATTGAGCATGATCAGATCCGGCGAGGCATCCGCGGGAATCATCTTGTCGAGATTTTCGAGCGCGTAGTTCGCGTCTTTCCCGGAAGCGCTGCCATTCCAGAATCCGATCGGGCCGTTCGGGCCGTCGCCGAGTCCGACCATTGCGCCGTAATCGTTGGTCGTGGTGTTCCAGAATTTGGTGGCCATCGGCCGCTGGAGGGTCTGGCTGATCGCGGTGCCGACCTTGGGTGCCCAGCCGTCGCGGGCGGCACCGGTCGAATCACCGAGCAGCACAATTGTTCTCGGCTCAGCCGCATGCGCCTTGGCATCTTCCATGAAGGCAAGGGTGGCGGGCTGCTCGAGCGGGGTCGAGCTGGTCGGGGTCATTGCTGCCGTCGCGTCCGACGTCGGAGCGGTTCGATTACTCGACACGACGAGACCGACGACGAGCACCAGCGCACACACGACCATGACGATCCAAGCCCAGATCGGTGCAGAACCGGCAATGCGCTTTACGGCATTGAACATGTAACAAGTCTCCCAACCCGCGTTTCTCGTCTAGCGACTTTGTCACCATAGCGGCCATTTACCGGCCACGCGCGAGGCGTCGGGCTCGTTTGTTTCAACAATTACTCGGTGCGGGCAATCCAGCAACTCGGTCGCGGACCCAGGTCGCCATAGCGGGACCAGGGTTGACGATATGCCCCTGCTGTTCTTGCCGAACACTCAGTACCCGATCCCCGGCCTCGCATGCGCGTCGAAGTGTGTCTTCCATCACATCGAGAGGGATGACATTGTCGGCCGCCCCGTAGACCGCCAGGATCGGCACCTTCGTCGCGGTGCGGGGGAGGGTGTAGGCCGCGAGGCGCGCGTGCAGGGTCTGGGCGGCTGCCGGCGTCACGGCGCCCAGCGAGGTATCCGCGGGCACCGACAGCAACGACACCGCGGTGCGGTCATCGCCGCACACCGGCACCGCGGAGCTGTTCAGCGCGGAGAGGTGGTCGCCGGATTTCACCGCCGGGTCGGCCTGCGAGACCCCGTGCACCACCAGCGGATACAGGTGCTGCTGGGCGCGCGTGAGGGTGTTCTCCTGTGCGCGCGTCGCGAAGTACCGGGGATCGAGCAGTGGCGCGACGGCCACGACGCCCAGTAGTTCGCCACTTTCGCCGCCGTAGCCGGCGAACTCCTCGGCGGTCGACCAGACCGCCGCGCCACCCTGCGAGCGGCCTGCGGCCAGCCAGCGCGGACTGATACCGAGACCTGCGGACTGGGCCGCGCGGGCCGCGTCGATGACGTTGAATGCGGCGGTGCGCGGTTCGAGATACGGGTGCGGCGCCTGACGACCGGTACGCGTGCCGAGTCCCTGGTAATCGGTGGTGACCACGGCATATCCCGCGTCGAGGAAATCCTGGACCGCGGTCAGATCACCGAACATGTCCGCCTGGTCCGACGGCGCGCAGTCGGGGGTGATGCCGGTGGTTCCGTGCGCATAGGCGATCAGCGGCCAGCCGCCGGCCGGGGGAGTGGAATCGGGAACGAAAACCGCCCCGCTCACCGAGGTCGTCGACCCGTCGACGCCGGAAGTGGACCGATAGACCAGTCGTTTGGCGACGGTGCCGTATGGCAATGACCAGGAGTCGGGAGCGTCGTCCGTCCGAACAATCTCCCCGCGCTGCTCGACCGCCTCCGCGCTCAGCACGACGCTCGTCGACGACGCCGTCGAACTCGGCGTTCCGGCCGTCGAATCGCCCCCCGACGTCGACGCGCATGCCGAGATCCCCATCCCGAAAACGGACACGACGGCGACACATACGCCGACGTACCGCACTCGCCCCCACCTGGAATTCACCCGAGAACGGTAACCCGTCGATTCGGGCGGTTTGCGTCGACGTATTCGTTGAATGATTCTGGGTGGGTGGAGTTATCCGTCGGGGTTCGGAGAACAGGTGTGTCATCGGCTGATGGGCCGGTGCTGGTCGACGTCGATAAGGCGCGCGTGCCGAGTACTCGACGCCACGCTGAACCTCCTGCGCCGCAGCATAACCCGCTGGCCGTGTCCGCGCCGGACGACGACGAGGTCTACGAATATCTCGGTCCGCAGATGCGCTGGATTCAGCTGGTTCTGACAGCCGCGTTCGTGCTGGTCGCCGTCTCACTTGTCGCATTCGCGACGACCCATCCATGGCTCACGCCGGTTCTCGTCATTCTTGTAGCGAATGTGATCGGGAACACATTTTCATTGTTGACCGGCATGAACAAACGGCGGGTGACATGGTCGTCGCATCAGGAGCGCGTGACTTCCTGGAATCCGCCCGACGGCCGATATCCGAGCGTCGACGTCTTTCTGCCCACCTGTGGTGAGAGTCTGGAAATCCTGCGCAACACCTATGAGCATGTCGTCGCGATGAACTGGCCCGGGAAGCTGTTCGTCTACGTCCTCGACGACGCGGCACGCGAGGAAGTTCACGATCTGGCAGCATCTTTCGGTTTCGACTATGCGGTCCGCCCCGACCGCGGGCACCTCCGTAAGGCCGGCAATCTGCGACATGCGTCTCGGATCAGCCATGGGGAATTCATCGTCATCTTCGACGCCGATTTCTGTCCCCGCCCCGATTTTCTCGGCCATCTGGTCCCCTATTTGGACGACCCTCAGGTTGCGATCGTGCAGAGTCCGCAATGCTTCGCCACCACCGAGTCGATGAACTGGATTCAACGCACCGCCGGCGCGACGCAGGAATTCTTCTATCGCTGGGTGCTGCCGTCGCGTGATCGGATCGGTGCGGCCAACTGCGTCGGGACGTCGGCGATCTACCGGCGTAGCGCGATCGAGCGGGTAGGTGGTTTCGCCGCGATCGAGCACAGCGAGGACCTGCACACCGGACGTCACCTCCAGCAGGCCGGCTACACGATCCGCTATGTGCCGGTGGTGTTGTCGCGCGGGCTGTGCCCGTCGGATCTGGCGGGCTTCCTCAACCAGCAGTACCGCTGGTGTCAGGGGACGTTGACACCGGTGCAGAACAGTCGGTCGGTGGATCACCCGCAGCGTCAGACGCTCCGCCAGCGCATCGCCCGATGGGCCGGCGTCCTGTACTACATCACCACCGCGATGAACGTCTTCCTGCTGTTCCTGCCGGGCGTGATCATGGCGGTCTTCTATCCCGAGGATGTGCGGCCCGCGCAGCTGGTCCCGTTCCTGCTCGGCCTGTGGGTGTATGTGGTGCTGTTCCCGCTGGTGTCGCGTACCCGCTGGCGTTTCGAGGTGCTCCGTATCCAGATGGCCTACAGCTACGCGCATGCGGTGGCGATCTGGCACAAGATCATCGGCCGCGAGATCGGCTGGGTGCCGACGGGCGTGATCGGCCAGTCGAACTCGCTGGCCCGCTCCATCTCCTGGCTCGGCGCCACGGTGCTCGGGGCGTCGTTGGTCGCGTTCTGGGTGTCCATCGTCTGGGACGTGATGGAGTACGGGCTGGCCCAGTTCTGGATGATGGTCGGCCTGATGCTCGCGTACACGTACCTGGCGTTTCCGCTGTTCGTCGAGTTCGTGAAGATCCTGCTGCCGCGGCGTCGTTCGCGCGTAGCTGAGGTCGAACCAGAGGAGATCGCAGCATGACGGCGTTCGGTCCCGAACCCGACGACGCGCGCCCCGTAGCCCATCCCGAGCGCCCCAACCCGACGAACTGGAATCGGATCTCGGTGTGGGAGGTCGTCGGTTACACCCTGGCGATCCTGTTCATCGCGGCGCTGGCGCTCGGCTGGTTCGACATCATGCTCCTGTGGGACACCAAGTGATCGGCTGGGCGGGCTGATGCCGCACGAAGCCCCGACCCAGCCGATGCATGCGCTGCAGGTGGAGCCCGACGCGGCGCCCACCTCGCCGATGCCGGCCGCGCCCACAACGTTCTTCGACGACATCGCCGGCCTACGCGGTGTCGCGGTGCTGCTCGTGGTGCTGTTCCACTCGCACGTTCCGTATCTGACCGGCGGTTTCGTCGGTGTCGACGTCTTCTTCGTGATCTCCGGGTTCCTGATCACCGGCCTGCTGGTCCGCGAGTACGAGCGGCACGAGCGGATCTCGTTGCGCGGCTTCTTCGCCCGCCGTGCCCGTCGCATCATCCCGCCGGCCGCGCTGGTGATCGTGGTGTCGATCATCGGCGCCGCGATCTTCATGCCGCTGCTGAAGGTGTTCAAGCAGGCCCTCGATCTGCTGGCCGCGGCAGCACAAGTGGCGAACTGGCATTTCATCCAGCAGAACGCCGACTACCTGGCCGGCGCGATCGACGGCAGCCTGGCGACGCACTTCTGGTCGCTCGCCATCGAGGCTCAGCTGTACTTCATCTGGCCGTTCCTGGTGATCGGCGCGGGTGCGCTGGCGACCCGGACCCGGTTGCGGGAACGTCTCTCGGTTCGCTGGTCGGTCGGTATCGCGGTGCTGGTGGTCAGTGTGGCGTCGCTGGTGTGGGCGATCGTGCTGACGCCCACCGATCCCGCGACGGCCTACATGGCCACCTACACCCGCGCCTGGCAGTTCGGGGTCGGTGGTCTGGTGGCGATCGTCCTGCCGGCGCTGGCGCGGTTCGGTGCACTGCGCGCGGGTGGTCCTGTTGCCCTGGTGCTGGGTTGGGCCGGTCTTGCCGGCATCGTCGTCGCGGCCTTCATCGTGAACGCCCACACGCCGTATCCGGGTACCGCGGCGCTGCTCCCGACCGCGGGTGCCGCGCTGGTCATCGCCTCCGGCTGTGCCGTCGGTTCGGGTTCGGTGTTCGTGGGACGGCTCTTGGCGACGCCGCCGCTGAAGTTCCTCGGCCGGGTGTCATATGCCTGGTACCTGTGGCATTGGCCGGCGATCGTGCTGTACGAGGCGGTCGTCGGGTCGTCGAGCTGGCCGGTGCTGCTGGCCGTGTCGGCGGGATCGCTCGTGCTCGCAACGATTTCGACCCTGCTGTTCGAGGAGCCGCTGCTACACAATCGCGAGCTCAAACGCAATGACTCGGCGTCGATCTCGCTGGGGCTGACGGGCGTGATCGCGGCCCTGGCGGTCACGATGACCGCGGGTGTGATCACCGTGCAGGTGGCCAGCCGCGACACGGTCGCGAACGCGTCGCTCACGTATCAGTCGGTGTTCGGGACCGATAGCGGTGAGCAGTCCGGCCCGGTGACGCCAAACCCGTTCCAGGCGTTCGATGATCGGCCCCACCCGTTCGAGTGTCTGATCCCGGTGGGGGACACCGCACCACGCGAGAACTGCGTCTTCGGTCCGGCAAACGGCATCCCGGTGGTGCTCTTCGGCGACAGTCATGCCGATCAGTGGGCGGAGTCGATCCGCAACATCGGCGCCGACCACGGCTGGCGGATTCACCAGTTCACCAAGGCTGCCTGCCCGGCCCAGCACCTGCGGCCGCAGTCCGGCGTCCCGGACCCGTATGTGAAGGCGGACTGCCAGGAGTGGCGCGAGGAGACGCTGAAGCGCATCGCCGAGGTGGGGCCGCGGATCATCTTCGTCTCGTCGCTGTCGACCTATGTCCCGGATCGTGTGGTTGCCGAGGCCGCGTGGACGCACACGATGATCCAGCTGCGGAACACCGGCGCCAAGCTCGTGTACATCGCCGACACGCCCTACCCGGGGTTCCAGGTGGCCGATTGCATCTCCGGCTCGATGGACGACTGGACCAAGTGCGAGTTCAACTTCGACGACTACCCACGCATCGAACCGATCACCGACGCCGTGTCACGTCGCGAATATCGGGATGTCACGACGCTGAGCGTCAACGACCTGCTGTGTGAGGGCAACTCGTGCTTCGCCGCGCACAACAAGATCCTCTTCTACCGCGACGACTCCCACCTGACGGCCACCGCCGCGCGGGTCCTCGAGCCGGCGCTGCGCGCGCAGCTGGATAAAAAGAGGTTCGACTACAACGCGCGGTGAGCGCCTCTCGCTCCCTTCGCTCCCACCCGTCGGTTGAGTAGGGGAGGAGCGCAGCGACGACCCCCTCCCGCCGGTTGAGTAGGCGAGGAGCGAAGCGACGAGCCCCTCCCGCCGGTTGAGTAGGCGAGGAGCGAAGCGACGAGCCGTATCGAAACCCCGCGTCCCTCGCTCCCTGAGGTGCGACGAGCGTTAGCGAGGAGCCTCGAAGGGCGGGAGACCGGACGAATCAAACCACAGCCCCAACGACCATCTACTCCTCGTACCGCCGGCGTTCACGTGTACGCGTGAAAGTGACTGCGGCGATTGCCACTCCCAGGATCGAGAGAATGTCTGACTCGGTGAAGCCGTGGTTGATGTTGATCGAGATTAAGATGCGGCCTTCGACCGGACCGTTCCACATGAACCACGCCACGGATGCTGCTACGAGCACCGCAGCCGCCCTGTAGGTGGGCCGTGCGAGGCACCACGCTCCTGTGACAAACAGCAGGTTCAGTAGTACCAACGCATGGAACACGGAAGGATCGACGGGTTGGTCAGGCATCGGACCAGTATCCCTGCCGCTACTCCTCCTGCAACCCGACGGTCTGACCACGTGCAGACGTACTAGGTTGGACGACCGTCGCTCATCCATTGAGCAAGTTCGTCGCGGAAACTCTTGGTGCTGGCAGGTGTCGAGTTGAACCGCCAGTCACGTTCCTTGTCCATCTGGAACCATAGGAAACCCAGTACGTTTGGATGGTTTTCGATAACACGGAAGAAGTCTGCGATCCACTGCGCTTTGAGATTCGGAGTGGCGCCGTCAGCGGATCCGACCTCGGTGACGAGAATGGGACGTCCCGGGCTGATCCGGCTCAGTGCCTTGAGGCTATCCGAGAAGAGCTTGTCGGCTGATTGCCACTGATGGCCAGGTGTCTGGCCCCAGTTGTAACCGTCCAGGCCGAGGTAGTCCACCTTGTCATCCGGGGGGTAACAGTCCTCAAAATCCCGAGTGCCCTCAGTGATCGCATTCGGGGCCCACACGAAACGGACATGCGGTGCCTGCTCACTCACGATCGAGTGCATCCTCGTCCAAGCTGCGCGGTATTGCTCAGCTGTGTTCTGGTTCACTCCGACGGACCACGGGTACCAGTTTCCGTTCATCTCCTGCGCAAATCTGAGCAGCAGAGGATAGGGCCACGACGCAAGTTGCGTGGCCCAACGGAACAGGTCTGGATCATGTCGACCGGCAGCGATGCTCGCGAGCGAATATTCGGGTTGGTCGCTTCCGTCGTCAGGGCGCCACGGTTCAAGCGTGAGGACTGGGGTCGCTCCGCCGCTGCGAACAAGGTCGAGGGTTGCGACTGGTACAGAGTCGCCGATTGCGGCGAATAAGTGCATGAAGTCGGGCTTTGTCCCCGCAAGCGTTGCGATTCGGTCGATCGAAGCGACCGTTGTGCGAGAAGTACCAGCGACAGTCGGCATGAATGCACCCCAGGAGCGCTTGCGAACAGGCGATCCCATCTGTGTCTTCTCATCGTCTGCACTGCACGCGGTAACGAGCGTGACCGCCGCCCCCAGAACCGCTCCGAACAGCGTGCGCCGCGGTAGGCCGGCACCTAGTGCAAGTGGCTTGCCGTCCTCGACCATCTAGTCATTCTCGCCTGTGCTCAAGCGGCAGCCTGAACAGGGGCTGCCGCAATCCAAAGACAACAGGCCGTTCACGATGCAGAAACTGATTGTTCGCGATGGCCGAGAATATAAACCACATTCAGCATCGCGTGTCCGATTTCTGGTATTTGATAGTCGCAGTCATTGTGTAGAGAAGATTAATCCCGCGTCTCTTTTCCCTTCGTTTGCGCGACTCGGTAAGGAACCGAGTCCGCAGACCCCGCGGACGAGGCAGCCCCTGGGCATGCGCTGGAAGTGACATGAGTCACACTTTGTTTCGGGAGCGGCCGAGAAGCTGAAGACCCTGTGGCACTGAGTCGTTCGGCGCGATCCATGGTCCATGGCGGGTCGGCCCAAGGTGTGCGGATAGGCACCTGGACGCAGTGACGTGCGGCCGCTCCGTCTCTTTGCTGACGGGATGATCCTGCAAAATGGCAATGTGAGACGCTCCTCGGTCGGACTTCAAAGCGCACTCAGGTTGTAACCGCGACCATCCTGAAATACGCTCACTAACATCCGCGTAGTCAAATTGCGGTCGGACGTCGTCGACGTTCTGGTGGTTGGGCGTAGGGGCCGATCGCCGCCTTCGAGTTCATAAGTTTTGTTTTGGGAGGTTGGCAGTGGCCCATCGTCCGGCCTATGACACTTTGGGACGGAGTTCGGAGCGCGCACCCCTGCGACTGCGCTTTGCTGGCAGGGTTGGCGAGCGTTCACGTTCCTGGATCCACGGTTACGTCATTCGACTTGCGTGGACTGACGCTGTGATTGTCGCCCTTGTGGTGTGCTTAGCGCAGGTAGCTCGCTTCGGCGCTGATAGTGCAATGGCGCCGAATGGCGACGCGCAGGTGCCGGCGGTGCTCGTTTCTGTTGTGCTCGGCTTTAGTTGGCTGATGTCATTGCGTGCGTTCCAGACACTCGACCGACGGATCGTTGGCTCGGGCTCGCAAGAGTACAGTCGTGTCGTCACCGCGTGCCTTGCTCTGTTCGGAGTTCTCGCGATGGTGGACCTGTTGTTTCGTCTGAATATTGCGAGAGGGTTCATCGCAATAGCATTACCCGCGGGTACCTTGGGCCTTCTCATCTCGCGATGGTTATGGCGCCAGCGATTAGGGCACCAACGTCTCAGGTCGCAGAGTTTGGAGCACGTGCTGGTCGTCGGTACCGAAGTCTCAGCGGTCCCGATGATCGAACGTCTTCTGCGGCAACCCAATCTCGGATACCGAGTAGTGGGGATCTGCCTGCCAAATCGCTTGGCGCACAGAGCATTCGTGTCCGTGGGGGACACGGAAGTCCCGGTACACGGGACTTTCGGAGACGTCTGCAACGCGGTCGTCGACTCGGGTGCGACCACCGTCGCGGTGACCTCCGCAGAGGCGCTGGGTCACGACGCCATGCAGGCGCTGTCATGGGATCTTGAAGGACTCGACGTCGACATGATGGTCTCCCCGGGGGTCACCGATGTCGCAGGACCCCGAGTGATGGTTCGTCCCGTTGCTGGGCTTCCTCTTCTGCACATTGATAAGCCGCGCTACGAAGGAGCGAACCGGTTCCGTAAGGCGTTCGTCGACCGAGTCGGCGCTGCGCTGATTCTGTTTCTACTAGCACCTGTCCTGCTCTCCGTAGCGGTCGCAATCAAGCTCGACTCGCGGGGACCGGTCTTCTACCGCGCAACACGTGTAGGACTCAACAATGTGTCTTTCTCGATGTGGAAGTTTCGCTCGATGGTGCAGAATGCGGACGCCCTCAAAGAGAACCTGCGAGCGTTGAATGAGGGATCGGGCGTCCTGTTTAAGATGCGGGATGACCCACGTGTGACTCGCGTAGGTGCGTTCATCCGGAGATACAGCTTGGATGAGCTGCCACAGCTCTTCAATGTGTTGGGCGGCACTATGAGTCTTGTGGGGCCGCGGCCTCCCCTCCCGGATGAAGTAGAACGCTATGACGGACGCGTAGCCCGTCGGATGTTGGTGAAGCCGGGGATGACAGGTCTCTGGCAAGTCTCCGGTCGGTCGGACCTTTCATGGGAAGAGTCTGTGCGACTTGACCTTTCCTATGTGGAGAACTGGTCGATCATGCAAGATGCTCTGATTCTGTGGAAGACGGTCAAGGCGGTCGTAGCGAAAGATGGTGCGTACTGATGCGGATGGTTGTACTCGGACTCGGATACCTCGGCGCGACCCACGCTGCATGCATGGCTGAGCTTGGACATGAGGTGCTTGGCATCGAGGTAATACCGGACAAGCGGGCACAGCTCGCCGCCGGTGAAGTGCCCTTTTACGAGCCTGGCTTGCCTGAGCTCCTGAAGAAGCACATCGATTCAGGCGCACTGAAGGTCTCGGGCTCCTACACAGACGCGGCAGACTTCGCCGACGTGTTCTTCATCGCGGTCGGAACGCCCCAGAAAAAGGGGGAGTACAGCGCTGATCTTCAATACGTCGAGTCCGCCATCGAAGAGTTGGTGCCGCTGCTCACTCGTGATGCCCTGATCCTCGGAAAGTCGACCGTCCCTGTTGGGACTGCTCAGAAACTCTCGGAGCGCGTGGATGAGCTGGCGAAGGATGTGGACGTCCAGATCGCGTGGAACCCCGAATTCCTCCGCGAGGGGTTCGCGGTGGCGGACACGCTTCATCCAGATCGTGTGGTTCTCGGTGCGTTCCCGGGTAGTTGCGCCGAAGAGGTGTGCCGAGACATCTATGGCTCGATCATAAGCAGTGGAACACCGTTCATTGTTACCGATCCGCCGACGGCCGAGCTGGTGAAGACCTCTGCCAACGCATTCTTGGCTACGAAGATCTCGTTCATCAACGCGATAGCGGAAGTATGTGACGCTGCCGGAGCAGATGTCAGGGCGATCGCCGACGCGATCGGCTATGACGCGCGAATCGGCCGTAGGTTCCTCAATGCAGGTCTGGGTTTCGGCGGCGGATGCCTACCAAAGGACATCCGCGCTTTCATGGCGCGAGCTGGTGAACTCGGTGCTGCCGAAGCGCTCAGCTTCCTACGCGAGGTCGACAACGTCAACATGCGAAGGCGGACTCGAATGGTCGAGCTCACCCGTGAAGTCTGCGGTGGTTCACTGCTCGGAAAGCGGATTGCGATCTTGGGAGCGGCGTTCAAGCCCAAATCGGACGACGTGAGAGATTCCCCCGCTCTGAACGTTGCAGGTCAGATTCAGTTGCAGGGCGCCTCCGTTGCAGTATATGACCCGAAGGCAATGGACAACTCGCGGAAACTCTTTCCCACACTCGATTACGCAGTATCGGCACACGAAGCCTGCGATAAAGCCGACGTCGTATTGGTTTTGACCGAGTGGGAGGAATTCGTCAGCTTGAACCCCAGTGACCTCGAACCGTTTGTGAGACAACGGAATATCATCGACGGTCGCAACTGCCTTGATGCGTCGAGTTGGAAGTCCGCGGGCTGGCGCTACTGCGCCTAGTGGTCCCCGGACGCAGGAACGAAAGAGGTTGGCGGACGCCACCGTGTACCGCTAACCGTCTTTGCGTGGCAGGGAGGGCGAAAGGATTTGACATCGATGTTGACGAAGAAGAGTGTCAAGAAGCGCATCGCTGAGATACCCGGGGCGCGGTCGGCCCGTGACGAAGTAGAGATCGTGCGCGGGTACGTTGCTGACTGGCGTCGGTACCGTAGGTTCTCAGGCCGGGCGGAAGTCGACGATTACTCGGTTTGCGCACGGGTCGTCATGGACTCCCACCGAATAGAAAAAGGACTGGCACTTCCGACACCGCGCAACTGGTTCGGTCGCGATGTGCTCGAGCGGCTTTCGGCGGCGGTGGGAGAACTGCCCAACAACGCGGACAGCCATGTTGTCCATGCCAGGAGCATGGCGTTGGGTGCGGTCGACGACTACTTCGGATATTTCGACGCTGTTTCCGGACCGGCGCCTGAATGGGCCGAAGAAGTCAGGAAGAAGTTTGCACTCTTCTTGGGCCTGGACGAACGTGAAGGTGGTATCAAGCCACTGTCCTCGTCTGCGCGCCAGACCGCCATAGACTTCAGCGAGTTTGTGTCTTCCCGCGAAAGCGTGCGTAGTTTCTCGGATCAAGTCGTGCCACTGTCGGAGATCGAGGCGGCGGCCACACTCGCTTCGACGTCTCCGTCGGTGTGTAACCGACAAGGGGCACTGTGCCGGATAGTCCCGCGTGGTCCGGAAGCAGACCGGATGCTGAAGCACCAAAACGGAAATAAAGGTTTTGGTAGCGACGCAAGTCATGTCCTCTTGATCACCCATGATCTTCGGACGATGCTGACGCCCGGAGAACGTAATCAGGCATACGTCGATGGCGGGCTGTACGCCATGACCCTGTTGTACGCGTTGCACGCGCGGGGTATCGGCGCGTGCTGCCTGAACTGGAGCGCAACCAAAGCGCAGGATTTTGGACTCCGGCGGGAGATCAACCTGCCAGATCATGAACTGGTCATCATGATGATCGCTGTCGGTTACCCGGCGGATGATGCTCGTGTGACGGTGTCCCCGCTACGCACGGACCGACACAAGGTCGGAATCTCGTGAGTGTTTGGAGCAGGATTGCTTCCTACCTGGCCGCATGGATTGTGAATGGTCCAGGCGCGTCGTATTCGATTCCCCCCGTCCTACGACGTCGCCTCCTCCGATGGTCCGGAGCGGGAATTGGTGGGGCGCGCATACTTGCGGGCGGGACCTTTCGTGGTGATCTTACGAACCTCACGATCGGGGACGGCGTATTCATCAACACAGGCGTCTCGATATTTCCGACTGGAGGTGTCGCTATCGGCGACAACGTTCATTTCGGCCCGAACTGCACTGTGATGACTGGGTCACACACGATCGGAGGATCGCGTCAGAGAGCGGCATCACCAACGCAGTACGCACCCGTGGTCATCGGCAGTGGCACATGGCTCGGAGCGGCAGTGACGGTGTGCCCAGGTGTCACGATCGAAGAAGGTTGCGTGGTAGCTACGGGCGCAGTCGTGGTCGACGACCTACAGGCGAACGGCCTTTATGCCGGCGTCCCCGCACGATTGAAGCGGCGTCTGCCGCCCGATGCAGGTGAGGACGGTAGATCCGTGGAGGCGATGGAAGTCGTTGCGACCGGGGACAAGCAGTGACCGAACAACGGGAAATGGTGCACGGTCTCGATTGCGGTGCGGCGAGACGTCTCTTGCTTATCGCATCGACAGTTGGACACCTCGCGCAGTTGGACAGACTCGCGGAATCACTTGGTGCAGGTGAGAACTCTTTGTGGGTGACGTTCGACACCACCCAGAGCCGAGCATTGCTGCATGGACGAAACGTGTTGTACGTGCCTTACATTGAACCGCGGGACGCTCGAACGGCCTTCACGGTCTACCGTCAGCTCGTCCGCGAGATTCCCCAATATATGCCGTTCGACCAGGCGATCAGTACCGGCGCGGCGCTCGCGCTTCCCGGGTTGTTGGCTGCCCGCCGCCACGGGATACCCGCGCTCTATATCGAGAGTGTTTCTCGAACGGACGGTCCGTCGCTCACCGGGAGGATGCTGGCGGCCAGTCGCGCGGTCGAGCTCGAGACGCAACATCCTAACTGGTCGACCCGGAGGTGGAAGCACCGCAGAACTGTCTTGGACTCGTACAAGAGTGTTGCTGGACATCACACGCTGGCGGCAGTCGGCCGTCCGGAGGGCGCGGCTCCCCGACTCTTCGTGACACTTGGGACGATTCGTCCGTATAAGCAAGATTCGCTCATCGAGGCTTTGCTCCACAGCGGACTCGATCTGTCCGATACCGTGTGGCAGCTCGGGTCCAGCTTCAGGACAGACCTACCTGGAGAAGTCCATCGAGCGCTGGACAGCGAAGAGATGGACAAGAACATCCTCGCAGCGGACGTTGTGATCACGCACGCAGGCGTCGGCAGCATCATGCGGATACTGGAGCTGGGCCGGTATCCGGTGGTGGTTCCGCGTCGTCGCTCACGAGGAGAGCACGTCGATGACCATCAGACCCAGATTGCAAACTTGGTGCGGCGCTTGGACCTTGCCGAAGTTGTTGAAGCACCGGATCTCGTTGTCGACAACATTTGGCGAGCAATGGAAAAGAAAGTGATCACAGCGGAGGCCGGACAGTGATCGTGAGTTGGGTGCGGACACACGGCAGAAGCAAAGCCATCGCTGAACAGCTGGACATCCCCGCAGTGTTTTTGTCAGAAGCTACCGCGCGGAAACCGGCTCCTTCGAAGTATCTGTATGCCGCGATCGACACGGTCCGTGAGGTCCGAAGGAACAGGCCTCGGTTCATAATCTTGATGCTGCCGCCGTTTCCGTTGCTGTTGCTGGTGCGCGTGTTATTCCCGCGCACCCCCGTAATCGGAGACCTCCACACGGGCGTGTTCCTGAACCCTAAGTGGCGTCCTTTCCTCCGGCCCACCCTCTTCCTGTTACGCGGAGGAACCTGTGTGGTCACCAATCATCCTCTGCAGGCCCGATGCAATCGAGCTGGACTGGAGGCCATCGTCCTCCATGATCCGCTCCCTAACAGCATTCCGGAGATCGACCGCGAGACGCTCTCGGACGGGCGACAGGTCGTTCTCTGCCCGTTGGGGTATGCGAACGACGAACCTATCGAAGAACTGCTTAGAGCTGCGGAGGACTTGGCAGCGGATGGTGTCCAGTTCAGGTTGACCGGCCGGGCACCTGGTTCCGTCAAAAATGCGGCACCACCGAACGTGAAGTTCACTGGCTATCTCACGAACAGTGATTACGATGCGGAGCTGGCAAACTGCGACGTGGTGATGGCACTCACGACGAGAGACCACACCATGCAGAGAGCTGGGTACGAGGCGATCGCGGCCGCCAAGCCGCAAGTTACGGCAGACTTCAAAGTGCTGCGTGACTTCCACGCGGATGCCGCGATTTATGTCGACCCGCACAGCCACGCAGATATCGCACGGGGAGTTCGCGAAGCCTTGAGTAACTCGGGGGCGATCACTGCTAGGGTTCGCCGACGTTTCGAACAGGTTCTGGCCGACCAGTCGCTTGCAGTCGAAGAGTTGCGGCGCGCCGTCAAGTCCGCCGAAGGGAAGAGCAACCGAGCAACGGGCGGCATAAGCCGCCTTCCATGGGGCGCGTCTTGAGCCAATCCGAAGTTTCGACGATGGGCAGGGACACTATGGCTGGTTATTCAGCGTCGACAAAGGAGTCCTTCCGTCAAGGTACGGGTCACGGTGTCGTAAAGCGTCCGGCCGTCCCGTGGACCCACTTTCTCGCGCTATTGATCGCCTTGATGCCCCTGCTTTCGGGAACGCGTCGTGGGCTTATCGTGCCGGGCCTCAAACTCTCCGAAATCCTCGCGATCCTACTGGTCGTAGGGTTTTTGATCGCAGGTGCCAGAATTTTGTCGGTTGGGCCCCTCGCTGTGGGCATCGCGGGGTACATTCTCAGCCTCTTCGTGGCCACCGCTTACCACCAGTTTCTCGACCCGACACTGGGGAACTTCAGCTTCGTTTCCGTGTGTTTCGGCCCGTTGGCGCTGCTCGCGATCTACTTCGCTGCGCTGTACGGAAGAGCGGTACCCGATCTGCCGCGGCTCGCCATAAGGTACGTCCTCGTAGGCTGCGCCTTGATGGGAGTGCTTGGCCTGCTGCAAGCGTTGCGTGTGACACCGGTTCTCTGGATGACGTCCACCCTCACAGGTAGCACCCGCATCATAGATCCACTCAACTGGAAGATCAGCAGGAGTATCGGGCTGTTCAACTCGTGGCATGCATACGCGAGCATTATGGCGCTCGCGTTAGTGCTACTAGTAGTCGGATGGGCCCGAAACCAAAGTGTGTTCGATAGCCGCATCATTCAAGGGTTGTGTGGTGTGGGTATCCTGATCGGGCTTGGATCGGCGCTGACTTTCGACATGATGGCTGTTGCGTTCGCGGCAGCGATTGTCGCGGTTGGAATCAGGAGGGCGGCCAGAGTCGCGGTGGGGGCGCTCGTCGCGGCGGTTGTGGTTGCGCTTTCCACTCCGCTCGGGGATCTGTTCTCGCAGCGCGTCGTCGAGCAACAGTCGACTTCGTCTCGCGACTCGATTCTTCCTCAGACGATCGCTTTTCGACTCGAGGTGTGGAAGAACGACTATTTGCCATTGTTTGTGGAGAACGTGATATTCGGGCATGGGCCGATACGAAGTACTGACCGGGTCTTTGCCTATGTTGAGTCTCAGTACCTCTCGGTTCTTGTCGCCGGTGGTCTGGTCGCTTTCGCGGGGTTCGTCGCGATGTTCGGTAGTCTCATGTACCAACTTCGATCCCGAACCAAGCAGGACTTCCCGAGCACGAGCGACTCGAACTTTGATGCCCTCCGGCGCGCGGGCTTCACCTTTTCAGCTTTCGCACTCGTCGCGATGTTGATCCACCCGTATATGCGTGACGCCGGGTCCTCGCAGCTGCTGGTGGTGTTGGCGGCGTTAGTTGGTTCAGGCCCAGTAGTCAGGCTCCAGGGAATGGACCAGCCCTATTGGCGGCGTAGCCCATGACGACCCTGCAAGTGAAGCGCCGCCCGGTTGGTCGGTTGTCGGTCGCAGTCGGAGTGCAGATCTGTTCCAATGCGTCGAATTTCCTTCTGACAATGGCTGTGGCTCGCGCCATGACTACAGATGCCGTGGGTGTCTACGCCGTGATCATGTCGGTCACGGGCATCCTCGTCGGACTCGTGCGCGCGTACACCGGCGAACCGATCTCGTTTGGCGAGAGAGCTGTTGCTGACTTGGAAGCGCGTGGGAGGGCGCAGCGGGCTGTGGCCAGCTCGTTGGTTCTCGGAGTGTGCACGGTCCTTCTGGTAACACCTCTTATGTTGGTGGCTCTGCCGGATTACAAGGACGCCGTCGTCTTCTTCGCGGTCTTTGCTCCGTTCGCTATCGCGCAGGACTGTCTTCGCTTCGTGCTAGTGGCCGGTGGTCATTTGACTCGTGCACTCGCGTCCGAGGCGACATGGTTGCTGACTCAGACGGCATTTCTGTTGCTGCTACTGTCTTTCGACTCACTGTCGGCGATGATCAGTGCCTGGGGCGTGGGTGCCATTGCCGCTTTCATTGTCGGGCTTCGAGCCTACGGCTTCAGACTCCCATTCCGGTCGACGTGGTCTTGGTTGGGGCTCCTGCGACGTCCGGGTAGCTTCTACATGCTTGACTACGTAGTGGCGGGTGGCCTTACACAAGCCGCAATCCTGATCGTGGGTGCAGTCTCCGGACTCGATGCCGCCGGCGTAGTCCGGGTAGCAATGCTCCTGTTGACCCCGGCTTCCGTGCTGTTCGTTGGTCTTGTTTTCGCTCTTGGCCCGGTGTGTGCAAGAGCGGCAGGCAGCGGGAACATCAAACGGTTGAAGAAGGTCCCGTTCGCTCTGGCCGGCACGGTGTTCGGCGTGATTGTGGTGTATCTGTCGGTTGCGCTCGTTGTTCCGAGTTCGTGGTGGTCCATAATTGGTGGGGACTCCACCGATGCCGCACTGAATATTCTGCCGCTGGCTGCTTTGGCTCTCGCGTTGAACTCGGCCAGTGTGGGTCCGGGGTTATCGTTGCGTGCGATTGGGCAAGTGTCGAAATCATCAATCGTCAAGTTGGTGGCGGCGCCCTTTACGTTGATCGCTGTTGCGTTTGGTTCCTTCATTGGGGGTGCAGGCGGATCGCAGGTAGGTCTGGCGCTCGGAACTGGCGCTAGAACTTGCGTTACATCGGTCGTGGCGACTCGTTTGATCCGAGCTGAGGAGCGTCGTTTGAATGTCGGATAAGAATTCAAAATCACTTAAGTTCCGTGTCAAGAATGGCGCTCGAACTGCTCTCGATCGCCCGTCGGCATTCTTCTTGATCGACGCTGTAAATCGGCTCGCATCCGCAGCTGGGCGAAGTTTGGGCAGGCTGTCGAATTCGAGAACTTCTTGCTCCGAGAGTGGCCGTGTGGTGATTCTGGCGCCTCCTGGTGGAGGAAATATCGGCGACCAGGCCCTCGTCGAGTCGGCCATCTGGAACGCGGATGGCCCGGTTACCCTGATTGTCAGGGCGAGAACAGACTTCGAGTTACCGGAGTGGCTGGCTAGTCGTGATCTGAGAATGCTGGTTCTACCCGACCTCGTCTACGGCGTGGGGCCACACCACCTGCGAGACATGTACATGCTCGGTAGGTATGCCACAGAGTGTTCGAGAGTCATGATTGTCGGTGCTGACATTATGGACGGCAATTACAATCTTGTGGCGTCTCTGAATAGATGGTCCGTAGCGAACTTATTCGGTCGGCTGCCAATAAGTACCTCGGTTCTCGGCTTCAGTTGGAGCGAGTCGGCCCGGCCGTCGTGCGTCAGGGCCGCTCGCACCGTTGGCACGCGTTGTGACTTGTGGTTGCGGGATCCTGTTTCACTATCCCGCATAGCCGCAGTCGGCGTTGGGGGCGCAAACCTATGCGCGGACATTGTCTTTGCTCATCCCGCGCCCTCCCTTCCCGCGTCCTTCAGAGTTGTTCCTGAGCATCTGGAGGAGTTTATCGCCGCCAACCCGCGATACGTGGTTGTTAACATGAGCGGGCTCGTCGGCGGCGATGACCGTTTGCTCGGTCACTATGTGCGGGTCGTTGAGCAACTGAGGGTCGCTGGGATCGGGGTGATCCTGCTTCCACACGTCGTTCGATCAACGAATAGCGACAACGTCTACCTACAAGAACTCGCCGCGCGGTTTGATGATCCCGGCATTACTCTCGTCCATGAATTGTTGACTCCGTCGCAGATTTTCGAGGTCTGTCGTCTCGGACTTGCGGTCTTGACAGGTCGAATGCACCTCGCGGTCTTGGCTTCGCTCTCGGGTACCCCGTCGTCAACATTATCCACCCAGGGAAAGGTTGCTGGCTTGTATGAGCACCTTCGTTCGCCGGAAGGCGCGATCGAAGTCCACTCCGATGTCAGCGTGGCATTTCTCTCCCGTATCGAGCTTGCTCAGAACGGAACCGGGCGTATCGACGATGAACTGCGTCGGCGACTGAAGGAGTTGGCGATGAAATCGTTTGCTATGCCGCCACTTCGTTTGGACACCCCGGAACCCGTAGATTCTTTTCGTGAGCGCGCTTTGTAGTCCATAGCAGGCGATGCCTGGAGTCGGTTGGGCATCGCGTCTATAGAGTTTCAGAGGTCAACGGAACTCTGACCACACCCATGTACCTGGAGGAAGATCTTGACGAGTAGCAGCAACACCCCGGAAGGCGCGTCGACTGCGCGCTCGTTATCCGTTGACCACCTACGGTTTCTGTTCGTTCGGAACTGGTGGATCGTTGCCGTGTCCGGAGCAGTGCTCGGCTGCCTCGGCCTCGGCTACTGCCTTGTGCAAACTCCCATGTACGTATCGTCCGCCACCTTATATGTCACCTCTGGTACCGAAGCCGACGCGCAGAGTGCGTATCAGGGTTCGCTGGCTTCCCAGCAGCGCGTCGCTTCTTACGCGGAACTCGTCGACTCGGATGTGATCATTCGAAACGCGTTGGACGACTCGGGCCTGCAGATTAGCGTCGACGACGCTCGCGAGGCCCTTTCAGCGGCGAGTAATCCTGACACCGTGTTGCTAAGCATTTCGGCGGAGAACAGCGACCCAGCCATCGCGACGACGCTCGCGAACAGCGTCGCAGAGGCGATGACGGCGTATGTCACCACTTTGGAGCAGCCCAACGAGGCAAGCCAACCGTTAGCCAAGTTGACCGTCGTATCGCCTGCAGTTCAGCCCCAGGATCCGTTTTCGCCGCGTACCGCGCGAAACACAGTCCTCGCAGTCTTGGTTGGTTTCGTACTGGGCGTTCTGATCGCAGTCCTGCGGGAGCGCTTCGACACTCGGCTTCGCAATGGCGAGGAAGTCCAAAGAACAGTGCCCTCGGCCGTTCTCGCCGAGATTCCCTCAGAGAACACCCTCGATGGGCACCCGGTCATCGACTTCTCGGTCGGTTCATCCCGAGCGGCAGAGGGATACCGCCGACTCAGGACCAACCTTGCGTTCGTGAGTGTGGACCAGCCACCGCGGTGCATCTTGGTCACGAGCCCTGGGCCTGGGGAAGGCAAGACCACGACGTCGCTGAACTTGGCCGCAGCACTGGCAGAAGATGGAAACCGGGTCGTCCTAGTAGACGCAGACCTGCGTCGTCCGTCTGTCGCCCGGCGTCTCGGCCTGACCGGAGCGATCGGTTTGACAAGCTTTCTCCGCGGCGATGGAGTGATTTCTGATTTCGTACAATCCGGTCCGGTGGAGCAGTTGGACGTGCTCGTGGCGGGTGCGCTACCTCCTAATCCTGCGGAGCTGCTCGGATCGCAACGGGCCAAGGACGGCATGGAGGCCCTGCAGGCAAGTTACGACTTTGTCATTATGGATACCCCTCCGGTTCTTCCTGTTGCTGACGCTGCGATTTTGTCGCAGTACGTGGATGGTGCGCTCGTCGTTGTGCGCGCCGGACGCACCAGGTCGCAGGATCTCGCAACCGCCTTTGACTCACTCCTTGCGGCGAAAGCCTCAATCGCGGGCGTTGTACTGAACGACGTCTCGGCGCATGATTCGCGCTACGTGTACTACTCATACGAGCAGGTGAGCTCGCCTGGCCGCTCAGTTGGTCAGTCCAGCGTCGCGGATACGGCAAATGTTGATGGAGGCAACCTCCGTGTAGGAAGCGCACCAGGGTCCCTGACATAGCAGTCATCGCGTTCGACGCGCTCCTTGTATGAACAAGGAGACGGTGCGGCAGCAGGTCCGCCCGGATCTTCTAGGCCTGCGCGCTGTCGCAGTGTTGGCGGTGACGGCGCTCATCGAAATTCCC
>NZ_BANS01000008.1 GCF_000332995.1 Gordonia amicalis NBRC 100051 = JCM 11271
CTTGCGTGTCGGGCCTGTACTCCTAGGCGGAGCGGGCTTCGACGCGGCGCCTCGCTTCGCTCGGTGCCGGCTCAGCCGGCGGGGGTGGTGGAGGGGGCTTCGACGCGGCGCCTCGCTTCGCTCGGTGCCGGCTCAGCCGGCGGGGGTGGTGTCGGCGCTCTGGGCCTGCTCGTCACTCCCCGGTGCCTCGGCCTGCTTCGCGAGAGCCTGCGCCTTCACCAGCTTGAGCAGGTCGATGAGCGCGTCGATCGTCGCTGGGCACAGTGACCCCAGATCGATACCGGCCAGGTGGCTGCCGGTGACCTCGAGCATCTCGACATAGTTCTGCTGCTGTTTGACGCGCTCGAGATCCTCGTCGGGGTTGGAGAGGAAATAGGTGACGCTCACGTCGAACGCGCGTGAGATGGCCTCGACGGTGCGGAACGACGGAGTACGTGCTTTGCCGGTGCGGAGCTGCGAGATGTACGCGTCCGACAGTGAGTAACCCAACCGGTTCGCCTTCTCGGCGATCTTCTTGCCGGTGTAGCGGACCCCGTTCTCGTCACGGCTGTGCTCGAACAGGTAACCGATCTTGTCGGCGAAGCTCAGGTCGTCATCGGTCGACGCCCCTTGCGGAGATCGTCCGGGGTTCAACGGCGCCTTCTCTCGGATCATCCATCGTGGAGTCGATGATGAGAGGGACGTTACCCTACCCTTGGGTATGTTCTGGTGAGACCCTGAATCGCGTCTCACGATTTCGTATACGAACTCTGGCCCGACGACACGTGTCAGAGTTCGTCGGCCTCGCCGCCGTTGGTGCCGCGCGTGCGATTGTCCAGGTCACGGAGGAAATCGGGGTCGTCATCGGGGCCGACCGGCCCACGGGTGCGACGGCGGTGACCGCCGGAAGGGGAGGCCGTGCCGCCGTCGGATTGCGGTCCGAACGCCCGCCACATCAGGAAACCGATGGCGAGCAAACCGAGAACGGCGAACAGATATGTCATGACAACCTCCCGTCACCAGCGTACGTCAGTTCGCGCGGCGGCCGGTGAGGGTCGCTCGTTGGGTTGACCACCGGGTGGGCAGGGACTGTGGCGCCGGCCCGGACTAGTGGGTGCGACGATTGAGCAGCGCCACCACGTCCTCTTCGCGGAAGCGTCGGTGGCCGCCCGGGGTGCGGATGGAGCCGAGGATGCCCGAGCTGGCCCAGCGTGCGACTGTCTTGGGATTGACGTTGAACATCGCGGCCACCTGACCCGGGGTCAGGGTGTGCTGGCTGGCGAGTCCCGGGGTGATGTAGGTGGACGCGGTTGTTTCGATGCTGGTCACGTTTCCCCCTGAAACGATGGTGCCCTGTCGGTGCGCCGCGGTTTGGCGAATCGGCCCGGCACTTGATGGACGCGTACTCCATGAATACACGCAAATCGCCCAGGTACTCGAACCGTCAGTGGCAGGTAAAGAGCGGGCAAAGGCCCACGACCTGCAGGTCATCAGAGGGCGACAAGTATCCTGTGGGGGTGAGTGAAGCGCAAGACCCTGCCCCCGATACCCCTCAGCCAAGCGGTCGTCCCGCCACCCTGGCGCTTGCCCTGTTCGGCTACACCGTCGCGCGCATGTTGCTCGTCGTCGTGATCGCGGCCGTCATCCTCTTCGGCGGAAAGCTCGTGGGCGTCGATGTGCCGTTCCTCGTCGCCGCCGTCTTCGGCGTGCTGATCGCGCTCCCGCTGGGCATGTACCTGTTCAAGTCGCTCCGCCTGAAGGTCAACAGCGAGATCTCGGCGATCGAGGCCGATCGTCGGGCACGCCACGACGACCTCCAGTCGCGGCTGCGCGGGGACAAGTGAGGTCGCCGGCCAAAGGGACGCTCGCGTGAGGCCGACGCGGGTCGTCGACCATCGGGAAGACCGCGACTGGGCGCAGAACGCGGTGCGGCTCATCGAGGCCGACGCCCGCCGAAGTGCCGACACGCACCTGCTGCGGGTCCCACTGCCGGCGTGGTCACGATGGTCCGGACCCGACGGTGAGGCCGGCGTCGACCTGTACCTGAAGGACGAGTCGACGCATCCGACCGGATCGCTCAAGCACCGCCTGGCGCGGTCGCTGTTCCTCTACGCGATCTGCAACGGCTGGGTCACCGAGGGCACGCCCGTGATCGAGGCGTCGTCGGGCTCGACGGCGGTGAGCGAGGCCTACTTCGCGGAGCTGATCGGGGTGCCGTTCATCGCGGTGATGACGTCGAGTACGTCGCCGGCGAAGACCGCGCTGATCGAACGACACGGTGGCCGATGCCATTTCGTCGAGCGCCCGGGTGAGGTCTACACCGAGGCGTTGCGTCTCGAGCGCGAGCTGGGCGGACACTTCATCGACCAGTTCACGATGGCCGAACGTGCCACCGACTGGCGTGGGAACAACAACATCGCCGAGTCGATCTTCGCGCAGATGGCCGACGAGGAGCACCCCATCCCGACCTGGATCGTCGTGGGTGCCGGTACCGGCGGCACGTCGGCGACGCTCGGACGCTACGTGCGGTACCGGCGGCACGACACCTGGCTCGCGGTTGTCGACCCGGAGAACTCGGTGTTTCTGCCGGCGTACGAGACCGGCGACGGAACGCTGACCGGCGAGGTGGGTTCGCGGATCGAGGGGATCGGCCGTCCGCGTGTCGAGCCGTCGTTCATCTCGCAGGTGATCGACCGGATGATCGGTGTCCCCGACGAGGCCTCCATCGCCACCGCGCACCGGGTGTCGGACATGCTGGGTCGCCGCGTCGGCGGATCCACCGGCACCAACATGTGGGGTGCGTTCTCGCTTGTCGCGGAGATGGCCGCCGAACGCCGGGCGGGCAGCGTCGTGACACTGCTGTGCGATCCGGGTGACCGCTACGCCAACACCTACTTCGACGAGAACTGGCTCGCCGCACAGTCTTTCGATCTCGACCCGGCGAACGCGATCCTCGACGAGTTCTTCGCGACCGGTCGCTGGACGGCCTGATCCTTAGGCCGTACTAACTCGGTGGGCTACCATCCGGGGGTGCCGACCGAAACCGTGCGTCCACTCGTCGAGGCCGTCGACCTGGTGCGTGAGTACCAGATGGGTGAGGAACGTGTCCGCGCCCTCGACGGACTGAATCTGAACATCGACGGAGGGCAGTTCGCGTCCATCGTCGGCCCCTCCGGCGCGGGCAAGTCCACGCTGCTGCACATCCTCGGCGCTCTCGACACGCCGACATCGGGCCGGATTTCCATCGACGGAGTCGATCTCGTCTCACTCGACGACACCGCCGCGTCGGCCTTCCGGCGTCATCGCGTCGGATTCGTCTTCCAGTTCTTCAATCTCGTCCCGACCATGTCGGCGTGGGAGAACGTCGCGCTGCCGCGACTGCTCGACAACCAGTCGCTGCGCAAGGCGAAGCCGCGCGCCGTCGAACTCCTCGAGCAGGTCGGACTCGGCGACCGGGTCGACCATCGGCCGTCGGAGTTGTCGGGCGGACAGATGCAGCGCGTCGCCACCGCGCGGTCGCTCATCATGGACCCGACGATCCTGCTCGCCGACGAACCCACCGGAAACCTCGACTCCAAGACCGGGGAATCGGTGCTGCAGTTGCTCGCCGACGTCGCGCACGCCGCGCCGGACCGCCTGGTGGTCATGGTGACCCATGACCCGAAGGCGGCCGCGTTCGCCGACACCACGATCACGGTGCGCGACGGAAAGATCGCGGAGTGAGCGACACCCCGCCGGTTGGGCAGCCGCGGCGTGTCGAAGCCCTTCTCGCCGGCTTCACCCGTATCCGCTTGCTCAACATTCGGGAGATCCGCACCCACCGGCTGCGGTTGTTCACCTCGCTCGCGGTGGTGATCGTCTCGTCGGCCCTGCTCGTAGCGGTCCTGGGGACCTTCGGTTCGACGTCGGAGTCGGTGCGCGCGTTCAACAATGCGATCTCCGGTTCGGCCGATCTCGAGGTCGCCGCGATCGCCGACAGCGGCGTCGACCAGTCGCTGGCCGGTCAGATCCGCCGCGAGGTCGACGGTGCGAAGGCCGTCGTCCCGATGATCCGCGGGTCGGTCGTGGTCGATGATTCGTCGATACCGCTCATCGGCTCGGATCAGCGGGTGACCTCGCTGTCGGGGAGTCTGCGTTCCGCCGTCCAACAGGAGAACTCCGGCACGATCGACTTCGACCGGCTGCGATCCGGGGTGTTCGTCGGACCGGGACTCGGTCTCGAGGCCGGTCAGAAGCTGACCGTCAACGGCGTCGACGTCGAGGTCCTGGAAGTAATCGACAACGAGCAGGCGGCCGGACTCAACAACGGCCGCTTCATGTTCGCCTACCTCGACCTCGCGCAGCGACTCGTCGGTCTGGAGGGTCGGCTCGATTCGATCCTCATCGTCACCGAGCCGGGGATCGACGTCGGATCGGTGCGATCGCAGGTCGAGGAGATCGTCGGCGGCCGCGCGGTGGTGGTCGATCCGGACTTCCGCGCCAAGCAGGCCGAGGTCGCCAGCTCGGTGACGCGCGATGCGACTCTCCTGGTCTCGCTGGTCTCGCTGGTGATCGCCGCGTTCCTGGTCTTCAACACGATGAACATGGCGGTGGCGTCGCGGCGCGGTTCGCTGGCGATGATCCGGGCATTGGGCGCCAAGCGATCCCACCTGGTCGGCGACATGCTGGGCGAGGCCGCGCTGATGGGTCTGGTCGGCGGCGTCGTCGGTGTCCCGTTCGGAATCCTCGCCGGCCGCGCCGTGATCGCGAGCCTGCCCGATCCGCCGCCCGACACCGTGGGCACGGTCATCAACTATCACCTGCCGTCGTATGCGCCGGTGGTCGCGGTCCTCGCGTGTGTGATCGCCTGTGTCGCAGCCACATCGCTGGCGGCGCGGTCGGTGTTCGCGGTGTCGCCGGTGGAGGCGATGGCGCCCGTCGAGGTGTCCGACGCGTCGAAGCGTCGCGGGCCGGTGGTCGTGATCACCGCGATCCTGGGTGTTGCGGGGGTGATCGCGTCCTGGGTCATCGTGGCGACGGTGCCCGGCCGGCCCGCGATCCTCGCCGGCGTCGTGTTTCTCGTCGGCTCACTGCTCGTGTGCTTCGCGCTGTCGAATCCGTTGACGTGGCTCGTGGTTCGAGTCGCACGCTGGTTCCGCGGGCCGGGGCAGCTGGCATCGGTGAACACCGAACGCGCGCCGCGTCGTGCGTGGGCGACGCTGATGACGGTCGCGGTGGCGATCGCGGTGGGTATGGGAATATCCGGCGCGCTGGACAACCTCGTGTCGTCGATGTCGAAATCGCTGGAAGGCCTGGGAGATCCGGACTTCTACGTCTCGTCCTCGTCGGCGGCGAGTCTGCCGCTCGGCCCGATCTTGCCTCCGTCGATCCGCGGCGAGGTCGCGAAAGTGCCGGGCGTCACCGAGGTCGTCGGTGGCCAGTGGGCGGCGGTCAACATCGGCGAGAGTCGCGCGAATGTGCAGGGGCTGGAGCCCGGGTCGCGGGCGCCGTTCATGCGGAAGGCGACGCCGGAGGCGGTGGCGCAGGTGCTCGCCGGTGACGGCATCCTGTTGTCGAATGTGCTTGCGCGCGTGCTCGATGTCGGTACCGGTGACACCGTGACGCTGGCGACGCCGACCGGGCCGCATGACGTGGTCGTCCGCGACACCGTCGACTACGTGTCCGTGGACTCCGGGGTGGCCGCCCTGTCGCAGCGACAGCTCGGGGAGTGGTTCGGTCGCGAAGGCGACACGTATCTGCAGGTGATCACCGCGCCCGACGCCGATCCGGAGCAGGTGCAGAAGTCCCTCGAGGCGCTCGTCGCCGATGTGCCGACGACCGGCAACAAACCGATCAGCGTCTACACCGGTGCCGAAGCGCTCGCCGCGACCCAGGCGACGGTCCAGCAGGCGGGTTCGTTCACGGTGGCCATCCAGTGGATCGTGGCCGGTGCCGCGGCCATCGCGTTGCTGAACACGCTGCTGCTGTCGGTCATCGAGCGTCGTCGTGAACTCGGGGTGCTGCGCGCGATGGGTGCATCCCGGAAGTTCATCTCACGCATGGTGCTCGCCGAGGCCGCCGCGGTCGCGGTGGTGGGCGCGCTGGTCGGCGTGATCCTCGGTGCGATGATGCACCTGCTGAGCGACCGAATCCTCAGCGTGACAACATCGTTGACCGTGATCTACTCGCCGCGTCCGTCGGCGGCGTTGTTCGTCGGGATCGCGGTGGCGTTGTGCCTGGTGGGTGCGTTCCTGCCGGCAGTGCGTGCGGCGCGGATGAACATCAGCGAGTCGATTCTGAACGAGTAGCGGCGGTACCCCTCCCGATTTCTCGAGGCAGTTTGATCCGGCAGGCGGATCAAACTGCCTCAATGTTTCGGGGGGGGTGACACCCGCATCGCGTCAACAATTCTTGACGAATAGCACGGTGTCAACATAACCTGACACCATGCACGACGACCAGAAGACCGAGACGCCGGACCGCGCCCAGGGCGCTGACCTCGCAGGAGATGCCGCGAGCAGCGACCCGGCGAAGGGCCTGGCGGCGGTGCGGGCCCTGCGCACGCTGGCCGACCGGCTCGAAGAAGTGCAGGTCGCCAATGCTCGCGCCAACGGCTGGAGCTGGCAGTCGATCGCAGAAGTACTGCAGATCAGCCGGCAGGCCGTGCATCAGAAGCACTCGCAACGTGAGGTCCGCGAGAACGGGCCTGAAGGAGAGAACAATGTTCGAACGAATCACTCGTGACGACAAGATGCTGCTGGCTTTCGCCACGCAGGAGGCCGCCGACCTCGGACATCGGCGGCTGGGCAACGACCATCTGATGCTGGGCATGCTCTGCAATGCCCGGAGTCCGCTGTTCACCATCCTGGCCGATCAGGGACTCACCCTGGCATCGGCGCGGGAGGTGGTGCGCAAGTATCACGACGAGCACGCCGACACGACGGACGCCGACGAGGAGTCGGCCCGTCAACGGTATGAGGAAGACCGAGAAGCCCTGCGCAGCATCGGGATCGACCTCGACAAGGTACGCGAGGCGGTCCGCGGACGCTTCGGTGAGGACGTGTCCGAGGGCTGGGGTGACCGCCCCGGACGCAGCGCCGGTCGCAAGGGGCGTCCCGACGGAGGTCGTGGACGGGGCCGAGGACATGGCCGCCGGCACGGACACGGTCATGGTCATGGTCCGCACCGTGCTCGAGGACCCCGCCCCGATTGCGGCCCAGAAGGTTTCGGCCCAGAAGGTTTCGGTGGTTTCGGACCCGAGGGTCCGGGTGGATTCGGACCCGGCGGCTTCGGTCCGGGTCCGTTCGGAACCGGCGGACCGTTCGCCGGTGACGAGGGCCCCTGGGAGCCCGGTCGTGGACGCCGCGGACCGCGCGGACGGGGTAGCCGCCCGCGGTTCGCCTCGGAAACCCGCGCGGTGTTCTCCCGGGCGGTCGAGATCGCCCGCGAACGCGGAGACCGTCACCTCCGCGGCGAGTACCTGCTGCTCGGCATCATCGACACCGCCGACGACGCGTCGCGGGCGCTGATCGAATCGGCTACCACCGCAGACGAACTCAAGGCCGCCGTGTGGGCGAGCCTGCCCGAGGTCGACGCCGAGGTCTGAGCCCCGGACACGAAACACCATGACGACAAAGCCCGCCTCTGAGAACAGAATTCGGGGGCGGGCCCTGTCGCGAGGATCGTCAGGTCAGCGCCAACGCCACCGCGGTGACGACGGCCCAGCCGAGCATCGCCTTGCCGGTGGTCCCGATCGACGGGATGAGTCCCGGGCCCTGTGCGCCGGTGCGGACCGGCTTGTACGCCTGCCACAGCAGCGGGAACGTCAGCAGTCCGACGAGCGCCCACGGGGTCGCGAAGGCCAGCGCCGCGCTCATCATGAGCGGGGTCAGCAGCAGTACGGCGAACAGGGTTCGGGTGCGGGCGTCGCCGAGTCGGACGGCGAGGGTGATCTTGCCGCTCTCGGTGTCGGTGGGGATGTCGCGCAGGTTGTTGACGACCAGCACGCTGCTGGAGACCGCGCCGACGCCCACTGCGCAGGCCAGGCCGACGAGGTCGACCCGGTCCGACGTCACGAACTGCGTTCCGAGGACCGCGACCAGGCCGAAGAACACGAACACCGCGACCTCGCCCCAGCCGGCGTAACCGTAGGGTCGTTTGCCGCCGGTGTAGAACCAGGCACCCGCGATGCAGACCGCGCCCACCACGACCAGCCACCAGGCCGTCGCGATCGCCAGCACGAGACCGCACACCGCGCCGATACCGAAGCAGATGAACGCCGCCGCCTTCACCGAACCCGGTGACGCCAGACCCGCGCCGACGAGGCGCAACGGACCGACACGGTCGTCGTCGGTGCCGCGCACGCCGTCGGAGTAGTCGTTCGCGAAATTGACGCCGATGATGAACGCCACCGCCACGACCAGCGCGAGTACGGCCTTCCACCACGAGATCCCGCCCCACCCCGAGGTGCCGTGCAGCGCCGCTCCGACACCGGCGACCACTGGGGCCACGGCGTTGGGGAGAGTCCGGGGGCGTGCGCCCTGAATCCACTGCGATGCGGTTGCCACGGATCGATCCTGCCACGACCCCGGATGTCCGCCGCCAGGTGTCGCGGATCGTTGCACCGTCCGCCACGACACGCGACATCTGGATTCGGCCGCACGCGGCCGGAACCGCATCGACCCGCGGATACGTCTGAAGAGGGTGCAGACTCCACCGAAACTGCGGGCCGTCGCCCTCGAACACGACGGTGTTGTCACCGCTGCCGAAGCACGTGAGCACGGATTGGATCGCTCGGCGGTGCACCGCCGGGTGGCCATCGGCGATTGGGTGCGTGTGGGGCCTCGGCTGTATCGGCTCGCGGACCATCCCGTCACCGATCGGACCACCACACGGATCGCGACGCTGTCGGTAGGTCCCTCCGCGATCCTGTCGGGATCGGCGGCAGCCTGGTGGCACGGCATCGTCGACGACCGGCCCGGGACGATCACCGTCACCGCTCCCCGCGGGCGGCACGGTCCGCCGGTGAAGGGAGTGCGGATTCTCAACCGGTCCCTCGACGACGCGGATGTCCTCATCCGCCGTGACCTGCGGGTCACCGGGGTCGCGCTGTCGGCGCTCGAAGGGGCCGTCGAACTCGGTGCCGAGGTCATCGACTCGGCGCTGCAACAGCGTCGGATCACCGTCGAACGTCTGGAGGAGGCCTACGGGCGTCGACACCGCTGTGTCGGAGCGGCCGAGATGGGCCCGATGGTGGCACTGCTGGAGTCCGGGGCGCGGTCGGCTGCAGAAAGATTCGCGGTGGCGATCCTCGACGCGGCGGGGATCGATGGTTGGGTCGCGAACCATCCCAGTTGTGGGTACGAGATCGATCTCGCGTTCGTCGCCCACATGCTGGCGGTGGAGATCGACGGTTTCGCATTCCATCGCGACGCCGGCACGTTCCAGCGTGACCGGACCCGCCGGAATGCCCTGATCGCGGCCGGCTGGACCGTTCTCAACTTCACCTGGGCCGATCTGACGGAACGGGCCGACCACGTCGCGTCGTCGATCCGTCAGGCGCTGAGCGTCGCGGCCTGACTGCAGATGTCGCGAATCGTGTTGCAGCCCGCCACCATACGCGACACCTACGGCGAGAAACGACGCCGTAGCGCGCGCCGGTCGGGTTTGCCCGGTCCGCGCAGCGGCAGCTCGTCGACCTCGATGACCTCCCGCGGCGCCGCGTACCGGCCGAGTCGCTCGGCGACCGACCCGCGAATCCGGTTGACGTCGACCGGATCTCCGCGTCGTGCGACGACCACCGCGACGACCTTCTCGCCGAGACGGTCGTCGGGGAGTCCGACGACCACGCATTCGGCGACCGTCGGGTCCTCGGCGATCACCGCCTCGACGACCTGCGGCACCACGGTGAGTCCGCCGGTGAGGATCGCCTCGTCGGCACGCCCGACGATCGACAGGACACCGTCGTCGAGGCGTCCGAGGTCATCGGTGCGGAACCAGCCGGCCTCGGCGAAAGCGGGATGATCCGGCAGGTTGCGGTAGCCGTGCGCCACCATCGGACCACCGAGGACGACGCGCCCCACACCGTCCGGCGACGGCTCATCGATGCGGATCACCACGCCGTCGAGCGGGACGCCGTCGTAGACGCAACCACCGGCGGTCTCACTCATCCCGTAGGTGCGGACGATGGGGAGTCCCGCGTCGACGGCGCGGCGCAACAGGGGAGCGGGGGTCGCCGCACCGCCGACGAGCAACCCGTCGGCGGAGCGGAGCGCGGCGGTGGCACGCGGCGAGTCGAGGACCTTGATCAGCTGCGTCGGCACGAGTGACGTGTAGCGGCGCGGCCCGTCGAGCCGGTCCAGAGCTTCGGCGAAACCCTCGGCGTCGAAGCCCGCGGTCAGGTCGAGCACGGTGGGTGTGAATCCGGAGGCGAAGGCGCGCAACAGGACCTGCAGCCCCGCGATGTGATGCGGGGCGAGGGCGAGGAGCCAGTTGCCCGGGCCACCGAGGCGATCCGCGGTCGCCCGCGCCGATGCGGACAGCGTCGCCGGGGTGTGCTGCGCCCCCTTGGGGACACCGGTCGAACCCGAGGTGGAGACCACCAGCGAGACCTCGTCGGCGATCGGCTCACCGACGGCGAGGGCGGCCCGGAGAAGCGCTGTCTCCCGGGCGTCGTCGGAGGTGGGCACGATCGCGGTCGAACCGTCGAGCACGGCGAGCAGCTCATCGCGCCGGGCGACGACCTCTGGTCGAGCGGGAAGATGAAGGGTACGAAGGGTTTTCAGGACAGGTTCCGGTTCGGGTCGGTGCTGTCCGCGTCGGGTCCGTCGAACGGCCAACCGGACGACTCCAGGTGACGGCGGACGCGGGCGATGTCGTCCTCGTGCGCGAGTTCGTGGGTGACCTTCGTGATCGCGACCGCGGCGTCGATCCTGGAGATCGGCTCGGGCGGCGGCGACTGCCGGACCAGCCGCGACGACACTTCCTGCACCTCGTCCTCGCTGAGCTGACGCCGCAGGAGAGCGACGAGGGGGATGTAGTCGCCTTGCGGCACACCGTCGGGGTAACCGGCACGCAGCCATTCGATGATGCGGTAGAGCAACTGTGGGTGGTCCACGCTCGTCACCCCCTTTCCTCCGACGGGACTCGGCTGGGTCCTCTCGATGCGGCGATGCCGCTGGGTCCTCTCGATGCGGCGACGCGAGCGCGGCCGCTCAGCGCGATTGTAGGTTTCGGCCCGGACCCCGGCAGTCCTCGGCGCGTGCGGGTCGCCGGGTTCACGTTCGGCTGGACACCAACGGCCAGCCGAACGCGGCCAGACGCCCCGCGACCTGGTTGATCTCCTCCGGGGTCGGCGGTTCGTTGGTGACCCGGGTGATGGCGTCGCTGATCTGCTGCTCGGTCACCGGCTCCCGGGGTCCGTACTCCTTGACGAGCCGGAACGCCACCGCGGTGACCTCCTCATCGGTCAGAACACGCGTGAGGAGCGCCATCAGCGGCGGGAAGTCGGTGCGCGAGACACCTTGGGGATAGCCCTTGCGAATCCAGTTGATCACGGATTCGAAGAGGGGGATCTCAGTGCTCATGGTTGATCGCGTCTCCGGCTCGTGCACATCTGTGGTCACCGTTTACCCAGGTGGGCATCACTTGTAACCAAATGGGAAGAGCTTGATTCCGGTGTGGAAGTAGATGGTCTGACGGGTGATCCACAACAGTGCGGTGAGGATGACCAGTAGGACGACGGCGAAGATCGGGTAGCTGAGCACGCGCAACGCCGGCCTGCCCCTGACGAGCGAGCCGTCGACGACCTCGTCGGAACCCTGCTCGTGACATCGCAGGCCGAACGCGAACAGTGCGGGCAGACCGGCGCCGAAGAGCAGGCCGATGATCAGCACCTTGCCGATCGCCTCGACGATGTCCATCTCCGCTGGGTCCTTTCGTGTGTTCGCGCGTGGTCGTTGTGATGCCGGCGGTCAGGCCGAGCGCGCAGGGGTGTCGGGGGTGGTTCCGGGATCGGTCGACAGGTCCGCGGGCAGCACCGATCCGGTGGTCTCGTCCCAGTCGTCGTTGACGTTGCCGGCGTCGACCTTGTTCTGCTGGGCGCGCCAGTACATGTAGGCCGAGCCGGCGATGAGCAGACCGAAGATCGCCACCGCTCCCGCCACGTCGCCGAGCAGGTGAGCGATGTTAGAACGACGCCGCGCCGACGAGCCCCGCCGCCGGCAGGGTGGTGAGCCACGCCACGGCCATCCGGCCGGCGACGCTCCAGCGGACCTGCGCACCGCGCTTGCCGATACCGGAGCCGAGGATCGAACCGGTGGCCACCTGTGTGGTGGACAGCGCCATCCCGGCCGCGCTGGAGGTCAGGATGATCGCGGCCGACGAGGCCTCGGCGGCCATGCCCTGCGGGGAGCTGATCTCCACCAGGCCTTTTCCGAGGGTCCGGATGATGCGCCAGCCACCGAGGTAGGTTCCGATCGCGATGGCGGCGGCGCAACTCGCCACGACCCAGAGCGGCAGGCCGTGACTCACGGTCGAGGCGTCGAGGTGTCCGGTGACGATCAGCGCCATCGCGATCACACCCATGGTCTTTTGTGCGTCTCCGGTGCCGTGGGCGAGGGAGACCAGTGAGGCGCTGGCGATCTGGCCGTACAGGAAGCCCTGTTCCTTGCGGCTCTCCGCGAGACGACGCGTGATGGTGAAGACGAGCCAGGTCCCGCACGCGGCGACGACACAGGCGATCACCGGGGCCAGCAGCGCGGGCACGATGATCTTGCCGAACACACCGTGCCAGTTCACGCCCGAGAGGCCGATGGCCGCGATCCCGGAACCGATGAGCCCGCCGAACAGCGCGTGCGAGGAACTCGACGGGAGGCCGAAGAGCCAGGTGAAGAGGTTCCAGAGGATGCCGCCGATGAGTCCGGCGAAGATGATCAACAGCGCGGTCGCGGGAGTGAGGCCGGTCACGATCTCGCCGGCGTCGGCGCCGGAGGTCTGCTGGATGTTCAGGACGTCTTTGGTGATGGTGGCGGCGACCTCGACCGAGAGGAAGGCGCCGACGAGATTGAGGACGGCGGAGAGCCCGACGGCTGTCTTGGGTTTCAGCGCACCGGTGGCGATCGAGGTTGCCATGGCGTTGCCGGTGTCGTGGAAACCGTTGGTGAAATCGAAGCCGAGGGCCGTGATCACCAACAGCACCAGGATCAGCATCTCGCCGCTCATGGTTTTCATGATGAGGGCTCGGCTCCGAATTTCCTAAACGTTCCGGCGCGGTTCGGCCGGTATTCGCTGTGTCGTCGGTGTGTCGGGCTAGGTCACCGCACTTCAGTGCAGGTGTGGTGGGTATCGCTCCGGGGAGCGATGGAACGTTCGGCTGATCATGGTCCAACGGGTGGTTGCTGTGGAAGAATCCGACGCCATGACATCGATGAAGCTGGGCATGCCGATCAACTACGCAGGCGCCTTCCGCGAGACCATCAACAACCTCGCCGACTTCGAGGCCGCGGGCGTGGAACGCATCGCGGTCCCGGAGGCCTACAGCTTCGACGCCGTCTCCCAGCTCGGTTACATCGCCGCGAAGACCGAGACGATGGAACTGCAGACCGCGATCCTGCCGATGTACTCGCGCACCCCCACCAATCTCGCGATGACCGCGGCCGGTCTCGACTACATCAGTGGCGGCCGTGCGGTACTCGGTATCGGCGCCTCCGGACCGCAGGTCATCGAGGGCTTCCACGGCGTGAAGTACGACTACCCGCTGGGCCGGGCCCGCGAGCACGCAGAGATCTGCCGCATGGTCTGGCGTCGCGAGAAGCTCGATTACCAGGGCAAGCACTACACGCTTCCGCTCGACGAGGAGCACGGCGGTTCCGGACTCGGCAAGTCGCTCAAGATCATCAACCATCCCGTCCGCGACAACATCCCGCTCCTGCTGGCCGCCATCGGCCCCAAGAACATCGAGCTGGCCGCGGAGATGTTCGACGAGCTGCAGCCGATCCTGTTCCACCCGGAGCACATCGACGCCGCGTTCGGTGAGTCGCTCGCCGCCGGCAGGGCCAAGCGCGACCCGTCTCTGGGCGACCTCGGCATCGTCGTCCAGGCCACCGCCCGGATCTCCGACGATCCGGAGCAGATCAACAACTCGAGGGAACTCGTCCGCCATCACGCCGCGCTGTACATCGGCGGCATGGGCGCGCGGGACAAGAACTTCTACAACCAGCTCGCCATCCGGTACGGCTATGCCGACGAGGCGAAGCTCATCCAGGACCTCTACCTCGACGGCAAGAAGGTCGAGGCGGCCGCGGCGGTCCCCGACGACCTGGTGAGCGCCATGTCGCTCATCGGGTCCAGGGCCCAGGTCGCCGAGCGCGTGGCCGCGTTCCGCGAGGCGGGCGTCACCTGCATCCTCGCCTCGCCGACCGCGCCGACCCACGCCGAGCGGGTCGCCGAGGTGGAGGCGTTGCGCGACATCTTCAACGGCTGATCGCAGGTTCCCTCGAGGGACTCAGTCACACCCGAGTACGGCGGCCTTTCCGAGGCCGCCGTACTGGTATGCGTACACCGCACCCCAGAGCACGGGGTTGGGGCTGTAGTCACGTGGTACCGCGTGCATGACGACGTCGCCGTCGAAGCACTGGCCGAAGATGAATCGGGCCCGCACCAGGTGATAGCTCCAGCTGACGACGATGACCTCGCGCCAGTCGTGGCGACGTGCCATCTCCTGGACGAACATCGCCTCGCCGCGGGTCGTGGAGGGATGGGGTTCGAAGCAGGTGACGGTGATGTCCGGGGTGCTCGCCGAGCACACGCGCGGCATCATCGAATCCTGCTCGGTGTAGGGACGATACGGGTCGGAGATCAGCACGTGGTCGGCATAACCCCTGCGTGCCAACTCGATTCCGTAGTCCTCGCGTCCGTCGTGTTCGCCGCCCAGTACGACGATGGCGTCGACCTCGCGCAGCGGATCATCGTGGGTCCGCGTGAACAGCTGGTAGCCGACGGTGCCGCCGACGACCGTGACGACGAGGAAGATGCAGAACAGTAGTCGGACAACACGTCTCACCGTGACACACGCGTCCTGACGGAGAGCGGCGCGGGATGTTCGGCCGGCCGGGTGTGCCGGACGAGGTCGTCGGCTCCGGAACTCTGTAGCGCCACGATGAGGAACACCAGCATCAGCGACAGGTCGGTCACCGAGACCGGGATGGACACGGTGCTGAAGTCGAGCTGCATACCCAGGACGAAGAAAGCGATGAAGCAACCGCCGTACAGGGCGATCTCGGACCGGGAGGACCGCAGGCAGCGGTAGGCGAGGTAGCAGGCGTAGATCATGATCGCGGTGAACACGATTCCGACGAGGAGTCCACCGCGATAGACCGACAGCAGCGGCGCGTTGGCCACGTAGTTGATGGTGAACGCCTTCTCCGGATCCTTGAATTCGGCGATGCCCCAACCGTGTCCGAACAACCAGTGCCCGCTCATCTTCTCGGGGAACTCGCGCAGCGCGTCGGTGCGTGCGGTCGACCCGGTGTCGCTCTCGCCGAAGGACGAGAAGATCCGGCGCCGCGACGCGGGGATCGCCGACAGCAGGGCCATCCCGCCCGCGAGTGTCCCGATGATCGCGGTGCGTCCGCGGGTCGACATGGTGTGGAAGGCGAGCATCAGGAGGAGCGCCAGGACGACGGAGAAGATCGCCGCGCGACTCAGGGTCATCGCGACGGCCGCGAACAGGAGCAGCGCGAGAACCCAGCGCCGGCGGCCCTCGAAGACCAGCAGGCTGATCATCAGGGCCGCCAGGAAGCCGATGCCCGCGGCGTTCGGGTCGATGTAGGTGCCCGACAACCGAGCCGTCACCGAGGCGCCGTCGAAGACGAACCGGCCCGCCGACGACGCGTCATATCCGAAGGGGGACAGCAGATCGAAGGTCCGTGCGGACTTGTCGATCGTCAGCATTGCGAGGCCCGTCGCCGCCGACACGACCGATGCCACGACGAAGACCCTGCCGAAGGTCCTCAGTTGATCGGCGCGCAGCCGCAACAGCGCGACGACGAGGAGGATCGCACCCGACCACTTCGCGTACTCGACGATGTCGTCGACCTTGTGCAGGGTGGCCACCACCGACAGGCCGGCGACGCCGACGAAGGCGATGAGTGCGTACTCGAGCGGCGTACAGCTCACCGTGTCGCGGGGGTGGAGAACGGTGGCGAGCAGCACGGCCATGGTGAGGGTGAAGATCAATGGCACGGGCGTACCGGGGACGTACCCGGCGGGAAGCACGGCGACGACGACGGCGAGTGCCCACCACAACCACGTCGGATGTTGCAGTCCCACATATGCTCCCGCGATCAACGCGATTCCCAGAAAGGCCGCGGTGACGACGGACTCGCCGGCGAGGAGGCAGCCGAAGGTGCCGACCGCCACCGCGGTCACGATCGCAAGTGAACGAACAATCCCCACCGGGGCATCATGACACGATCCGGCGGTGGGCATCGGGTGAGATCTCGACCGAAACGTAAGTGGGCCACGACGAGTCAGAGATCACAGCTCTCGAAGCGCGCGACCGGCCGACAGTGGTTAGAGTTGGCGCGTCGGGGAAAGGCACCAGGTTTCGAACAATCCGCCGTGGAAATGTTTCACAGACATTTCCACGGTTGATCACTCGATCCCTCGGTCTTGCTCCGCCATCGCCGGAAGGAGCAGGTCTCGTGCCATTCAACGAATATGTCCGCACCGCGGTCCGCTATTGGTGGGCCGTCGTGGCGAGCGTTCTCGTCGGCGGACTGGTCGGATTCGGCTACGGCATGTACTTCACGTCCGTCGACTACGTGTCGACGGCCCGCCTCTTCGTCACCGCCGAGGGCGGCACCTCGGTGGGCGAGTCGTACCAGAACAACCTCTTCGCCGAGGGGCGCGTCAACTCGTATGCCCAGATCGCGACCAGTGAGCAGGTGGCCACCCGCGCCTCCCAGGCGCTGGAGGGGGCCATCGGCCCCGCTGACCTGCAATCGCAGACGACGGCGCTACCCGTCGAGGACACCGTCATCCTCACCATCTCGGTATCGGGACCGAGTCCGCAACGGGCCCAGTCGTATGCGTCCGCCGTCGCCCAGCAGACCGTCGAGGTCGTGCAGGAACTCGAGACGTCACGACGCGGCGGGACCTCGGCGGCCTCCGCGGTCCTCTACGACGAACCGGGTCTGCCGGCACCCGCCGGGGCGCCCTGGATGCTCTGGACCGGGATCGGTGTCGGCGCCGGACTCGTCGTCGGTGTCGTGGTCGCGCTGCTGCTCGGGTGGCGGCGTCGCGGAACCGTCGTCGACGAGGCCACCGCCGTCGATTCGACCCACCATCCCGTACTCGCGGTGCTGTCGCCCCACCCGGTGTCAGTCGAGGCGATCGGTGGCGGCGAGTCCGTCGATCCCGACGCGGATGCCCTTCGCGGACTGCACAATCTGATCCGCTTCCTCGGTGGACGGCGCAACGAGCAGGACCGGGCACCGCGGGTGATCGGATTCACCGGCGTCGGGCCTGAGGCCCGGGCAGCCGACATCGCCGCCCGCTTCGCCTCGACCGTGGCCGCCACGGGGAACACCGTCCTGCTCGTCGACGGCGACCTGTCCGGCGGTGGCCTGACCGCGGGTGCCGAGATCTCCGCGGATCACGGACTGTCCACCGTGCTGACCGGGAGTGCCGGCAGCGTCGACCCGTACGTCCGCCACGGTGCGCTCACCATCCTCCCCGCCGGCCCGGTGCCGCCGGAATCCGGTGCCCTCGTGAGCAGTCCGGTCATGGGATCGGTGCTCGACGAACTGCGCGAGCGCTTCGACTACATCGTCATCGCCTGCCCGCCCATGAGGCCGGAGAAGCCGGGATCGACCCAGCGGGGTACGTCGTCGGATTCGATCGTGTACTCGGCTCTTGCCGACGCGATGGTCGTGGTGGTGCGAAGCGGCACGGCGACCCGAAAGGCGCTGAGCGACAGTGTCGCCGCCATCGAGCTCGTCGGATCGGTGATCGGTACGGTACTCGTCGGCGGCAAGCGGGGGCCGATGTCGTCGCCGGATTCGTCCGTCACGGAGTCCGGTGCCGACGAGCAACCGGTCGACGACGCGGTGTACGCCGACGATACTGTCCCCGACGAGAACATCGAGTCCGCTCCGGACAGCGCGACCGGGACGATCCGCGCCACGATCGGCCACTCCTCACCCAACGGTTCCGGCCCGGCCGCGGCGGCCGGTGTCCCGTCGGACGGGCGGGGTCGTTGACGCGGGCGTCGACCCGCGGGCGGTTCGCCGCCTCCCTGATGGCGACGGTGCTCGTGATGAGTGGCTGTGGCACAACAGTGTTCACCGATGGGCCCGAATCGGACCCGGCGGTCCCGCTCGTTCTCCAGCCACCGCCCGACCTGGTCACTCCCTACCCGGAACCGGTCGTCCGGGGTGCCGCCGACACCGGGCGACCCGGAGCGGTGCTCGAGGTCGAGGACCCGCCCCGCGGACCGATTCCGGTGATCACCGAACTCGGTGCGATCGTCAAACGGGTCGAGTACCGGTCGACGTCGGGTCTCGACCGGTCGCCGACGGTGGTCTCGGGGATCGTCGTGACCCCGAAGGGCGAACCGCCGCCCGGTGGCTGGACGACGATCGCCTTCGGGCACGGCACCACCGGTGTCCTCGACGACTGCGGTCCTTCGGAGTACGTCAACCTGATCGGCAGCGACGAGATCATCGCAGCACTGGTGCTCAACGGTTTCGCCGTCGCGATGAGCGACTACGAGGGCCTCGGCATGCGGGACGTCGATCACCCGTTCCTCGACGCGCGCACCTACGGCTACAACATGATCGACGCGGTGCGTGCCGCCCGTGCGGTCTTCCCCGGGCTGGGCGACACCTGGATCTCCTACGGCGTCTCGCTCGGTGGGATGGCGTCGTGGGCGGCGGGCGAACTCGCACCGACCTACGGCGGGGGACTCGACCTCCTGGGCACCGTGGCCCTGGTGCCGGTGTCGGACATGACCGGACTGGTCGAACGAGCCGAGAAGGGCACGCTCACCGCCGATCAGGTCCCGATGATGGCCTACCTGATCGATTCGCTCGCACGCGTGCTGCCCGACGAGTTCGACCGCGACGACTACCGCTCGGAGTTCCTGCGGAAGAACTGGTCCGAGGTACTCCGCTGCATCCCGATCGACGTCCAGCAGACCCAGCGGGTGCTGAACTCCATCGGCGTCGAGGATGTCGCACCGCACACCCCGGAGGCGGCGGCACGACTCCGCGACCACCTCGCCGCCACATCGCTCCCGGTGGGCAGGGCCACTGCGCCGATGCTCATCATGTACGGCACCGAGGACCCACTCATCGCCGCTCCGTGGACCGAGCGGGCGATCCGCCGGTCCTGCGCCGCCGGGTCGCCCATCCAGGCCATGCGCCGGATCGGGGAGACCCATGCCCAGCTCGACTCCGGACAATCGGTGGCCTGGATGAAGTCCCTGGAGTCCGGGTGGAAGCCGCCGCAGAACTGCGGGGACCGCCCATGAGGTCACCGTCGACCCGCCGACCGGCGGACTATCTGGCGATCGTGCGCCGCAACCTCGTCGTGCTCGTGGCGACGGTGATCGCGGCCGCTGCCGTCGGCGTCGGTGCGTACGCCCTGATGCCGAAAACCTATGAGGCGCACTCGAGCGCACTGATCATCGCGCCGGGGCCGGCCAGCGTCGGCGCCGAACGCGCCAGCGACCTCGCCGGTCAGCTGCGGTCGGCATCGTATGTGCAGCTCGCGGTGTCGGACCAGGTGCTGTCGCGGGTGGCCCGTGCGGACGACGCCGGGCTGCTCGGTGACGCCGTCACCCCGGACGGTCTCCGCGAGCGGCTGACCGTCGGCTCGCCTCTCGACAGTGCCGTCCTCGACGTCGTGGCCACCGGCCCGACGGCGGAGGCCGCCGCCCACCTCGCGAATTCGGTGGTCGACGTCCTCCGGGTGCTGGTGACCGAACTCGAGTGGAGCGACGGCCCGGTCGCGGGACCGCTGCACGAGATCGACGTGATCGACGTCGCCTCGGTGCCGGATGCACCTGTGCTGCCCGAGTTCTGGGGCACGATCACGACCGCTGTGCTCCTCGGCCTGCTAATGGGTCTGGTGCTCGTGATCGGCGTGGAGGTCGCGCGCGACCGGGTCGTGGATCCGCGGGAGGCGCGGGTCCCGCGTACGTCAGACGCCGCACATCGGGGTGCGCCTATCGTGGGCGCGATCGGAGGGGGAGCGTGATGGGGAGACGATCGAGCGGGCGCATCAGGATGACGTCGGTGCTGGTGGCCGCGGTGATTGCCGTCGCCGGCTGTTCATCCGACGCCGACGAACAGGCCACTCCGACGACCGGTGCGGGAGGCGTCGAGTATCGCGTCAACACCGACGGAGCTGGACCCGGCGCGTTGCGGGCAGCCGAGACGATGCCGTTGCTCGACCGCCGGGTGCGGGCGAATTCGCAACTGGCGCTGCGCGTCAAGTACGTGTCGACCGACGGCCGGACCGGCGAGGAGACCGAGACGTGGGGAGCGTTCTTCGCTCCCAAGGGTCCGGCGCCGGAAGGCGGCCGGCCGGTCATCGTCCTGCCGCACGGCACGAGCGGTGTACTCGGCGAATGCGGTGTCACGCTCAAGTCCGATCTGGGTGACCTGGCGGTCACCGCCGCGAGCTGGCTCCAGCTGGGCTACGTCGTCGTCGTCCCGGATTACCAGGGCCTCGGCGATCCGGACGAGCAGCGTCCGACCCATCCGTACCTCGATGCGCGCACCTCCGGCCGTAACGTGATCGATGCGGTCCGGGCGGCCCGATATCTCGTGCCGGAGACCGGGACCCGGTGGGGAGCCCTGGGTGGCTCACAGGGCGGGCAGGCGGCGTGGGCCGCCAACGCGCTGGCCGAGACGTACGGAAGTGAACTCGATCTCGTGGGTGTCGCCGCGCTGTCGCCGGCTGCCGACGTCTCCGGGCTCGCCGACCTCGCGGCCTCCGGCGCCATGACCGTCGAACAGTACGGGCTGTACAACTGGCTGCTGCTGGCACTGAACGCCGAGAACTCGGAGCTGGACCTGCGCCGGTTCGTCGGGCCCGAGGTCGTCGCGTCCTGGGATGAGTTGTCGCAGTGTTCGGCGTCCCGTGGGGCACAGCGAGCCGAGGTGCTCGAGTCGCTGAGCGCCGACGAATTCCGACCGACATCGCCCGAGGCCGTGACCGAGCTGCGGGAACTGTTGCGCGAACGCGCTGTTCCCGACCTGCCCGCAGCGGCGCCGACCATCGTGATCTACGGCGGCAAGGACGAACTGATCCGGTCGGAGTGGACCGCGGCGGCCGTGCGGCGCAGTTGCGCACGCGGCGACATCGTCCACACCCAGTTCCAACCCGCGGCCGACCACGGCGGCATCGACGGCCGCCAGGTGGTGGGCTGGCTGACCGCCCGATTCGACGACGAACCGAGCTACAACCGATGCGCAGAGATCGAGAGAGCCGGATGACCGAGAACCTGGAACGGCGGGGAATCCCCGCCGTTGATGTCCCCGCAACCGAGAAGACACCGAACGCCGGTCGGATCCGTGGCCTCGACGGCCCGCGCGGAATCGCGTGCTGGGCGGTGTTGATCGTCCATGTCGCCGTGCAGAATTCGCCGGACACGATGGCCAGTGGCGGACTCCAGCTGCTGGGTCAGGCCCTGATCTTCTTCTTCGCGCTGTCCGGCTTCCTGCTCTACCTCCCGTACGTGAAGGGCCTGGTGAGCGGCCGCGAGTCCCCGCCCGATGTCCGCTCCTACGCGACGCATCGTCTGCTGCGGGTGTTCCCCGCGTACCTGCTGATCTTCCTCATCACCAACTACGTTCTCCAGGCTTGCTTCGTCGTGAACGAGTTCGTCGTGAGTGAGACCGGCAAGGACACCGGGACGGGCATGATCACCGACCCGGTGATGCTCCTGACCAACCTGACCCTGACGCAGACCTACTTCCCGCAGTACCTGCAGACAGGCATCAGCCCATCGTGGTCGCTGACACTGGAATTCGGCTTCTACCTGTCGTTGCCGCTGTTCGGGATGGCCATGTGGTGGCTACGGCGGCGGTTCGGAACGCATGCCGCGATCCTCGTGGTGACACCACCGGTGATCCTGATCGTGGTCGGGACGATCGGCAAGATGGTCGCGAGCCGGGTCGCCGAGGCCCGGGGCATCACCGCGGTGACCGAGCAGAACTGGGGACCCAACGCCGTCGCCGTGATCCTGCGGAGCTTCTTCGCAGCCGCCGACAACTTCGCGTTCGGCATGCTCGCCGTCGCGGCGTTCGTCGCGGTCGGCACCGGCCACATCTCGGTTCGGGGCGCCCGGCGTCTGCGTATCGCGTCGGCGGTGGCGCTCGTACCGTCGATGCTGATCATGCTGGTGCTGATCGCGGCCGGCTCGTCGTATCAGTCGACCTTCACAGCGCTGTCCTCGGCGCTGCTCATCCTGATCATCGTGCTGCCGCTCGCCGCGGGACAGGAGGGCAGGCTCGCCACCGCGCTCGACTGGAAGCCGCTCGACTACAGCGGACGGATCTCGCTGAGCATCTACCTCTGGCATTTCCCGCTGATGATCGTGATCGGCAGACTCGGACTGCTGCAGGGTGATTCGGTGACGGGTCTCATCGTCAACGTCCTGCTCGTCGGATCGGTCAGCCTCGTGTTCGCGAGCATCACCTATCGATACATCGAGCAGCCCGCCATGGTGGTGGCCAGGAGGATGCGTCGGCGATGACCGGCTTCGTCCGCCGGCATCCCCTCCTCATCGCGGCACCGCTCGCGCTGGTGACGCACACGATCATGCTGGTCATGGTGATCTCGGGTGTCCGTCTCGTCAACGTAGTCCGGGACCCCGCGGACGGCCCGGTGCCGTTCGCGATCGTCGAGGGCCCCGGGAAGGTGGTGTCGGCCGAATACACCGGCTCGCTGCCGATCTCGGCACGTCTCGACGACGCCCGCGCGATCCGGGTGACCTATTGGTCCACGGATGCGAACTCGGGAGAACCCACCGTCGTCAGTGGACTGGTGGTCACCGGTCCGGAACCCGACGCCGGTCAGACGAGGCCGGTCGTGGCGTTCGCGCACGGCACCACCGGCATCGACGAGCCGTGCGCACCCTCCGTCGCCGCCGGGATGTACGGTCTCGGCGAACTCGCACACGGGCTCGTCAAGGCGGGTTTCGTGGTGGCACTGCCCGATTACCAGGGCCTCGGGAGTCCGGGAGTGCACCCGTATCTCGACGCCCGGACCGCGGGTATGAACGTGATCGATTCCGTCCGGGCGCTGCGGGCGGTGGTGCCCTACGCCTCCGAGGAGTGGGTCGCCTACGGCGGATCCCAGGGTGGCGGAGCCGTTCTGGCCGCCGCGATGGCGGCACCCGAGTACGGCCGAGGTCTGACGATGCTCGGTGCGGCCGCGATGGTCCCGGCCGCGGACATCGCCGATGTGGTCGAGAAGTCCCGGAACGGCACGATCACCGGTGACCAGCAGCTCATGCTGCAGTGGATCGTCGAGGCGTGGTCACGTCGCGACCCGGCGGTACGGCTCGACGACTACCGGCGAGGGGTGGCGACGTGGGACACGTTGTCCGCCTGTACGGGACCGGCAGTCGCCGGCCGGGCGCAGGCGGCCGAGTCGCTGGCGCCGCGCGACATCGGACCCGGCACGCCGGAGTCCGCGTACAGGTTGTCGGAGGTCCTCGCCGGATATGCCGTACCGGTGGCCCCGACACCGGTGCCGATGTACGTCCTCTACGGCGGCCGCGACACCTTCATCGATGCGGAGTGGACTGCGAGGTTCGTCGAACGCGCCTGTGCCGCCGGCAACTCGGTGACCGTCGACTACCAAGCCGACCGCGGGCACCCAGATGTGGACGCGGCCGCACTGCTGCCGTGGATCTCGGCCCGCTTCGCCGGGGAACCGGCATCGTCGACCTGCGCGGAGAGGTGAACGCCATGCACGAACCCACGACGGGTCAGTCGATCTCGGAGTCCGACGTGCGAATCCACGGGGACGCGCCGGCCAGGGCCCAGCGGATCATCCGCACGAAAGACGCGGTGAAACGTCTACTCGCCGCGGGGACCGCCGTCGAACCGGCCGATCGTTACTCGGTGGTCGCGGTTCTCGGGCAGTCGAATGCGCATGGTGCCGGAATGGCCGGGGTCGATGCGCTTCCCACCCAGCCGGATCGTCGGGTCCACCAGTGGCCGGGATGCGGCCGGCGGCGCGGGCGGATACTGCAGGCCGAGGACCCGCTGCTCCACGAGATCCCCGGTGCCGGGGCCGGATTCGCGACGACGTTCGGTTCCCTGCTGGCCGACCACACCGGTGAGGCAGTGCTGCTGGTCCCGTCGGCTCGCGGCGACACGTCGTTCCATCAGAAGAACGGGTACAGCTGGGACCCGGCGAACCGGTCCGTGCGCGTCAATCTGTACGACCTCGCCGTCCGGCAGATCGGCAACGCTCTCACCGCCGCGGGCGCCGGTTCACGACTCGCGGCGATCCTCTGGCATCAGGGCGAGAGCGATGTCCCGCTGACGCCACCCGACGTCTATCAGGACCGGCTCGACACGTTGATCCGCGGTCTCCGTGACCATTTCGGGGTGGTGCCGTTCATCCTCGGCCAGATGGTGCCCGAGGAGATCGCCACGGGACATCCGCGGTACCCGGGTATCGCGGATGTCCACGCGACCACACCCGACCGGCACGCGGCATGTGCCCACGTACCGGGGCCGGAGGGCATGCACAACCCGGGGGAGACCATCCATTACAGCGCTGCCGGACAGCGCGAGCTGGGACGCGCGATGTTCGAGGCCTATCGGGATCTTGCCGGCCCTTCCCGCAACGAGTGATCGCCACTTCGGTCTCCGAATCGCGGGGTGGAGAACGCAATTCCGGGCCGAAGTGGCGACCGTTCCGGGCGGCGGGTGCCCGGGGCTCAGTACGCTCCGTCCTTCGCGACGACTGCTCGTGCGGTGCGCCACAAGATGGTCAGGTCCTGCATGATGGTCCAGTTCTCCACATAGGAGAGGTCCAGCCGGACCGACTCCTCCCACGACAGGTCCGAGCGCCCGGACACCTGCCACAGTCCCGTCATCCCGGGTTTGACGAGCATCCGCCGTGCGACGCGACCGTCGTACTTCGCGACCTCGTCGGGCAACGGCGGACGCGGACCCACGAGGCTCATCTGGCCCGTGAGAACGTTGAACAACTGGGGGAGTTCGTCGAGGCTGAAGGCGCGGATCACCCTGCCGACCCGGGTGACCCGCGGATCGTCGCGGACCTTGAACAGCAGGCCCGCGCCGTCGTCCCGGTCGCCGAGCCGGTCCCTCATGCGGTCGGCGCCGGCGATCATGGACCGGAACTTCCACATGCGGAAGTTCCTGTTGCCCAGCCCGACCCGGTCGGCCCGATAGAAGACCGGGAAGCCGGAGTCGACGACCACCGCGACCGCAACCGCCAGGAACACGGGTGCCAGTGCCAGCAGGAGAACCGCTGCGCCACAGCGATCGAGAGCGGCCTTGCGGAACCGAGTGGCCGATTCGTAACGCGGGTGATCGATGTGCAGCAGTGGCAGCCCGGCGACCGGACGCACCATCATCCGGGGACCGGTCACATCCGTGACACCTGGTGCGACCACCATGTCGACGTCGAGTCCGTGCAGATTCCACGACAGGTCCTGCATCGCCTGATGCCCCAGGGCGTCAGCCGAGGTGACCGCAACGGTGGTCGCCCCCGACGCCCCGACGGCGGCGAGGACGTCGTCGAAATCTCCGAGGACCGGGATCGCCACCCCGTCGACGTCGATGTCGGTGTCCGTACCACGATGCCCGGGCGGTAGGCACGCGCCGACGACCTGGTATCCCAGTGGGGCGGCGGCCGCCAGTCGCCGGACGGTCGGCCGCACCGACTCCACACCGCCGACCATCAGTACCGACTCACGGTGCCGCCCGGAGACCCGTGCCCGTGCGAGGAGACGGCGGAAGATGTTCCGGCTCAGCAACAGTCCGATGGTTCCCATCGGCAGGGCCAGCGCCAGGTAACCGCGGGCGATGTTCAGTCCGCCCAGGAGATCGACGATCGCCAGTCCGCCGAACACCGCGAAGCATGCGGTGACGACGCGGCTGTACTCCTGCGGACCGGATCCCAGGATCCGGCGGTCGTAGGTCTGGAAGGCGGCGATCGCGACCATCCAGACGGCGACCAGGACCGCGGACACCAGGATCGACGGGAGGTGGACCGCCGCGGCCGAGTGGAGGGCACCGCTGGGACCGAACCGGAGTCGTTGCGCCAGTGCCACCGACGCGACCACCACGACCAGGTCGGTGTACCGGAGGGCTCTCGTGTACCTCGGGACCCAGGACCGTGAGCGGAACTGCCGGCGACGCACCGACATCAGGCGTCGGGCTCCGCCGGGGAATCCGGAACCGGGATCTCCCGGGACCGTGTCGCGGGCCGAGGTCATGCGATTGCCGCTCGCCGGGGTTGGTCCGCGCCGAGGAGGGCGAGGTCGTGCCGGACCATGGCCTCGACCACCTCGGTGAATCCGGTCCTGGGCCGCCAGCCGAACTCATCGCGGATCCTGCGTGGATCGCCCACCAGATCGACGCCGTCCGCCGCCCGGACGAACGACGGATCGGTCGTCACGAGGTGTTCCCACTCCGGAATCCCGGCCACCTCGAAGGCGGTGGCGACGAACTCACCGACACTGTGGGATTCGCCGGTCGCCACCACGTAGTCGTCGTTGGCCCGGTTCACGGCGAGGGTGATCATCGCGGACACATGATCGCCCGCCCACCCCCAGTCCCGGCGTGCATCGAGGTTGCCCAGGACGAGTGGTTCGGTGCTGCCGACCGCGATCGCCGCGACTCCGGCGGTGATCTTCCGGGTCACGAAACGAGTGGAACGCAGCGGGGACTCGTGTGGATAGAGGATGGCGTTGGCGACCTGCAATCCCTTCGACCTCGCCACCCCGGCCATGGTGTGGCCGTACGCTTTCGCCGCCCCGTAGGGAGACGCCGGCGCGATCGGCGTGGTCTCGTCCTGGGGCGTGATCGTGGATCCCGCGAAGATCTCGGCGCTGGAGGCGTTGACGACATGGACACGGTGTCCGAGGTCGGTGAGTGCGGACGCCGCCTCGAGGATCGCGACGGTCGACATCGCGGTCACCCGGGCGGTCGTCAGCGGATCGTGCCAGCTCTCCGACACCGAGGACACGGCGCCGAGGTGGAAGATGTGGTCGGGTGCGTGGTCGGTGATCACGCGGCGCGTCGATTCCGGGTCGGCGAGGTCGACCGGACTCATCACCACATTGCCACCGGACGAGCGACCCACCGCTCGGCCCGGTCGTACGACGGCGACGACATCCCAACCCAGCGTGACCAATTCCTCGATCAGCAGGTGCCCGTCCTGCCCGTTCGCGCCGGTGACAAGGGCACGTGGCGGGGTCATGCGACCTTGCCGGCCAGCTTCTTCGACTCGGTGTCGAGATCGGCCTCGACCATCATCGTGATCAGCTCGGCGAAACCGACCTCGGGCTTCCAGCCGAGGAGCTCACGTGCCTTGGTGCTGTCGCCGATGAGGAGATCGACCTCGGCGGGACGGAAGAAGCGGGGATCGATGCGGACCAGATGATCCCACCGGTCGATGCCCACGACCCCGAACGCGACGTCGAGCAACTCCCGGATGGAATGGGTCTCGCCGGTCGAGATGACGTAGTCGTCGGCGATGTCCTGCTGGAGCATCAACCACATCGCGCGGACGTAGTCACCGGCGAATCCCCAGTCGCGCTGCGCATCGAGGTTCCCGAGGGCGATGGAGTCGTCGATGCCGAGGGCGATGCGGGCGACCGCCTGGGTGACCTTGCGGGTGACGAACTCGGGGCCGCGACGCGGCGACTCGTGGTTGAACAGGATTCCGGAACTTGCGTGCATCCCGTAGGACTCGCGGTAGTTGATCGTCATGTAGTGGCCGAAGACCTTGCTCACGCCGTAGGGCGAGCGCGGCCACAGCAGCGTGGACTCGCGCTGGGGGACCTCCTGCACCTTCCCGAACATCTCGGAGCTGGACGCCTGGTAGTAGCGGATGTCCTTGCCCGTCGTATCCTGATGGAGCCGAACCGCTTCCAGCATGTTCAGTACGCCCGTACCGGTCACATCGCTCGTGAGTCGGGCGTTCTGCCACGAGTAGGCGACGAAGGAGACCGCGCCGAGGTTGTACACCTCATCCGGATTCGCGTAGGTCATGGCCCGCATCAGGCTGGACAGATCGAGCAGATTGCCGCTCACGATGTCGACGTACGGATGTGATTCGGCGAGGCGGGCTGCCTTCGGATTGTTCTGTCCCCGAACGAGTCCCACGACCCGATAACCCTTCGCATGCAGGAGTTCGGCGAGGTAGAGGCCGTCCTGCCCGGTGATACCGGTGATCAACGCAGATTTCATCGACAATTTCTCCCAGCGCGAGGTGAACGACATCGATGTCGTGTCACCGACTTTCGAACACGCACTGATTCCCCGACCAGAGCATGTAAAACCTGCGAACACAGCCGGTTCGGAATCCGCCACCCATATGGGTCCCCGAACTTGGCGGTACTCTCTGCGCCATGACAATACGATCATCCGGGCAATTCCGCCTTTCGAGAACCCACTTCCTCTCCGCCTTTGTGGTGAGCATCTCTCTGGTGCTCGGACTCGTCATCGGCGGGAGCGTGTCGGGTTCGGCGAAAGCGGCTCCCGACACCTCGAGCTGGTTCGGTTCCGGGAGTGCGGCCGGCCCCACCGATGCGGCGGTGCCCGTCACCACGGCCGGATTCGGCTTCGCCGGCGGCGCGGGTCTGCTGTGGCTTAACGATTCCGACCTCGGTCGTGAGCTGGACGCGGTCAAGCGGACCAAGGCGACCTGGCTGCGTGTGACGATCGACTGGAATGCGATCGAGACGACCAGGAACTCCTACAACTGGTCCACCCCCGACCGGATCATCAACGCCGCACGGGCCCGCGGTCTCAAGGTCCTGGCCAATGTGGTGTCGTCGCCGCCGTGGTCGCGTCCGGTGGGGTCCTTCTTCACCGCCCCGCCCACCGAGAACGCCGATCTGGCCGCCTTCCTGAAGAAGTTCATCGCCCGCTACGGCAGCAAGGTCACCAACTACCAGATTTGGAACGAGCCGAACCTGCCCATCTTCTTCGGGTGGACCGTCGACGCCGCGCGATACACCTCCCTGTTGAAGGCCGCCTACAGCGCCATCAAGTCGACGCAGTGGGGCTCCACCGTCATCGCCGCAGGTCTGGCCCGTTCCGGCGGCTGGAACTCGCCGCCGAACTTCGTCACGGCCATGTACAACGCCGGTGCCAAGGGCAGCTTCGACGCCCTTGCGATGCACCCGTACGTGTTCCCCGGCGGCCTGTACGCCAATCCGGAGAACGCCGTCACCGACGTCCCGGCGGTACGCAACCTGATGATCGCGCGCGGCGACGGTCCGAAGAAGATCTGGTTCACCGAGCTCGGCGCTCCGACCGGCACCGCAGCCGACGCCGTCTCGGAATGGGAACAGGCGAAGCAGATCACGGACGTCATGAGCTTCGCCGTCTCCGCCGGATTCGTGGGCCCCACATTCATCTACAGCATCCGTGACAACGGGCCCGACCCGGCTGATCGTGAACAGAACTTCGGTGCCGTCTACAAACACGACTGGACCCCGAAATACGCTGCAGGCGTGCTGGGAGCGGCCTGACCCGCCGCCTGAAGGAGGCACGATCTCGCGCCCGCTCCGCGTTGGCAAGCTCACATACACCGAGCACGCCGCGCGGAGTGGGCGTTTCCACATTACGATTCTTCTCGAGCGGGCATCGGGGTCCGCACGAGTGCGTGCACTCGTATTCACGAGAATTCTTCTCGAAATCAGTCGGGGGAGAAGTGGTTCTGTGGTGCACATGATGGATGCTGGGATCGTCGTGGACAAAGTGCCGAGAGTGGCCATCGCTCACGACTATCTGACTCAGCGGGGCGGGGCGGAACGGGTCGTGTTGTCCCTCAGCAGGGCATTTCCGGATGCCCCGATCTACACGCTGTTGTACGAGCCGGATCAGACCTACGACGAGTTCCGCGGCAAGACGATCATCACCTCACCCGTGAATCGTGTTGCGGCACTGCGGACCGATCACCGCTCCGCGCTGCCCGTGTTGCCGTTCGCCGCGTCGCGGATGCGGATCGACGCCGACGTCGTGGTGGTGAGTTCGAGCGGCTGGGCGCACGGCTTCGACACCACCGGCTACCGGCTCGTCTACTGCTATTCGCCTGCTCGCTGGCTTTACCAGACCGATGTCTACCTCGGCGAATCATCCAGTGCGATCAAGAGACTCGCGATCAGGATGCTCGGCCCCGCACTCCGTCGCTGGGACCGCGCCGCCGCACTGGGCTGTGACCGCTATCTGGCGATATCGAGTGCGGTCCGCGACCGCATCGCGGCGACGTACGGTCTCGATTCCACGGTGGTCTCGGCTCCGGTGATCCCGCCCCCGGCACCGTCCGGGACGGCAGATGCGCCCGCGGGTGTACCGGTACGCCCGTACCACCTGTGTATCTCACGCCTGTTGGCGTACAAGAACGTCGACGCGGTGATCGATGCCTTCCGGGGTACCGACGAGCACCTGGTGGTCGTGGGCCGCGGACCCGAGGCGGACCGCCTGCGCGCGACCGCGCCCGACAACGTGACGATGCTGTGCGACCTGACCGACGCCGAGATGGGGTGGCTGTACGAGCACTGCACCGCCGTGATCGCCGCCAGCTACGAGGACTACGGTCTCACGCCACTCGAGGGCGGTATGCGGGGCAAACCCTGCGCCGTACTGCGCTGGGGCGGCTTCCTCGACACCATCGCGGAGGGCGTGAACGGCGTGTTCTTCGACGCACCCGACCCGATGAGCATCCGGGCCGCCGTCGCCGAGATCGCCACGCGCGACTGGGATGCCGAACAGATCAAGGCACACGTCGCCCATTTCGGCGAGGAGACATTCATCAAGGAGATCAGGAACCTCGTGTCCGAGGCCGTGGTCACGAGGGGAGCGGAGCGCACGTGAGTACCGAGATGACGACACCGCCGGCGGCCGGACCCGCCGGTCCGACCGTCCCGCAGCGCGCGGATTTCCATCCGCGGTACACCTTCACCGAGATCTCGACGATCGCGAAGGCCAGGAACCGGGTCGGAATCCTGCTGTACAACACCATCGTCACCCACCTCCCGTCGCACACCATCCGGCAGGCGTTCCTTCGTGCGTTCGGCGCGAAGATCGGCAAGGACACGTCGATCCTGCGCGGGTGCCAGGTCTTCGACATCGACCAGATCCGCATCGGGGAGGCCTGCTCCATCGGTTTCCGCGTGCTGTTCGACGCGCGGTCGGGCATCTGCATCGGCGACAACGTGGTGATCGCCAGCGACACCCAGATCATCGCCGGTAAACACGACCCGGCGAGTCCGGAGTTCGCGGCCGTCCTCGAACCGGTCCACATCGGCGACTACGCCTGGATCGCCAGCCGCGCCACCATCGTCAGCGGGGTCAGCATCGGCCGAGGCGCCGTGGTCGCCGCCTGCGCGCTCGTCAGCAAGGACGTCGCCGACCTCGACATCGTCGGCGGTGTTCCGGCCACGACGATCTCCCGGCGGCCCGAGTCGGCGTTGCGGTACCGGCCCAAGTACCGGCCGCTCTTCTACTGATGACGGGGCAGTCGACGCCGGGGACGATCGGGCAACCCGGGACGTCCGGGCTGGACGGGCTGGACGGGGCCCGCGTCATCTATGTCGCCGCCGAGCGGAGCGCGGGCGGGGTCGGGGCGTACTCCGAGGTGTTCGCGGACATGCTGCGGCGGCGGCTCACCGACTTCCACGAGGTCCGGCACCCGCGGCCGGGTACCGACACGGTCACCGACCTGCGCGCGCGACGCCGCGAGATCATCGAACTCATCGACGCCGCAGATGGTCGTCCGGTCGTCGTGCACGGTGAGTTCTCCGGCGGATCGGTCGAATCCTTCTGGCCGACTGCCGGACTCGAACGGATTCGACGCGGCGTCCTGGTCAGTGCGACCGTGCACGATCCGCCTGGTCTCGTGTGGTGGCCGGGACGTGTCGCGTTCCTCGAGCGGCGCAGATTCCTCAACCACGCAGTACATTTCCCGCTCCGGCCGCTATCGCGTGCGATCGAGCGGAGAGTGGTCGGAGCCCGGACACTGTTCGCGATGAGCCACGCCGGGGCGCGGTCGTTGCTGCGCGCCTACCCGGACACCACGGTGCGGCATGCACACATGCCCGTCTGGAGCCGCGGTGAGGTCGTTGCCGCACCGGATCGCCCGAAAGCGGTCGGACTGTTCGGGTTGGTCTATCGCGGAAAGGGTTTCGAGCATGTCGAACGGCTTCGGGGTGTCCTTCCCGACGACATCGCGATCCGGATCGCCGGCCGCGGCACCGAAGCCCTACCCGGCCTCGACGGGGTCGAGATCCTCGGCGGGGTCGACGACGCGGATCTTCCCGCGTACTTCTCCTCCGTCCGAGCGCTCGTCGTGCCCTACGGCACGCGGAGCCTCTACGGTGAGGCGTTCCCCGGATCGAGCGTCGTCTCCGACGCGATCGCACACCTCACTCCGGTCGTGTGTACCGGCCACGGTGCGCTCGGCGAGCTCCGGACCGAGGGAGGTGTCCTCGTCGTCGAGGAGGGCGGACGGACGCACGAGGAAACAGTGGACGCGTTGGCCTCGGCCGCGGCGGAACTCGTCACGTCGCGAGATCGGCTGTCCGCGATGGGGGAGGCGCTGAAGGAGATGCGCGAGGTGCGTGAACCCGACGAGGTCGTCAGAACCTACCTCGACACCTGGGCGAGGGCGTTGTGCCGGGCCTGAGCGGCGCCGCCGAGACCGGTGTGGCCGGCACCGATGAGGCGGCGTCGGCGGTCGACAGCCGACGCCACGTCGTCAAGGCGCTCGCGGCCGCCGGCTGGACCTACGGCGGACGAGCGGCCGGTCTCGGCTGGACCGTCGCTCTCACCTTCCACCTCGGCATCGGCGCCTACGGGCAGTACGCGATGGCCTTCGCACTCGGTGCGATCATCGCGGCCCCACTGGACAATCCGTTCGCGGTGCGTGCCATCCGCGAGGCGGAGGATGCCTTCGCAGCCGAGCGCGTGACCCGGGTCCTGTTGGGGCTCGGTCTGATGGTGGTGGGCGCGCTGTGTCTCGGCGCACCGTATCTGGTGTGGTTCGCACTGTCCGTCGCCGGCGGCGAGATCGTGTTCAATGCGGTCAAGAGCCGCGCACTCCGCGACGGCCACCCCGATCGGGTGATGCGATTCGACACCACACGGCAGTTCGTCAGCATCGCACTCGCGATCGGCTATCTGCAGTTCGCGCCGTCGGCCGACCTCGAGACGGCGAGTTTCTGTTATCTCGCACCGTATGTCGTCATCGCCCTCCATGCCGCGACGTTTGCGCCGCGTACCAGACCGGGGGTCCCCGGCTCGGCGCGCCTCATCGCGATCCTGTTCGGTGAGCATCTCGCGAATGCGCTCTACATGCAGGGCGACATCCTGTTGCTGGGGGCGGTGACGGATTCCGATGTCGCTGGATACTTCGCTATCGCCGCCACGGTCGGATGGGCGGCGGGCCAGGTCGGGATGTCGCTTGCCGGGACCTATCACGAGCAGCTGCGTGCGGCCGATGGCGCGGTGGCGGCGGGGCCGCCGGTGAAGCACGTCGTGATCATGGCGGCGGCGACATCGGCGCTCGTGATGGTGTCCGGGTTCGTGATGCTGGCAACCCCGTACTCACATGAGCTCGCCTGGGCGCTGGTGGTGATCTCGCTGTTCGTCGGGTTGCGCGTGATGAACAACGTGCTGACGACGGTGCTCTACGTGCAGCGTCGTGACGTCGTGCGCAGCGCCGCGGCCGCCGTCCTGGTCCCGGTGAAGCTCGGATCGGTCTGCGCGCTGGCGGTTTTCGGTGCGGTCGGGGCGGCGATCGCATCGGTGGTGACCGACGCGATCCTGTTCGCGATCTATGTTCGGTCGGTGCGGCCCGCGAGGCTCGTCACCCGAGAAGAGGAAACCGCATGACAGGGGTGATCGCATGACGACTGTGACCTTCATGATGGCCAAGGACATCGAACACGACCACGGCGGCGACGTCGCGCTGGCCAGGGTGATCTTCGACATCGCGGCAGAGTCGTTCGACCTGCGTGCGGTGTGTCTGTCCAACCATCTCACCACCGGTGACGCTCCGCGGATCTCGGCCGACGGCAGGGTGATCCGGGTGCCGAAGCCGCCCGTACTGCTCCCGGCGCTCATCGGCAGCAGTCTGCGGACCCGGCGCAGTGTCTGCCACGTCCGTTTCGACACCGACGACCTTGTCCGGACCGTCGACGATCTCGACAGCGACGTCTTCCTCGCCGAGCATTCGTACATGGCCGAGTCCTATCTGCGCTCGACACAGGTCGGTCGCAGCGAGCTGGTGATCAACACGGTCAACTCCGAATCACTGGTGTGGCGACTCACGCGCGGACTCCCGGGAACGGTGGAGGCGAGGCGCATCCTGTCCGATGAGCTCCGGGTGGCCCGCGCTGCGTCGGCGATCGGCACCTACGACCTCGAGGAAGCACAGTTCTACCGGAAGCGCGGGTGCCCGAGTGCTCGCTGGATCGATCTCACCCTGCCGCCCGCGACCCGCGCGGGTGGCGGCCTCGAGATCCCGCGGCTCGTGTACATGGGTACCCGGGACTGGCCACCGAATCAGGAAGGCTTCTTGGAGATCCTGCGACTGTGGCCGCGCATCTCGGACGGTATCCCGGATGCCGAGCTGTGCATCGTCGGCGCTCCCAAGCCGGGCGCGACACCACCGCCGTTGCCCGAGGGCGTCCGGGACGTCGGATTCGTGGAGGACCTCGATGCTTTCCTGGGTACCTGTCGCGCCCTCGTCGCACCCATCAGGACCGGCGGCGGTGTCCGGGTGAAACTGCTCGACGCCGCCAGCCGTGGATTGCCCGTCGTGGGCACCACCGCCGCGATCGGGTCACTCGAACCGGTTTTCGGGCTGACCGCCTACGACGATCCCGACGAATTCGTCGAACGTGCGCGTGCATTCCTCCTGGACGTCGATCTGGCGAGAAAAGAGGGCACACGGATTTTCGAGGCGAATGCCGAACGCTGGGAGCAGCGCATTCCGCACCAGGCTGTGGAAGCGCTGCTGAGTCGAGGACCGGTTCCGGTCGACCATTGACGAGCCGGGCCATGCGATGTCGTCTGCGCGGACCACGGGCATCTGCCCGATATTCGCAACACTTCGCGGTTCATACGAGAACGTGAATTGCGCAAAATGACGAAATCCATTTCGATCTTTTCGGTGATTGTCGACCGGGGAATTCGGCGGTATTCATGCGGTGGCCGATTCGATGTGGGTCCCCCGAGTTGTGAGGCGTCAAGCCGTCCCATAGGCTCTTGGGTATCCGCGCGGCGCAGAATGGCATTCGTCCAGGACACACCGGTGTGACCGTTGTCATTCTGGTGGTCGTGAGCTCGGACGATGCCACCGGAGAACGAAATCGGCGAAGACGTCTCGGGGTCGGGCGGTTGCTGGAGAAGACGGTGCCGACGGAACCCGGAGAGCCGGTGTGGTTGACAGCAGTCGGACGTGACGAGGACGGCGCATGGTGAGTGGTGAGGCAGGGCGTTGAACTTCACCGTGTTGAATTTCGGCATGTTGAATCCGTTGGCGATGAATTGTGTCGCGACGCCGCTGTTTCCCGGAATCACGCCCATTCGCTCCACGTCTTTCTCGCGATTCGGTTACCCCTTCGAGGGGTCCGGATTTGCTGATTTGTTTTCGCGCATTCGTCGAGACGGGATCTCGGTGATGGCGCCGCTTCGCAGGCCGGGGGGATCAGACGGTCGGCACGCCCCATGAGGTCCGGGTCCCACGGACCTGGTGAGCGCCGGACGGGCCGACCATGAACGCCCCGACCCCGCCGCCGGTGACTCCGACTGTCGGAATCGCGCGACGATTCCGGCTCAGTGCTGCACAACGAGCGCTGTGGTTCGCCCAACAGACGGCCATGGACGTGCCGATCAACGTCGCGCAGTACGTGGAGATCGACGGACCCATCGACATCGACCTCTTCCTGCGCGTCACCGGGGACGTGGTGCGTCGCGCCCAGTTCCTCCAGGTGAGGTTCGAGGACACCGACGACGGGCTGGTGGGTGTGTACGACCCGTCGTTGCACTACTGGGCCGACGTGATCGATCTCCGGGACCGTCCCGACCCGCGTGCCGCCGCCGAGGCGATCATGCGCGAGGACTGTGCGCGACCACTGGACCCTCGGGTGGATCGCACGGCCCGCGGCTGCCTGTTCCGGCTCGCCGAGAAGAAGTTCATCGTGTACAACCGCGGTCACCACCTGCTCACGGACGGCATGGGCGGCAAGGACCGCATGGTCGAGGCAATCGCCGCCTACCATGCCGCGGTCACCGGCGGCACACCTCCGCCCGCCAAACCGGTGGACCTCGATCTGCCCGCGCGTGCCGACGACGAGTACCGCGCATCGCGTCGCTTCGACACCGACCGCGCGTACTGGCGTCAGTCCATGGCCGGAGTGGGGATCCCCGCGACGCTCGCGCATCGACGCGGCCGGCCCGAGGCACTCTCGCGACGAGTCGCGGCGCCGCTGGACACGGAGACGATGGATCTTCTCCGCCGCGCTGCCGAGGCGAACTCGACGATCCTGCCGAATGTCATCGTCGGCGCGTTCTCGGCCTACCTGTGCCGGGCCGCCGCCGAGGGCGACGAGGTGATCTTCCAGTTCCCGGTCGCCGCCCGCACCATCGCGGCGCTCCGGTCGACACCGCTGCCGGTGGCCAACATCGTTCCCCTGCGGACCGGGGTCGCGGGGCATGGATCGGTCGCCGAAGCGTTGTCCGGCAGCCAGGCGGCGCTCCTCGGTGCACTGCGGCATCAGCGTTATCGTGGCGAGGACATCTGGGCCGACGTCGCCGCCGACGAGACCAGCGGCAGGGTCCGGCGGGCCGCGGCGCAGGAGCGGTCGGGCCCGATGCTCAACCTGATGCTCTTCCAGCGCGAATTCCCCTGTGGGGAGGCGCACGGCACCTTTCACATCCTCACCGTCGGCCCCGCCGAGGACCTGGCCGTCAACATCGTCCCGGTCGCCGGTGAGGACCGGGACTCGGTGCTCATGATCGGCGTCGAGGCCAACCCCAACCGCTACGACGAGGCCGAGGTGGCCGAGCATCATCGGCAGTTCGTCGCCATGCTGCGCACCTTCGCCGACGCCCTGCTGCAGGCACCGGACACCCGCATCGACGATCTCCCGCTGGCGAATCCGGTGACGGTGGTCCGCGGCGCGATCCCCGAACCCGGGCCGGCGACCGTCCCGGAGGCGCTCGCGAGCGCGGCCGCGCGTCACGGGCATTCGCCGGTGTTCGACGAGCCGCGTACCCGTCCACTCACCTTCGGGCAATTGCACGTGCGCGCAACGGATCTCGCTGACCGCCTCCGAACCGTCGGCGTGGTTCCGGGATCCACGGTGGCCCTTGCGCTGCCGCCGGGCGTCGACCGGCTGACCGCGTGGTGGGCGATCGGGGTGAGCGGTGCCGCGGTCCTCCTGCTCGATCCGCTCGCCCCGCGGGCGGCCGTCGCGTCGTTGCCGGAGGCCACTCGTCCCGAGGTCGTCATCGCCGCGCGGTCCGAGGATGCCCCGGCATCCGAGTCCGCTCCGCGCGTGCTGACCCTCGCCGAACTCGGTGGGCTCGAGGCTTCCGGGGCGGCGGCCCGCAGGCCCGCACCGAATGACATCGCCGCATATCTCGCGATCACCGGAGCGACTTCTGAGCTCACCACCCTCGCCGTGCCCCAACGTGCGCTGGCCGCCCTGATCGCGACCGGCGTGTTCGACGCCGCCGCAACCGATCTCGAACACGGCCGGCTGTTCTTCGGCGCCCCCTCGGCGTCGTCGGCGGCCCATCTCGAGATCATCGCGGCAGCCGCGCACGGTCTGCGGCTCGTCGTGCCCGGCGCGGACGCCGTGCCCGCCACGCACGTGATCGCGACACCGGGAGATGTTCCGCGCCTGAGCGTGCAGGGACCGGTGACCTCGCTCGTGGTGGTGGGGGAGGACATCGCACCGGCCGCCCTGGTGCGCCTGGCCTTCGGCCGCGAGGTATCGGCACCGTACTGTCCGCGCGGTGCATTCGGCCCGGTGACGGTCAACCGCCGGATCGCCCGGGACGCCGCCGTCGACCACCGTTTGCCCAGCGGGACACCGCGTCCCGGTGCCGGACTCGCCGTCTTGGACCCGTCGCTGCGTCCGGTTCCGGCCGGGGTGACGGGTGATGTCTACGTGACCGGCCCGCAGGTGGCCACGGTCATCGCCGGAGATCCGGTGCACACCGCATGCACCTTCGTGGCGTGCCCGTGGGAGCGGGGAGCACGAATGCTCCACACCGGCGACCGCGGCCACTTCGATCCGGGCACAGGCTCGTTGGTGATCGACCATCACGAATATGACGTGGTGACCCTCGACGGGGTGCGCATCGACCTCGCCGCGCTCGACCGGGCGGCCGGGCAGGTCGCCGGCGTCGGGTACGCGGTCTCGGTGGTGGCGGCGGGCGGCCTCGATGTGGGCGTCGTGTGCGATTCCGACGAGGTCGACCGGCAACGCGTTCGGGCCGCGGTCCGGCGACGCGTCGACGACGAGGTGCCGGCCTCGACCCGGCCCCGTCGTGTGGTCGTCCTCGACGAGTTGCCGACCGACGTGACCGGAAACCTCGACCGGCGTGCGGCAGCCGAATCGATCGCGGCCGCACCCGAGGCGCAGACGGCGTATCGTCCGCCGTCGACGGCCACCGAGGTGGCGGTGGCCGAAGCGGTGACCGAGGTACTCGGCGTACCGCGTCCGTCGATGGACGACGAGCTCGTCCGATTGGGCGCCACCTCACTGGGATTCATGCAGCTCGCCACCCACCTCGGCAGCACCCTGCGCGTGGTGGTCAACATGCCCGACCTCGCCTCGGTGACGACACTTGCCGAGCTCGCCGCGGTCATCGAGGCCGCTGTCCCGAGGCGGACGACGTCCACCGACGGCGTCGTCGCCTATCGGCCGACCCGAGCCCAGCAGGAGATCTGGCTGCTCAACCGCGCCGACCCTCATGCGACCGTGTACCACCTGCCTGTGCGGCTCACGCTCGCCGAACAGATCTCCGCCGACGCCGTACGGATGGCGCTGATCGACGTGGCCACCCGGCACGAAGCCCTACGGACCGTGTACCCGGAGGTCGACGGGGAGCCCGTCGCGCAGGTTCGCGACCAGGACGAATCGGCTGCTGCCGCACCGGTCACCAGCGCGACCCTGGACGCCTCCGGCGTCGACCACGCGGTCTCGGCGCCGTTCGACCTGCGGACCGAGGTTCCCTGGCGAGCGGTGCTCGACGAGACCGGCGACGCCGTCGAACTGGTTCTCGTCGCCCACCACATCGCCGTCGACGAGTGGTCGCTGCACATCGTGCTGGAGGATTTCGCCCACGCGGTGCGTGCGCGTGCCGCCGGCGCAGGACCCGTCTGGGAGACCGAGGCCGTCTCGTTCAGTGCGGTCCTGGATGCGCGAGCCGCCGGCTCGACGACCGCGTCAACGCCTGCGGCGGAGGTCTTCTGGACCCGATTCCGGCGGGATGCACCGGATCGGCTCGCCTTGCCCGAACCCGCGGCGAGCACTGCGGCGGGGTCCGGACTCACCGCCGGACCGGCGGTCCACACGTGTCGGCGGATCGGGCGCGCGGTCACCGATGCCGCCGCCGCGCAAGCGCGAGAGTGCGGCACCACCGTCAACACGCTTCTGTGCGTGGCCCTCTCGGCAACCCTCGGTGAGTTCACCGACTCCGACGACGTCGTGATGTCGATGCCGGTGTCCGGGCGGTTCACCAGCGAGGAACTCCGCCCGGTCGGCATGTTCGTCGAGACGGTGCCGGTACGGGTGACCGGTGCCCGCGAGACCTCGGTCGCCGATGCGCTCGCGGTCGTCGGGGGAGACCTCGGCACCGCCGTCGCGCTGGCCGACGCCGCGCCGACCGGACTGTCCGACGTCATCTTCGCGTATCACGCGACCGCACCCGATCTCGTCGCATCGGCGGTGTTCACCGACGGTGCGACGCTGCGTACCCGCGACGCCCGAACCGCGTTGGAGTTCACCCTGATCGACGACGGGGACGGGCTGTCCGTCACCCTGACGATCGCCGAGAACCGCGTGGACGTACCGGTGGCCGCGCGACTGCTCGACAGGTTCGTGGAGGCCGTCGCGGCCCTGGCCGCCGCGGCGCCGGATCAGACCGTCGCCGAGTGTCTGTCGCCGGGCCCGGTCACCGAGCCGGGCAGCAGCCGGACCGCCGGCGTCGCTCCCGTCGGTGTCGATCCCATTCGGGCGCTCCTGCGCCACGCCGTCACACACCCCGAGGCGACCGCGGTCATCGTCGGCGACGAGACGCTCGACTACCGCGGTCTCGTCGACCGGGCTCGTGCCCTCGCGACGCGCCTCGTGTCGTTCGGGGTGCGGCCCGGCGATCGCGTGGCCCTGCTCATGGATCGTCGCGCCGACACCGTGGTGGCGATCGTCGCGACCCTGCTGGCCGACGCGGTCTACGTCCCGATCGACCCCGATCACCCGCAGGCGCGGATCGACCTGATCCTGGCCGGGACCGCCCCGGCCGCGGTCATCGACAGCCGCCTCGAGGTGACGGAAGGTCTGGGTCGTCAACGCGCGCAGCCGATGCCGGGTGCCGCCTATGTCATCCACACCTCCGGCTCCACCGGCCTGCCGAAAGCCGTGGTGGTGACCCGGCAGAACGTGGCCGCACTCCTGGGGGCAGGACTCGATCTCGTCGAGGCCTCCTCACGGGACGTCTGGGCCTGGGTGCACTCCTACGCGTTCGACTTCTCGGTCTGGGAGATCCTCGGTGCGCTTGCCTCCGGCGGCAGCGTCGTCGTGGTGGACCGTGCGACCGTGCGGGATCCCCGAGCTCTCGCCGAGACGATCGTACGGCACGGGATCACCATCCTCTCGCAGACCCCGACCGCGTTCAGCGGAATCGTCGACCTGGCAACAACTCCCGCCCCGCCGGAACTGCCGTCACTGCGGGCCGTGGTCTTCGGTGGCGAGACCCTCGCACCGAAGACGTTGCGCGCGTGGGCCGCCGAACATCCCGGTACCCGACTGGTCAACATGTACGGCATCACCGAGACGACCGTCGTCCTCACCGCCACCGACGTCGACCTCGACGACGAGCGCAGCATCATCGGCACGCCGTTCGACGGCGTCGGATGGATGGTTCTCGATCGGCGCCTGCGACCGGTGCCGACCGGCGCGGCCGGCGAGCTGTATCTCGTCGGCGAGCAGGTCGCGCTCGGCTACCTCAACGCTCTCGGCCTGACCGCGACACGGTTCGTCGCGGATCCGTCGGGGACCGGCCGGCGGATGTACCGGACCGGCGACCGGGTCCGTGAGGTGGCGCCGGGCCGACTCGCCTACCTCGGCCGCAACGACGACCAGGTCCAGATCCGTGGCCACCGTGTGGAACTCGGCGAGATCGTCTCCACCCTCCGTGGGATCCCCGGCATCGGCGATGCGCGCGTCCTGGTACGACCGGGCCGTCGCGCAGGCGACGAACAGTTGCTGGCGTTCGTGACCGAGGACGGCCTCGCCGACTTCGACGTCCTCGACGACCTCGACGAGGCGTCGATCCTGGCCGGCTGCGCCGCCCGGTTACCGGGGCACGCCGTCCCGTCCCGGGTCGCGATCGTCGACGGCTGGCCGATGACCAGCACCGGGAAGATCGACCGCGACAAGCTCTTCGCGGCCATCGGTGACGCCGCTCCGCCGGTCGGACGGGCACTCGGCCCGGTCGAGGAGACCGTGGCGTCGGCGATCCGCGCGGTCGTCGGGGAGGACGCGGGTCACCTCGGTGCCGACACGAACTTCTTCGCCGCCGGCGGCACGTCGCTGTCGGCGGCCCGCCTGGCCGCCACGCTCGCCGGGATGGGACACCGCGTCGAGGTGGCCGACATCTTCGAGTACCCCACCGTCGCGGAACTCGCTGCCCGGCTCGCCACACCGGGGACGTCGACCGCCCCGCCGCGGGTGTCCCTGTTGTCGGACGACCGCGAGATTCCTGGAGACCTCCCGCTCACGCCCGAGCAGATGGACGTGTGGTTGCGGTGGCGGACCGAACCGGAGTTCACCGGCTACCTCCTGCCACTGGCGTTGCCGATCGACGCGACACCCGGGGACCTACGTCGTGCACTGGCCGCGATCGTGACCCGGCACGACGCACTGTGCACCGGATTCCCGATGCGCGGCGGGGTCCCGGTGCAACATCGGTGGGACGACGCCGATGTCCTCGATCACCTCGAACGGCAACTCGGTCCCGATGCCCCGGAAGTGTCGGCGTGGGACGCCTCGGTGTCGGAGCCGTCGGTGTCGGACATCTCCGGGCCGGACATCTCCGGTCCGGATGCGACCACCGTCCTCGCGTCGATGGCCACGCCCATCGACCTCGCCTCCGCGCTTCCCTGGCGGGTCCGGATCGTCCGGATCGACGGGGCCACCTGGCTTCTCGGCGTGATCCACCACATCGCCGCCGATGGTGAGTCCTTCGCGATCCTCGCCGGCGAACTCGACACCGCACTCGCCGGTGCGACGCTGCCGACGAGCGGAACGGACTATCGGCGGTACTCGGTCTGGCGGGACGAGACGCTCGAGTCGAGGCGGGCAGAGCTCACCGCGTTCTGGCGGGACGCGTTCGCCCGGCCGGTGGAACAGCTCCGGCTCCCCGAGGTGAACCTGCAGGCGGAAACCGTTGCGCCGGCGGCGGAGACGATCGTGCACCGCGCGCACGCGCATCTCGACGCGACCGTCACCGCGTCGCTCGAGGCGCTGACCGTCGCCCGGGCGTCGACCCCGTTCATCGCGGCCCACACGGCACTCGCCGCGGTACTGGCCAGGCAGTCGGGCGCACGGATGGTGACCATCGGCACCGCCCTGTCGGGTCGTCTGGACCCGGGTCTTGTCGGTGTGCCGGGGCTGTTCGCCCGCGCGGTGCCGCTGCACACGCCGATCGACCCGGAACTCACCTTCGTCGAACTCCTGTCGCGGGTGACGACGGTGGATCTCGGTGCCTTCGCCCATGCCGATCTGCCGCTCACCGAGATCTCCGAGATCGCCGACCCCGGTCGTGCCGGCGCCGGAACCCCGTTGTTCGAGGTGTCGTTCGGCGCGGTGCCGGACGCGATCGTGGAGTGGGTGGAGGCCGAGTTCCCGACCGGGTCGGCCGACAGTGCCGCCGCCGGGGTTCTGGGGATCCCGCTCTTCGGCATCGACGTCTCGATGTACCGGCACGGCGGTGCCCTGCACCTGACGATGTCCTGCACCGATTCGGTCGCGACCGCGGGCCGACTGGAGGCCCTGTGCGAGCTGGTCGTCGAGACGTTGCGACGCGGCGTGCTCGCGCCCGACGAGCCGGTCGTGTCGCTGATGAGCGCGGACGGTGAGGACGCGACGCGCCCGGAGTTCGAGCCGGAGGCCTTCGACGCGCTGCTCACGTCGTACGGTTCCGCGTCCCCGTCCGACATCGCGATCGTCGACTCGCGACATCGCATACCGGGATTCGGGGCCGAGATCACCGAGGCCGACTTCGACCGGCTGTCCACACATCTGGCGCGGCTACTGGTCGAACAGGGGGTCGGCGCGGGCGACGTGGTCGTCGAACTGCTCCCGAGATCGGCGTTCGGCATGGTCGCGACTGCCGCGATCGCCCGCGCGGGAGCGGCTTTCGTCAACATCGACCCCGCCGACCCGGTCGAGCGTCGGAACCTGATCCTCGGTCGGTGCCGTCCGTCGGTGGTGCTCACCCTCTCCGGGACCGACACGGCCGGGATCGGCACCGCGGTCGTCGCGCTCGACGACCTGTTCGCCGAGCTGCCCGCGGTGGTGCCACCCTTCGCCGACACGGAACGTATGCGGGCGGTGACACCGGACGACGTCGCCTACGTGACCTTCACCTCCGGAACGACGGGTGTGCCGAAAGGCGTCGCCGTCACCCATCGCGGTCTGGCCGGGTGGGCTCGTGACACCGTCTCACGGCTGCGTCTGAGCGCTGCTGACCGTGTGATGCACACGTACGCAACGGGTTTCGATGCCCACCTGATGGGCGTCCTGCCGCCGCGGATCGCCGGTGCGACGGTGGTCATGTGCCCGCCCGATGTCATCGCGGCGGACGAACTCGCCGACCTGGTCCAGGACGCCGGTGTGACCGTCCTGCTCACCACCCCGTCGGTGCTGGCGACCCTGCGCCCCGGCGACCTACCGCACGTCCGGCACGTCGCGGTCGGCGGTGAACCGCTCGGGGCCGGTCTGATCCGTGAGTGGACCCGCGGCGGCACCCTCAGCAACGAATACGGGCCGACCGAGGCGACGGTCGCGGTGAGCAGTGCGCGGTACACCGACCCCGTCCTCGGCGCCGTGCACATCGGACGGCCACTCGACGGCGTGACCATGCACGTCCTCGACCCCATGCTGCGTCCGGTTCCGGACCACACCGTCGGAGAGCTCTACCTCTCCGGGAACTGCCTGGCACGTGGGTATCTCGACGATCCGCGGACGACCGCGGCCGCTTTCGTCGCCGGTCGGTCCGGCACGCGAATGTACCGGACCGGAGATCTGGTCCATCGCCGCGGCGACGGGACCTTCGTGATCCACGGCCGCACCGACGACCAGGTCAAGATCCGTGGAGTCCGTCTCGAACCCGCAGAGATCGATGCGGCCCTGTCCCGGCTGCCCGGTGTCGCGACCTCGGTGACCGCGGCCCGCGCCACCGCGGCCGGCGAGAAAGTCCTGGTCTCCTGGGTCGTCGGCGAGCCCGATGCCGTCCTGCGCACCGACGACCTCGCATCTCGGCTCGCGCATGTGTTGCCGCGCACCATGATTCCCGGTTCTTTCATCGAGGTCGAGGAATTGCCGATCGGCCGCAACGGTAAGATCGACGTCGCATCGCTGCCCGCACCGGACTTCGGTGCCGCCGGTGCGGTCACCGCTCGCCGCGCATTGTCGGGGGAGACCGAACTGCTCATCGCATCGGTCTGGGCGGAGGTCCTCGACCGTCCCGCCGACAGCTTCGACGCGGACTCGGATTTCTTCGCCGACGGCGGCACCTCGCTGTCGGCGACACAGGTCACCTCGAGGCTGTCCACCTCCGCCGGCGTCGATGTCGCCGCACGCCTGCTGTTCGAGACGCGGACCATCGGCGAGTTGGCCCGCAGCGTCGACGCCCTGGCCTCACAGTCGTCCGACACCGTCGCCGCACTGTTGCCGACGCCGGCGCGGCTTCCCGTACCCGATCCCTTGCCGCTGGCTTATCCGCAGCGCCGCATGTGGATTCACCACCACTTCGATCCGACCTCGACCGCCTACCACGTACCGGTGGTGATGCGGATCCGTGGTCGTGTCGACGTCGCCCGGCTGCGCAAGGCCGTCGACGAGGTCGTGGGCGCTCACGCGGTGCTCCGCACCGTCTACCCGGACTCGCCGACCGGACCGGTGCAGCGCCAGATCGAACACCGCAGCCCGGTGCTGGCGCACCGCCTCGTCGAGGTCGGTGACGATGACATCGGCACCGTGCTTCGCCAGCAGGTGACGGAATACCTGCGTGCGCCATTCGATCTCGAGAACGAACCCGGATTCCGTGCGACGGTCTTCGAGGCGGACACGTCCGAGGACACCACGGCCGACGCCCCCGAGCTGTACCTCGCGGCCGTCCTCCACCACATCGCCATCGACGGCTGGTCGATCCGCGTGCTGCTCGCCGATCTGATGCGGGCATACGAGGGTGAGCGACTGGCGGTGGCCGCCTACGAGGCCTTCACCTACGCCGACTTCGCCCAGTGGCAGATGGCGCGACTCGGTGACCCGTCCGATCGGGAGAGCCTCTACGCGCGTCAGATCAGCTACTGGACAGCGACTCTCGCCGACGTTCCGGAACCACTACGGTTACCCGGCCACCGCGAGCACGATGCCACAGCCGGCACCGGTCGGATCACCGCGTCGGTGCCGGCACTCGCGATCCATCAGACCGCGAGGACGTTGTCGGCCACGGTCTTCCAGGTCGCGCACGCAGCTCTCTCGGCGACCCTCGGTCAGCTGACCGGCCACTGGGACATGGTGATCGGTGTCCCGGTCCACGGACGATCGGCCCCCGAATGGGAGCCGGTGGTGGGCATGTTCGTCAACACCGTCGCGCTCCGCACCCGACTCCGGCCGGACACACCGGTCCGAGACGCCGTCGAGCAGGTCCGCGACGTCGCGCTGGCCGCGCTGGCGCACAGCGACGTCCCCTATGAGGACGTCGTGCGGGCGGTCCGGCCCGCGGCCCGGAACGGCGACGATCCGCTGATCTCCGTGCTGCTCGTCAGCCAGGACGTCGTCCCCGAGGCGTCCGGTGAGATCGCCCTGGGCGGCGCGGTGGCCTCCCTCATCACCGAGGCCACCGCCACGGTCGATGCGAAGTACGACATCGAGGTGGTCCTCGCGGAGAGCGACGGCGAACTACAGGTCACGCTGGTGCATTCCGGGCAGATCCCGGACGGTGTGGCACACGCGTTGCTCGACGAGTACACGGCGGTGTTGCGCGGTGTGGGCGAGGTCGGGAAACCGTTCCCGCTCGTCGCGGTGACTGCCGGGCCCGACGGGGTCGCGGTGGCCGCACCCGACCACGGAATCGCCGAATCCGGCGACCGCACAGTCGAACTCGATGACCCCGCGCCCGGTACCGCCGATCTCGTCTCGCGAGTCGGAACGATCATGGCCGAGCTGCTCGAGGTCCCGGAGGGCTCGGTCGCGGAGTCTGCCGACTTCTTCGCTCTCGGCGGTACCTCGCTGTCGGCCACCAGGGTGACCTCCGCGCTGGGGCGCCACCTCGGCATCCGCGTGCCCACCCGTCTGCTGTTCGAGCATCCGACACCCGCCGCGCTCGCCGCCGCGGTGTCCGCGCTGGCCGACGCCGATCCGAACCACCCCGTCGATGCGGCCGAGGAGACCTTCGACCCCGCGGACGCGCTGTCGGAGGAGATCCCGTTGGCGCCGACGCAGCGCCGTATGTGGGTCGGGGCCCAGATGCTCGGGCAGGTCCCGATCTACTCGGTACCGGTCGTGGTCGGGATCCCGGCCGGGGTGACGAGCGCGGCCGTCACCGCTGCACTGGACGCACTCGTCGACCGGCACACGGCACTGCGGACCCGCTACCTGGCCACGCCCGACGGGCCGCGGCAGCGGGTCGTCGACGGATGGCGGCCGCTGGTACGGCATCTGAATGCCTCCGCGCTCACCGGCACCGCCATCGCCGACGAGTTCGCCGAACCCTTCGATCTCGCCGGGGATCCGCCGGTGCGGGTGTGGCTGCTGTCGGAGCGCAGCGTCGGAGACGCCGAAACCCCCAGCGTCGGGGACGCACCGCTCGCGGTGGTGCTCGTCGCCCACCACATCGCGATGGACGGCGAATCCGCGGCCATCGTCGAACGCGAACTCACCGCGCTTCTGACCGGGGAGGCCCTCGACCGGCAGCCGGCGGGCTTCGACGTTCTCGCGCGCCGGATGGTCGCCGAGGAACGGAACTCACGCGCCGAACTGATGCATTACTGGCGGGAGGCCCTCGACGGATACAGCGGGGAACTCGACCTCGCCGAGCATCGTCCGTCCACCCGCGACCTGCGCACCTCGGTGATCGAGTTCGCGGTCGACGACGCGCTCGCCCAATCCATCTCGTCGACGGCCCGCCGCGCACAGGCGAGTGACTTCCATCTCCTGCACGCCGCGACCGCGCTCGCGCTCGCGGCCCAGACCGGTGTCGACGACATCGCGGTGGCGACACCGGCCTCCATGCGCCGTGACGGGGACAGCGCCGGAACGGTGGGCATGCTGATCTCGACGGTTGTCCTCCGGACGCGGCTGACCGCCGGGATGACGGTCGGCGGGTTCATCGAAACCGTTCGCGACGCCGACCTCGCCGCGCTGGACCATGCGGCCATCGCCTTCGACGACGTCGTCGCACTCGTCGATCCACCGCGCGTTCCCGGGCGCCACCCCCTCGTGCAGGTGGCCTTCTCGGTGGTCGAGGCCACCGGCGTCGGCCCGGGCCCCGCCGGTTTGCCGTCGGCGCCCGGTGCGGATGCGCCGCCGGATCCCCGTGCGGATGCGCCACGCACCGCGATGGATTCGCACAGCGAGTTCGACGTGCACATCGTCGCCGTCCGTTCCGGCAACAGCTGGCGACTGCAACTTCATCACGCACGGGATCTCTTCGACGACAGCGTGATCCGCGGGCTCGGCGAGCGACTGATGGCCGCCGTCGCGGCGGTGACCGGCGACCCGGCGCGTCGTCTCGCCGCGATCGAACCCCTCACCGCGGCGGAACGCGAATTCGTCAGCCGCCGTGCACGTGTCCCCGCGCCCACCGGGACCGAACCACTGCTCGCCGACCTGTTCGCCGAAGCGGTTGCGTCGCACGGTGATCGTCCGGCGATCGCCGACGGCACGCGCACCCTCACCCATCTCGAGTTCGACGCGTGGGTGTCGGAGACGGCGCGTGCCCTCCGCGCACGCGGCCTCGGGGCGGGCGACGCGGTCGCGGTGGTCGTCCCGCGCTCCATCGAATCGGTGGTCGCCATCTGGGCGGTGAGCCGCATCGGCGGGGTCTGCGTCCCCGTCGACGTCACCTATCCCGCGGCCCGGATCGACCACGTGGTCGCCGGGGCACACGCGACGGCCATCGGTCGCGGTGACATCCCCGAACAACCGACGGGACCGGTTGCCTCGGAACCGATCACACGCGTCTCGCCGGACTCGCTGGCCTACGTCATCACGACGTCGGGCACCACCGGCACGCCGAATGTCGTCGGCGTCACCCATCGGGGCGTGCATCGCGTGGCCGCGCTCGGAGACGTGCAGTCCGGCGACCGGGTGGGGATGGCGATCAGCCCGGGCTTCGACGCGACGTTCCACGACATGCTGCTGCCGCTGGCCTCGGGCGCGACGCTCGTGGTCGTTCCCCCCGAGGTCGTCGGTGGACGCGAACTCGCCGAGTTCCTCGACCGCACCCGGGTCAGCGTGTTCACCGCGACGCCGTCGGTGATGCGGACGATGCGACCGGAATCGATCACGGCGCTGCGGCTGGTCTACATCGGCGGCGAGGCGCTGCCGGCCGACCTCGCGGCGGCCTGGTCGGAGCGGGCGCAGGTTCTGAACATCTACGGCCCGACCGAGACGACGGTGACGGTGTCCACCAGTGCCTACCGTCCGGGCGAGCCGGTGCGGCTGGGGCACCCGCGCCCCGGGATCGGCGCCGAGGTCCTCGACACCCGGCTTCGACACGTGCCGCCCGGCGTGGTCGGCGAGCTCTACGTGAGCGGAACCGGGGTCGCCCGTGGTTATCTCGGGGATCGAGCGCTGACCGCCGCGACCTTCGTCGCCGGGAACGACGGGCGTCGCCGCTACCGGACCGGCGACCTCGTGCGGTGGGATCGCGAGACCGGCGAACTGATCTACGTCGGTCGCGCCGACCGCCAGATGAAGATCCGCGGCCAGCGCGTCGAGCCCGCCGAGATCGACGCCGTCCTGGTGGGAGCCGGGGCCCGGCGCTCCGTCACAGTGCTGCGGCCCGGTCCGGCCGGTCCCGCCCTGGTGTCCTATGTGGTCTCGTCGGTGCCCGCCGACCGGCTCGCCGACACCTGCCGCGCGCTCCTGCCGCGGCACATGGTGCCCAGCCGGATCGTCGAGATGGCCGAGCTGCCCCTGAGTGGTGCGGGCAAGCTCGATCAGCGGCGTCTGCCCGAGCCGGTGTGGTCGGAATCGACCCGGGAGCCCGAGACGCCCACGGAGTCGACGGTCCGCGACGCGTTCCGGGCGGTGCTGGACGAGCACGGCGTCGGCATGGACGACGACTTCTTCGGGATGGGTGGCAATTCCCTCGCCCTTGTGCAGCTGCGCGACGAACTGACCCGCCGCACCGGGATCACCGTCGACGTCGCGGACCTGTTCACGCACCGCACGCCGGCCGAGGTCGCCCGCGTCGTCGGCGCCGTCTCCTCGGGCGGGGGCACCGGGGTCGACCAGCGCGTGGTGCCGCTCTCGCGGGTGGGAGCCCCCGCGCCCGACGCCCCCGACCCCGCTGCCCCGGGGTCCCACGGCCCGCTCGTGTGGTGTGTGCACACCGCCACGGGGATCGTCGAACCGTTCCGCGCCTTCGGCGCATCGCTGGACTCGGCCGTGGCGTACGGCCTGCAACTGCCCGAACTGGTCGTCGCCGACCGTGCCATGCCCGCGACCCTGCCGGAGATCGCGGCCCTGCACGTCGCCGCCGTCCGGAGCCGTCAGCCGGCCGGCCCGTACCACCTGGTCGGCTGGTCACTGGGAGGGGTCATCGCACACGAGATGGCCCGTCAGCTGGTGGCGGCCGGGGAGCAGGTCGCCGTCCTGATGGTCCTCGACTCCCGGACCCCCGACGACCTGCAGGGCGTCACCGACGACGAGCTGCTCGGCGCGGACCACCCACTCCGCGCCGTGGCCGAACGACACGACCCGCAGGCAGTTCGGCGGTTCGAGGACCGGTCACGCACGCTGGCGGCCGCGCTGCGGTCCTACGAATTGGGTCCGGTGCCCGTCGGTAAGGTCATCTACGTTGCCGCCGAGGACAATCCGGACATCCAGAGCTGGGGACGGGCGGTCCGGCACGATGCCGGGACCGCGGTGCCGGAGGTGGACGTGATGCCCGCCGGTGTGACACATGCGCAACTGGGCGATCCCGACGTGATGCGTCGGCTGGCCAGGAGAATCGAGGAGGAATGGTGACCGGATCCGACCGGGACGCGACGTCGACGGGGCTGTCGATCCTGTTCGTCTGCACGGGCAACATCTGCCGCTCGCCGATCGGCGAACGCGTGCTGACCGGTCTGGCCGACCGCATGCGGGCCGCCGGCACGGAACTCGCCGTGACCGCGAGCAGTGCCGGCACCGGCGCACTCAACGGTCAGCCGATCCACCCGCATTCGGCCGCGGTTCTCACCGAACACGGTTACGACGCCTCGGGTTTCGAGTCCCGATACCTGCGTCCGCCGATGCTGGTGCAGGCCGACCTCGTGTTGTGCATGAGCCGCGACCACCGCGCCGCGGCCCAGCAGATGGCGCCCGCGCGCTGGAAGCGGGTGTTCACCCTCACCGAGTTCGCCGCGCTGTCGGAGACCGGCACCCCGGACGAGAACGGCACACTCGCAGCAATCATGGCGGGACGGGGGCGCGTCGATCCCAACTCCTCGCTCCTCGACATCGTCGACCCGATGGGCCGTCCGCGTGAGGACTTCGATCGTGTCTTCGCCGAGATCGAGCCGAAGGTTGAGACCGTCGCCGGATGGCTGGCGGCACAACAGGTCACCGAGACGACAGGGGAGAGCCGATGATCCGCCGCATCGCCGGAAACCGGGCGGTCCAGATCGTCGCCGTGATCGTGGTGCTCGCCGCCGCGCTCGTCGCCTGGCTCGCGTACTCGGCGCTGAAGGTCAAGGGCGACCTGGAGTCGGTCCGGACCGACGCCTCGAAGGCCCGGACCCTGATGCTCGACGGCGATCAGGCCGGAGCCTCGCAGGCCGCCGCGGCTGCTGCCGACAGTGCGCAGGCCGCGTCCGATCGGTCCCACGGCATCATCTGGTCCGCGGTGGCCGCGATCCCGGGGATCGGGTCTCCACTCGAGTCGGTGCAACAGATGAGCGACGCCGTCGAGGCGCTCTCCGCCGACGTCCTCCTCCCGGCCGCGGACCTCGCCGGCGTGCTGAACCCGGATCGGCTCCGGACGGGGAACACCGTCAACCTGAAGCTGCTGCGGGAGGCACAGCCGGACCTCAGCAAGGTCGCCGCACGCTCGACCGAGGTGGCCGGCGAGGTGGCGGCGATCGACCCGAGCTGGCTCGGCGTGGTCGCCGACGCGAGAACCCAACTCGCCGAACAGGTCGACGCAGCCGAGTCCACCCTGGGCGCCACCGACATCGCCGCGAAGCTCATCCCGCCGATGCTGGGTTCGTCGGGGCCGCGCAATTACTTCCTGGCCTTCCAGACGCCGTCGGAAGCCCGCGGAACCGGCGGCCTGGTCGGCGGTTTCGGCCTGCTCAACGCGACCGGGGGGCGCGTGACGGTTCCGGAGCTGGGGGCCAACTCGGAGTTCCGCGACCCGGCGACGCCGAAGATCAACCTGGGGCCGGAGTACGACTCGGTCTATTCGTATTACAAGCCCTACACCGACTTCCGCAACGGAAACCTCAGCGCGCACTTCCCCGACGCCGCGAAGATCTGGCTGGCCAACTGGCGCGCCCAGACCGGCCAGCAGCTCGACGGCGCCATCGCACTCGACCCGATCGCGCTGAAATACGTGCTCGAGGTCGTCGGAGCGGTGACACTGCCCGGTGGGGAGAAGATCACCGCCGACAACGTCGTGCCCATCACGCTGTCGACCTCGTATCAGCGGTTCGCCGATGACAACGAGGCGCGAAAGGCGTACCTACAGTCCATCTCCGAGGCCGTCGTCAAGAAGCTGATCACCTCGGGCGGCAGCACGCGCGGCCTGCTCGAGGCGCTCGGACGCGGCGTCCACGAACGCCGAATCATGGTCTACAGCACCACGCCCGCCGAACAGGAGATCCTCGAGACGACCAAACTCGGTCACCAGATCTCCGACACCGACGCGCCGTACCTGCAGGTGGCCATCGGCAATGCGTCGGGCAGCAAGCTCGACTACTACCTGCGCCGCGAGATCGACTACACCTCAGGCGATTGCAGCGGGGACACCCGAGAGAGCACGATCACCGTCACCCTGACCAACACCCTCGACCAGACCGGGCTCACCGACTACGTCGCCGGTGGCCTCGGCACGGAACTGGCGGTGCAGAAGGGCACCAACCTCGCCAACGTGGAGTTCCTCGCCACCAAGGGCGCGGTCCTCAAGGAGATGACTCTCGGCGACGCCGGTGCCTTCTACGTCGAACAGACCCTGCACGGCCGGCCGTACTACTCGACCCGGGTCGGCGTGGCACCGGGACAGAGCACCACGATCACGTTGAAGATCGACGAGCCGACCTCCGCGGCGGGCGAGGCCGTCGTCCCGGTTCAGCCGCTGGTCGACGACCCGACCGTCACGGTCGACGTGCCCGCGTGCGGGTCGCGGAAGTGACCGTGCCCGCGTGCGGGTCGCCTCAATAGTAGTACGGGAAGTCGTCCCAGCGGGGATCGCGCTTCTCCAGGAACGCGTCCCGGCCTTCCACGGCCTCGTCGGTCATGTAGGCCAGGCGCGTCGCCTCACCGGCGAACACCTGCTGTCCCATGAGCCCGTCATCGGTGAGGTTGAACGCGAACTTCAGCATGCGCTGAGCGGTGGGTGACTTGCCGTTGATCTTGCGGGCCCACTCGATGGCGGTGTTCTCCAGCTCGGTGTGCGGCGCGACGCGGTTGACCGCGCCCATCCGGTGCATGGTCTCCGCATCGTAGGCCTCGCCGAGGAAGAAGATCTCCCGGGCGAACTTCTGGCCGACCTGCTTGGCGAGGTAGGCGCTGCCGTATCCGGCGTCGAAGGAGCCCACGTCGGCGTCGGTCTGCTTGAACCGGGCGTGTTCGGCGGAGGCGAGGGTCAGGTCGCACACCACGTGCAGCGAGTGGCCGCCGCCCGCCGCCCACCCGTTGACCACTGCGATGACCACCTTCGGCATGGTCCGGATGAGCCGCTGGACCTCGAGGATGTGGAGCCGTCCGCCCTCGGCCTTCACCCGCGCCTCGTCGACCGAGCCGGCGCCGGCGCCCACGACGTCGGTGTCGTGGCTGGTGGCGTACTGGTAGCCCGAACGGCCGCGGATGCGCTGGTCGCCGCCGCTGCAGAAAGCCCAGCCGCCGTCCTTGGGGCTCGGGCCGTTGCCGGTCAGCAGGATCGTGCCGATGTCGGGCGAGCGGCGCGCGTGGTCGAGTACCCGGTAGAGCTCGTCGACGGTGTGCGGGCGGAAGGCATTGCGGACCTCCGGCCGGTCGAAAGCCACTCGCACGATGCCGTTCTCGCGGCCCTCACCGACATGCCGGTGGTAGGTGATGTCGGTGAGGTCGGTGAATCCGGGCACCTCGGCCCACTGGGCCGGATCGAACGGCTGGTCGGTGGTCTGGGTGTCGTCGGCGCTCATGCGCTCAGACTAGTGACCGCGGACGGCCGTGGTCGCGGCGGTCCGGAGGAGCCGGAACCCGGTGGAGTGGAACAAATGTCCTGTTGAGTACCGCTTGGTCGCGGACCATATATGATGCGAATTTTCAGTAAATTCCCAGTTCGGGGTGCTTTGCTTTACCTATGAACACGTGGGGGTGGATTCTCGTCGTCGTGGCCGTGTGGTGCGCAGTGGCCGCGGTCGTCGCCGTCATCGTGGGGCGGGCGGTGAAGATGCGGGACGAAAAAGAGCGTGGGCCACGCGGCGTCCCCGACTTCGTTCCCGGCCAGGCACGGGACCTGGCCCGACACGGGACGTGCGTCGATCTGGATGCGCACCGTCGTTCCGATCGGCACCGTCCGGACCCCGGCGGGGAGCACCGGTCCGGCCACTGAACCGGTCTTCTTATACGGTTGACCGATGAGTGAAGTCAACGACCATGCCGTAGAGACCGTCGAGGAAGACCCGCACGAGGGCGGGTTCCGCGCCCACATCGACGTCAGCACCGATCGTGGCGGTTCACGGTACGGCGAGTTCAGCGAACAGGTACGCCTGCTGATGGACAATGCGCGCTACGCCTGCCCCGACGACGAACTGGTCGACGACCTCATCGAGCACCTCACCGCCGTCAACGAGCGCCTCGCGAAGGTCCGCATCGACGAATGGCATTCGCCGGCCGGCACCCGGATCGACCTGCCGTCCCGCGGCAACATCACCCTCCCGCCCTACGAGGTCGTCGAGGTCACCGAGACCGGCGTGATCGCCGACCTCGTCTTCCGCGACTTCCACCTCGGCGGCAACAACGCCGCGCACGGCGGGCACATCGCCGTCGCCTTCGACGACATCGGCGGCTTCGCCTCGGCCGTCGCCGTGCAGCACATCAGCCGCACCGCCTACCTGAACGTGCAGTACCGCTCGATCACCCCGCTGAACACGACCCTGCGCGTACACGCCTGGGCGGAGCGGGTCGAGGGCCGCAAGGTCTTCCTCAAGGGCACCATGCACGACGGTGACCGCCTGTGCGCCGAGATGGACGCGCTGTTCATCAAGCTCAATCCCGGCCAGGCCTAGACGGTCGGCCGGCCTGGCCGGTCAGGCGCGGCTGATCAGACCTCGAGGCGCCGGCTGCGTACCGCCGGCGAATCCGATCGGGACACCCGCAAGGCGATGGTGACGGCCTCGTCGTCGGCGACCGGACACAACTCGTCCATCTCGCGACGCAGACCCGCGAGAAGGTCGCCGTGGTTGTCCGACAGCGTGTGCGCCGTCGCGTCGTCGAGGGCGTACAGGAAGGCCGGCGTCATGGGGTGCACGGTATAGCCGAGTTGCTCGGCGGCCACCCACAGCTGTTCGACGACGAGCCCGGCTCGCATGTAGTCCGCCCGGGTACGCCCGCTCTGGACCAGGAGCAGGATTCCCGACGCCGAGGCGACCCGCGCCGCGGCGTCCGCCCCCAGCGCCGCGCCGCCGCCCCACTCGTCGAGCAGGGACATCACGTCGCCCCGCCGGAGCACGTCGAGCATCCCGGCCATCGCCGGCGGCAGATCGAGAGACGCGATGTCGATCCCGGCACCGGCCGCGGGGTCGGCGGTGAGTTCGGCGAACATCTCGCGGTGCAGCGCGGGGGTCAGGAAGCGCGCCCGGTCGGAGCGATCCGAGATCGTCGCGAAGGTCGCGATCCGCGTGCGGTCGGACAGGGGCACGAGTCGGGTGGTCTCGGTGTCGGCCACAGCGGTGAGTCGGAGCAGGTCCTCGTCGCCGAGCGGTGAGCCGTCGCCGGGTCCACGCCGGGTGCTCCGCGCGAGCAGCGCCTGAAGGTCGCTTTCGTACTCGGGCGCGTGCACTCCCGCACCGAGGCCTTTGAGCCGGACACGTCCGAGAACCGTCTGGTCGTCCTCGACGATCTCGATGTCGTCGAGCACACCGCGACTGGCCGCGGCGACACGGGCGTTGTGCAGGGCGGCACCGACCGCGACCGCGGAGGCGCGGTGCTCGACGTCGAGCGTCGAGGTGCGGTCCCGGTCGAGGGCGATGGTCACGGTGTCGTCGTCGACGCTGATCCGCCACGGCTGCTGGTTGCCCGCCGACGGGGCTCGCGCCGCGGCGTGCGTGATGAGATCGAGGTCGGACATCTCGTCGACCGGGATCTCGTTGTGCGCGAGCGATTCGGCGGTACCTGCGTCCGTGCCGCCGGCACCGTCGAGGGGATCGCTGAGGCCGTCGAGCCAGGTGTCGCGGTCGAAGCGCACGCGCCCGGACGGCAGCGGACGGCCCTGGACGAGGCGGCGGACCGCGGCGGCGACGGTCGCACCGCCGAGCAGCACGTCGCCGGCCAGTTGCGGCCAGGCCGTGACCGTGTGCCCGAGTTCGATCGCCGACGCCGCCATCGGCGCGGTGACCCTCGCCGGTTCGAGGACCTTGACGGCCAGGGGGGTGAGATGTGCCCGGTCCAGACCCACCAGGTCCTCGATGCGGAGATCCCCGGCCAGACCATGGAACAGCGGGCGCTCCGGTTCGAGATCGAATCGCTCCACGTCGAGGGTTCCGCCGTCACTCGTCTCCATCAGCACCGGAATACCCAGTTCGCGGCAACGATGCCGTACCAGCACCTTTACGTCGAATGAATCACATTCTTCGACGACGAGGTCGAGGCCGTCGAGGAATTCGTCGATGTTCTCGTTGGTTATGCCCTCTGTGAACACCGAAGTCGTCAGGTACGGGTCGATTTCGGAAATACGTCGGGAAGCCACGATGGCCTTATTTGTATCGATATCCAGCAATGTTGCCGGAATTCGATTCATATTCGTCAATTCGAGGTCGTCGAAATCCGCCAGACGTAATTCGCCGGCCAGTCCCTCGAGGGCCAGGGTGAGGGCGATGGCGTGGCCGACGCTCAATCCGACGATCCCGACGCGCAGCTTGGCGGCGGCGTCGAGATCGGCCGCGGTCAGCTTATGCCTGTTACGGTCCAGCCGCAGCCGACGATAAGAGATCGGACCGGGGATCTTCACCAGCGATTTGCGCCACGGAAAGTACGCGAATCGACATTCTTCATCCCGGACCGAGGGGTCGACCGGAGGCAGGATCTCGTCGAGTGCACGTCGGGTCTGGGTGGTCATGTCTGTCACGTCGATCGCGTCGTCGTCCAGGAGAGAAACGGGGACTTCGGACTCCGAGTAGACGTTGGCCGCAGTGGCCGGCGTGTAGTGCATACCTCATGGTGGCTTACCCGACTCGGCGTCGCCAACCGGGGCTATATGTGCGGATTTTGGACGAGAAGAACGGTTCTGCACCAGCATAAAATTGCCGCTGTGGCAACATAACACGCGGGGTCGGGGGAGATCTCGCAACGAATTCCTTATTTATGGAAGGCGCAATACTGCGATGAAAACGATGAAAACCGCCAGTGAAGTGGTACAGACCGGCATGCTTCGGGCCACCGCCCCGGAGGCCGGTACGGAGTACACGGTGATCGCGGCCAGTCCGCGACGGGAGCGGCTCCTGTGGGACAAGTACCTCGCCGGGGCCGCCGCGTCGTACGACCGGCACGGCTGTGCGGCCGCACTCGATTACGACGAGGTCTCCTCAGGTGCGGGAACGGCCCTGTTCTTCGCCGTGCTCGACGAGTCCGATCAGGTCCGCGGCGGCCTGCGCGTCCAGCCGCGGTTCAGCGCGGCGGCGCAGTCGCACGCGCTCGTCGAGTGGGCCGGACAGCCCGGTCAGGTGCAGTTGGTGAACGCCATCGAAGAGCGGCTTGCGGGCGGGATCGTCGAGGTCAAGACGGCCTGGGTGGATGAGCGATCACCCATCGCCAGGTCTGTGGCCGGGCAGCTGTCACGGTTGGGGCTGGTCATCATGGAGATGTCGGGCACCGATCACATGATGGCCACTGCGGCCGATCACGTGCTGCGGCGCTGGCAGTCGGGCGGCGGCCGCGTCGACGAGTCGGTGCCGCCGACGCCGTTCCCCGACGAGCGCTACCGGACCCGACTCATGTGGTGGGATCGGGCCCGCCTCCAGGAACACACCACCGAGGAGACCTGGCGCCGGATGCGGATGGAAGCCGACATCCTGCAGTCGCCGGGACATGCTCAGCGTCTCCCGGGCCGGGTGTCCATCTCCAGCAAGTCGGCCGGACGCTGGTAGAAGACCTCGTACAGGCTTGCCGCCGGCGGCGATGCCGGTGGGTCCTCGGCGGCGTGGGCGCTCAGCGTGCCGTCGTTCCACACGACCGGATCGATCGTGTCGATGACGGTGGTGTCCCGGCCGCTCTCCTTGGCCCGGTACACGCATTCGTCGGCGCGGCCCAGCAGGTTCCCGATCACGTCGTCGGTGGAGCCGGCATCGCCGTTGCGCGAGGACACCAGCGGTGCACAGACGCCCCCGACACTGACCGTCACCGGAGCCGTGGCGGCCACCGCGGCCCGGAGACGTTCGGCGCAGAGCCACAGCTCGTTCTCGTCGTGGACCACGTGGAACAGCAGGAACTCCTCGCCGCCGTAGCGGCACACCTCGGAACCGACAGGGCGTGTTCGCGGATGGCGGCGGACGCGGACAGTAGGACGCCGTCGCCGGCGAGGTGCCCGTACTCGTCGTTGATCCGTTTGAAGTGGTCGACGTCGAGAAGCAGGATGCCGATCCGTCCGGTGGACGAGCGTGCGGCGGACAACAGTTGCGACGCGCGGATGAGGAATCCGCGGCGGTTGAGCAGTCCGGTCAGGGGATCGATCCCGCAGAGACGGGTCTGTTGGTCGAGTACGGCCTCCATCGACTTGCGGAGGGCCACCACGAGGAACACGGGCACCACGATGATCCCGAACATGGACCCGAAGCTGATCAGGAACGCCGGCCCCGACGTCGTGGTGACGCCGAGGACGACCACCGCGCAGAGGGTCGCGATCGCCAGATGCGACAGGATGAGCCGGGTCGACGCGGTGATCGCGCCGATGGCGGGAATGGCCGCGACGATCGCGAGCACGAGGGCCGAGGAGCGGGGGTCGGCGAGGATCAAGGATGTGCCACCGATGCCGACGATGCCGAGGCCGCCCAGGACCGCGAACTCCGGATCGGTCAGCCGGCGACGGAGCATCGTGACGGTGAACACCAGCGCGATGAACGACCAGATGACCATCAGGATGATCATCTTTCCGGGCTTCAGGGTGTCGGGTGCGAGGACGCTGATGATGGGCAGCGGGAGCACGCCACCGGTACTGATCAGCGTTGCCATGGACCGCGCATCGTAGCGGCGCATCATGTTTCTGATCAAGGCCATACGCCGGGACCGCTTTCCGTCGTTTCGGCCGAGCGAGCGACCACGGGTTCTCCGAACTCGGTGATTTACGGGATCAAAATCATAACCCGAACTAACGAATCCTGAGTGGCGTTGCACACAGGACTGGCTCCCACCTTAGCAGCCGTTTTCTAGCCTTTCTAATTGTTTGCGGGGTGTGATCAAAAGAGAATGCGGCCCGCGGCACCCCCGAATCCGATGGAGGTCAATCGACAACGAGAGTCGCCGGATACAGAAGGCGCAGATTTCCACCGTCACGACACGGATCATGCGCTGCATCGACGATTGCCGTGGCGCCACTTCCTCTGAGTCCGCGGTTCATATCCGATGTATTGCACCGGTTTCGGGTCGGGGTTGTCCTGTACAGGACGAGCCGGTCTGCGGTTAAAATCCTGCCGAGGAACGTGGCGTTCGGGCCGCGGCGGGGGGATCGGACGACAGTAGATGATGCAGTGTTGAGTCGCGGCGCAACGGTGATCGCCGTCGAGGTCGACCCTTACCACCGTGCCGTCGTCGCCTACGGGTACGGCGCCGTCGTGTCCATCGCCGAATCGTTCGTCGCCCAGGTCCTGATGCCGATCAGTCCACGTGCGCGGTTCGAACGCAGGTCGGATCTGCAGTGGCTGATAACTCTCTCGGCCACCGATGGCGGCCATGACGCGCTCATCGACGCGGCACGGCGCAAACTCGGTGCGCACACCGTCAGCGACGGAGATCGCAGCGGATTCCTCGACGTCTGCATGGGCGTCGCCGTCGGCGCCGACCTCGACGGGGTCTCGGACGAGGCCGATCTGGTGCGTCACGCCGACGCCGCCCTGTGCGTCGCCCTCACCCGCCGGGTGCATTTGAGTTCGCGCACCCGAGTATGGTGCGGCAGATCAGCGCGGAGGTCGACCTCACGGCATGGCTCACCCGGTCCGTCGAGCGGGACTTCTCGGTCTTCTACCAACCGATCGTCGCAATGCCCGACCGTCGGGTGGTCGGCTATGAGTCGCTACTGCGTTGGCACACCGAATCCGGAGTGCTTGCCCCAGATGCGTTTCTCGCGGTGGCCGAAGGCATCTCGCTGCTCGCGCCGATCGGCCGGCATGCCATCGGGGAAGCCATCCGGGATCTCGCCGCGGACATCTCCCGGATGACCGGTGACGAGGGTTTCGTCTCGCTCAACCTGTCCTGCCAGCAGCTGTCCGACGACGGCCTCGTCGCCTACATCGACGGTCTGATCCGCGACTACCGCGTCGATCCGGCCCGGGTCTGGATCGAGGTCCGCGAGGATCAGGTGATCCGCCTCGAGACCTCGGCGGCCCGGACCGTCAACGCGCTGCACGACCTCGGGTGCACCATCTGCGTCGACGACCTCGGCGCCGGCTTCTCCGCCCTTCGTTATGTGCGGGACCTGCCGGTCGACGTCCTGAAGGTCGATCGCACGCTGATCGACCAGCTGGTCCACAGTCATTCCGATCGTGCTGTGGTGCGGGCGATCTCGGAGATGGCGGCGGCCACCGGTCTGCGGATGGTGGCGGAGGGCATCGAGAGCGACGACGTGCTGGAGGTCCTCACCGAGTTCGGCTTCGACTACGCGCAGGGCTTCTTCTTCGGCCGTCCGGAACCGCTGTCCACGTGGACCGGCCGATAGTCCGGTAACGGACCGCCGGTGACACACCCGGACGGCCGGTGCGCCGTTGTCCGGCGAACCGACCGTCCGGTGCGATCTCCCCGATGATGCTCGGGGACATGGGTTTCGGGTTAGGTGACAGTTCCGGTCTCGATGGCCTGCGGACTGTTGTGGCTCTCCACCTCGATGCGACGCGGCTTGGCCTTCTCGGCCACCGGGATGGTCACGGTGAGCACGCCGTTGTCGTAGCGCGCGGAGATGCCGGCACTGTCGATGGAGTCACCGAGGGTGACCTGGCGGCGGTAGGTGCCGGAGAACCGTTCGCTGGCCAGCCACTGGACACCCTCGTCGGACGGGGCACTTCGCTGGGCGGACAACGTGAGTACGCCGTTGTCGACACTCACGTCGATCGAGCCAGGGTCCGCGCCCGGCAGGTCGGCGACGAGCATGTAGTGGTCGTCGACCTTGTAGAGGTCCAAGGGCATGAACTTGGGTGTACGCGCGGTTCCGGCCGCCGAACCGGTCAGCATGCCCCGGGCCCAGGCATCCATGTCGGAGAAGGGATCGAAACGCAGCACAGCAGTTCACCTCCTGTCTCACAAGGCTGCTCGCCACTCGGCAGGCGAGCAGCTCAACGCTGTACTGACACCGAAGATAGCACCGGTTCGCGCACTCGTCTAGCACTCTCGGGTAGAGAGTGCCAGACGATGTGCGAACCGGTGCTCGAGCGGCCGGTTCAGCCGAGTTCGGTTGCCTCGATGGTGAATCCGGCGTCGCGCAGGCGGTCGATGAGTGCATCGCCCATCGCTGCCGCGGTCGTGAGAACCCCGGTGCGGGACGGTAGCCGATCGCGGTCGAGCGCCAGCGCCAGGGCGCTCTCGGCGAGCATCACCGCGGTCGCCTTGTATCCCGGGTCGCCCTGGGCGCGCATCTGCGATCGGTAGCGACGGCCGGTGGTCGTCCGCGTGAACGTCTCGACCACGAAATATCCACTGTTGCGGGACTTCTCGCTGGGGCCGTCGCCCGGCTTGGGCAGGACGCGGTCGAGGAGGCGGCGGGTGGGGCCGAAGCTCATCGCCCCCATGAAGACGCCGGTGCCGACCGCGACCGCGCCGGCCGCCAGCGTCGACACGGCCGGGACGCCGCCGACGTTCATCGTCTCCGCGTAATGGAAGTTCGAGCCGTAGGCGTTGTCCAGCAGCGCATTCGAACGACGAACGATCCGGGTGTTGTGTGCCGCCATGAAGAACGGGGCGAGGGTGCCGCGCAGCGAGGGGTCGACCTTCTTGGCGCTGATGATCGACAGGTCGCTCGGTTCGTCGGACATGCTGACCCGCGGGACCTCGCCGGGACCGCCGGACAGGGCCTGCGGGTTGAGCATCAGGCGCCGGGCCTGCGAGTTCCTGGCCTCGTCGGCGATGACCCGCATCGAGTCGATGGTGCCGCCGGACAGGCCGCCGCGCATCGACTTCACCACCAGGGTGGTGTCGGTCATCTCGCCCGCCCCGTCCTCGGCGACCTTCTTGTAGAGCGCGTAGGTGGTGAGGTCGGACGGGACGGAGTCGAATCCGCAGGAGTGGACGATGCGTGCACCCGAGGCGACGGCGGTGTCGTGCGCCTTGTCGATGGAGTAGCGGACGAAGGGGACCTCGCCGGTGAGGTCGACGTAGTCGGTCCCGGCGGTCGCGGCCGCGACCACGAGTGCCTCGCCGTATTTCAGGTAGGGGCCGACCGTGGTGCAGATGACCTGCGTGCGGGCCACCATCGCATCGAGCGCGGCCGGCGAGTTGGAGTCGGCGACGATCAGGGGCCAGTCGTGCGCCCGGAGCGGCAGTCGTTCGCGCACCTTGGCGAGCTTGGACTCGTTGCGGCCGGCGAGCGCGACCTTGGTGCCGATCGGGGCGTGGTCGGCGAGATACCGGGCGGTGATCTCGCCGACGAAGCCGGTGGCGCCGTAGACGACGACGTCGAACTCGCGGCCGTGCGAACCGGCGGCGGGCCGGTTCTCGTTGCTGGATGTCTCGGTGGTGGATTCCCCGCTCATCTCTCCGACCTTACGTGGGACGCGGGTCACATGTGACCGGGGAGTCAGATCCTTCTTCCGCCGCCGCGCCGGGACGCGGCCCGTGCCGCGAACGGCGCCACGAAGAGCATGAGGAGCACCCGCAGGATCTGGGCCGCGACGACGAAGGCCACGTTGCCGCCCGCGCCGGTGGCCGCTGCCAGGACGGCGTAGATGCCGCCGGGGGTGGTCGCGAGATAGCAGTCGAACATGGACTCCCCGGTCCATGCCGACAGTGCAACGCCGAGCAGTGCGCAACCGACACCGATGGCCAGGATGAGGACGAGCGCATAGGGCAGAACGCGTCCGATCTCTCGAAGACGCTCCATGGTGAAGCCGAGTCCCGCCTGCCAGCCGATCAGCGCGTAGGCCACGGTGAGCAGGATCGGAGAGACCGCGGCGTCGCCCGCGATACCGGTGAGCTCGGCGGCCGCCGAGAACGCGAGCGGACCGAGCAGACCGGCGGCCGGGAGGTGCAGCAGTCGTCCGACGGGGATGCCGACTCCCAGGCACACCCCCAGCAGCAACAGACCCCACGCCTGATCGGCCCACGACGCCGGGAGGATCTCCACGGTGCCTTCGCCTGCTCCGAAGACGAGGGACGCGACGAGCGGGATGGTGACGGTGACCAGCGCGACCCGTAGGTACTGGATGACCGCGACCATCCGTTCGTCGCCGCCGAACTCGCGGGTGAGGGCGACCAGCCCGGAGGCGCCGCCGGCCACGAGCGCGAGCGAGCCGGTGAGCGGGTCGACGTCGCGATGCAGTCCGAGCAGACCGCCGCAGACGATCGAGATGGCCAGGGTCGCGATGCCGATCACCAGCACCGGGAACCACGACGAGCCGAGTCCGCTCACCGTCTCCGGATCGGCCACCGTGCCGATGTAGACGCCGAGCACACCCTGTGACGACACGAACGCCCAGCGTGGCACGATCGGGGCGTCGGGATCGTCCGTGGAGGTGCGGCGTCGCGGCGCCCGCCCGGCGATGGCCAGCAGGCCGGCGACGACGAGACCGGCGAACAGGGCCGCCGCGTCGACGTCGAAGATGTCGAGGATCAGCGTCGCGGCCGCGGTCAGAACGGCCAGCAGTGTCCAGCGACGCATTGGAACCACAGTAGGGCAGCACCCTGGCGGGTGCCGCGCGAGGTCGGGGCGGGCGGAGCGGGGTCAGGCAGGTACTGCGGTGCCCAGGCTCAGGGCCCCATGCGGTTTCGGGACTCCCGGTTGATAGAAGGAGTCGACGCTGCCGAGCGTGAAGCCCGCCGCCGTCAGTTCGGCTCGTACGTCACGGGTCAGGTGACAGCCGCCGACGAGGCGCTTCTGGATCGGCTCGAGGCGGTGCTGCCAGCGGCGCACCTTCTCGTCGGGCGCCAGACCGTGTTCGAGGAAGCCGAGGGTGCCGCCCGGACGCAGGACGCGGCGGATCTCGGTGAGGGCTGCGCGCAGGTCGGGGATCGTGCACAGCGTGAACGTCGACAACGCGGCGTCGAAGGAGTCGTCCTCGAAGGGCAGTTTCTGGCCGTCGAGCCCGGAGCGCTCGATGGGCACGGACGACTCCGCGACCCGGTCGGCGGCCATCCGCCAGCCGACATCGGAGGGTTCTACCGCGGCGACCTCGGTGATCGTGTCGGGATAGAGCCCGACATTGAGACCCGAGCCGAAGCCGACTTCGAGCGTCCGCCCGCTCAGCGGGGCGCAGGCGCGTTGCCGCAGTGGTGTCAGGGCGGACATCCCGCATGCCAGGTGGACCAGATGCGGGACGACGCGGTCGTCATAGAATCCCACGCGACCAGCGTAACGCCGCTCCCGGCGCATCGCCTGGAGTTCGAGTCCCTAGGCTTGAGGAATGAATCGACCGGGTCCGAATCCATCGACGCTGCAGGCGCGGGTCATCGTCGACGAGTTGATCCGGGGTGGCGTGCGGGAAGCCGTGCTGTGCCCGGGGTCCCGGAACGCGCCGCTGGCCTTCGCGCTGCACGCCGCCGACGTCGCGGGCCGGCTGCGGCTGCACGTCCGCATCGACGAACGATCGGCGGGTTACCTGGCACTGGGACTGGCGGTGTCGTCGAAGGAGCCGGTGCCGATCGTCATGACGAGCGGCACCGCCGTGGCGAACATGGGGCCGGCGGTCTTCGAGGCCAACTACGCCCGCGTGCCACTCGTGGTGATCAGCGCCAATCGGCCCTATGAGCTGCTCGGATCGGGCGCCAACCAGACCGTCGAGCAGTTCGGCATCTTCGGCACCCAGGTGCGTGCCGCGATCAGCCTCGGCCTCGCCGAGCAGGACCTGGACACCAACAGCCAGTGGCGGTCGGCCGTCGGACGCGTGCTCGCCGCGGCGCGCGGTGCACGTACCGGAAACGCCGGCCCGGTCCAGTTCGACATCCCGCTGCGTGAGCCCCTCGTGCCCGATCCGGACGAGGTCGGTGACGATGACCTGGGCTCGTTCGCCGGACGACCCGGCGGACTGCCCTGGACGCAGGCGCCGGTCGGCAAGCTCGACGTCCCGCTGTCCATCGACCTGTCGCTGGACACCGTGGTGGTGTCCGGTCACGGTTCCGGTGAACATCCCGCGCTCGCCGGTGTGCCGACGGTCGCCGAACCGACCGCCCCGCATCCGGCGACCCCGCTGCATCCCCTCGCCCTCGATTCGGTGCGTCCCCGCCAGGCGATCATCTGCGGTCGTCCGACCCTTCATCGCGGGGTCTCCCGGCTGCTCGCCGACCCCGAGGTCCGGGTCTACGCGCTGACCACCGGCCCGCGATGGCCCGACGTCTCGGGCAACGTCTATGCGACCGGTACCCGCATCGAGGTGGCCGGTGAACCCCGTGAGGACTGGCTCAAGGAATGTGCGGCGGTGCAGGAGCGGGTGGTCGGGGCGGTCGCCGCGGAACTCGATGAACCGGGTCCGACGACCGGCCTCCACGTCGCCCGTGCCGTCAGCGACGCGATGGCGCCGGGCGACCAACTCGTCGTCGGCGCGTCGAATCCGATCCGCGACATCGCGCTGGCCGGGCGGGTCGCCGAGGGCGTGCGCGTCCTGTCCAACCGTGGCGTCGCCGGCATCGACGGGACCAACTCGACGGCCATCGGCGCCGCACTGGCCCTCGACCACGAACGTCCCGGGGCTCGCACCATCGCCCTCATGGGTGACCTCACCTTCGTCCACGACGCCACCGGTCTGGTCATCGGGCCGGGGGAGCCGCGGCCCGACTCGCTGCGGATCGTCGTCGCGAACGACGACGGCGGTGGGATCTTCGGTCTGCTCGAGCAAGGCGACCCGCGCTACAACACCGGGCAGTACGCCGGCGCCTACGAGCGTGTCTTCGGAACCCCGCATCACACCGACATCGCGTCGATGTGCGCGGGATTCCGCATCCCACACCGGCGGGTCGGCGTCGACGAACTGCGCGCCGTACTGGCCGAGGAACCGGCGGCGGGCGGAATAGAGGTGATCGAGGTCGCCACCGATCGCGATCGGCTGCGATCGGTGCACGCGGCGATCGCCGCCCGGCTGCGGTAGTCCCGCGACGGCGGTCCCGTCGCGACCGACGCCGCCGGTTACCCTGAACGGCATGAATCCGGTGATCCAGCGGCGCGTGCAGCTCGGGCTGCTCGTCGTCGGTCTGACCATCACCGCGATGGCGCTGTCGCTGATCGCCGGCTGTTTCAAGAACGACTCGGCGATCGAGGCCAGCAAGGCCACCGTGATGGCCGAGGTGGTCTCGGTGGACGCACTGCACGCCGCCGTCGACTTCCAAACCCCCGACGGCTCGTTCCACAGTCCGCGCTTCGGTCTGCTGTATCCCACCGAGCTCAGCGAGGGACAGCGCATCAGCGTCGAATATGCCGCGTACAACCCGGATCTCGCGCGACCGACCGGGCGTACCGCGATGCTCTCGATCATCCCGGGGCTGTCGGTGGCCGTCGTCGGGTGGCTGGTCGTCGGCCTGCTGATGGTCGGGGTTGCGGAGTTCAGCCGACGCCTGGCTCGCCGGAATGCGGAGAAGTCCGGCGGTGACGATTCGGCCGGTGCCGATTCGGGCAGTGACGATTCGGCCGATGCCGACCTGGTCGGCGAGAACGCGGACTCGGCGGCTGCCGCCGAGGACCCGGTTGTCGACGTTGTCGAGGACCCCGGTCCGGGCGCGACCGACGCGGAGTCCCTCAGCCCGCGATGACCGTGGTGGTTCCTCCGGAGACCACGAGTGCCTCGTCGTCGCGCAGGAAGTGCAGCGGATGGTCGGCGAACTCCTGACGCGTCCGGTCGATCGGTCCGCGCCCTCCGACGGTTCCCTCCGCATGCGGTACGACCGTGACGTCGATCAGTTCCAGGCCGGTGGTCGAGGCCAGGGGCGCCGCCTCGGCCGGGTTGTCGAGTAGCGCGAGCGGCGCGATGTCGGGACCGGTGACGGCCGCGCCGGCACTGACCCCGATGTAGGGCAGACCGAGCCGGACCGCTGCGACGAGAGGACGGTCGGCCCCGGCGTGGCGGAGAGCACCCAGGAGATGGAAGACATTGCCGCCCGCGACGAACACCGCGTCGACCTCGCCGAGCGCGCGGGTGAACGTGGCCGCCGGGATGAGTTCCGGATCGATGTCGACGACCTCGAATCCCTGCTCGCGCAGGGAACCGCGGTCGAGGTCGAGCCAGGCCTGGTCGGGATAGATCGACGACGCGGTCGGGATGAAGCCGATGCGCGCACCGGTGCCGACGCGCGGCACGAGGAAGTCGTGCACCGGGGTCAGCCATCGGCTCAGCAGGAGTAGGTCGGTGTCGGGCACACGTCCACTGTGCATCACGCCCGGGATTCGGGTCGTCGGGTGTTCACCGGGTGTTGCGGGACGTGTCACGCACTGCGTCACTGCCCGTCAGGTCGACGGGTCAGGGTCGGGGCATGCGCGTCGCGATCGTCGCCGAGAGCTTCCTCCCGCAGATGAACGGGGTGGTCAACTCCGTCCTGCGGGTCGTCGAGCATCTGGAATCCACCGGCCACGAGGTGGTCGTCATCGCCCCGGACACACCGCGGAGATGTTCTTCTGCGCCGCGGATCGTGGGGCGGCGGACCGCGGTGCACCTGGTGCCGTCGGTGCGGGTTCCGCGGGTGACGTCGCTGCCGGTCGGGGTTCCGATGCCGCTGCTGTACCGGGTGCTGCGCGACTTCGGGCCCGACGTCGTGCACCTGGCCTCCCCGTTCGTGGTGGGCGCGGCGGGCGCGGTCGCCGCGCGCGCGCT
>NZ_BANS01000007.1 GCF_000332995.1 Gordonia amicalis NBRC 100051 = JCM 11271
ACCGTGCCACCGCTCTCGGGCACGTTCTCCGTCGCAGCGGGTGCGGGTGCTGCCGCCGGGGCGGGCTGCCCGGGCGCGGCGGCCGGCTGCTGGGTGGCGGCCGGACCCACCAGGCCCTGCTGCTGGGGTGCCTGTGCGGAACCCAGGTTCACGACGGTCGGCTGCGCCGCCGACGCCGTGTCGTTGCGTTCGCTGACCACGATGCCGACCACGCCGATGGTGACGACGATCGCCGAGATCACCGCCGCGACACCCGCCGATGCCAGCACCGTCGGAATGCTGACCCCGCCCGAGCGCTTCTCCGAACCGGCTTCCGGCTCGTGGGTGTCACCCACGTATCCCGGGTCCTGGTAGCCGACGTCGTTCTGCATGGTGTTCTCCGTGTTTTCTTCGGTATGGCGTGTTCACTCGTGTGGCGTGGCCGCGCGCTCGATCGGCGTCACCACGTACTGCATCGTTCCCGATTTCCACCGGGATTACTAGGCAAGCCTAAGCTAGCTTCAGTGTCACTCGGGCGTTAGGGCCTCGTTCAGCACCTTGTCGAATGTCGTGACGAACTTCTCCGCGTAGTCGGGCAGTGCCTCCGCATCGGTGACGATGCCGAAACTCGTCGTGGTGCCGAGGATGAGGACCGTCACCGAGAAGGAGTAGCCGGCCAGCGGCGACAGCGGGGTGAGGCTCACGATCGACCTGCCCAGCACCGACCGCACCCTCGAGAAGCCGGGGTTGATGCCGATGTGGATGTCCGGGTGCATGTGCGCCATCGAGGCGTTCACGATGGCGCGCTGCAGGCCCCACAGCGGCGCGCGCGGGAGGTCGTCCGCCGCTGCGAGATAGAGTTCGGGCCGCCGTTGCGCGATCGTGGCCAGCTCACCACGAGCCCGTTCGATCTGCTGCGACAGGTCGGTCTCGTTGCCGGGCAGGTTGAGCAGCGCCACGGACACCGCGTTGCCGGTGTGCCGGAACTCCTCGTCGAGGGTCACCGGAAGCGTCACGCGGAGGACCTCCGCCGGCGGCGACGCCGGCGGATCGAGGCTGAGGGCCCGGCCGATGGCCCCGAGGACGAACTCGTGCACGCTGGAACCGTTGGCCTTGGCCGCTTTACGAAGAGCGCGGGTCGACGTGCCGAACAGCGCATGTTCACGACGCCCCGACTTCGTCAGGCTCGGCCAGGCGCGCTTCTTGCCACCACCGGCGGCGTGCTGATCGTTGAACGCCGCCTTGGCCTCGCCCAGCTTCTCCGGGTCGATACCGCTGATGTGGAACCGGGGACTCGTGGCGAACCGCTCGAACTCGGCGAGGTCCTCGCGCTCACCGTCGGCGAGCAATGCCGCGAAGGCCGCACCGGCGATGCCGTCGGAGATGCTGTGATGCACGCGGAGCAACACCCACTGACCCACGCCCTCGGCGCCCGCAGAGGGTGTGAACAGCGTGATGTCCCAGAACGGACGCGGACGCGGCAACGGCGTCTCCAGGAGCTTGGAGACACGACGCTGCAGGTGCTCGCGATCGGTGAAGCCGAGTTCCGAGACGTGTTCGCCCGCATCCCAGTTCTCGTCGGCGAGCACCACCTCGGGCTTGCGCCAGCGGCCGTTCTTGACACCCAGCCTGAAGATCTCGAACAGCCGGCCCCGTTCACGCACCCGGGCACGGACCTCGTCGAGGCCGAGAAGCGTTCCACCCGTCTCGAGTTCGAGGATCATCGACCAGTGCATGGGCCGGCTGTCGGTGTCCATGTGCAGGTAGGTGTGGTCCGGGGGTGCGAGCTCGGTGACGCGAGCGTCGGCCGGGGAAGTGACTGTGCTGTTCATCGATGACCGCCTGGATGAAGGACGCTCAGGGCGCCTGGGTGAGAGAACCGGAGAAGTGCTGCTGGTAACGCTCGGTGTCGGGTTTCATGGCCGCGGCGACCAGTTCCCACAGCACCTCGTCGGTACCGCCACCGACGCGCGCGAGTTTCATGTCGCGCCACCAGCGTCCGATCGGGGTCTCGGTCTCGAGGTAACCGATACCGCCGAAGATGTGCAGGCATTCCGAGGCGACCTCTTCGCCCAGGTTCGCCGCGGTCGCCTTGAGTGCCGCCGCGGTCCGGAGGTTGATCCTGCCCCCGGCGGCGACGCCGTCGAGCGAGTAGCTCAGCACATCCACGCGGGCCTGCAGGTCCGCAAGACGCAGGCGGAGTGCCTGATGGTCGTAGAGCTTCTTGCCGAACTGGGTACGCTCCATCATGCGGGCGAGCGTCACGCCGAGCATCACCTCACAGGCGGCCGCGATCTGCGCGGCGACCGAATAGCGTTCGTGTGCAAGGCCCCAGCTGATGATCGCCAGACCCGTGCCCGGGCGGGCGATCAGCGCCTCCTCGGGGATCCACGTGTCGATGGCGACCGGGGCGGTGTCGAGCGGTCCGGCACCCAGCTTCTGATACGGCGCGCCGACGCGGACCTGGTCGACCGGCACCGCGGCGAGCGCGACGTTGCCTCCGGCGTCGGGGCCGTCCTCGACGCCACGACACACGACGAACATGTAGTCGGCGATCGGCGACAGCGAGACGAACTTCTTGTTCCCCACGACGCGGTATCCGCCGTTCTCGCCGAAGATCCGCGTCTCCGAGTTCTGCAGGTCCGACCCGCCCTGCTCCTCCGAGGCGCCGATGCACAGGACGGCGTCGGTGGTCATCGCCCGGTACGCGAGATCTTTCAGGAAGTCGTTGCGGCCGAAGCGTCGGAGGATGGCGATCGCCGAATCGTGCAGGCTGACACCGACGCCGATCGCGGCCGAGCCCAGCGATCCGAGACGACGGCCCAAGGCGAAGTGGTCATGGAGGTCGGTGAGCTTGCGATCCTCCCACTTCCGGGTGAAAACCCCTGCCTCACCCAGATGTTCGAGGAGTGGACGCGGGAAGCGATGGTCCCTCTCGGCCTGCGCTGTCCACGCGGTGACCTTCTCGTCGAACGCCGCGTCGAGCAACTCCGTGTACGTATGCACTCCGGTGTCCACACTCATCCCCTCGCCCCCGGTCAGGCCGCGGTCCCGGCCTTCGAGCGGACCAGGTCTTCGAGATCACCGACCGTCTTGGACTCGAAGAGTTCGCGCTCGGTCAGCTTCACGCCCAGACGCTCCTCGATCGCCACGACACCGATGGCGAATGCCACCGAGTCGAGCCCCAGGTCGTCGATCAGTCTCGACTCGGGGGTGACGTCGCCGAGCGCGAGGTCGAGGTCCTCGGTGAGGATTCCTTGTAGCGCTTCGGTGATGTTGTCGGACATGTGATCACTCCTGAGGTGACGATGGTGGTGGGTCGGACGTAACGGGCGGTCAGCGTGGGATGACGTAGGGGGCGACGCTGCCCAATTTCTCACAGGTCTCCTCGAACTCGCGCTCGGGTGTCGACTGCGCGACGATGCCGGCACCGGCGCGCAGCCACGCTTTGCCCCCGGTCGCGAAGACGGTACGCAGTGCGAGGGTCGCCTCGAGCTCCCCCGACGACGACGCGACGAGTATCGCACCCGAATACGGGCCGCGACGCCGGGACTCGAGCCGGTCGATGGCCTCGACGGCCGGGGTCTTCGGAACCCCCGAAGCGGTGATCGACGGGAAGACGACTTCGAGTGCGCGCCAGGGTGTTTCACCGTCGGCGAGAGTACCCTTCACGGTCGAGGCCAGGTGCTGGACGCTGCCACGCTCACGCACCTCCATGAACTCGCTTACCGCAGTCGTGTTCGCGGCCGAGATCGACGCGATCTCGTCGAAGCAGGCACGAACCGACATCGCGTGCTCGGCGACCTCTTTGGCGTCACCGAGAAGCTCGGCGCGGGCGGCCGCATCACGCTCCGTCGAGATTCCGAAAGCCCTTGTACCCGCAAGCGGTTCGGTCACCACCGTCCGGTCGTCGTGCACCGCGACCACGAGCTCGGGGCTGAATCCGGCGGCCGCGAGATCACCGAGCGACAGCAGATACGAACGCGCCGGGGTGTTGTCCGCGCGACCCCGCGCGTAGGTGGCGGGGATGTCGACCGGGAACGGGATGTCGACGGCGCGGGAGAGGATGACCTTCTGATAGCGCCCGGCGGCGATCTCGGCGACGGCGGTGGCGACGCGACTGCGATAGTCCTCCGAGTCGACTCGCACATCGACCGGGCGCGACTCGCCGGGAGCGCTTGCCGTGAGGGAGATCTCGAGGAGAAGACGTGCTCGTTCGGGATCGGCGGTGCCGGTGTCCACGCCATCCGCGTCGACGAAGGCCTCGAACTCGGGGACGATCAGATGCGCGAGGACCGTGTCGTCGGGAACACGGTCGAGGATGCCGTGGTACGGCGCGCAGAAGTCGAAACCGACCCAGCCGTAGAGACGCCAGTCGGCGATCGACAGGGATTCCGTCGCCGCGGCGAGGGCATCTGCCGGGTCGCCGTGCCAAGCAGTGGTCGTCCGGCGCCCCTGGTCGTCGACGATGACCTCGCTGCGCGTGACGACCACACGCGCACGGACGCCCGCGGCGAAGGTCCAGCGACCGTTGCGCTCGTAGACGACGTGGTCACCAAACTCGCCCGAACCCGCCCAGGCCGCCGAGATCTCGGCGGCGGCGGCGCTGACCGGGGTCGCCGGTCCGAGCCCCGCAGCGTCGAGCGTCGGGGTTCGCGAATCGGTCGTCAGCGACATGTCCTTGTCCTCCGGTCGTGGGCGGCAGCGTGATCTTAGGAAGATTAGGACAGCCTAAGCAAACAGCCCCCGTTCGTCGATGGCGTGGCTCACACCGCCGACCGATCGGTAAGGTTACCCTATCCTGTCTGTGTTTGAATGGGACCCATGCAGACGCATCTGGACCGAGTGACCGACCTACTCGACGGTTTCACCCCGTACGCCGACGTCCAGGCCGAGCGCTACCGGGACGCCGGACTGTTCCGCGGCCTCCCCCTGTTCGCGAGCTTCGACGCCAGTGCCGATCGCACCCCCGACGCCCCGGCCGTCACCGATGCGTCGACCGACGGACCGCGGACGCTCAGCTACTCCGACCTGCGTGCCGCCTCGCTGCGTCGTGCGGCAGGTTTCGTCGGGGCCGGACTCCGGCCCGGACAACGCGTCGTCCTGCAGCAGAACAACTCCCTCGACTTCGTCGTGAACCTGTTCGGCCTGCTCCGCGCGGGCATCGCCCCGGTGATGACCCTGCCCGCCCACCGGATCACCGAGATCGCCCACCTCGCGGCCGGCGCCGGGGCCGTCGCCTACATCGGCGAGGACGGACGGCGCGGCTTCGACTTCCGGGATCTCGCCACCGAGCTGCAATCCCGCGTCCCCGACGTCGAGCACGTGTTCATCTCCGGCGATCCCGGTCCGTTCCGGGGGGCACCGGACACGGACTCCGCCACGGTCGACCTCCCTTCCCCGCCGGATGCCGGCCTCCCGGCGCTGTTCCTGGTCTCGGGCGGCACCACCGGTCTGCCCAAACTGATCGCGCGGACCCACGACGACTACGACCTCAATGCGCGACTGTCGAGCGACGTCGCGAACCTGACGGCCGACGACACGTACCTGGTCGCGCTGCCCGCGGCCCACAACTTCCCGCTGTGCTGCCCGGGCATCCTCGGCGTCCTCGGCGTCGGCGGCCACGTCGTCTTCACCGACAACCCGAGCCCCGACAACACCTTCGACCTCATCGAACGCCACCGCGTCACGGTGACCGCACTGGTGCCCGCCCTCGCGCAGCTGTGGTGCGCGGCGACCGAGTGGGAACCCGCGGACATCAGCTCCCTGCGACTCCTCCAGGTCGGCGGCGCCAAGCTGGCCCACCCCGACGCCGTCGCGCTCGACGAGGCCCTCGGCGACGTGGTCCAGCAGGTGTTCGGCATGGCCGAGGGGCTCATCTGCTACACCCGGCCGGACGAACCGCGCGATCTCGTCCACGAGGTGCAGGGTTCACCGATGTCCGAGTTCGACGAGGTGCGCGTCGTCGACGAGGAGGGCGCCGACGTTCCCGACGGCGAAGAGGGCGAACTGCTGGTGCGCGGCCCGTACACGATCCGCGGATACTACCGGGCCGACGCCCACAACGAGAAGTCCTTCACCCCCGACGGCTTCTACCGATCGGGGGACAAGGTGACCCGGCTGCCCTCCGGGCATCTGTCGGTGACCGGCCGCATCAAGGACACCATCGTCCGGGCCGGCGAGAACGTCGCTGCCGACGACGTCGAGGAGAACCTGCTCGCACACCCGTCGGTGCGACAGGTCGCGGTGGTCGGACTGCCCGACGATGCGCTCGGTGAGAAGATCTGCGCCGCGGTCGTGCTCTCCCACGACCATCCGCCGGCCCGGCCGCTCGAACTGGCCACGCTCCGCACGTTCCTCGCCGACCGCGGCCTCGCATCGTTCAAGCTGCCCGACGTGGTCCGCATCGTGCGGACCCTGCCCGTCACCGCCGTCGGCAAGATCGACAAGAAGATCCTGCGGACGACGCTGCTGGACTCTCCCGCTGGTTGAGCCCCTTCCACCGCTGATTGAGCCCCTTCCACCGCTGATTGAGCCCCTTCCACCGCTGATTGAGCCCCTTCCACCGCTGATTGAGCTTGTCGAAATCACACCGGCGCGAGCTCCACGATTCCCGGGTGATGGTCGAGGTAGTCCTTGGTGAACGAACACACCGGCCGGATCCGGGCGTTGTGTTCACGCGCGAAGTGGATGACCGTCCGGGTGAGACGCGTCGCGAGCCCGTGGCCGGTGTACTCGTCGTAGAGCACGGTGTGCAGAACGGTGATGGTCGTCTGGCCGTCGACGGTCTCCATCGAATAGCCGAGTACGCCGACGAGATCGCCCGCAACCCAGAGTTCGAACCGTTCGCGGTCGGGATTGTGCACCACCTGAGCGATCTGCTGCAGGATGGACCTCGCCGATTGCGGCGGTCGATGCCGGTTCTTGCGTAGCACCTACACCTCCTCATGTCGTCACCGTCTGCGGGTCACCGGCATCACGCCACTTCTTGACGTTCGGTCCCCTGTGACTAGGGTCACACCCTACCTTACGGATCCGTAACTGCTGAGAAAGGGTATCGATCTGCCAGGCATCGGGTGGCTCCTCCGCGGACGTTGTAAGGTGGCGAGCGCAACACAACTACACACCGCGGGGGCTCTCACGATGACCGAGGGCTGAGATGGCGACGGGCGGTCGCCGACCGCTCGAACCTGTCCGGGTAATGCCGGCGTAGGGAGACCATCATGGGCACACGTGTATCCACCACACCCACCACTGCAACCTTCGAAGACGGCGGACTGACCACGGGACCGATCGAGGGCAGTTCCAAGCACTACCTCGCCGTCGATCATCTCCGCGTACCGCAGCGTCGGATCCACCTCACCAACGGCGAACACCTCGACGTCTACGACACCTCGGGTCCGTACACCGACACCGAAACCGAGATCGATGTGGAGCGCGGACTGCCGAAGACCCGCGACTCGTGGCACCGCCCGGAACCGATCGACGGCGCGAGCACCCAGCTCGCGTGGGCACGAGCGGGGATCATCACCGACGAGATGCGGTTCATCGCCGCGCGTGAGGGCGCCGACGCCGAACTCGTCCGCTCCGAGGTGGCCATCGGTCGCGCGGTGATCCCGGCCAACCATCGTCACCCCGAATCGGAGCCGATGATCATCGGCAAGCGGTTCGCGGTGAAAATCAATGCGAACATCGGGAATTCGGCGGTGCGCAGCTCGATCGCCGACGAGGTCGAGAAGATGGTGTGGGCGACGCGTTGGGGCGCCGACACCATCATGGACCTCTCGACCGGCGCGGACATCCACACCACGCGCGAGTGGATCCTGCGCAACTCCCCCGTACCGGTCGGCACCGTGCCCATCTATCAGGCACTCGAGAAGGTGAACGGCGATCCCGTCGCCTTGACGTGGGAGATCTACCGCGACACCGTGATCGAGCAGGCAGAGCAGGGCGTCGACTACATGACGGTGCACGCCGGGGTCCTGCTCCGCTACGTTCCGCTGACCGCCCGCCGGGTCACCGGAATCGTCTCCCGAGGCGGTTCGATCATGGCCGCCTGGTGTCTGGCTCACCACGAAGAGTCGTTCCTGTACACGCACTTCGACGAACTGTGCGAGATCTTCCGCCGCTACGACATCACCTTCTCCCTCGGCGACGGACTACGGCCGGGGTCGATCGCGGACGCCAACGACGAAGCCCAGTTCGCCGAACTGCGCACCCTCGGCGAACTCACCACCATCGCCAAATCCCATGGCGTGCAGGTGATGATCGAGGGACCCGGACACATCCCGATGCACAAGATCGCCGAGAACGTGCGCCTGGAGGAAGAACTCTGCGAAGAGGCACCCTTCTACACCCTGGGCCCCCTGGCCACCGACATCGCACCCGCCTACGACCACATCACCTCCGCGATCGGTGCGGCGATGATCGCCCAGGCGGGAACGGCGATGCTCTGTTATGTGACACCCAAGGAGCATCTCGGGCTGCCCGACCGCGACGACGTGAAGGTCGGCGTCATCACGTACAAGATCGCGGCCCACTCCGCAGACCTCGCCAAGGGGCATCCCCGGGCGCAGGAACGTGATGACGCATTGAGCAAGGCGCGCTTCGAGTTCCGCTGGATCGACCAGTTCAACCTCGCCCTGGACCCGGACACCGCCCGCGAGTACCACGACGAGACCCTGCCGGCCGAACCCGCGAAGACAGCTCACTTCTGCTCGATGTGTGGTCCCAAGTTCTGCTCGATGCGGATCTCCGCCGACGTGCGCGCCTACGCGGAGGAGAACAACCTGGTGACCGCCGAGGACATCGACCGCAAGATCGCCGAGGGCATGGCGGCGAAGTCGGCCGAGTTCGCCGAGGGCGGCAACCGCGTGTACCTGCCCCTCGAGACCAGTCGAGGCGGTTCCGCGTGACCGGTCAGCCACCGCACGGCCACGGGGACTTCGAATTGCTGCCCGTCGCGGCGCCGGGTGAGACGCCGGTCCGCGTGATGACCATCGCCGGATCGGATTCCGGTGGCGGCGCCGGCATCCAGACCGACATGCGCACCTTCGCGCTGCTCGGCCTGCACGGTTGCGTCGCGGTGACCGCGGTGACCGTGCAGAATTCACTGGGCGTCAGCGGCTTTCAGGAGATCGCACCGGAGACCGTGGCCGCCCAGATCCGCACGGTCGCCGACGACATCGGGATCGGCGCCGCCAAGACCGGCATGCTGGCGTCGGCGCCGATCATCGACGCGGTCGTCGCCCAGTGCGCAGACAGCGCTATCGGTCGCGACACGTCGACACCGCTCGTCGTCGACCCGGTATGTGCCTCAATGCACGGGAACCAGCTACTCGCGGATTCCGCCCTGGACACTCTGCGCGACAAGCTGTTCCCTCTCGCGACGGTGGTGACGCCGAACCTCGACGAGGTCCGGCTCATCACCGGGGTCGACGTCGTCGACACCGATTCCCAGCGTGATGCGGCAAAAGCATTGTTCGATCTCGGGCCCGCCTGGGCCCTGGTCAAGGGTGGACACCTGCGCTCCAGCGACCACTCCCCCGACCTGCTCTACGACGGTGCGCAGTTCATCGAGCTCAACCACGAGCGCATCGACACGACCCACGACCACGGGGCCGGTGACACCCTCGCCGCCGCGATCACCTGCGCTCTGGCACACGGGTACTCGGTGCCCGACGCCGTCGCGTTCGCGAAGGAGTGGGTCACCCGCGGACTCGCCGCAGCCTATCCGCTCGGCGCCGGCCACGGCCCGGTGAACCCGCTGTGGCGGGTGGGCCCCAACCACTGAAGCGTCGGCCGCCACCGTCGAGGTTGATGGGCGACCCTACTTCTCCCAGCCGATGTCCTCGATCGGACCGATGTAGAACTGTCCCGCACCGTAATTGGCGAGATCTTCCTTCACCGCGACCATCGCCGGACCGTTGAAGAGCGGGAGGTTCGAGTACTGGGCGAATGCCTCGCGCTCGACCTTGTTCCCGGCCGCGATCTGGGACATCGGGTCGCCGATCCGTGCCATCGCCCTGATCTGTGCGTCGAGTTGGGGAGTGCCGGCCCCGGCGGGGTTGAACTGCGAGTCGCTGCACCACACCTGGCAGAAGTAGGCCATGCCGAACGGATCGCTCGAGGAGAAGCCCATCATGAACAGGTCGAACTCCTTGTTCACCACGACGGCGGAGAAATCCGACGGGGGACGTTGTTGCACCACGAGATCGACGCCGACCTTGCCCAGGATCGCCTGGAGCGCCCGTGACAGGTTGGCGCCGGTTGCGTCGTCGCCGACGTTGGGCAACACCAGCGACAGCCGTTTGCCGTTCTTCTCGCGGATACCGTCCCCGCCCTCACGCCACCCGGCTTCCTCCAGCAGCGCCGCCGCCTTGCCCGGATCGTAGGACACCACCCCCGCGAGGTTGTCCTCATACCCCGGCTGGAAGGGGTAGAGCGACAGCGAACCGGGGAGTTCCTCGGTGTAGTTCAAACCGGTGAACCGGATGCGCGCCAGGGTCTGCCGGTCGATCGCGGCGAACACCGCCTCTCGGACGACGCGGTCGGACAGTATCGGCGCATCGAGATTCAGTACGAGCAGCGCCTGCTGCGGCGACGCAGCGGTCCGGATGTCGATGCCGTTCATCGTGAGCACCCGCGCACGCGCGTCCTTGGCCGCCACCCCGGTCGCGTCGATCTCGCCGTTCTGGAAAGCATTGAGTGCCGCCTGCGACTCCATCTGCCGGAAGATCCGGCGGTCGAGTTTGCCGGGCCTCCCCCACCACTTCGGATTGCGTTCGAAGACGACGGTCCCGTTGTCGGCGTCATACGAGGAGACCGTGTACGGTCCTGCACCCCACTCCGGATGCGGTTGCCGCACATAACCTTCGTTGTACACCTCGGGCGAGGTGGCCTTCGGATGGAGCACGACGTTGAACAAGCCGTCCGGCCAGGCGTAGACGCCGTCGAAGCGCACGATGACCTCGCGGTCGTCGACCCCGCGGGTGACCGAGGCGATCTGGCTGTACCCGTCGGTGGAACTGACGATGTAGCGGTCGTCGACACCCCGACTGGTGCGCCACGTCTCGACGAAGGCGCGGTAATCGATCGGCGTGCCGTCGTTGAAGAACGCCTTCGGGTTGACCGTGTAGGTCACCACCGTGTTCCGGCCGACCGTCTCGGTACGGACGCCGGTGAGGTAGTCGGGATTCGGGGAGTACACGCCGTCGGGCGAGAAGTAGGCGAGCACCGGGTTGTACCAGCGCCACAGGGCCAGCGTGTAGGCGCTGGCATCTGCGTGGAAGGTGTTCCACTGGGGCGACACCTCGGTGATGGCCGTCGTGAGGCTGCCGCCGTCCTCGAGCTTCTCCCGGGGTTGCGGATTGAGCGAGGCCCCCTCGGTCTTCACCGCACCGCTGTCGACCGCTGCGCCGCAACCGGTCACGCAGGCGATGGTCATGAGCACCGCGGTGATGAACCGCCACCAGCGCCTCACTGCTCCACCTCCAGGAAGTGGCATGCCGCTCGGTGGTCGCCGCGAACAACACCTTCACGGTTCGCCGGCCGTAGCCGGGGAACGACGGTGCGGCACCGCTCGCGACGTTCGTCGTCGAGCTGCGCGTGCAACGGACAACGACTCGTGAAGCTGCACCCGACGATGTCGTCTGTCGCGCTGGGTTGTTCGCCGGTCAGGACGATCCGCCGCCGTTCGCGTTCGACGCGCGGGTCGGGAATCGGCACCGCCGACAGCAGCGCTCGCGTGTAGGGATGCGCGGGTTCGGCGAAGACCGCCTCGGTGGGTCCGGCCTCCACGATCACCCCCAGGTACATCACCGCGGTGCGGTCGGCGAGATGTCGCACCACGGAGAGATCGTGTGCGACAACCAGATAGGCGACATCACCGTCGGACTGCAGTCGCCGGATCAGATTGACGACGTCCGCCTGCACCGAGACGTCGAGTGCCGACAGCGGTTCGTCGAGGATGATCAGGTCGGGGTCGGTGGCCAGTGCCCGCGCGATGGCGAGCCGTTGTCTCTGACCACCGGAGAAGGCGGCGGGGAAACGGTCGGCGTGAACAGGGTCGAGCCCGACCCGCCGCATGAGGCCCGTCACCTTCTCCTCCGCCTCCGCCTTCGGGATCCCCAATGCCCGAAGCGGTTCGGCGATGAGGTCGAAGGCGGTGAACCTCGGGTCGAGCGCATCCGACGGATCCTGGAAGACGATCGACGCCCGCTGCCGCAGCGCGCGCGCCTCCCGCGCGCGGACCGCCGCCGGATCCACCCCGCCGATCCGGACGACGCCCTTCGGCTGTGCGAAGTCCATGATCTCCAGTAGGGTCGTCGACTTGCCACTGCCCGATTCCCCGACGAGTGCCATCGACTCGCCGCGTCGGATGTCGAAGCTGATGCCGTTGACCGCCCGCACCGATCCCACTCGCCGCTTGAGGAAACCACTGGTCAGCGGGAAGACCTTCGTCATGTCCACCACGTCGAGGACGGTCGGCCGCTCCACCCGCTCGATCGCGGCCACCGACGTCACCGGCACGTCGGGCAGCGGGAACACCGGCTCACCGTCGATCCGGCCGTCGGCATCGATCTCCCGGGCGCGGACGCAGGCCACCCCGTGGTCGCCGCTCAGCTCCGCCAGGGCCGGCTCGGCCCGACCGCAGTCGTCGATCGCGACCGGACACCGTGGCATGAACTGACATCGGTCCTGTACGTCGATGAGGACCGGTGGCGACCCCGGGATCGGGATCAACGCGTCGGTCCGCCGGTCCACGCGCGGCACGGCCCCCAGCAACCCGATGGTGTACGGCATGCGCGGCCCGCCGAAGAGCGTGTCGACGTCGGCGGTCTCCACCGACCGGCCGGCATACATGACCACGACGTCGTCGGCATGGCCCGCGACGACGCCGAGATCGTGCGTGATCAACAGCATCGCGGCACCGGTCTCCCGGCGCGCGGTGGCGAGCAGGTCGAGGATCTGGGCCTGGATGGTCACGTCCAGGGCGGTGGTCGGTTCGTCGGCGATGATCACCGACGGGTCGTTGGCGATCGCCATCGCGATCATCACGCGCTGACGCATCCCGCCGGACAACTCGTGCGGAAAGGCCTTCGCGCGGCGTCCCGGATCGGCGATGCCGACCAGGTCGAGCAACTCGACCGACCGCGCCCAGGCCGCCTTGGCGGTGACCGACTGGTGGGCCCGCAGCGCCTCGGAGATCTGCGCACCCACCGTGAACACCGGGGTCAGCGACGACAACGGGTCCTGGAAGACCATCGCGATCTCCGAACCCCGGACCGCCGACATCTGCTTGTCCGACAACCCGATCAGCTCCCGGTCCCGCAGGACGACCGATCCGCTGACGTGCGCGGAGTCCGGCAGCAGTCCCAGGACCGCCAGTGCCGACACCGATTTCCCCGATCCCGATTCGCCGACGATGGCCGTGGTCCGGCCGGGTCGCAGGTCGAAGTCGAGACCGCGGACGGCGTCGACGACCCCGGCCTCGCTGCCGAAATCCACTCTCAGGTCACGGACCATCAGCACCGCGTCGGACCGGCTCGTCATCGGCGGGTACCTCCACTCGACGTCGGGTCGAAGGCGTCGCGCAGACCGTCGGCGATGAGCGCCATCGACACCGTCAGGAGCGCAAGCACGGCGGCGGGGAACCAGAACAACCACGGTGACGCGGCGAGGGTCCCGGCACCCGCCTGCAGGAGCGAGCCCAGGGTGACGTCGGGGATCTTCACCCCGAATCCGAGGAACGACAGCCCCGTCTCGGCGAGCACGGCCGCCACCACGCCGAGTGCGAAGTTGATCACCAGCAACGACGCGATGTTGGGCAGGATGTGCCGCAGGATGATCGCCGGCGGGGACACCCCCAGATACTTTGCTGCGGTGACGTAGTCGCGCTCCCGGACGGTCACCGCCAGCGAGTGGATCACGCGCGCGAGCATCATCCACCCGAATGCGATGAGCACGACGATCAGCCACCGCCAGTCGCCACCGGTGCTGTTCGAGACCAGGGCGAGGATGAGGAACGTGGGCACCACGAGCAGCAGGTAGACGACACCCAGGATGACGCGCTGTACCCAACCGCCGAAATAGGCCGCGATCCCGCCGAGGAACGCGGCGATCGCGGTCGTCCCGATCGACACGGTCAGCGCGATCGTCAACGAGCGCTGGAGTCCGTGCACCACTTGCGCATACAGGTCGTTGCCGGCGTCGTTGGTGCCGAACCAGTGGGCGCCCTCTGCTCCTTGCGTCGACGGGGGGAAGCCGATGGCCAGGAAATCGGTGTCGGTGTAGGTGTAGGCGGTGAACAGCCCGCCGAACACGGCGAAGAAGACGAGCAGGACGAACATGACCAGGCCCAGCATCGCGGAACGGTTGCGCGCGTATCGCTTGGCGAAGATCACGGCCCGGCCGGTACGACGCCTCGCCAGCGGCGCCGACGCGGTGTCCGACTCGTCGAGGAGACCGCCGGTCTCGCCCATGATCGGGGCGGTGGCATCGAGGTGCCCGGACTGCGGTCCGCGCGGTTCGGGTGGCATCATCGCCATCTCAGCTCACCCGCACTCTCGGATCGAGATAGACGACCGCGAGGTCGGCGAGGATCGCACCGACCGCGGTCGCCAGCGCACCGAATGCGGCGACCGCGACGACACCGTGGATGTCGTTGGTGTTGATCGAGGTGACGAAGTACCGGCCCATCCCCTCCCAGCCGAAGATGGTCTCGGTGAGGACCGCGCCGGTGAACACCGCCGGGATCGCGAAGGCGATACCGACGGCCACCGGGATGATGGCCGTGCGCAACGCATGTCGTCGCACTGCCACGCCGCGGGTGAGTCCCTTGGCACGTGCGGTTCGTACGTAGTCGGCGTTGATGGTGTCGAGCACCATCGACCGCTGCAGGAGATGCAGTCCCGCGTACTGGATCACGACCAGGGTGATGGTCGGCAGGATGAGGTGTTGAATGCGATCCAGCAGCACCGGGAAGAACCCCTCGACACCCACGCTGGACGCCCCGGAGACGAACACGACGCTGTGGCCGAGGGATTGATTGAGTGAGATGGCGACCAGCACGATCCCCAGGCCGACAACGGGAACCGGCAGGTTGATCATCGCGATCGAGATGAACTGCCAGGCGCGGTCGGCGAGCTTGTACTGCCGGAGGGCGGTGTAGACGCCCAGGGCTATGCCGAGAAGGGTGGAGATGATGGTGGCCGCGGCCAGGAGCTGCACCGAGGAGACCAGGCGGAAGCCGATCTCGGCGTTGACGCTCTCGCCCACGGGAGTCGACCCCCAATCCCAGTGCAACACCACGCCCGTCAGCCAGTTCCACCAACGTTCGACCAGCGGGGTCTTGTCGTTGAGGTTGTGGGAGGACAGCGTGGCGTCGACGACGCTCTCCGGCAACGGCGGTCGCCGGATCGCGTAGTTGGATCGCGGGTCGAGAAACCAAGTGGCCAGGAAGTAGGTCAGATTGGTCGCGATGAAGACGAGGACAGCCCAGGCCGCGATGCGTTTGCAGAGGTATCCGATCACCGCGGCTCCAGGTCGTCGTCAGGCCGGCTTCACCGACCGCATCGTGACTCAGGCAGCTCCGCCGAGTGCCTTCGACTTGAGGTGTTCGAACTCCTGCGGGGTGATGGTACCGGAGTCCAGGAGAGCCTTCGCCTCCGTGATCTGCTGGGTCGGAGAGGTTCCCGCAACCGACTTGATGTACTCGTCGGAGGCCTGCTTGGCCTCCGTGTAGGCCTCGCGCTGACGCTCGGCCATGCCCTTGCCCTTCGCGAGCAGGTACACGATGGCCGTGATGTACGGGAAGATGATCAGGAAGACCACCCAGGCGGCCTTCTGCCAGCCCGATGCCTTCTTGTCACGGAACAGGTCGGTGATGATGTGCCACAGGACGATCAGGTACGCGACGAACGCGAAGATGACGACTGTGTACCAGATGAAATCCCAGAATGAGTCCCACATTGAAGGTCTCCCGTTTCTAGAAGAAAAGGACCATGCCGAATGGTCCCCTGACGAATAGAAGCATGTCACAGCCATACCCTCGGCATCGCGCTGTCAGGCCAAAGTGGCCGTGAGAAGTAGTAGCACGTCCCCCAGGCATGCACCGTTTGCCGCTTATACGAAGTTGTGCCACGAACCGACAAAAGAGAGACGAGATGGAATCGCAAACGGCCACGCATGAACTCGAGTTGGGCTTGGACACCTTCGGCGACATCACCGCCGAGCCCGATGGCACTCCGCGATCGGACGCACAGACCCTGCGGGACGTACTCGAGCAGGCGATCCTGGCCGACGAGGTCGGCGTCGACTTCCTCGGTGTCGGTGAGCATCACCGCTCCGACTACTCCGTATCCGCACCCGAGGTCGTGCTCGGCGCCATCGCCGCCCGCACCAGCCGGATCCGCCTCGGCTCGGCCGTGACCGTGCTGAGCTCGGACGATCCCATCCGCGTGTTCGAGCGGTTCTCGACCGTCGACGCGCTGTCCTCGGGCCGTGCCGAGGTGATCCTCGGCCGCGGTTCGTTCACCGAGTCGTTCCCGCTCTTCGGTTACGACCTCTCCGACTACGAGGAACTGTTCACCGACAAGCTCGCGCTCTTCGCCGAACTGCGCACCGGCAAGCCGGTCACCTGGTCCGGCTCGACGCGGGGTCCCTTGCGTGCTCAGCCGGTGTACCCGCAGCTCGAGAGCCCGCCGCTACCCACCTGGATCGCAGTGGGCGGCAGCCCCGAATCCGTGGTACGCGCAGCGTCGTACGGGCTTCCGCTGATGCTCGCCATCATCGGCGGTGACCCGGTGCGCTTCCGCCCCTACGTCGACCTCTACCACCGTGCGCTCGCCGAGATGGAGCAGGACGTACTTCCGGTCGGCGTGCACTGCCCGGGCCATGTCGCCGACACCGACGCACAGGCACGCGACGAGTTGTGGCCGCACTACCGCGGGTACGTGGCGCGGATCGGACGCGAACGGGGGTGGCCGCCGCCCACCCGGATCGACTTCGAGCGGTCGACGGGCCCCGACGGTGCGCTGTTCGTCGGGTCGCCGGAAACCGTCGCACGCAAGATCGCCTCGACGTCGAAGGCTCTCGGGCTGAGTCGTTTCGACATGAAGTACTCCCACGGAACCCTGGGCCATGCCGAGCAGATGCGCAGCATCGAACTCTATGGCACCCGAGTGATCCCACGGGTCCGCGAGCTGCTCGCCGAGGGGTGATCGTCAGCGTCGGCTCAGAGTGAGCGCGAAATCCCCGGCCGGGTCGGTCCACACGGTGACCACCTGCAGTCCGGCGGACTCGAGTTCGTCGCGGAGTGCATCCGGCTCGAACTTCGTACTGATCTCGGTGTGGACCTCGGCGCCGGCAGGCAGCCGCCAGGCTCGGCCCAGGACCTCGAAGTACGCGTCGATGTCCCGCCGGGCACGCAGCCACATCTCGATGCGATGTTCGCCCGGGTTCCAGCGCGCGATGTGTTCGAAGTCGTCCGCATACAGTCCGCGGGCATCCAGTCCCGTCCGCAGGACCTCGATGAGGTTGCGGTTGAAATCGGCTGTGACGCCCGCCTTGTCGTCATAGGCGGCCACGAGTCGGCCGGTGTCCTTGACGAGGTCGGTACCGAGCAGGAAGAAGTCACCGGGCGAGAGCGCCTTCGCCAGACCCTGATAGAACTCGCGCCGCGCCTCGGGATTGAAGTTCCCGATGGTGCCACCGAGGAACACCGCGAGGCGGGCGCCGTCGGCGTCGGGGAGATGGAGGTCGGGTTCGGTGAAGTCCGCGCCCAATGGGACGATCTCGACGCCCGGATAGTCGGCGGACAGCACATCGGCTGTGGTCGTGAGCATCTCGGAGCTGACATCCACGGGAACGTAGGTGAACCGCCCGGAGTCGGGGGTGGCGGCACTGAACGCGTCGAGCAGCAACCTGGTCTTGGTGGAGGTGCCCGAACCCAACTCGACCATCACTTCGGCATGCGTGGCCGCCACGATGTCGGCCGAATGCTCACGCAGGATCGCGGTCTCGCGACGCGTCGGATAGTACTCGGGAAGCCGGGTGATCTCATCGAAGAGCCGGCTTCCGCGCTCATCGTAGAGCCACTTGGTCGGCAGCGTCGGCGGGTCCTGCCACAGACCCCAAAGCGCGTCCGCGGCAAGTCCTGTCGTCGCCTTCTCGACTTCGGTACGCGTGTCGTCGCGCTCGGATGTCCTGGGCTGCGCTTCGCGCTCGGGAGTCATCGAGCGAGCCGCAGTCCCGAGAACACCCACCGCGACGCAGCGGGAAAGAAATTGCGGTAGGTGATCCGCTCATGCCCCGGCGGCGTCACCGCGCTCGCGCCACGCAGGACGTGCTGGTCGGACATGAACTTTCCGTTGTACTCACCGACGGCCCCGTTCGCCGGGACGAATCCCGGATAGGGCAGATGCGCGCTCGCCGTCCACTCCCACACGTCACCGACCATCGCGGTGCCGGCCCGGCCGGGGTGACATCGGCCGGGATCGAGAAGCCGGCCCCGCGCGTCGCCGAGTGTTCCGGCCGCGACCTCCCATTCGAATTCGGTGGGCAGTCGGGCGCCGGCCCAGCGGGCGTAGGCGTCGGCCTCGTAGAAGGACACGTGGGTCACCGGCTCGTCGGGCACGACGGGCCGGCGTCCGGAGAGGGTGAAGGTGGTCCACCCACCGTCCTCTTCGCGCCAGTAACCCGGCGCATGCCAATCGGTTTCGTGGATCTTCGCCCACCCGTCGGAGAGCCAGAGCTCGTGGCGCCGATATCCGTCGTCGGCCATGAACTCCAGCCAGCCGGCGTTGGTCACCAGCCGATCGGACACCGCGAAGTCCTCGAGGTGGACCCGGTGGCGGGGGCCCTCGTTGTCGTAGGAGAATCCACTTCCGACAGCGCCGATCTCGTGCACCCCACCGGAGAACTCCCGCCAGCCGAGCGGCGCGGACCGCCCGGGCACGTCGGGCTCCCGGTCGACGTAGACCGGCCCGAACGCATGCGTCGAGAACAGGTGCTTGATGTCCATCAGCAGCAACTCCTGGTGCTGCTGTTCGTGGTTGCAGCCGAGCTCGACCAATTCGAGCGCCGCGTCGTCGAATCGCCCGGCCTCGAGAGCCTCGACCATCGCTGCGTCGACGTGCTCGCGATAGCGTGTCACGTCGCGTACGCCCGGTCGCGTGACGAGACCGCGATCGGGGCGCGGATGTCGTTCTCCCACCGTTTCGTAGTAGCTGTTGAACAGGTACCGGAAGGTCTCGTCGTACACGACATAGTCCGGGTTCTGACGGAGGATGAACTCCTCGAAAAACCAGGTGACATGCGCCCGATGCCATTTCGCGGGACTCGCCTCGGTCATCGACTGCGGCGTCTGGTCTTCAGGTGAGAGTCGTTCGGCGAGAGCATCGGTCAGCGACCGCACCTCGAGAAACCGTCGGACGGTGTCGGGACCGTCCGCCGTGGCGACACCCGGAGGCCGGGCAACCGGGGACTCGGGATCTGATCTCGGGTCCGGGCGGACGGTGGATTCGGTGATGCTCACTGGAAAACCTCCCGTGGCAAGGCGGTGGAGTGCGGCGGCGTCTTCGGCGGATCTCCGCATCCATCGTCACGACGGTTTGCATCCGTGTCAACGATGGCCGGCCTTGCCCCCGATTCGCTGAATGATCGATCGTCAACCGAGGGTTGACGAAGTTCGGCCGTCACCTACGGTTGGCGCATGACGAAGAACGCCGTTCCCATTCGGCTGGACGACCTCATCGCAGCGATCCGCAAGGTGCACGACGACCCCTCGACCAGCTGTCCGACGCGGTATTGGCCGCGGCTCATCTCGACGAGGTCGCCGACAGTCTGATCGGCCATTTCGTCGACCAGGCGCGCCGCTCGGGCGCTTCGTGGACTGCGATCGGGGCCAGCATGGGCGTCAGCAAGCAGGCCGCCCAGAAGCGGTTCGTCGACCGGGTGTCGGCCGCCCGCGGCACCGACGGCGGCCTGGCCGGCGAGTCGCACCCGTTCTCGCGGTTCACGCCCCGCGCGGCGAACGTCCTGATGGCGGCCAACGGTGCGGCGGCCGCCGATCGAGCCGAGTACGTGACCCCCGCCCACGTGGCGGCAGCCATGACCGCCGAGCCGCAGGCCCTCGTCTTCGTCGTGCTGCGGGAGTTCGGCGTCGACCCCGATGCGTTCTCCGATGCCGTGGCACAGCTCGTCCCGGCGCCGCGGGACGTCCCGGATGCCGAGGCATCGTCCGTCGTGCCCTACGACGCCGCCGCCAAGGCGGTCCTGGAGGCGACCGTCGGCATCGCCGTCGACCTCGGTCACAACTACGTTGGCACCGAACACCTGTTGCTCGGGCTGTTCACCGACGATCCGGTGGCCGGTGCGCTGACCGGTCTCGGACTCGACGACAGCGCGATCCGCGACAAGATCGTCGCCACACTCGCGCAGTTCGGGGAAGCTCCGCCGGCCGAGTAGCCGAACTACTCCTGCTCCGAGATGTAGTGCACCGCGGCCTCCTCGGCCGAGGCCGCGGCGCCGTCGATACCCGCATCCGCGGCCACTGCTTCGGCCTCCGTGTCGATCCCCGATCCCTCGTCCGGGGCGATCAGCCGGCCGGCACGCCGGTCACCGACCTCGTCACCTTCGTCGAACTCGTCACTGCGATCGGAATCGTGCGCACGCCAATCGGTTCGGGCGTGCTCGTCGGCAGTGATCTCGTCGAGCGGATCGACCGCACCGACGTCGGGCTCCTCCTCGGCCAGCCGCTCGTCGAGGGTCTCCCCCTCCGCCTGCTCGCGGACCGTGAGTCCGTGGATCGCAGCCTTGGGCGGGTAGTCGGGTGGCGAGTAGCCCTCGTCGAGGACGTCGTCGACGCCGCGGTCGACCAGGGTGTCCTCCGGCTGGAGCTGGTCGTCCTGGTCGAGGCTGAACTCGCCGTCGGAGCCTTCCGGGGTGCTGCCGATATCGTCCTTCACCCTTGCCACGATGCCAGCCGAACGGGGCGTGTGCCAGAGTTCCGCAGACTTGTCTGGGACACGTGACCTCGGGTGGTCCCAGTTCGGGCAAAGCGCCGGTGACCGCCGGCGGAATCGGCGAGAATGTCGAAGATGATCGAGGAATTGCAGGCCGAGGCCGAAGCCCTCCTCGCCGCGGGCGAATACGAGCACGCGCTGGCCGCGTTCTCCGTGCTCCGCGAGGTCAGAGCACGACGCGAAGGACCGTACTCGACGAAGTACCTGTCCAATCTGCACGACTGCGTCCGATGCATGTCCCACCTGCAGTTGTGGATGGACGCCAACTACCTCTGCAGCGAGTTGCACGGCAAGTACGTGCGGACCCACGGTCGCGGGGAGGCCGACACCGTCGACGTCGCCAAACACTGGGCCTGGGCACTCGTGAACCTCCACGACTATCCACCGGCCATCCGCCTCTACCTCATGACCGCCGATGCCCTCTGGGAGGTCGATCCCGGTCAGGCACAGCGCCTTCTCGGTGCCGCGGTGATCCACCGGCACGACACCGACCCCCTGGCGATCCTCACCCCCGGCGTCATCGACGGGGTGGGGCTCCACCACGCCGACGAGGAACGGACCGTGATCTCGCGTCTGGTGGCCGAACTGGCCGACACGGACACGGCGTCGCGGAGCTCGGCCACCATCGACGGCTTCGCGATCGCCTGACGCATCGCACGATCTCGCCACCCCCGCCCCGTCGCGCTGTTCGGGCTACGCAGCTGCGCGGAAGTGGCGATCCTGTCTACCGTCGACGTCTCAGACCACCTCGGTCCGTCGGCGGCGGCGTCGCAGGAGGTAGTTGTCCGCGGCTACGCGTCCGGCCGAGGTGAATCCCACCGCCAGCAGTCCGGCGATCAAGGCCAGCGGCCATTCGTAACCACTGTCGGTGTTCCAGAATCCCGCATCCCAATGAACGAAGACGATCGCGCCGATCATGTCCGCGATCAGCAGCGTGGCGACGATGGGCAGCAGGAGGCCCAGGATCAACAGGATGCCGCCGACCAGTTCCACCCAGGTCGCGTAGTACGCGGCCAGATCCGGAAAGGGCACGTCCATGCCCGCCGGACCGAAGGCCACCTTGGTGGCGTCCATCCCCTGTGTCACCAGCTTCTGCCAGCCGTGGGCGATGAAGATGATGCCGAGTATCAGTCGCGCGAGAAACTGCGCGACACTGCCGAATCCGGTCATAATGCTGCTCCTCGCATCGTCGGACGGGCCTGGTTCCCCGCCGCCAGGTACTCTCACAGTGTCCGCGACGACGAGACCTCGTCGCGGGTGATACGCCAAAATCGAGTCATCAACCGCAACCGCACCGTGACCACAGGCACCGCATCGCCGGCGTCCGATGACGCGGCCGGCAGCAGGCGGGCGAACGTGCCATACGGCAGAACGGAGTAGGAGTCGAGAGTGCCGGGAAAGTCTGGCCCTGGGTCACGGGGGCACGCCGGGGAGCCCTTCCTGGGTGCACCGTCCGACGTCCTCGATCCCTACCTGCCGGACAACGGAAATCTCGGCTTCCGGATCTCGCGCTACGACCTCGAACTCGAGTACAAGGTGTCGAGCAACCGCCTCGAGGGCACCGCGGTCCTGACCGCGACGTCGCATCGGGAACTCAGACGCTTCACACTCGATCTCGCGAGCTCGATGTCGGTACAGCGGGTCTCGGTGAACGACAAGCGTGCCCGGTACAGCCATCGACGCCACAAGCTGTCCATCACTCCCGACACCCCGGTACCGCCCGGCGGGGCCATGACGATCACCGTCCGCTATCACGGCAACCCCCGGCCGATCCGTGGCCCCTGGGGCGAGGTCGGCTGGGAAGAACTGACGGACGGCTCACTCTGCGCCAACCAACCCAACGGCGCGGCGTCGTGGTTCCCGTGCGACGACCATCCGAGTGCCAAAGCGCCGTACCGGATCTCGATCACCACCGACAGCCCGTACCACGCACTCGCCAACGGCGTACTGGAGTCCAAGCGGGTCCGCGCTGCGCAGACCACCTGGGTCTATCAGCAGGTGGAGCCGATGCCGACCTACCTCGCGTCCATCCAGATCGGTCAGTACAAGCAGATCTCGTTGGCCAGCAAGCCTTTTCCCGTGATCGGCCTCATCCCGTCCCGCCTCGAGGGGAACTTCGGGATCGATTTCGGCCCGCAGATGGAGATGATCTCGGTGTTCGTCGAGATGTTCGGACCGTACCCGTTCCCGCAGTACACCGTCGTCGTCACCGACGACGAGCTCGAAATCCCCATCGAGGCACAGACTTTCTCGACGTTCGGCGCGAACCACTGCGACGGCAGCCGGGACGCCGACCGTCTCATCGCCCACGAGCTCGCCCACCAGTGGTTCGGCAATTCGGTGACCGCGGCACGGTGGCGCGACATCTGGCTGCACGAGGGATTCGCCTGCTACGCCGAATGGCTGTGGAGCCAGCGGTCGGGCGGTCGCAGTGCCGACGAATGGGCACGCCACTACTACGAGAAGCTCGATGCGAACCCGGTGCGGGTGCCGCTGGCCGACCCGACCCCGCGCAAGATGTTCGACGACTGGGTCTACAAACGCGGTGCGCTCACCCTGCACGCCTTGCGGCTGAGAATCGGCGACGGCGACTTCTTCGCGCTTCTGCAGCGCTGGACCGAGAAGTACCGCTACGGGTCGGTGACGACCGAAGACTTCATGGCGCTCGCCGCCAACCACTCGTCGAAGCCGCTCAAGGACCTGTGGGACGCCTGGCTGTTCACCCCGGAACTGCCGCCGTTCCCCAGTCCGTCCTGAGGATCCGATGACGGACGTGCCGGCACCGACGCCGGAGACGCCTTCCGGCGCGGCCGGAGAAGTCGACACCGACGCGCGTTCGCTGGGACGCGTCACCGTCGCGACGCTCATCGCCGCCGCGTCGGGCTATCTGGTGCTGCTGCTGGCCGCACGTCACCTCGGTGCGATCGGGTACGGCGTCTTCGCGGTGTTCTGGGCTGCCTACGGTCTGGTCACCGGTGCACAGAACGGTCAGCTGCAGGAGACGACGCGCGCGGTGCGCGCGGCATCCGGTGGTGGGGCTCGGTCGCGGCCGCTGGTCGTGAACATCGGGATCGGCGCCGGTCTCGCCGTACTGGTGGCCGCGACGTCACCGCTGTGGAGCGGTGAGGTGTTCACCGATCGACGCTGGCTGTCGGTGGCATTGCTGGCGATCGGGGTGGCGAGCTTCGCGGTGTACGCCCACCTGTGCGGTGCGTTGTCCGGGATGCTGAGTTGGTCGTCGTTCGCGGTGCTGCTGTCGGTCGACGCACTGATCCGCCTGGCCGGTGCCGTCGTCGCGGTGGCCGCCGGCTGGGGTACGACGGCCTTCCTGATCGTCACGGTCATCGGTTCGGTGTCGTGGTGCCTGCTGCTGGTCGGGTCCCCCGCGGCCCGACGCGCGGTCGGGATCGGCGGAGACGTACCCCCGCGCCGACTCACGACCAACACCCTCACTGCGATGGCAGCCGCCGCCGCGAGTGCCGTTCTCGTCATGGGCTTCCCCGTGCTGATCAACCTGACCGCCAACCTGCGCGGCACCCCCGACGCCGGCGAGGCCCGGGTGATCGGCGCGCTGATCCTGGCGGTGACCCTCACGCGTGCACCGCTGCTGGTGCCGCTCAACAGCTTCCAGGGCGTGCTGATCTCGCGCTTCGTCGATCACCGTGACCGACGGCTCGCGGCGCTGGCCGCCCCGCTCGGCGTCGTCGGCGTCGTCGGCGGGGTCGGGATCCTGGCCGCGTGGCTGGTCGGGCCCTGGCTGCTCCGGTCCATCTTCGGCGCCGACTTCGACCTCGACGGCATCGTCGTCGCATCGCTCACCGCCGGCGCCACCTGCCTCGCCCTGCTGACCGTCACCGGTGCGGCCGCGATCGCCGCAGGTGCCCACCGCTGGTACGCCGCGGGCTGGTGGGTCGCCACCCTGGTCGCCGTCGGGTTGCTGCTGATCCCGGCCGACGTCGAGGTCAGAACGTGCGTCGCGCTCGTCGTCGGCCCGCTGGTGGGGCTCGTCGTGCACATGGTCGGGGTGTTGCGGCACCGAGCTAGGACCGACAATCTCTCGCCGACCTGAGGTTTCCACCTGCCGCCCGAGGTGCGAGGAGCGCAAGCGACGAGCCACGAAGGGCCTGGTGAGACGGCGTCGATAGCCCGTCGTGGCTCGCTCCGCTCGCACCTCAGGGAGCGGAGGGGGCAGGCCCTACCCGCGGCTGAGCTTGCCTGCCACCGCACCCACGCGGGCCTGCAGGTGATTGAGCCTCGACGTCGCATGCAGCCGTGCCGCCCGGGCCGCCGTCGGCCAGCCCCGCGCCGCGCACCGTTCCGCCTCGGCGGCGAAGAAGCGGTTCTCCTCGTCGAAGCGGCGACCGTCGACGGCCTGCACCGAACTCACCGACGCGCGGTGGCGGCGGTAGGAGAACACGACCTCGGGGTCGTAGACGAGCGAGCCGTCCTGTGCGGCGAGGTCGACGAGAAGCGCGAGGTCGAGGACGATCTCCAGCCCGGGCCGGAACCCGACCTTCCGCACCGCGGCGGTCCGCCACAGCAACGACGGAAAGTAGGTCCAGTTGCCGTGGTAGAGGCTGGTGGCGAGGCGTTCACCGGAGAGCACGGTCGCGCGAGAGGGAGCCAGCACGTTCTTGATGCGGTCCCCGAGCGGACGCACCGCCTGGCCGTTCTCGTCGATGACGTCGACGCCGGGCGCGATGACCGACGCTTCCGGGTGATGCCGGGTGAGGGTGCGGACGGTCGCGAGGTAGTCGGCGTGCATCACGTCGTCGCAGCCCATGACGACGAACCAGTCGGCGGTCACGAGGTCGACGCAGCGGCGGAAGTTCCCGTTGACGCCGAGGTTGGTGCCGTTGCGCAGGTAGCGGACACGCGCGTCGTTCAGCGAGGCGAGCCATTCGCGGGGCGTCGGGTCGGGATAGCAGTCGTCGACCACCACGAGCCGCAGATCCGGGTCGCTCTGATCGAGCACGCTGGTCACCGCCTCGCGGAACTGCGCGACGTCGCCGTAGAAGGGCATCATCACGTCGATCGGCACCCGACCAGACTAGCCGGGCCGTGCCGGGCGATGAGTACCGCGACCGGCCGGGTTAGGGTTGTTCACCATGGCCGACCCCATCACCAATGCCGACGTCTGGCTGGTGGTACCCGTCTTCAACGAAGGACAGGTGATCCGGGAGGTCGCGACCAAGGCTCGCGAGACCTTCCCCAACATCGTCTGCGTCGACGACGGCTCGTCGGACAACTCGGCCGAGGAGATCAAGACCGCCGGCGTCCACCTCGTGCGGCACCCGGTGAACCTCGGGCAGGGCGCCGCGATCCAGACCGGCGTCGAATACGCGCGCAAGCAGCCCGGGGCCCGCTTCTTCGTCACCTTCGACGCCGACGGGCAGCATCAGGTCGACGACGTGTCGGCGATGGTCGCCCGCCTGCGGACCGAACCGGTCGACATCATCGTCGGCACCCGGTTCGCCGAGGGACGCAGTGAGTCGGTCCCGCTGCTGCGGCGGATGGCGTTGCGCACCATCGTCTTCCTGAGCCCGCGAACGCGACGGCTCGGATTGTCCGATGCGCACAACGGACTTCGCGTCTTCAACAAGAAGGTCGCCGACGACCTCGACCTCCTCATGAGCGGCATGAGTCACGCATCGGAGTTCATCGCGCTCATCGACCACCACAAGTGGCGGGTCGCCGAGCAACCGGTCACGATCCTCTACACCGAATACTCACGCGCGAAGGGACAGTCGCTGATCAACGGGATCAACATCGTCGCCGACGGCCTGTTCCACACCCGGATGAGGAAGTGAGGACTCGATGATCTGGTTCCAGATCCTCGCGATCATCGGCCTGCTCGCGCTCGTCGGATTCTTCGTCGTCAACCGCGGCACCGCCCGGTCGTCGGCCGGTGTGAAGATATTGTTCGTCGCGTTCGTGGGTTTCGGCCTCTACGCGATGCTGCGCCAGGACGACGTCACCTGGGTCGCCAACAAGATCGGCATCCAGCGCGGCCTCGACCTCGTGCTGTTCCTGCTGGTCATCGCGTTCGCGTTCACCACCGTGTCCACATATCTGCGGTTCCGCGACCTCGAGGTGAAATACGCCCGACTCGCCCGCGCGATTGCCTTGCAGAACGCCGAAAAGCCCGAAGATCCCGCCGCCTGACCCTTCGATACGCCCCTCCGCAAGCTCCGGGGCTACTCAGGGAGCGGAAGGAACACGCCCTCCGCAAGCTCCGGGGCTACTCAGGGAGCGGCAGGAACACGCCCTCCGCAAGCTCCGGGGGCTCCTCAGGGAGCGGGGCCCCAAAGGTTCCGGGTGAGTACCGCACAGCGGTGCGAATATCGCGTCCATCTCAGGGCCTTCCAAGGGCGATATGCCCTCGGATGGTGCTCACGGGGACGAGTTTTTCGGGCGGTTCACCGCGCGGCGAGTCCCCGCAGGTATGCGGCGACGTCGTCGTGGTTCGGCAGCAGTCCCGACTCCCGCGCCTCGGTGAGACCCGGTGCGGCGGTGTCCTTCTGGGACAGTTCGTAGTCCAGCGGCGACCCGTCGCGGGCCTGCGTCGGCCACTCGATGCCGAGTTCGGGGTCGAGCGGGTTGATGCCGTGTTCACCCGACGGGTTGTACCCGGTCGAGCAGAGGTAGGTGACGGTCGAGTTGTCGGCAAGCGCGCAGAAAGCATGTCCGAGACCTTCGGACAGGTAGACGGCGCGACGGTCGACGTCGTCGAGCAGGACGGTGTCGTAGGTGCCGAAGGTCGGGGAGCCGACGCGGATGTCGACGATGACGTCGAGGATGGCACCCGACGCGCAGGTGACGTACTTCGCCTGTCCCGGCGGGACATCGGCGAAATGCACGCCGCGCAGCACACCCGCCGCGGACACGGACAGATTGACCTGGGCGAGGTCGAAGCGGTGCCCGATCACCTCGGCCAGCAGGTCCCCTTTGAACGCCTCGGCGAACAGCCCGCGTGCGTCGCCGTGCTGCACCGGCGTGAGTTCCCACGCGCCGTCGATCGTGAGCGGTCGCACCTTCATGGATGAGCCTTTCGCGTCGGATGTGTACTCAGAATCCCTTGCCTCGCTGCAGGAGTTCGAGCAGGTAGTCACCGTAGCCGGACTTGCGGAGTTTCTCCGCGCGAGAACGGAGTTCGTCGTCGTCGAGCAATCCACGACGCCACGCGATCTCTTCGGGCACAGCGATCTTGAGGCCTTGGCGTTGTTCGACCGTGCGCACGAAATTGCCGGCGTCGAGGAGGCTGTCGAAGGTTCCGGTGTCGAGCCAGGCGGTCCCGCGCGGCAGGACCGTCACCGAGAGTTTGCCGCGTGCCAGGTAGTGGGCGTTGATGTCGGTGATCTCGTATTCGCCGCGTGCGCTGGTTTTCAGGTTGCGGGCGATCTCGACCACCTCGTTGTCGTAGAAGTACAGGCCGGGCACCGCGAAGTTCGACTTCGGTTGTGCCGGCTTCTCTTCCAGCGAGATCGCGGTCCCGTCGGCGTCGAAGTCGACGACACCGTAGGCCTCCGGATTGGACACCCAGTAGGCGAAGACCGCTCCGCCGTCGACGTTCTCGAAACCCTGCAACCGGCTGCCGAGACCGGGTCCGTAGAAGATGTTGTCGCCGAGCACGAGTGCGACCGACTCGTCGCCGATGTGGTCGGCGCCGAGGGTGAAGGCCTGGGCGAGGCCGTCGGGCGAGGGCTGGGTCTTGTAGGTGAGATTGATGCCGAACTGGTCGCCGTTGCCGAGCAGTCCCTGGAAGGCGGGCGCGTCGTGCGGGGTGGTGATGACGAGGATGTCGCGGATACCGGCGAGCATCAGCGTGGAGAGCGGGTAGTAGATCATCGGCTTGTCGTAGACCGGGACGAGCTGCTTGCTCACACCCTGCGTGATCGGGTGCAGGCGTGTGCCCGTACCGCCGGCCAGAATGATCCCTCGCATGCGCCACAGCCTAGTGCCCGACGCTCCGGCTCACTGCGCGCACACCCGGGGGCCATGGCCGGTCCCCATCCGCGTGGCAAGCTCGTCACCTCGGGTCGGGGTGCCGGTCTCGGTAGAGTTGCGTCGACGAATACCTCAGGCGGAAGGATCGATGTGCGTGTTCTCGTGACCGGTGGTGCCGGTTTCATCGGCGCCAACTTCGTGCTGCGCACGCTGGCCACCCGCCCCGAGTGCTCGATCCGGGTGCTGGACAAACTCACCTACGCCGCCAACCCCGAGACCCTGGCCCCCGTCGCCGACCGGGTCGAGCTGATCGAGGGCGACATCGCCGATGCCGCCCTGGTCCACCAACTGGTCGGCGAGGCCGATCTGGTGGTGCACTTCGCCGCCGAATCCCACAACGACAACTCCCTGGCCGACCCCTCGGCCTTCGTCCACACCAACCTCGTGGGCACCTACACCCTGCTCGAAGCCGTCCGCGCCCATCAGGTGCGCTATCACCACATCAGCACCGACGAGGTCTACGGCGACCTCGACCTCGACGACCCGGCGCGTTTCACCGAAGCCACCGCCTACAACCCCTCGAGCCCCTACTCGTCGACCAAAGCCGGCTCCGACCTGCTCGTGCGCGCCTGGGTGCGCTCCTTCGGCGTCGCTGCCACCATCTCCAACTGCTCCAACAACTACGGCCCGTACCAGCACATCGAGAAGTTCATCCCCCGCCAGATCACCAACGTGCTCTGCGGGGTACGCCCCAAGCTCTACGGCGACGGCCGCAACGTGCGCGACTGGATCCACGTCGACGACCACAACGACGCCGTCTGGACCATCATCGACCAGGGGCGGATCGGCGAAACCTATCTGATCGGCGCCGACGGCGAGGTCGACAACCGCACCGTCGTGGAAACCATCCTCGAACTCCTCGGCCAACCCACCGACGCCTTCGACTTCGTCACCGACCGCCCCGGCCACGACCGCCGCTACGCCATCGACTCCACCCGCCTGCGCACCGAACTCGGCTGGCAGCCCAACTACGTCGACTTCCGCGCCGGCCTGGCCGCCACCATCGACTGGTACCGCGACAACACCAGCTGGTGGCAACCCGCCAAAGACGCCGTCGAACAGAAGTACGCCGCCACCGAACGGGTGACGGGCTGACCTCGATACGGGCCTCGGGTAGCCCCTCGGCCCTACTCGGCCTGGCAGTGGTGGCGCCCGCCGTTTGGCGTTCTCCCAGCTCCGCCCCCTACGGTGTTCACATGCGCGTACTCGTGAGCGGCGGCGCGGGCTACATCGGCTCGCACACCGTGATCCAACTGGTCTCCGCCGGACATGACGTCGTCATCGTCGACGACTTCAGCAATGCCAAGCCCACGGTCGTCGGTCGGCTCGAGGCCTTGAGCGGTCGTTCCATTCCGGTACACGCCTTCGACCTCGCGGACGTGGACAAGACCGAGCACTTCTTCGCCCACGAGGACGTCGACGCGGTGATCCATTTCGCCGGATACAAGGCGGTCGGCGAGTCGGTGGCCAAGCCGCTGGACTACTACCAGAACAACCTCGGCACGACGTTCTCGCTGTTGCGGGCGATGGAACGCCACAACGTGCACACGCTGGTCTTCTCGTCGTCGGCGACCGTCTACGGCGCCGACCCCGAGTTGCCGATGACCGAGGACCTCCCGACGTCGGCGACCAATCCGTACGGCTGGACCAAGGTGATGATCGAGCAGGTGCTGCGCGACGTCGCGGCCAGTTCCGACGCCTGGCGGATCGCGGCGCTGCGCTACTTCAACCCGGTGGGTGCGCACCCGAGCGGTCAGATCGGTGAGGACCCGTCGGGCATCCCGAACAATCTGATGCCCTTCGTCGCGCAGGTCGCGGTGGGCCGGCGCGAGAAGCTGTCGGTCTTCGGCGACGACTACGACACCCCCGACGGCACTGGCGTCCGCGACTACATCCACGTCGACGACCTCGCCGCCGGCCACGTTGCCGCGCTGGACCGTATCAGTACGGGTGACACCGGCATGTCGACGTGGAATCTCGGTACCGGCCAGGGTGTTTCGGTCCTCGAAGTCGTGCACGCTTTCGAGAGGGCGAGCGGCAAGCCGATCCCCTATGAGATCGCACCGCGCCGGCCCGGTGACATCGCCGCGTCGTACGCCGATCCCACCCGCGCGAACGCCGACCTGAACTGGCACGCCACCAAGACGATCGACGACATGTGCGCCGACACCTGGCGCTGGCAGTCGGGAAACCCGACGGGCTATCCGGACGCCTGAGCCGTCACCGAGCGGCGTACGGATCGTCGGGATCGACGGTCTCGTCGGTGGCCCACCCGATGTAGCGGCGGGCCGACGTCTCGACGACCTCGCGTGCGTTCTCGTCGACGACGACGCCGAACGCGTCGTACAGTCGATCGAAGGGTAGTGCCGTGACCCGGTCGGCGATCTGACGAACGAGTCTGGGCGACAACGGGATCATGTTCGGGTAGCTGCGCATGAAGGTCACCATCCCCGGCTGCATGACGCCCTTGATCGTGTCGCCGGTCAGCAACGCTCCCCGACCGTCGGCGGCGTCCGGCAGGTGCAGGACGGCGCTACCCGGAAAATGCCCGCCGCACTGGATGATTCGCACCTCGTTGAGGATCTCGGCGTCGCCGGACCAGAACTCGACGACAGGATCCGGCCGGGTCAGCCATCGACGATCGAGATCGTTGTAGTAGACCGGCACCCCACCGAACCGGTGGCTGAGAGACACACTGGCGCCGTAGAGGTGCGGATGACTGGCCGTGATGGCTGCGACGCCGCCGCATTCCACCAGCCGGTCGACGAGAGAGGGACCGACGAAACCCGGTGGTTCCCAGAGGATGTTTCCCTGCGAAGTGGCCACCAGGAATCCCTGCTGGCCGATGCCGACCGACGGCCTCAGCGAAAGCCGGGTGAGGCCCGGCTCGACCACGGCGACGTCCAGCGCATTGTCGGCGTTCTCGTCGAGTCGAGTCCACTGTTGTCCGCTCGTCGGAATCCACTGCCGGTCGTCGTCGCAGATCGGACAGACCTCGGGAAGGTCCGCGTCGGGCGCGAACTCGTTCGCGCAGAAGACACACATCCACGGCTGCATGACTCGACGCTAGCCCGGGTCCGGTTCCCAGGTCGACGATTAGGACAGACGGGGTTCGACGAACCGACGAGGCCCAAAAGGTACCAGACGCCACCGACAGAAACGTCGCTACCGGATTCTCTCGACATTCGTTGCAGCACTGAAGAATCGGGCGTACTATCGAACACACGTTCGTTCGCAGCATCGGTTTCGAAGGGGGTGCCCGTCATGTCCGACATCTCGCATGGCGATCCGGCCGTCCCGGAACCGTCCGACGCCGCCCCGCGTTCTGATGCCGCCGCACTCATCGATCAGCTCCACTCCCTCATCGACGAGCTGCAGACAGTCAATCTGACCTCGTGCACCGATTCCGAACTCGTGGAAGTCGCCGCGGAGACCGAACGTGCCATCGCGCGACTGAGTTTCGCCGGTGACCGTCAGGTCGTCGATGCCACCGAACGTGACCTACCCCGAAAGACCGGGCACCGCAGCGTCATCCAGTTCATGACCCACCGCCTGCGGATCGCCGAACCCATGCGACGCCGCGACCAGATGTCTGCCACCGCAACCTTTCCCAGCCCCACCGGCGAACCACTCCCACCCCAGCACCCCACCCTGGCCGACGCCTTCGCCGACGGGCATGTCGGCCCCGCCCATGTGCGCGCGGTCATCGACGTCCTCGACCAGATCCCGCACGCCGTCGACCACGACGTCAAGGTCGCCGCCGAACGACAGATGACCGAGATCGCCGTCGACCACACCCCCGCCGACATCACCAACCTCGGTGCCCGACTGCTGGCCCACCTCGACCCCGACGGCACCCTCACCGACGACACCGACCGCAAACGACGCCGCCAACTGTGGGTCAACCGCCAACGCGCCGACGGCACCGCGAAGATGACCGCCACCCTCACCCCCGAACTGCTCGCCCGCATCACCATGCTCCTGGCCGTGTGGGCCAAACCCGGCATGAACAATCCGAACGATCCCGACTCCCCCCACGGGTCGATCGACGACGCCGACCCCGACGCGGTAGCTGCCGCCGCCGACCGCGACGACCGCACCCCGGCCCAGTTGAACCACGACGCCCTCAACGCCCTGCTCAAAGTGGTGTTCGAGGACGGACTCCTGGGTAAGAGCCACCGCGGACTCCCCGTGCAGATGATCTTCAAAGCCGACCTCAACGATTTGATCCGCGAAGCCGGGTTCGCCACCACCGCCACCGGCACCCTGATCCCGATCAAAGATCTCATCACCCTCGCCGCCGACGCCCAACCCTGGCTGGCCGTGTTCAAAGACGCCACCGCGATACCGCTCTACTTCGGGCGCGGCAAACGCCTGGCCACCCGCGAACAACGCCTCGTGTCCTTCGCCCGACCCGACGGCGAGGTCTGCTCCACCCCCGACTGCGACCTAGCGGCCACCCACGTGGAAATGCATCACGCCCAACTCGATTGGGGTCTGGGCGGGCTCACCGACATCACCGACCTGACCCCCGCGTGCTCGAAACACAATCGGATGGTCGGCGATCAACCCGGCCAATACACCACCCGCATGGTCCGCGAGGGACCCGACGAAGGGCGTTGCGCCTGGCGGCTCAATGCCGAACCCGGAGCGCCCCCGAATCCCGAACGCATCAACCGGCGACCCGACATCCCCCGCCGATTCGCCGAACACCTCCAACACGTACGCACCGACATCCACGGACCCACCACGGCGTCCGGCGATCAACCACGCCTGCACCTGCGCCAAATCATCGACCTACGCAACGCCTCCGACGCCGAAGCCACCCTCGCCTCGATAATGCTCGCCGCCGCATACCCGCGCGCCTGAGATGGCATGGGTGTGACGTTGTGCCCGGAATCCGGGCACAACGTCACACCGATCGAAAGCAGGGAGCCCGATGCTCGCGGAGGGCGGCGCGACGAGCAGGCGTCGCACCCAAGCCGAGGACGCCGGACAGCATGCGACCTCGTCCCGGGTCAGCCCGCGGGCGGCGCCTCGACAGGCGGGGCGCCCACAGCCGGCACACCCTCCACGGGCGCAGGCGGGTACACCAGGTCGTTGACGCGGTAGACGACGGCCTCGCCCTGCCGGAACACCTCGGTCAGGCCGGGAGCCCCGTTCTCGCGCAGTTCCAGGAACGGGTCGCCCTGGTGGCCGTTCTCGGGATCGGGCCGGCCGCGCTGGAACTCCCAGTAGCTCGTCGGGGAGTCGATCACGTAGTGCACGTTCATGTCCCGGACGATCTGGTCGATCGCGGGGTCGGCGCCGATCTTCGCGACACCCCAGAAGACGTCGCGCTGCCGATCGGAGAACTCGTTGGCGCGGTAGAACGGGAACATCGGGGTGACGCCGGTGACCGGGTACATCCAACCGGTGCCCTGGTCGAGGTTGTTGAGGACGAGCACGTCCTGGGCGTCGGGTTGCGAGGCGAGCCATGCGTAGGCGGCGAGGTCGTCAGGGCCGATGTACTTGCCGCCCCGTTCCTTCGACGCGATCTGCGCGTTCGGCGAGTAGCGGACCACCGCGGCGCCGGCGATCAGGGCCAACAACACCACGTACGTGGTCGTGACCAGCCAACCGGCGCGGTTCGTGCCCGTGGTGGAGGTCTCGTCGGACGGCCCGAACCGCCGCCCGACGACGCCGATGAGGGCGACCACGGCCACGCCGATCGCGACACCTGCGGCCGCCGCCGAGAAGATGGCGACCACGAAGGTGAGTCGGTGTGGCGAGTTGTAGAAGTAGCCCCCGATGGCGCCGAGCGGGTAGGACAGCGGGCCGAGTGACACCACCGAGTTCGTCGTCACGAGCGCGAAGACCAACCAAGCCGCGAGTCCGGCCCAGCACCGCAACCAGGCCAGGACCCCGAGGCCGAGGACGGTCACGATGATCAGCGGCCAGACCGGGAAGTGATCGAGATTCAGCGGGATCGTGCCGTTGAACGCACCCTGCGCCAGGCCGTCGAGTATTCCGATCCCTTCCTCACGGAAGTCGAAGAACGGGAGTTCGTTGGTGTCCGCGACGCGGATCGTGCCGAGGACCACCGGGAAGATCAGGATCAGCGTGAGGACGGCGGTGACCGCGAGGGTCGCGAGATCACCCACACGGCTCACCGCCGGTCGCCAGAGGCCCTCACACAGCCACCACAGTCCCACGATGACGCCGACGAGGATCAGACCGGAGGGATGCGTGGCCGTCACACCGGCCACCGCCAGAGCGGCCGGTAGCACACGAGACCGGTCGCGGACCACGCTGAGAACCAGTACCGCCGCGACCGGAGCAAGACTCACGCCAACCGCATTCGGCACCGAGGTGAGCTGCACTTCGACGTACGGCAGTGACGGGAACAGCGCGGCGACGGCGGCAGCGGTACCCGCGATGAGAGCGGAGGTGTCGACGTCGTAGCGGTGTCGGGCGAACCAGTAGGCCAGCGACGCCACACCCAGCGGCACCGTGACCGCCAGTACCGCAGGCGAATACGTGTTGTACAACTCGACCGGATTCGCGCCGGTCAGCGGGAACAGCAAGGCGCCCAGGGCATGCCACGTGTTCGGGTAGTAGTTGAACCCGTGGGTGTCGTAGTTCATCAGCTCGCCCATGCGCAGGGCCGAACCGATCCCGGTCTCGTGGATCCACCGCAGAGAACTGGCGTGCCACAACGAGTCCCACACCTGCGAGATGTTGTCGAGTCCCGCGAATGCGGTCTTGGCCACCGGCCGAATGCAGGTGATCGCGATGATGAGCCCGCCGAGACCGAGACCGGGGACCACGCGCAGCATCGCGGTACGCCCGACTCCTGGTTCGCTCGTATCCGCAGGCACGGGCACAAACCGACGTCCGACGCCGGTGCGCAGCAGGCGGGAGTACGCCCACGCCCCCGCGAGAGCGAGAACCAGCCCCACGAGCGCCGAGATCGGGTTCCACACGAAGCCGACCGCGGAGTACAGCACGGTGAGGATCGAGACCAGCGCGAACGTGATGGCCGGTCCCGCCGCGAACGCCACCGGCCACGGCAGGTTCATCCGGCGTCCTACGAATGCACCAGGCAGGATCAGCACCAGCGCGGACACGATCACGACCCACGCAGCCAGCACCATCACTCCGCGCCTTTCCACACTCGCCTGTCACCCGCGGTGGGACCCGTTTCCACTCCCTGCCGGGCCCGACCAAACACTCAGCAGGGTACCCGGCGTCGTATCAGTGCGACTGTCCGGTGACGACGCTCTCGTCGGGCATCGATTGCCCGTCGGACACCGGGAGGACCTCCGGGCGATGCTTCGAGTGCCCGGACGCCGCGACGGCGAGGCAGGCCAGGGCTGCGACCGCACCGAACACGAACATCTCCGTGTAGGTGATCGACGTCCAGGTCCCGGTGATCCAGGCCAGGACCGCGGGGACGGCGAAGCCGAGGTAGGTCACGCTGTAGAACACCGCGGTCAGACCGGCGAGGTCGTCCGGACCGGCGATGCGCTGCACCTCGAGCAGGCCGGCGATCAGTGCCATCCCGTAGCCGCAGCCGAGAAGGGTTGCGGCGACCAGTGACAGCCACACGGTCAGCACGTGTGCCGCCACGGCGGCGACGAACATGCCCGCGACGAGGGTCGTGAGCGCGACGACCACGCCGCGCGAACTGCCCGGCACATCGATGCGCCGACCCACCGACTGGATGCCGAACCCGGCGCCGAGTCCGAGGACACAGCACAGGGCGGCGAAGGCGATCGGCGCCCCGGAGGTCCGTGCCGACATGAGCGCCGGGATGATCGCGTACGCCGTCGCGGCGGCACCGAAGACCCACGGCGCGACCGGCAGGACCACGAACATGAAGCGTCGGTGACCGGCGGCGGGGATACGCAGGTCGTCGCGCAGGCGGCCGGGCGACAGGCTGGGAAAACGCGTCTCGGGCACGACAGCCAGAAGAGCCCCCGCGCACACCGCGACGGCGATGTTCACCAGGTACGGCAGCACATGCGGCCACGGACCCCACTGGGCGAGCACGCCGGCGACACCCGCGCCGATACCGAAGCCGGCGGTCAGGCTCATCGCCGCACGTCCGGCGCCACTCCCGGCTCGCGCACCGTCACGGTCGGACAGTTCCTTGATCCAGCTGCCGCCGACCGCCATCGACAGGCCAAGCGCGACGCCGCTGCAGATGCGTCCCACGGTCAGCAACGCCACCGACTGCGACCCCGCGGCCAGCAACACCGAGCCCAGCGCCGCGAACACCGGCGCCGGCAGCATCAGGGGACGACGGCCGAACCGATCCGACAGCGGTCCGCCGATCAGCAGTGCGGGGACGATGCCGAGGACATACGCGAACAGCAGGGCGTCGACGACGACCGGCGAAAGACCGCTGATCTGGCGGTACATGACGAGCAGCGGGGTGAACTCGTTACCGCCCCACGCGGTCGCGAAGACGGCCAGCGAGACCGCGGGCCATCCGAAGCGGTGACGGTTGTCGGTCATGCGGGTTCTCCCGGGAGGTCATGGACACCGGCGAGGTGCCCCGCCAAGAGGTGTTCGAAGCGGTCGGCGTCGGCGGACTCGATGGCGCCGAGGAGGTCGAGGTGGTCGGCGATGATGCGGGCGGCCACCCCGGCGTCGCGGTGCACCGAGGCGATCGTCATGCGGCGATGCCGCTCGCCCAGCGTCGTATAGAAATCGGCGAGGAGCGGGTTGTCGCCGGCCGCGGCGATCAGCTGGTGGAACTCGGCGTCGAGCCGCGAGAACTCGGCGACGTCGGTCGTGTCCGCTCGCCGGTGCGCCTCGAGGTTGGCTCGCAGTCGCGCGGCCAGCTCGGCCACGGCGGCGGGACGGGAGGTGACCGCCCGGACCGCGTGACCTTCGAGGAGACGTCGGGCGTCGACGACGTCGCGCTTCTCGCGGTCTCCGATCGGTACCACGAGCGCCCCTCGCTTCGGGTAGAGCCGCATCCACCCCTCGGTCTCGAGCCGCAGGAATGCCTCACGCACGGGAGTGCGGCTCACCGAGCACCTCGAAGCGATCTCACCCTCGCTGATCAGCTCACCGCCGGCGATCTCATTTGTGAGAATTTGCTCTTTGACCTCGGCATATACCCGCTCAGCAGCGGATTCAGCAGAGGTCTGCGACATAGACACAAGTTGTACCTTACCAATGCCTGATGGCGCCGTCACCAGGGCAGACCCGACTTCCATGACGGTCCTCATCGGTGAGACACTTGATGCGGCCGTAACGAGCGTCACCCTCGCTCACGAGCCCTGATCGCGTCCGCTGAGCCACCCGCTCGCGTCGATGCGGATCTCGACAGCTCGCGGGCAACGTGGCCGGCGAGACGATGCAACCCGCGTTTCGCGGCATTCAGGAGGACCCGACCGTGACGAGCACGGAGGACACACGTATGGGCGACACCCCGATCACCGAACCGACCATTGCCGATCTGCCGATCACCGATGACGAGATCTTCTTGGCGCACGCCGGCGGCAAGCTGTCCGTCGAGTTGCGCTCGCCGATCGACACTCAGCGCGACCTGTCGATCGCCTACACCCCGGGCGTCGCCCAGGTGTCGCGCGCGATCGACACCGACGCCACCCTGGTGAACAAATACACCTGGACCGACCGTCTGGTGGCCGTGGTGAGCGACGGATCGGCTGTGCTCGGTCTCGGTGACATCGGCCCGCGTGCGTCGCTGCCGGTCATGGAGGGCAAGTCCGCACTGTTCCGTAGCTTCGCCGGGCTGAATTCGATCCCGATCGTCCTCGACACCAAGGATCCCGACGAGATCGTCGAGACCCTGATCCGTCTGCGTCCGAGCTTCGGCGCGGTCAACCTCGAGGACATCTCGGCGCCACGCTGCTTCGAGATCGAGCGGCGCGTGATCGAGGCCCTCGACTGCCCGGTCATGCACGACGACCAGCACGGCACCGCCATCGTCGTCCTCGCCGCCCTGAAGGGCGCGACGACGCACCTCGGCCGCGACATCACCGGCCTGCGCGTGGTGATCTCCGGCGCCGGCGCCGCGGGTGTCGCATGCGCCAACATCCTCCTGGCCGTGGGCGTCTCGGACGTCATCGTGCTCGACTCGAAGGGCATCGTCTCGGAGGGACGCGACGGCCTGAACGAGTCGAAGGCCGAGCTGGCGAGCCGCACCAACCCGCGTGGCCTGACCGGCGGCGCCGTGGAGGCCCTCGAGGGCGCGGACGTCTTCATCGGCGTCTCGGCCGGTCTCATCCCCGAGGAGATCATCGCGTCGATGAACGACGACGCGATCGTGTTCGCGCTGTCGAACCCCGATCCGGAGATCCACCCCGAGGCCGCCGCCAAGTACGCGGCCGTCGTCGCGACCGGACGCAGCGACTTCCCGAATCAGATCAACAACGTCCTCGCCTTCCCGGGCGTCTTCAAGGGCGCACTCGACGCCGGCGCCCGCCGGATCAGCGAGGGCATGAAGATCGCTGCGGCAGAAGCGATCTTCTCGGTCGCCGCCGAAGACCTGCGCGCCGATCGCATCGTGCCCAGCCCGCTCGACGACCGGGTCGCACCGGCGGTCGCGGCCGCGGTCGCCAAGGCCGCGCAGGACGAGGGTCTCTGCTCCTGATCGAAGGCTGCGCCTGGCGCCGCTCACCGCGGCGCCAGGCCGCTACCAGCCCATCAGTCCCGCAGATTCTTCCGCGCTGGCGGGCCCCAACGTCATCCCCCGCCCGCCCGGTCCGGTGACGGCCCAGACTCCGTCGGCGATCGACTCCCGGCACACGATGCGATCAGGTTCGGTGCACTGGCTGTAGACACCGGCCCAGCGTCGTTGAATCTGCGGTAGGGCCCTGCCCAGCAGGCCCTCCGTCACCGCCACCAGATGCGCGTAGGGGTCCTCGTCGACGTCGAACGCGAACGGCTCCTCGTACTCATGGGTGTCCCCGATGGTCAGCCCGCCGTCGAGCCGCTGAACACACAACAACTGCATGCCCTGCTCGGCTGCGATCGGTCGTTGCGGCTCGGTTCGCCGCAGTTCGTCCAGCGCCGGCCCGGCGAACCCCGGGTAGTAACGCAGGCTGTCGCCGTCGGCGATGGAGGTCGTCAGCCGCTGCCCGAGCGGGGCCGTCTGCATCATCTGCAGCCGCACCCGGCGGATCGGGAGCTCACCGAACACCTCGTGCAGGAGACCGCGGTGATTTGCCCCGGGGCACAACAGGACACAGTCACCGGCGTGGACCGTGCCGGCGTCGTCACGCACGGAGGTCCCGTAGATGTCGCGAGCCTCCACACCCGGCACGAATGTATACCGCCCCGAACGCGCGAGATGCGCTCGGAGAGCCGGCATCGCCTGTCGCGACTCGACCGCGGCATCGCTCGTACAGTTCAGTCCGGCAAGATATTCGCCTTGAAGGGCCGGGTTGATCTCGGCGACCTGGGCTCTCGTGAGGAGGCGAAAGCCGCGGCGGTCGGCATCCTCACGGGCGACGACCTCCTCTGCGACTGCCACTTCGGCAGCGTTGCGCAGCAATGTGATCGACCCATTGGCACGAAATCCGACAGCCGGGACCAGTGCCCCGATCTCCTCCCAGAGCACGCGCGACCGCAGCGTGATCTCCAGTTCGGGCGCCGACCGGCCCGACACCCACACCAGACCGAAGTTGCGGACCGTCGCGCCCCGCGCCTCCAGCTCACGGTCGAGGTGAACGACGTCGTGACCTCGTTCGACGGCCATCCAGGCGTGCGCGGTTCCGGTGATTCCGGCTCCGACGATGATCACGCGCATCGATTCAGATCCTCTCGTTTCCCATCGGTTTCGGGGTCTACGGCGCGACGGCGACGCGTAGCTTGCGGCCGGGGGCCGACCGCACCGCGGTCTCGATCTGTTCGAGTGGTAGCGGATCGGTCACCAGTTCCGACCACGGATGACGATCCACCGTGCGGCCGAGAAAGGCGACGGCCTCCCGCAGATGGCGTGGCTCATAGTTGTGGATGCCGGTGATCGTCCACCAGCGTCGGACGATCTGCTCCGGATCGACTTCCAGCAACGGCCCCGGGGCGACGGACCCGGCGAGAACGAGTGCCCCGGAGATCGCAAGCCGCGGAAGGCTTTCCCGGATGAACGACGCGGCACCGGTGAAATCGAGTACTGCATCGACCATCTCGCCGTCGTCGAGCAGAGCTCCGAAGCTGACCGCTTGTCCGAGTCGGACCCGGTCGGGGTCGACGATCATCGCGTGGGCCCCGCGGTCGGTGCACACCGCCGCGGCGGTCGTACCAAGCATGCCGGCACCCCGGATCAACACCCTGCGGCCCGACATGTCGCCGGCGCGCTCGACCGCGGCCATGACCGTGGCCGTCGCGCAGGCGGCCGGAGCGGCCACCGCGTCGCCGAGATGCTCCGGAACCCTGACCACCGCAGTACCCGAAGGCAGCACGATGTGTGTGGCATAGCTTCCCGACAACGTCCAGTCACTGTCGAAGGACTCGTGGCCGACTTTCCGTACTCGCCGGCACTTGGCGGTGATCCCGCGCCCGCAGCGGTCGCATTCACCGCACGCGACCGTGACCGACCACACGACCCGGTCGCCCACCCGCGCGGGTGCGCCCGCGCCGACTGCGACGACCTCGCCGACCGCTTCGTGCCCGAGGACCGACGGGCACGGCGACTGTCTACGCCCACTGACGGTGTGCAGATCACTGCCGCAGACCGTCGCCAGTCGGATTCTGACGACGATCTCTCCTCGCCCCGGCGCGGGTAGCGGCATCTCGACGATGTCGATCCGATCGCCCCGCCACACGGCGGCGCGGGTCAGACCTGTTTCGAACGTATCCATGCCGACAACCTTTCGATGGCAAACACAATGACGAAGATGACGATCCCGAGGACCGTGGACGTGCGGATGCCGACGTCGAGAAGCCTGCGAATCATCATGGGGTGACGCGATTCTGGGGAAGGGAGTGCTCAGGAGTCGGGGATCAGCGCGGGGAGGTCTGCGACCGAGGCGAGCACGGCGTCGGCACCGGCCGCACGGAGGGTGGCCTCGTCGTGTGCGCCCGTGAGGACTCCGACCGAAAGGCCGACGCGCGCACGACGGGCGGTCTCGATGTCACTGGAGGTGTCGCCGACGACGATCACGTCGGCCAGGTCGTCGACCTGTGCGGTCAGGGCCGCGGCGAGTACGAGATCGGGGTATGGCCGGCCGCGCAGGCCCGCGGTAGGTGCCAGGACGTGGTCCACGGCCTCGGTCCATCCCAGAGTTCTGAGGATTCGCTGTTGCGTCGCGGGACTGAACCCGGTGGTGAAGGCGGTCGCGATGCCCCGAGCGCGAAGACCGGCGAGCACTTCGGAAGCCCCCACCACGGGTTCGACTCCGCGGGTGATCAGTTCTCCGTAGGCGCGTTCGAACTCTTCGTTGGCGGTTTCGGCTGCACCCTCGGCGCCGAAGAGGGCACGAAAGACCGCGATCTTCGATTGCCCCATGGTGTCGAGCACGTACTTGCGGGCGCGTTCACGTGCCTCTCCCGCCTCGGGGACGCCGACCGCGGTGGCCGCTGCCTCGAAGGCCTGGGTGACGAGACCGTCGTCGACGACGGTGGTACCGGCCATGTCGAAGACGACCAGCTGAACGGGACCGGTGATGTACTGGGGGACAGTCGAGTCGGTGACCTCCGAGTTCGGTGTGCGGATGCTGCCTGAAGTCTGCATGCGCACAACTCTCACCTTTGGTATAGCCCAACTCGGGTGGTTCCTCCGAACTCCAGATGAACACTCGGCTTCCATTTGGTCTAGACCAAGTTTTGATAGCTTCGGCATCATAGATCTGTCCGAGCGGCCGCGGGTTCTGAAGCACCAGGTGGTTCGGTCACGGCTCGAAGAACTGCTGGAAGATCTCGTCGAGGTCGATCCGTTCCCTGCGGAATGTGAACTCGCCGAATCATTCTCGGTATCCCGCGAGACCATTCGTCAAGCACTCCGAGAACTCTTGCCTATCCCGATCTCGAGCCGCACTTCGAGGTGTCGTCGTCGCTGTACGCCGAATTCGCGAGGCGCGGAATCAATTTCGGCAGAACGGAGGACACGATCGAGACCACTCTTCCCGACGCGCGCGAAGCATTGCTACACATCGACGCGCGTACGCCGATGTTCGTGCTCAAGCGCCAGTCGTACGACGACCAGGGCGTTCCCATCGATTTCCGCCGCTCACTCTATCGAGGCGATCGGATGGCGTTCACCCAGACGATGTACCCCGACTGACCATCAGTCGGTCCGTTCTTGCCAGGTACACAGGCAGATCTCGTTGCCTTCGGTGTCGGCGAGAACCCACCACGCGGGCGCGTACTCATCGGTCAGTAGCTGGCCACCCGCAGTGATCGCCGCCTGCAGGCGTTCGTGTACCTCGTCGTGGGGCACCCACAGATCGAAGTGCACCCGGTTGCGTTCCGGTCGTGGCGAATCCATCTGCTGGAACCAGACGGCAGGCAAACGTCCGGCAGGATCGATCAGATCGACGGACTCGTCACCCACCGCGTCGGAGTAGCCGAGCACCGCCCTCCAGAACGGTCGAATGGCTTCGATGTCTTGTGCGTCGATCCCCACGTCGAACTGGCCGACGGGCTCGGGGAACGTCTCGAGGCCCATCTCAATCGCGATGCCCGCGATGCGGTTCGCCAGTGCGACGTCGGCCTCGGTCAGCTGGTGGGCACTGTGCGTTGTGAGAACGAGATGCACTGAGCCGTAGCGCAGATCGATGTCGGGGTGGTGGTTCGCCGCCTCGGCCGCGTCGACGATCTTGGTGATGAACTCGAGACCCCGCACCATCGAACCGGTGCGATAGGCCGCCTGGAGCTTGTACCCGATCACACGCCAGGGATCGGGTACCGCTTCGGTTGCCTGGGCACGGGACAGCGGAGTGCGTGTTGAGCCGGTCATACTCCCCCATGCTGCCTGCTGGACCGGCGATGCGAAAGGGGCGCAGTTGCAGAGTGCGGGCTGAGTGCCGGTTTCCGGTACTCAGCCCGCACTCTGGAAATTCGGTCAGCGCTGGTTCGACGTCGCTGCGGCCAGTTTGGCGATCGCCTCGGCCGTCGCAGGTAGAAGCCCGCGTCGAGCGTCCTGGTCCAGCGCGGTCCCGGCACCGATGACCGGGTCGTAGTCGAGGCCGATAACCGTGCCGACCGCCCCGGACACGACCCCGACCAGCATGTCCGCGAGGCCTTTCTGCTGTGGCACCGGCAGCTGGGACCCGATCACGACGACGGTGTGCTCGAGCACCCCCGCGCGGTCCCATTCGGTGAAGATGATCCGTGCCCGGTTGAGCAGGTCGGGTCGCGGGCTGATCACGAGCACCGGCGTGAGGTTCGGGAGGTCGTCCTCGGCGAGTTCGGGCAGCAGCGTCAGCGGGTGCGCCCCGGCGTCGACGACCGGCACCGCGCCCTGCCGCCATACCTCCACCACAGCGTCGGTGACTGCTGCCTCCTCGGGAGACAGCCAGAGACCAGTGCCCGACGCGGTGCGCAGCAACTCTTCGTTGCCGGTTCCGCGGAGTCGGAGTTCGATGTCGCAGTCGTTGCCGGAGGCGTCGACCCACCACGAGAGCAGGCCGAGCGACGATGCGGCGCGATGTTCGGCGAGGAGGGCCGACACGACAGACGTGCCGACCCCACCGGCGGTGCCACAGACGACGACGGCCCGCTCATCCCAGGTCTGCGGGTCGCCGTCGCGAGGCTGTATCAGGCCAGTCATCGTCGATCAGGGTACGGAGTTCGCGGCCGGTTGCCGTGGTCAAGCGAGTTCATGCAGGCTCGTCATCTGACACACGAGTACTTCTACGGGACAAGCATGTGGAAACCCACGAGACCACCTGTGGGTGTCCTGACCGGATTGTTCACCGCGTACGTCGTGATACCAATGGTCGCCGGACCCGATCCGGTCGGGACATCCCATTCTGTCTTCTCACCGGGACCGGGACCGAATGTTGCTGGCACCCATTTGTGCAGTGCATAGCCCCGAAGACTGGTGTAAGTCGTCTGGAACAGTACTCGGCACTTCGGATTTCGTTTCCAGCTGGCGCCGTCACCACCGAATCCGAGTGACCGTGCAGTCACACGAACCACGCCGCGCTTGTTCTGTGGAGTGTGAATCGCGAGGTTGACAGTGCCACGGCACAGAGAATGGTCTCCCATTGTCGCGAGATTGTGGCCGTAGAGCGCGATGTTCGGGATTGGCGCAGCGGCCGCACCACCCGCCCCTATGCCGGTGGACACGATCGCGCTGACTCCAGCAATCAATCCGATGAACAGTCTTCTCATCTCAATCCTCTTCTTGTCCGTCGCATGCTCTTCTCTCCGGCGCGACCCATCCGCGGGGTGAACTCGATCGTGTGCTGAACACTTGCATGTGTTCGACGGACTGGGTGTAGGGCTGTCACTCTAGCGCTCGTCATAGGACTATTCATTCTCCGTCGGCCAGAGGACTTCACTGCCGGGGATGGCGTTCTTCAAGCCGTCCGATTGCGCCCTGGTCCAGTCCCGGACGGACTTCTCTGCGCCCTCGCCAAAGACCGAATAGGGCGACCTGGCCTGCGCAGCAGACCATTTCACCGTCGATGCCCCAACCTTGACGTCCACGTCGCCGCGATGATTGACCACATAATCAACCGCAGGCAGACCCGACCGGCGCGCTTGTTCGGGCGACAAAATGGAACTCGAACTGATTCACTCCATCAGGCCCAGGCGCCGCATGCCGCGGCCGGTTCTGGCGCCACGGCTCATCTGGGTTCGCACCCGGATCACCAGCACCGAGCGAGTACGCCAACAAACCGCCCGCGGTACCACCAATCGCCGCACCGAGCGCGGCACCCGCTGCCCCCACCCCGATACCACCAACGGCGGCTCCGATCCCGGCACCGGCGAGCGAATCGATCCCTGAGGTAGCGCAATATGTGAAGACGCAACCAACGACGGCGCCGGCGATCGCTCCGACCCCGGCCCCACCAACAGCACCAACCACCGCCGACGGAATACCCAGCGCGACAGCACCAGCCGTACCGCCGGCCATCACACCGATGATCGTCGCAGCAGCCCGACGACTCGCCTCATCCTCCGGCACACCCACCGAGATCAGCCCCTGAGCGATCTTCGCCTCGCCATACGCCGACCACGCATTGATCGAGTTCACATCCTTGTCCGACAGACCCTCAGGAATATCGGTCACGAAGTTGCCCACACGAATCTTGTCCGGCGGCGGCGCAATCGGACGCACCGGCGGAGCAACCTGCGGCACAACAGGATTGTTGATCACCGGCGAATACGGCCGCTCATAACTCCACGAACTCGCATCGTCGTACGAACGATACGGAGCCTCCACCGGCGGACCCGGAACCGAACCCGGACCCGGCACCACCACAGGCTGCACCACCGTGTCACCCGGAGCCGGAGCACCCGGCGCAACATCAGACGGACTCGTACCACCCTGACCCGGCGCCGAATCCGACGGATCAGTACCACCCTGCTCCGGAACAGCGAACGCCGCACCCGCACCAGCCGTGATCGACACCGCCACAACAGCAGACGTCACCGACAGAACCGGACCACTCGGGGACCGACGCCTACGATGCCGACCACGACTCTGAGACATCTCGGTACAACCTTTCTGCGTGACTAGAGAGTGGCAATGCGCTCTACGTATGTCGCGCGAAGACGACGCTATGCGTCCGCAACCCAGGACAGGTTCCTGGTCGAATCACTCGACCTGATTCAAGCGACATCCGCGCCCGGCCCCTACGGGACCAGGACATAAGCTCCTCCGTTGTATCCCTGGCGGGCACGTACCGGACTGTTCACCGAATAGGTCGTCAATCCGATCGACGCAGGACCCGATCCGGTGGTGACTTCCCAAGTCTTCTTCTCGCCTCTACGGGGTCCGAACGACGCGGTTACCCACTTTTCACGACCGAGCCCTTGGGTGCCGCTGTACAACGTATTGATGAGCATGCGGCACTTCGGGTTCCGCTTCCACGTGGGACCGTTACCGGCGAACCCGAGGGAAGTCACAGTGACCCGGACGACACCCCGCTTCTTTGCCGGGGCGTCGACATCGACCCTCAGAACGCCGTGACAGAACGAGTGGTCGCCGAACGTTCCGAAAGAGGTGGACGAAGGGAAGTGCGGGATCGGCGCGGCTGTCGCCTGACCTATGCCACCCAGGCTTGCAGTCGCCAGTATTGCGGATGTCGCCGCAGTGACCGCTAGTTTCTTCATATCGTTTTCTCCATCCGTCTCACCGTGCGAACAACGTGTCACAGCAGGGTCGTCGATGCGGCTTCCAAAGGACCGGTCTGAGCCGACCCTTGACTGCATCTACGCCGTACCCTCGGCCGGCCAAAGAACCTCGCTGCGGGTCGCCGTCGCGCGGTGTCGTAGAAGCAGTCACTACGGGACGAGCAAGTAGATCCCTGTGCCGTAACCTTGCTGGAGACGTACCGGACTACTGGCCGAGTATGTCGCGACGCCGACCGAAGCCGGACCCGATCCTGTCCGAACTTCCCAAACCTTCTTATCGCCCCGCCGCGGGCCAAAGGAACCCGTCACCCACTTCTCCATGTTCAGACCTCGAGAGCCGTTGTACAGAGTGCCGAAAAGCACGCGGCACTTCGGGTTCCGCTTCCACGTCGCACCATTCCCAGTGAACCCGGCCGATGTCGCAGTCACCCGAACAACTCCGCGCTTGTTCGGTGGCGCATCAGCCCTGATGTTCACAGTCCCGTTACAGAAGGAGTGATCGCCAAACGTTGCGAAGCTGCTCCCAGACCCGTAAACGTGTGGAATCGGAACGGCCGCAGCCTGACCTACGCCCACCAGACCTCCGGACGCAACAACGACAGATGCCGCGGCGATCACTGCCAGCTTCTTCATCTTGTTCTACCAATCTCGAGCGATGAAAGGGGTTTCAGGTACGCGGCCCGCCGGGTCGGCATACCAGATGAGCGGAACCGAGACGCACACATCTCGTCCTATGCGGGGCCCTCGGCCGGCCAAAGAACCTCGCTGCCGGGAATTGTCTTCTTCAAGTTGTCCGACTGCGCCCGTGTCCAGTCTCGAGCAGACTCCTCCACGCGCGGACCGAAGACCGCATACGGCAGACGCGCTTGGGCACCAGACCATTTGTGGACCGATGAACCGACCTTGACGTTCACATCGCCACGGTTGTTGACCACGTAGTCGACAGCAGGAAGGCCACTCCGACGCGCATCCTCCGCCGCAAGGTGGAACTCGAACTGGTTCGCCCCACCACCCTCGGGTGCCGTGTGTCGAGGACCGTTCTGCCGCCATGGCTCTTCCGGGGTGGCTCCCGGATCACCGGCACCGAGGGAATAGGCAAGGAGGCCGCCCGCCGTGCCGCCGAGCGCGAAACCAACGGCGGCCCCTGCCGCGGCACCGCCGACACCGCCGACTCCGGCTCCGATCAGGGCGCCTACACCAGCACCATATGGGGCGTTCGCACCAGCAGTAGGAACACCGGTGATGATCGCTCCCGCGATCGCTCCGACCCCGGCCCCGCCAACAGCACCAACCACCGCCGACGGAATACCCAGCGCCACAGCACCTGCCGTACCACCAGCCATCACACCGATGATCGTCGCAGCAGCCCGACGACTGGCCTCGTCCTCCGGCACACCCACCGAGATCAGCCCCTGAGCGATCTTCGCCTCGCCATACGCCGACCACGCATTGATCGAGTTCACATCCTTGTCCGACAGACCCTCAGGAATATCGGTCACGAAGTTGCCCACACGAATCTTGTCCGGCGGCGGCGCAATCGGACGCACCGGCGGAGCAACCTGCGGCACAACAGGATTGTTGATCACCGGCGAATACGGCCGCTCATAACTCCACGAACTCGCATCGTCGTACGAACGATACGGAGCCTCCACCGGCGGACCCGGAACCGAACCCGGACCCGGCACCACCACAGGCTGGACCACTGTGTCACCCGGAGCCGGAGCACCCGGCGCAACATCAGACGGACTCGTACCACCCTGACCCGGCGCCGAATCCGACGGATCAGTACCACCCTGCTCCGGAACAGCGAACGCCGCACCCGCACCAGCCGTGATCGACACCGCCACAACAGCAGACGTCACCGACAGAACCGGACCACTCGGCCTCCGACGCCTACGATGCCGACCACGACTCTGAGACATCTCGACACAACCTTTCTGCGCCACTCCCAATGGCGCTGCGCGTGAACTCATTCGACGGATCTGATGGACTGGATGAATGTCTTGCCGCCCGTCGTCGACGTCCGGATGACCTGGCGGTAGGTGATCGGCGCCGCGTCGGGCTGCAGCTCGGTGAGCACGACGGAGTACTCACCGGGAGCCCGTTCGGTGATCTTCAGACAATGCCGTGTGCCGATCGGGCGCTGATCGATGTACTGCTGCATGACGTACTCGGAGGCGACGGCACCCGGGGCGGCAACCGCGCGTGCGGCTTTCGCCGAGCGCAGTACGTAGTAGGCGTGGTTGAACGCGCGGATCGCGCCCGGACCGGACTCCTGGTCGCCCTTCTCGTCGTCGTTCGACACCGTCGTCCCCGACCCGACGGGACGCTGCGCACACGCCGGGTTGCGGGCGACCGCTGACGTCGTCGGACTCTCGGTCGGCGAGGCGGATTCGGAGGTTTCCGCAGCCACAGCGGAGCGCCCGGAGTCGGCACCGGTCATCGAGATTGCGACAACACCTGTGGTCAGAATCACAAGAACTGCCGCTGCCGCACCCGCGATCCGCGGTCCCGAACCCAGCAATCGGCGCCACCCGGGAGCGAAGCCGGACACGGCCTTTCGCTTCGCGCGGACCGATCTCTCGGCCTCGGCGAGGAAGGCGTCGAGATCGGAAGAGGGCTTCTCGGGAACAGCGGCCACGGGGGTTTCACCCCTCGTCACCGATCGCCCGACAGGAGTGGCCGGAGCGCCGAGCACTGCCACGGCCGTGTCGCCGACATCGCTCTGAACTGCGTCGACGGATCGGAATCGAGCCAGGTGAGCGGCCAGATCGACCGCCGGCGTGGCACCGGAGGGCGGCCAGGGGGCAACATCGGGGAACCACAAGGCCTGCGGACGCTGCAGCACCATGAGACCCCCTCCCCCCGGCTGGTGATCGTCGTTGTCAGTTGTGCACGCGACGACACGACACCAAAGGAAGATCCCCCGTGGCGCCGGCACTGCCGTCGCTGATCTCGGGTCACCCTACAACAGCTCTCAGCAACATCTCAGGCGTCATCCACAGGCACGACAGGCACTCACCCGACTCTCTGCGCGACCCCAACGCGCTCGCTACGGTCGGAGACGTGCTTCTCACAGCTGCAGTGGCGCGCGGGGTCGCCGACGGTTCCGTCGACCTCGCCTTCCGTCGCTGGGGGCATCCCCGCATCCGACCCGGATCGAGCTTCATCGCCCTGACACACGTCATCGAGGTGACGTCCCTCGAGCGAGTCGATCCCGCGCAGATCAGCACGGAGGACGCCCGCCGGGCAGGCTACGAGAACGCTGATGCGATACGGGCGACGCTGTGCGTCAACACCCATAATCCGACCTACCGGATCGGACTGCGGTGCATCGGGGAGGATCCCCGGATCGCACTGCGCGCCGACGACGATCTCTCCGACGACGCTGTCGCGGAGATCCGTTCGCGGCTCGATCGAATGGACACTCGCTCCGAACACGGACCCTGGACACGGGACACCCTCGCGATCATCGACCGCCGGCCCGGCGTCGTGTCCACCGAACTCGCGGTCGAACTCGGCAGGGACCGAGCAGGTTTCAAGGCCGACGTCACCAAGCTGAAGAAGCTCGGGCTGACCGAGAGCCTCGAGGTGGGCTACGAACTGTCACCGCGCGGCGTCGAATTCCTCCGTCGCGATGCCACCTAGCCGACGGTCGAACAGGGCGCGGGGTCATCGCGGGATCGGCATAATCAATCCATGTCCAGCGCACATCCGGCGCGCCACCTGCTGCGCGCCAAGGATCTCGCCGACGTCCGGTTTGCCGAGCCGCTGACCGTCGATGACATGGCCGCCGCGGCAAAGCTGTCCCGCGCACACTTCTCGCGCGCGTTCACCGCCACATTCGGCCAGTCCCCCCATTCCTACCTGCAGACCCGGCGACTCGAGCGGGCCGCAGCGATGTTGCGGTCGACGGATCGCACGGTGGCCGACATCTGCATGTCGGTGGGACTGTCGAGCGTCGGATCGTTCACCACGAGCTTCACGCGCGCATTCGGCAAGACGCCGACCGCGTACCGTGATTCGTTCCCACCCGCGGCCACCTATGCTCACGTACCCGCGTGCGTGTTGCGGGTCTACTCGCGGCCTGGACCGTCGAGTCGCGTCGAACGTCCGGAACCGTCCGCAGCGCCGGCCGAGCAGCTTCCGAAGACAGCACACGGGAAGAAGACCGCCACACCCGCGCGGCCGTAACTTTGGTTCCACCACCGGGAGAACACGCCCGAACACGAACCAATCCGAAAGGTGCACACCATGATTCGTATCGCCAGCGCTCAGCTGTGGGTCCATGACCAGGACGAGGCCCTGGAATTCTGGACGACGAAGGTCGGGATGGAGGTCCGCTCGGACGTCTCGCTCCCGGAAATGGGCGGGTTCCGCTGGCTCACCGTCGGCCCGCCCGGACAGGACGACGTCTCCATCGTGCTGATGGACATCCCCGGTCCGCCCGCCTTCGAGGCCGAGATTTCCGGTGAGATCCACAGCCTGATGTCCAAGGGTTTCGCAGGGACCGTCTTCCTCACCACCGACGACTGCCGGGCCGACTACGAGGCATTGTCCGCCCGCGGCGTCGAATTCACCGAGAAGCCCGAGGAGCGGCCATACGGGATCGACGCGGGCTTCCGGGACCCGTCGGGCAACAGCATCCGCCTGACGCAGATGGCCGAGATTCTCGCGTAGCTCCGAGAGTGCCTGTCGCGCCGACGGTCGTGGGCGACAATGCTCCCATGAGCCGTCTCCGATCAGGCCTCGCCGCCGCCGCGACCGCGCTTGCCGCGGCCTGCGTGCTGCTCGTCCCGGGCACCGCGCAGGCCGCGCCCTTCCCGGTCACCACGAATCCCGACGAGGCGATCGCCGCGCACTACCTGGGTCCGGCAACCGAGTCGCCGGCCGGCAGCAACCGGTTCGGCTGCCGGGATCGAGAAGGGCGCGACCCGATCGTCCTGCTGCATGCCACCGCGATGAACCAGAGCGCGAACTGGGCCTACCTCGCCCCGACCCTCGCCAACGCCGGGTACTGCGTCTTCAGCACGACCTACGGTCAGGCGTCGTGGAGTGGCACCACCGGCGGCCTCGGCAACAAGGAACGATCCGCGCGTCAGGTCGGGCCGTTCATCGACAATGTCCTCGCCGCCACCGGCGCCACCAAGGTCGACCTCATCGGCCACAGCCAGGGCGGAGCGATCGCCCAGCTCGTGACCCAACTCCCCGGCCGCGCCGCGCAGGTGGACACCATCGTCGCGTTGTCGGCATCACACCAGGGGTTCTCCCGCGTCGGCTCGATCACCGACCGACTACCGGCGCGGGCGCCCGGCCAGAGCTACTGGGGCCCGCGGCACCCGTCGATCGACTACGTCAACTTCGCAACCAGGTACGACAAGATCTCGACGCCGTATCAGGTCACACTGATGACACCTGGTCCGAACGTCGTCAACACCTTGGTCCAGGACGTGTGCCCGGCGTCGAAGATCGGTCACGTCGGCATGGCCTACTCCCCGACCGTCGCCGCACTCGTCCGCAATGCGCTCGACCCCGACCACAGTGTGCCGGTGGTGTGCGGCTCCGACTACCCGTTCTGAGTCCCGAACCGCCACAGAATCTCCAGGTCAACGCCCGTTCGTCAGCTGTAACTGGCGCTTCTTCGCGCAGGTGCCGATTCTGCGCGGCGACGCGAGGGGCGGCACAGCTGGGCCGGTTTTTGTTGCGGACGATGGACTCGCTAGACTCGTCTCCGCTGCCTCGCGTAGCACGCCGCCCTAGCTCAGTCGGTAGAGCAATTCACTCGTAATGAATAGGTCAGGGGTTCGATTCCCCTGGGCGGCTCCACCAGGATCGTACGATTCGACCCTCGTACGACGCTTCCTCGCATCGACGGATCCACTCCCTCACGCCACTACCGAAGGCACACCGAGGACCCTTCCGCCCTTCAAGAGAATCTTCAGCCCTCCAAACCCTTAGCGATGCAAAAATAATTCGGTGCCAGGTATGTCCCGTTAATCCGATCGGATGACAGACTCCGAGCCCTCTGCTCCTTACACTCCATGCGACTGTAGGAGGTCAATTGGGGGCACGTCGCGGACGAAAGCACCGGTCTCAACCGGCGCGGACTGCCATAACACCTCGTAAACCGTCGCGAGCGACAGCCACCTCGCTGACGATCAGCGCATTGTCTCTCGCCACCATCGTGCCGATCGCCGTCGCCTCGACGAACGTCACCGCCGTGGTCGAATCCCTCATCGACCGCGGCGTCGTCCGCGAAGCCGCCCAACACGACAACACCAGCGACGTCTTCGCCGACCTGCCCGACGGCACCATCATGGTCGTCACGCCCGGGACCGACGACACCATGCTGATGCCGCGCAATCTCCCGTACGTCGGCAACCGCCAGGCCCTCATCGTCAACTACACCGAGTCCTTCGGACCCGTCATCGCCGGCCGCTCGAACACCATCGCTCCGTTCTCGCCCGGCTACGACGAGTCCAAAGAGCATGCGATGAACCAGAACCTGGCCGTGATGGCCGCGTTCGCCGAGATGGGCGAGGACCGCCCGTTCGTCGTGTACACCGGCTATTCGCAGGGCGCCGACGCACACGGCGATGCCGCCGAGAATCCACGGGCCTACGACGACGACTTCTTCGTCCCGGGCAAGGACATGGTCCTGGTCTCCGACCCGCGGAGCCCCTGGGGCATCAAGGCCTGGCTCGACACCATGCCGTGGCTCAAGCCGATCGTCGAGGCGGCCGGGATCGACGCGAACGGCGCACGCGACCCGGAGGCCACCGGCAAGGTCGAGGTCGCGTCGGTGATCATCGTCGGCGACCCGGTCAGCAACTTCCAGTGGGTGTCGTACCGGCCCGTCGCGTCGCTCATCGTCAACGCGGCCGGCTTCCTCACCATCCACTCGGGCACCGGACCGCACACGTACGGCGACGTCGAGCGACTGGGTGACCCGAAGGAGTACAAGAGCGGCAACACGACATACCTGGTCTACGACGCCGCGCATCCCCTGGCGCTGTTGGTGGCTGCCGTCCACGACCAGCTCGGGATCACCTACGACAAAGACGACCTCGCTCGTTGGGACGAACTCGCCGAGGCCTACTACCCGACCCAGGCACCGAACCCCGACACCGCAGCGGTGCCGGTGACGGCAGTGGACTCGGTCAAGCAGGACCGACCGGGCGACGGCTACACCGTCACCGTTCCGTCCGAGGTGGCGACAGGCGCGGAGAAGCCGGGTGACCCGCCGAGATCCGGCGGGTTCGTGCCGGGAGGGATCGTTCCGCCGCCGGCCGAGGACGTCCCGACCGACGATCGGACGCCCGCAGATGACCGCGGCGAGGGCGAGCCCGGCAGCGGAAATGCCGACGACCGGCCCGGCGGCTCCGAAGCGCCGGACTCTGAGGGTTCGGGTTCGGGTTCGGAGAAACCGGACTCCGGAGACAGCGGAGCCGGGGACTCCGGTTCGCCGACCGGCGGTGACGACTCATCGAGCGCCGGGACGGACCGGGAGAAGTCGGACTCCGCCGAAACAAGCTCGGCCGGTGGGGATTCGACGGACCGCGAGGCCGCCTGATCCCCAACCGGCCAGGGGATCAGCTCGACCCGAACAGATTTCCCAGGCTTCCGTTGCCCGAGTCGCCGCCACCGGTGTCACCACCACTGTCGCCGCCACCGGTGTCACCACCACCGCCGTCGCCGCCACCGGTATCGCCACCACCACTGTCGCCACCACCCGGGTTGTCGGGAGCCTTGCCGGTTCCGGTCACGGTGTAGACCTGCGCGAGGCCGTTGATGGTCAGACCGAGGACCGGGTCGGGGGTCGTGCATTCCTGGTAGATCGCATACGACGTGTCCGTCCGGTTGGAGACCCACGTTCCGGTCGACGAGGCGTCCTTGGCGATCGACACGCCACTCCATACGACGCGGAGCGCACCCTCGGCCGCATCCGCACGAGCGCTGTCGAGCACCGCGGACTCGATACCCGAGGCGATGATCGCGTTGACGGCGGCCGCGCGCAGAGTGAGCTGGTTCTCCTTGCTCGCGTCATGGACGGACAGCCAACACGTCGCCGTCTTCGACGTCTCGTTGGTCACGTTCACGGTCACTGCACCATTGCTCAGCGACTGTGTGTGGGGGTACGACGACGGCAGAAGCAGCGCCGCCGAAGCCTCTCCGCTCCCGGTGAATGCCACCGCGGCTCCAGCCGCCACTCCGATTCCGGCCAGCGCCATCCGCGAAAACCGCATCTGTTCCCTTTCGTACACGTGATTCATTGCCCTACAACACGTGTCGTAGGCGCACCCCGACAAGATCGACAACCTCGGGGAATTGAGCGTTCTGATTTGGTGCGGGCACAGCGATGCACCCAGAGCAGCGATGTGACATTGACGCCGCCGGGGGGTCAAAGGATCTCGGCCCGCCGATCCCCCACCGTCCGAGGAACTATCCGAGGAGTCCGCCGAACAGACCTGCGAGGCTGCCGTTGCCCGAATCGTCAGGCGAGTCAGGAGACTTGCCGGTTCCGGTCACGGTGTAGACCTGCGCGAGGCCGTTGATCGTCAAGCCGAGGATCGGATCGGGGGTCGTGCACTCCTGGTAGATCGCATACGACGTGTCGGTCCGGCCCGAGGCCCACCACCCGGTCGACGAGCCGTCCTTGGCGATGCTCTTGCCGTTCCACACGACCTTGAGCGCACCTTCGGCTGCATCCTCACGAGCGCTGTCGAGCACCCCCGACTCGATACCGGTGGCGATGATCGCGTTGACGGCCGTGGCGCGCATCTTGAGTTCGGTCTCGTCGCTCGCCTTGTGGACGGACAGCCAGCACGTCGCCGTCTTCGACGTCTTGTTGGTCACCTTCACGGCCACCGTGCCATTACTGAGGGATTGTGTGTGAGGGTACGACGACGACAGAAGCAGCGCTGCCGATGCCTCTCCCGATCCGGAGAACCCCATCGCAGCCGCAGCCGCCACCCCGATTCCTACTGCCGCCACCTTCGTGAATCGCATCCACATACCTTTCCCAGCCCCTGATCCGTTGCGCGTCAACAGGTGCCGTAGGCACTCTCCAACGGATTGATTACGCGGGAACATTAGCAGACCGAATTAGAGATTCGGCCGGATACCGTTTCAACAATCGCCGATCATGGCCCCAATCCGTTCCGGATAGATCAATCGACCAGAATGCCTCAACAATTGGTTCAAATGACCCACTGATTGCTTGGCGGGCCATTCCTCCGAACAAGTGACAATTTATTCGAGAGCCTGATCGATCAGGATCTCGGCGGCACTCCGCGCGTCGTCGGCAGCCTGTGCGGTGCCGGCGATCGCCGCGGTCGTCTGGGCCCCCTCCGCCAGGATCGACAGTTGCGCGGCAAGTCTCGGCGGCCCGCCGAGTTCGGCCACCAAACCTGCCACATAGTCCTGGAAGCCGTCCTTCTGCTTACGCACCGCCTCGGCGACCGACGGCAATTCTCCACCCAGTTCGCCGTAGGCGTTGATGAACGCGCATCCCCGGAACTCGTCGGTGCCAAACCATCCGAGCAGGAAGTCGAAGATCGCCAGCAGCTTCTCCCGCGGCGTCGACAGCCCTTCCGTGCAGTCGGCGATACCGGCGTTCCACTGACCGCTCCGATCGTCGAGAACAGCGAGGATCAGCGCCTCCTTGGAAGGGAAGAGTGAGTAGATCTTCTTGAGCGACACACCCGCGGCGTCGCGCACCTTGTCCATCCCGACCGCGTGCACCCCATGCGCGTTGAACAGCTCGTCCGCGGCGCGGATCACCCGCTCACGAGGGTGGACCGCGGTGTTCTCGGAGGCCGCCACGACGCACCGTCCCTTCCGGATTCCGAATTGCCCCTTGCGTGGGGAACGATCGTTCTCTAGTGTAGCAATCACCCGAGAGAACGCCCGTTCTCCTCGGCGCACACAGATTCCGATCCCGGTCGGGTCGCCTGAGGAAGAGAGAAGTGATCGCAATGGGTTTCATTACCGTCGGCACCGAGAACACCACCGACATCGAGCTGTACTACGAGGACCACGGAACCGGTCAGCCCGTCGTGCTGATCCACGGCTACCCGCTCGACGGCAACAGCTGGGAATTGCAGGCTCGCGAGCTGCTCGACGCCGGCTACCGGGTCATCACCTACGACCGTCGCGGATTCGGCAAGTCGAGCAAGGTCGGCACCGGCTACCACTACGACACCTTCGCCGCAGACCTGAACACCCTGCTCGAGACCCTCGACCTGCGCGATGTCATCCTGGTCGGATTCTCAATGGGCACAGGTGAACTGGCACGCTACGCCGGAAGATTCGGCACCGGGCGAATCGCCAAGTTCGCGTTCCTCGCGTCGCTCGAGCCGTTCCTGGTGAAGACCGACGACAACCCCGAGGGCGTCGACGCCGCGGTCTTCGACGGCATCGCCGAGGCGGCCAAGAGCAACCGGTACGCCTGGTACACGCAGTTCTACAAGGACTTCTACAACCTCGACGACACCCTCGGCAGCCGCATCACCCAGGAGGTCGTCGACGCCAACTGGAACACCGCCGTCGGCAGCGCGCCGGTCGCGGCCTACGCCGTCGTCCCGACCTGGATCGAGGACTTCCGCAAGGACGTTGCCGCAGTCCGCGATTCGGGGAAGCCGACGCTGATCCTGCACGGCACCGCCGACAACATCCTGCCGATCGATGCCACCGGCCGCCGGTTCCACGAAGCCGTGCCGGAAGCCGAGTACGTCGAGATCGACGACGCTCCCCACGGCCTCCTGTGGACGCATGCCGCCGAGGTCAACGAGGTGCTGCTGCGGTTCGTCGAGAAGTGAGCCCTCTGACGTAGGGCGCGCAACGGCCGCCGGGCGGGACATCCCACCCGGCGGCCGTTGCGTGGTGTCAGTTGCGTGGTGTCTTGGTTGCGTCGTGTCTACTTGGTCGTCTCGCCCTCGGCCTCGTCGACTGCGGCCTGGTCCGGCGATTCGGTGTCCGTGTCATCCGCGAGCGGATCGTATCCGGGGACACCTTCGAGGACGGTCAGCTCCTGGTCGATAGCGGCCGAGACGGCTTTGGCCTCTTCCTTGATCTTGCGGATGAAGTCCGACATCGGCAGCTCCCTTGCTCATGGAATGCACGGCCCGCGACCGTCCACCCATGATAGGGCGGCTCACTTCTTGAGATCGGGGTTCTCTTCGTAGACCTCCTTGATCAGCGACATGTCGAAGATCTGCTCGGGCTTGATGTCGTAGCCGGCCTTGCCCAGGGCATCGATGTTCTGTGCGATCAGTTCGTCGGTCATCGTGAGCAGGCCGTTGGCCTTGGTGTCCTCGGAGACGACGAGGGTGTTCTGCGCGATGGCCTCCTTGGTCTGCTCCGCCTCGTCGAGGCCGAGGTCCTTGCCGTACTTCGTGACCGCGAGTTTCGCCGACCCGGCCGGGTCGGCCACCGCGTCGTACCAGCCCTTGATGTCGGCCTTGAGGAAGGCCTTCACCTTGTCCCGTTCGTTGTCGATGGTGTCCTGCCGGACGACGAGGGTCTCGGCGACGAGCGGCAGGTTGAAGTCGGCGAACAGGAAGTTGACATTCGGGAAGCCGCTTTCCTCGAGGGTGATCGGCTCGTTGGTCACATAGCTGACCCAGCCGTCGACCTCGCCGTTCTTCAGCGGTGTCGGGTCGTACTGGACGGTGATCTTCTGGACGTCGGCCTCGGTCATGTTGTTGGCGGTGAGCAGCGCCTTGAAGACGTTCTCGTTGGAAGCCTGTACGCCGATCTTGCGGCCCTTCATCTCCTCGGGACCGAGGATCGGTTTCCCGGCCGACGAGACGATGCAGAACGGGTTGCGCTGGAACGTCGCGGCCACCGTCATCAGCTTCGCTCCCTGCAGGATGACCGGCGCGGTCAGCTGCGGGGCGCTCATGCCGATCCAGACCTTGTTCGACGTCAGGCCGGTCTCGACTCCGGTGCCTGCACCGCCACCGGTGATCAGGTCGGGCGTACCGAGACCTTCGGCGTCGTAGTAACCGTTCTCGATGGCGAAGTATTCACCGGCGAACTCGATGTTCTTCTGCCAGGACAGCTGCACCTTCGGGTTGGTCGAGGTCGTGCCCCCGCTTGCGCTGCCACCGGAGCTGCATGCCGACACGGCGCCGGTGAGGCCGAGAGCACCCGCTGCGCCGCCCGCCATCATCGAATAGCGCAGGAAAGACCGCCGGTCGAAGGAATTTGCCATGTGAGTTGCCTTTCGCCAGAAGCTGGTGGGGTCGCGCAAATGTGCCCGGCCCTAGGTTTGCTGCATTCCCATCTGCGACAAGACGACAGTCTCGATGACACCCACCACGGCGTAGATGACGATCGAAGCGACGGTGATGACGAGGACCGAGGCCCACAGTTCGTCGTAGGCCGCCGCCGGAAGGGCTTGTTGCAACGTCGCACCGAGTCCTTTGTTGGTACCCAACCATTCGGCGACGGTCGCGCCGATGAGCGCGCCCGGCACCGACACCTTGGCCGCGCTGAACAGCGACGGCACCGCCGACGGAATCGCGGAGCGCCGCAACGCCGTCCAGCGCCCGCCGCCGTACACACTGATCACGTCGGTGATCTGCCGCGGCGCGTTCGACAGCCCGGTCATGATCATCACGAGCGCGGGGAAGAACACCACGATCCCGCCCATCACCGCGACCACCGCGACTCCCCGACCGACGATGACGGTGATCAGCGGCGTCATCGCGACCAGCGGCACCGACCGCAGGAGCATCGCGATCGGCATGAAGGTCTGTGCCGCCGACCGGGACACGACGAAGATCGCCGCCGTGGCGATCGCGGCGAGCATTCCGGCGATGAATCCGATTGCCGCGTCCTGCAACGTGATCCAGAGATTGTCGAGGATCTCGGCGCGGGCGGCCGGTGCGTCGGCGTCGACGAACAGGAAGTCGAACACGTCGACGGGCGTGCGTCCGATGATCGGACCGATGTCGGGGAAGGCCAACAGGAACAGCCACCAGATCACCAGTATCAATGCGAAGGACAACAACAGGGAACCGAGGAACCGCCCGGCCGCCAACAGCCCACCGGTTCCGAGACCACCCGATCCGAGAGTCCTCACCTCAGTGCTCATCGTCGCGCCGCCGTTCCGCTCGACCAGGTCGTCGCATACTTGGCGATCACCGCGACCACGGCGTAACCGAGACCCGCGACCGCTCCGCTGATCAGGGCGATGGCCCACACCTGCGGGATGTTGCCGCTCTGCTGGGCGATGATCATCGCCGGTCCGGCGCCGGTTTCGGGCATCGCGAGGAACTCACCCAGCACCGCCCCCAGCACCGCGGCCGGAGCGGCGATCTTGATGGCTGCCAGGGTGTTCGGCAGCGCAGCGACGGATCGGACCCGCCACAGCTGCGCGAACCGTCCGCCCCCGTAGACCTTGATGAGGTCGAGACTGCCGGCATGCGGCGACCGTAGACCCGACAGGGTCCCGATCATCGTCGTGAAGAACACCGAGATGGCGGCGAGGAAGACGATCATCGTCGTCACCTCGGCGAAGGCGACCTGGATGATCGGCGCGACCGCGATGATCGGAGTGCAGTACGACAGGATCGCCAGTTGGGTCGCCAGACCCTCGACCGGCGGGAACAGGATCACGACGACAGCCAGCACGATCGCGAGGCCGTTACCCCAGAGGAATCCGCGGAGCGCGAGTTCGACTGTCAGCGAGAAGTTGTCGACGTAGTACGCCGCACCGGTCTCGCCGATCTCGGCGAGCACCGACCACGGCGTCGGGATCGTCCCGCCGAACAGTTCCAACGCGCCGGCGATCCACCACACCACGATGAGTCCGACGATCCCACCGAGACCGGCCAGCCATCGGACCGACCCGAATCTAGCCACTCACGCCCTCCGCAACAGGTTCCGGCGCAACGCCTTCGGCCGGTTTCGCGGTCGACTGTTTGCCGAACAGGAGACCGGAGAGATGGTCGTGGATCGCATGGAACTCCGGGGTGCGCATCATCTCCGGGACACGGGGTCGCGGCAGATCGATGGGGACCACCTCGACCACCGTGCCCGGCCGTGGACTCATCACCGCAACCACGTCCGAGAGGAAGACCGCCTCGGCGATGCCGTGTGTGACCATCAGCGTGGTGGCCGGCTTCTCGGTCCAGATGCGCAGGAGTTCGACGTTGAGGCGTTGCCGGGTCATGTCGTCGAGCGCGCCGAACGGTTCGTCGAGCAGCAGCGCCGTCGGTTTCACGACCAGCGCACGGGCGATCGAAACACGTTGGCGCATACCACCGGAGAGCATCGCCGGCTTGGACTTCTCGAAACCCTTTAGGCCCACCAGTTCGATCAGGTCCGTGACGAGAGCGTCGTCGACCGGCATCCCCCCGACCTGCAGCGGCAGCTTGATGTTGGACTCCACCGAGCGCCACGGCAGCAGCGCCGAATCCTGGAAAGCGATGCCCAGCTCGTGGTTTCGCTGGAGATCCTGTGGCGACTGGCCGTTCATCAGCGCGGTCCCCGAGGTGGCGTCCTCGAGACCGGCGAGGATGCGCAGCACCGTCGACTTGCCGCAGCCCGACGGACCGAGCAACGACAGGAAGGAGCCCTCCGGCGTACTCAGCGAGACGTCGGACAACGCGGTCACCGTCGAACTCCCGCGCAGCGAGCGTGAGGTGAACGTCTTGGTCAGTCCAGAGATGTTGATCCCCGTACCCAGGGGGCGTGTCATGACCGGAGACGTTAAATAGGCCGTGTTGCTGGCGGATTACCGTCTCGTAAGAGTCCGGGCGAGCACCGCGTCGACGATGCCGCCGGGCTAGGCGTCGGCCTTGCGCTTGAGAGCCAACCCGATCCGGGCGACCATGTCGTCGACCGCGAACTTGGGTTTGACGTTCATGTCCAGCGCCTCCCGGCAGTCGAGAACGGCCTCGACGCACGACAGCAACTGCTCTGGCCGGGCATAGCCGGCCAGGGGTATCGAGATGTCGTCGGACTTGTCGGGATGCATCGCGGTCACCTTTGCCCCGACCCCGACGACGAGCGCGTCCCGGAACAGCGCGGCGAGGTCGACGAGGGCACGGTCGAGGACATCGCGTCCGACGCGGGTGGCCCGCGACTTCTGACGCTTCTCCAGCTCCTTCAGCGCGCCGGCGCTGCCGCGGGGCATCCGGGCGGTTCCCTTGCCGGTTCCTCCGGCACCGAGCGCAGTCTTCATCTGCTCGGTCTCGGCCTCGTCGAGTTCGGCACTGATCGCCTTGGCAGCGGCCTCCGCCGACCGCACCAACTCCTCTGCCGCGGCGTAGGCGGTGGAATCCCGGGACGCCGCCCGTGCCAGCGCCAGCGCCTTCTCACGCTGGGAACGAGCGTCGGGATCGGTGGCGAGGCGGCGGGCGCGACCGATGTGACCGCCGCAGACCGACGCTGCCCAGTGGGCCTGCTCCGGGTCGAGTCCGTCGCGTTCGACGAGGACGCGTTCGATGTCGGCGGTCGTCGGCGTCACCAGGGCGACGTGCCGGCATCGCGACCGCAGGGTCACCGAGATGTCCTCTGGGTCCACCGACGGCGCACACAACAGGAACACCGTGCGCGGTGGCGGCTCCTCGACGACCTTCAGGAGCGCATTCGCTGCCTGCTCGGTGAGACGGTCGGCGTCCTCGACGATGACGATCTGCCAGCGACCCGTTCCGGGGCGTCGTGCGGCGGCCTGCACGATGTCGCGCATCGCGCCGACCGCCAGACTCAGACCTTCGGGTACGACGTGCCGGACGTCGGCGTGGGTCTTGGCCATGACCGTGACGCAGGCACGGCACTCGCCGCAGCCGACGTTCGCGGAGTCGGGTGACTGGCACTGCAGTGCGGCCGCGAAACAGGTGGCGGCCACCGAACGGCCGCTTCCGGGTGGTCCGGTGAAGAGCCAGGAGTGCGTCATCGACGCGCGTGACCACCCCGCGTCGACACCCGGGATCTCGTCGTCGGGCAGGAACAGACCCTCGGCGCTGCCCCCGTCGAGCCTCTGCGCGAGGACCCGCGCGGCACGCGCTGCGGCACGGAGATCGTCTGCGATCGCCTCTTGGCCGGTCAGCCGATCAAAGACATTGGTCACAACGACACCCTAAACCGCAGTTCGGACACGCCCGCGGGGCGGAACCGTGTTTAACGATTGCAAGCAGCCAGCTACCGTAGTCTCCGTGGTGGAACAGCGGTCGCGGTGGTCCAAGGTGCTGCACCTTGGCCGGTGGCTGATTCATACGCCCTGGCCGATCCTCGCGCTCGACATGCTCCGCGCGAACCTCGTCGGCGCACTGTTCACCTTCGCCTTCCTCCGCTTCGGGATGCCGCTGCAGGACTCGATCAGCCTCGACGAGATCACCGCCCTGAATCAGGCGATCTTCGCGGGCTATCTGTTGATCGCGATGGTCATCGGCGGCTACGCCAGCATCCAGCTGTCGCTGCCCGTCCTCATGTGGCACCGCAGACGCACCCGGCTCGACAACGAGGCGGCCCGCCGCCGCGCCCTCGCCCTGCCCACCCTGCTGACCATGGTCAACGCCGCGCTGTGGGTGGTGGGTGGCACGCTCTTCACTCTGGTCAACCTGACCGTTTCGTCGAAGAACGCCTTCATCGTCGCGATCGCGAGCGCCATCGGTGCGATGGTGACGTGCGCGCTCAGCTACATGCAGGCCGAGAAGGTCATGCGGCCGATCACCGTCGCCGCGATGGCCAACAACCCCGAGACCGCGATCGCCCCGAGCGTCACCACCCGCATCACCGCATTCTGGGTGATCAGCGTCGTCGCGCCGATGGTCGTGATCATCGGGCTGATCGTGCTGCACCGGCTGGGCATCTTCGAAGGCGACTCCACCGGGCTGGAACGTCCGATCCTGTGGATGGCGGTGTCGGCTCTCGCGTTCAGCGTGATCGCGATCGTGCGCGTGGTCGCCGCCATCAACGACCCGATCAAGCAGCTGCGTCGCGCCCAGTCGAAGGTCAGTGACGGCGACTTGGGCGTCGCGGTGAAGATCTACGACGGCAGCGACCTCGGCCTGCTGCAGGCCGGCTTCAACGACATGGTCGCCGACCTGCGCGAGCGGCAGGAACTACGCAACCTGTTCGGCCGCTACGTCGGCGAGGACGTCGCACGACGCGCGATCGAGACCGGCACCGAACTCGGTGGCGAGGAACGCTACGTCGGCGTGCTCTTCGTCGACATCGTGGGCTCGACGCGCCTGGCGGTGAACCGTCCGCCGCGCGAGATCGTCGAGCTGCTCAACGAGTTCTTCCGGGTGGTCGTGGCGGTTGTCGGACGCCACGGCGGCTTCGTCAACAAGTTCCAGGGTGATGCGGCCCTCGCGATCTTCGGCGCTCCCCTCGACCTCGACGACTTCGCCGGCCGCGCGCTGGCCTCCGCACGTGAGTTGCGCGCCGAGCTGTACGAGACCCTCGGCGACACCGACATCGGCATCGGCGTCTCCGCCGGCAAGGCGATCGCCGGTCACATCGGCGCCGAGCAGCGCCTCGAATACACCGTCATCGGCGACCCGGTGAACGAGGCCGCCCGCCTCACCGAACTCGCCAAGGACGAGCCCACCCGCGTCCTCGGGTCGGCCCGCGCGGTGTTCCTCGCCTCGCACGAGGAGGCCGAACACTGGGAGATCGGCGAGGGCGTCGAGCTCCGCGGACGCGGGATCGAGACCCTCCTCGCCCGCCCGCACATGGAGCCGTACCGCAGGGACTGACCCACCTGCTCCCTGAGGAGCCCCGGAGCTTGCGCAGGTGTGTCCCCACGCTCCCTGAGGACCGGCGCCGCCCTCAGTCCTCGGACGAGTCCGTCCTCTTCGCGGCCGTCTTCTTGGCCGCGGTCTTCTTGGCAGCGGCTTTCTTCGTGGTCTTCTTGGCGACCGTCTTCTTCGCAGCCTTCTTGGCCGGGGCCTTCTTGGCAGCCTTCTTCGCCGCCTTCTTGGCCGGACCGCGGGCACGACGATCGGCGAGGAGTTCCATCGCGCGCTCAGGCGTGATCGAGTCGACCTCGTCACCCTTGCGCAGGCTGGCGTTGGTCTCACCGTCGGTCACGTACGGACCGAAACGGCCGTCCTTGATGACCATCGGCTTACCGCTGACCTCATCGTCCTTGCCCAGCTCACGCAGCGGCGGCGCGGCGGCCTGCCGTCCGCGACGCTTGGGCTCGGAGTAGATCTTCAGCGCCTCGTCGAGGGTGATCTCGAAGAGTTGTTCCTCGCTGCCCAGGGACCGGGAATCGGATCCCTTCTTCAGGTACGGGCCGTAGCGGCCGTTCTGCGCGGTGATCTCGTCACCCGACTCCGGGTCGACGCCGACGACGCGCGGCAGCGAGAGCAGCTTCAGCGCCTCATCGAGGGTGACCGTCGAGATGTCCATCGATTTGAACAGCGAGCCGGTGCGCGGCTTGGGGCCGGCCTTCTTCGCCGCCTTCTTGGCGGCTTTCTTGGCCGCCGGCTTGGTCTTGGTGGTGGTGCCGCCACCCGGGGAGTCCAGCGGAACCACATCGGCGTCACCGGCTTCGCTGCCGCCGGCACCCGAGGAACCGCCGTCGCGCGGCGTCGGACCCGCGGGGATGGTGATCGGCGCATCACCGTCGTCGTCATCGTCGTCGGACGGCAGGATCTCGGTCACGTAGGGACCGAAGCGCCCTTCCTTGGCGACGATCTCATGGCCCGACACCGGGTCGACACCCAGCGAACGACCCTCCTGCGGCGTTGCGAACAGCTTCTCCGCGACAGCCAGCGTCAGCTCGTCCGGGGTGATGTCGGCGGGCAGGTTGGCGCGCTGCAGATCGGGTTCGGCGTCGGCGTCGGTCTTCTTGTTCGCGTTGACGTCGCGCTCGAGGTACGGACCGAAGCGGCCGACGCGCACATAGATCGGGCGACCCTCCTCGTCGTCGAAGAGCCGGATCGAGTTGACCTGCCGGGCGTCGATCTCCTCGAGATTCACGCCGACCAGCTTCTTGAGTCCGCCGTACTGCGCGATAGCCGAGTGTGCGGACTTGCCCTCGCCGTTCGTGCCGGGACGTTCCTCGCCGAAGTAGAACTCCGACAGCCAACGGGTCCGGTCCTCGTTGCCGGTGGCGATCTGGTCGAGGTCGTCCTCGAGGGTCGCGGTGAAGTCGTAGTCGACGAGGCTCTCGAAGTAGGCCTCGAGCAGCCCGACCACCGCGAAGGCGATCCACGACGGGACGAGGGCGTTACCCTTCTTCACGACGTAGCCGCGGTCCTGGATGGTGCCGATGATCGAGGCGTAGGTCGACGGACGGCCGATCCCGAGCTCTTCGAGCACCTTGACCAGCGACGCCTCGGTGAATCGGGCGGGTGGGTTGGTCGAGTGGCCGTCGGCGGTGAGGTCGGTCGCGGTGAGCGACTGCCCCTCGGTCAGCTGCGGCAGGCGGTTCTCGGCGTCGTCGGCCTGACCGCCGGTCTGCTCGTCGACGGTCTCGACGTAGGCCGACAGGAAGCCGGGGAACGTGATGGTGCGACCCGACGCGGCGAACGTGGCGCGCTCGCCGCCGGCTAGATTCGTCCCGCTCGCTTCGCTCCCGGCGACCGGGGAGGCGGTGCCCGCGATCCGCAGGCTCAGCGTGGTGCCCTTGGCGTCTGCCATCTGCGAGGCGACGGTGCGCTGCCAGATGAGCTCGTAGAGGCGGAACTCGTCGGCCTCGAGCTGCCCGGCGACCTGGCCGGGAGTGCGGAAGGTCTCCCCCGCGGGACGGATCGCCTCGTGGGCCTCCTGCGCGTTCTTGACCTTGCGGGTGTACTGACGCGGCGTCGGATGGACGAAATTGTCGCCGTACAGCTCACGGGCCTGGGCGCGCGCGGCGTTGATCGCCGACTCGCTCAGGCTCGTCGAGTCGGTACGCATGTAGGTGATGAAGCCGTTCTCGTACAGCCGCTGCGCGATGCGCATGGTGCGGTCGGAGGTGAACCGCAGCTTGCGGCCGGCCTCCTGCTGCAGCGTCGAGGTCATGAACGGCGCATACGGACGACGGGTGTAGGGCTTCTCCTCGACCGACGTCACGGTCATGGCGGCACCGCGCAGGCCCGCGGCCAGGCTCTCGGCGCGGTCGGCGTCGAGCACGACGACGCCGTCGGACTTCTTCAGTTCACCGGTCGACTCGAAGTCGCGTCCGGTGGCAACCCGTGCGTCGTCGACGTTGACCAGGCGGGCCTTGAACGTCGAGGGGCTGGCCTCGGCACCCGCGTCCATGGTCGCGGAGATGTCCCAGTACTCGGCGGACACGAACGCCATGCGCTCGCGTTCACGCTCGACGATGATGCGCGTCGCGACCGACTGCACGCGGCCCGCCGACAGCTTCGGCATGACCTTCTTCCACAGGACCGGCGACACCTCGTAGCCGTAGAGGCGGTCGAGGATGCGGCGGGTCTCCTGGGCGTCGACCAGGTCGATGTCGAGGTCACGGGGATTCTCGGCGGCCGCCCGGATGGCGGGCTCGGTGATCTCGTGGAACACCATCCGCTTGACCGGGATCTTCGGCTTGAGCGTCTCGAGGAGGTGCCAGGCAATGGCCTCCCCCTCACGGTCACCGTCCGTGGCGAGGTAGAGCTCGTCGACGTCCTTCATCAGCGACTTCAGCTCGCTGACGGTGGTCTTCTTGTCCGGCGAGACGACGTACAGCGGTTCGAAGTTGTCGTCGACGTTCACTCCGAGGCGCGCCCAGGGCTGTCCCTTGTACTTGGCGGGCACGTCGGCGGCGCCGCGCGGCAGGTCGCGGATGTGGCCGCGGGACGACTCCACGACGTAGTTGGAGCCGAGGTAACCGGCGATCTTGCGCGCCTTGGTAGGGGACTCGACGATCACGAGTCGTCGGATTCCCCCACTGGAGCGGGATGCAGTGCTGGTCTCGGCCACCGGGGCGTCCTTCGGTTGACTGGGTGGAGAACTTCCTGTGTGTCGATACAGGTGTGTTCGATGGGTTTGTACCTTATGTATAGCGCCGTTTGCACATCTGAATTCCGTGTCGCGTCGTCAGATGTGACCCATACCGCGTTTCCAGCCAGCGTTTTCCCAGTTCAGGGAATTGTCGACGAGATCGCTAATGTATGTCCGCAGGTGGCCAATCCGGCACGGCGGCGGCATTGGGCGGCGGACCCACGTACTCGTGCAGACGGACGAGACGACGGTGCCCGGCGATGCGAAGTGCAGGTGAATGGCCACGGGTACCGACCAGAGTGGGTGCGATTCCGACCCTCATCAGAGCCGTCGCGAGGGCCGCGTGGGTGTCAGGAGCATGCGGGTCCAGGCCGAGCTGGTAGCGACCGGCATCGGAGTGTCCGGAGGCGATCACCCACAATCGCAACGCCCGGTACGACGGGATCCAGCCGGCGGGCATCGCCTTGACCGCCCCGGCCGACCATGCCTCGTGGAGCGCGTCGAGCTCATGACACGACGCGGTACGGGCCAGCGGAGTGCCCTCGTCCGACGCGGTGACCTCGGCCTCGAGACCGGAGGCCCGCATCTCTTCGACGATCTGCTCCGCGCGCCAGCGATCGCGGACGACGATCGAGACCCGCGTACCGGAATCCGAACGGACGGCCTGACCGTGCGCCGCGAGCAGACCCGCGAGATCGGAGTACGCGGGCTCCTCGGTCTCCGCGGAGAAAAACGACAACTGGCCCACAGATCGAGATTAGGTGGTCGGGGTCTCGGAAACCGGCCTTTCCGGCGGCGGTTCGCGTCAGCGCCCTACCCGGCCCCAGACAACAAACCGCTCCCGCCTCGACTGATCGAGACGGGAGCGGTTGTCGGCAATCTGCGTGTGCAGTTGCGCAGGTGGTCTCAGACCGCGCGAACGCCGGTGGCCTGGGGGCCCTTGGTGCCCTGGCCGACCTCGAACTCCACCCGCTGGTTCTCCTCGAGGGTGCGGAAACCGGATCCCTGGATCTCGGAGTAGTGGACGAACACGTCGTCGGAGCCCTCGTCAGGCGCGATGAAGCCGAAGCCCTTTTCCGCGTTGAACCACTTCACAGTTCCCTGTGCCATGTCTTGCAATCCTTTACATATCAACTGTCGCGACGCGATGGGTCATCACGTCGTGGCCGGTTGACCGCCATACCTCAAAGAGCCCCGCGAAGATCTGCTTCGATCCGCCAAACTAACCTCAGTACCACGGCTGCAACACGCTTGTCGCCCGCCTCGACGGGTTGCGAAAGCTGCGGCCGCACCCAGTCAATCATGTCCGGCCCAGTTGCGATAGTCGCATCAACCAAGATGAGCAAAAACCTCGCCAAACTTCAGCAGCACGACATCCGTCGGTAACATCCCGACCTCCCAGACCTCCCGCGGCGACACCAATTCGAAGAGTTTCCTCCATAAAATGCAGTACTCCACATTCGGGACAGACCTCCTCGCGAGGTCCCTCGCGGGCGCCGACCCCGACCATTCCCCACTCACCCATCTGTCGGTAATCCCGTCGCGCCCTGCGGCTTTCGCCGACTGGCCGGAGTGGGTACCGAAAGCTCTGCTCGACGCCTACACGGAGAACGGCATCGAACGTGTCTGGACTCATCAGGCCCGAGCCGCCGACGAAGCATTTCGTGGAAATCACGTTGCCATTTGCACCGGCACCGCATCGGGTAAATCGCTGTCTTACCAAATGCCGATTCTTTCGACTCTGCTGAATGACAGGAATTCGACAGCGCTATATCTGGCTCCGACGAAAGCACTGGGCGCGGACCAGATCCGGGCGGTGTCGTCGGTCATCGCCGGACGGCCCGAGTTCGGGCACCTGCAGCCCTGCGCCTACGACGGGGACACCGACCCCGAGATCCGGCAGTGGGCGCGCGTGCACTCACGCTGGATCTTCACCAACCCCGACATGCTGCACATCGGCATCCTCTCCCATCACGCCCGGTGGCGTCAGTTCTTCCGGAATCTCCGTTTCATCGTCGTCGACGAATGCCATCACTACCGTGGCGTCTTCGGCTCGCACACCGCGCTCGTGATGCGACGGCTCCTCCGGATCGCCCGCGCGGCCGGCGCCGATCCGACGGTGATCGGCGCCAGCGCGACGGTCGCACAACCCGCGGAGGCGTTGGGCCGCTTGATCGGTGAGCCCGCTGTCGCCGTGACCGAGGACAGTTCGCCCCGCGGTGAGCGCACCGTCGCATTGTGGGAACCCGACTTCCTGCCGGTGGTCACCGGCGAGAACGGTGCACCGGTTCGACGCTCCGCGGGTGCCGAATCTGCCCGCCTGCTGGCCGATTTCGTCATCGAGGGAGCGCGGACACTGTGTTTCGCACGCAGCCGGCGCGGCGTCGAACTCACCGCGCTGTCGGCGCGGAACCTGTTGTCGCAGAGTGCACCCGAACTCGAATCGAGGGTCGGGGCCTACCGGGCAGGCTATCTCGCCGACGACCGGCGCAAGCTCGAGAAGGCGATCTCCGACGGTGACCTCCTCGGTGTCGCGACCACCAACGCACTCGAATTGGGTGTCGACATCAGCGGATTGGACGCGGTGATCGTCAGCGGCTACCCGGGCACGGTCGCGTCGTTCTGGCAACAGGCGGGTCGTGCCGGGCGGCAACGCGAGTCCGGGGATTCGCTGGTGGTGCTGGTCGCCCGCGACGATCCACTCGACACCTACCTCGTGCACCATCCCGACTCACTTCTCGGCAAGCCGGTCGAGGCCACCGTCACCGATCCGGCCAACCCGTACATCCTCGGGCCGCACCTGCTATGTGCCGCCGCGGAGAAGCCATTGTCGGAGACCGAGATCGACGCGTGGGACGCTCGGCCGGTGGCCGAGGAGCTGGCGGCCGAAGGACTGCTGCGCAAACGCAAGTCGGGCTGGTACGTCGCCGCCGGCGTCGAACCGCACGCCGAGATCGACATCCGGGGCGGCATCGGCGGGCAGGTCCTGATCGTCGACACCACGACCTCGCAGGTCCTGGGCACCGTCGACACCGGACGAGCGATGTCGACGGTGCATCCCGGGGCGGTGCACATCCATCAGGGCGAGACATACCTCGTCGACGAACTCGACCTCGACGACGGTCTGGCCCTGGCCCATCCGGAGGACCCCGACTGGACCACGTCGGCGCGCGAGACCACCGACATCTCGATCACCTCGACCCTGGAGAGCCGACGGTTCGGTCCGTTGACCGTTGCCTTCGTGGAGGTCGACGTCACGCATCAGGTGGTCGGGTACCTCCGTACGCTGCGGACCGGTGAGGTGCTCGACGCCGTCGAGCTCGACATGCCCGAGCAGACCCTGCACACCCGGGCGGTCATGTACACACTCACGCCGGAGGTGCTGGCCGAGGCCGGGATCGACGAGACACGACTCCCCGGCTCGCTGCATGCGGCCGAGCACGCCGCCATCGGCCTGCTCCCACTCGTGGCGACATGCGACCGCTGGGACATCGGCGGCGTGTCCACCGACCTCCATCCCGACACCGGATTGCCGACCGTCTTCGTCTACGACGGGTACATGGGTGGGGCGGGCTTTGCCGAGCGGGGACACTCCGCCTTCCTCACCTGGATCAACGCCACCCGGGACGCGGTCGCGAGCTGCGGATGCGAGAGCGGATGCCCGTCGTGTGTGCAGAGCCCCAAGTGTGGCAATGGTAATGATCCGCTGGACAAAGATGGCGCAGTAGCCGTCCTCGACCTGTTGTCTCGGCAATACTTGGCTCATGCATGACGAGGCATCCGACCGGGGGATCGGAATGAGGCGGCTGGTTACCCGGCCGTCGCGCGCCTTCTTCCTGCTGGCGCGTCCAATCCAGAACACCGACAACCTGCCGTCCTCGATCGGTGAAAGCGATGTGTTCTTCTCCGAGGAGGCGGCACTCGACGCCCTCGACCTTCACTACGGGTGGTGCGCGGCCCGCTCCGGTGGCTTCACCCCTGTGGTGACCACCGCCCAGTGGTATCTGCAGACCGCGATGATCGGCCCGCGGATCACGCCCTCACTCGGCGAGGTGTATCTCGCCTCCTCCGACGCCCAGTCAGGTGAAACCTGGGCGTCCGCAGGCGGGTTCCTGACCGAGGGTGAACTGATCCACTGGTCGTCATTCGTCCGGGCAGTGCGGCCGTGGATCCCCGTGAACACCGGGACCGATGCCTTCGAGCTCGCCTACCGCGGCGACACCGATGTGCACTTCCACCAATTATGGTTCGCCCCCATGCAATCGGTGCGGGTCTATCCGAAGCGGATTGTCGTAGACGAGGACAGTCGGAGCTAGCCCCAGGCTGCTAGCCGACCGGTCCGGCCCGCGCGGAAGCACCGGCCGATCGCATCCCGAACCTGCCCAGATCGACCGGGACACGGACCGACACCAGTACGTCCTCGCCGTCGATGCGGCACGAGACCACCTCGGCTGGCGGACGTTGCGTTGCAGCCAGTGTGCGGGCAGCGGCGCACGGGTCGGACTCCCCCGCGACGTGATCAGCAGCAGCCGCCAGAGCGGACAGGTCAGCGGCCGCCTGGGCGCGGTGACGGGCGAGCACGGCGGCACCGACGTAGATCACCATGATCAGAACCGCTGCTAGAGCGGCGATCGCGAACGCGCCCAGCACCGTCGCATTGCCCTGGTCGTCGGACGCCACCCCGCCGACGGCTCTCATGGTTCGACGCCCGGTGCGAAGACCACCTGATCCTCCCCCCGCGGTTCCTTCGCGGCGACGGCCTGCGCCGACACCACCAGCCCGGGCAGCAACGCCACGGAGGTGCGCACCCGAGCGACGACCCGCTCACCCTGGACCGAAACTGCCACCACCGCTCCCTCCCCCGCCATGCGCTTCGCGACCTGACCCGCCGAATCGTCGCCTGCCGCAGTCAACCGTGCTGCCTCGCGCGCGGCGTCGGTGCACCGGATCTGAGCCGTCACGCCACCGATCGCACCGACGGCCAGCAGCACCGCGACCACGAGCGCGGCGATCGCGTACGCCGCCTCGACGGTCGCCATCCCGGACTCGTCCCGACCGATTCGAACCAGACGAATCCTCGACTCACGCAGGCGCATCAGCCCACCGAGGTGTTGAGCGCCTTCCCGATGATGCCGGTCAACGCACTGACGATGTTGTCGCCGGTGATCACCGTGTAAAGGATCGCTCCGAACGCCGCTGCAGCGATCGTTCCGATGGCGTATTCCGCCGTGGACATGCCGTCCTCGTCGGTGATGAGGCGCGTGGCGTGCGCACCGGCACGGTCGAAGATCCGAGAAAGATTGTGGTTCATGAGTTCTCCTGTCGAGTCGGGCGGCCATCCGGCCCTGCACCTACTTGGACGCATCAGACGTCCAATCGGATCCACCGATTTCCGACTCCCGCAAACCCACCACGAATGGAGCGACTCACGACCCCTGGGGGGTGGTGGATCTGCCGAAGAATGGTGGGTTTGCTCGACGGCGGAACGCATCTCGCCCGAACGGACGATCAGGCCGACGACCAGACACCCAGCTCGTTGCCGCTCGGGTCGGTGAAGTGGAAACGGCGGCCGCCCGGAAAGTCGTACGGACCGTTGACGATTTCGCCACCCGCCGCACGCACCTTCTCCAACGTGGCGTCGAGGTCCTCGGAATACAGAAGAACCAGCGGGCCGCCTCGGGCGGGCGCCGAATCACCGAGCGCGAGACCACCTACCTCAGGCGAACCGGCCCCGCCCGGTCCGACGATTCCCGCGTAACCGGGGCCGTAATCGTTGAAGTCCCAGCCGAATGCATCGCCGTAGAACCTGCGCGCCGCCGTCATGTCGGTGACCGTCAGCTCGACGTAGTCGATCGCGTGATGTCGATGTCCGTTGTCCGCCATGACCCCAGTGTGCTCGCGGGCACCGACAGATGTGAGCGCTCTTCAGCAAACCCACCACAGATGGAGTTATCCACCCCCGTCGGAGGTAGAGGATCTGCCGAAAAATGGTGGGTTTGCTCGACGACGTCAGAGCGCGCCCAGCACCGTCGACGCCAGACCCACCACCACCGGCACGATCCCGAGACAGATGAACGCCGGCAGGAAGCACAATCCGAGCGGGCCGCTGATCGCGACGCCCGCTCGTTCCGCCGCGGCCAGAGCATCGTCGTGCGCGCGGCGTCGAACGTCGTCGGCCAGTTCCGCGAGTCCGCCCGCCAGCGACGAACCGGCTCGAGCCGATCGCCTGGCCAGGGCGGCGAGGGCTTCGAGATGGTCGTCACCCGAGGCCTTCGCGGCGGGATCGGCGTCGAGCAACGCCGACCATGCCGCGTCCGGATCGGCGCCGAGCTGGAGGAGGTCGGCGACGCGCGTGAGCGGCCGGGCGAGCGACGGCGGGGCACGACCGGCGACGACGGCGGCCGCGACTCCCACCGGCAGACCGGCGCGCAGGCATACGGCGAAGAGGTCGAGGGCGGACGCCACGGCGAAGGGGTCCTCGCGCGGCGGACCGGCACCCAGCCATCGTGGGGAGCGGTCGGGGCCCGGCGGTGGGTCGATGACGCGGTACAGCCTCCAGCGTGGTCCGGGCCAGATCATCAGCCCTGCAGCCAGCGACGCCACTGCTACTGCCACTGCGGTCACCGAGCCAGCACCTTTCCGGTGATCCGTTCGGACCAGGCGACCCCGGCCGCGGCCAAGACCGTCCCGACCACCAGCAGGATGCCGCCGAGACCACCGCCGAGGAGCACCTGGATCGGACCCGCGCCGGTCGCCTGACCCAATGCGATCCCGAGCAGGGGCAGCCCGGCAAGCACCATGGCCGTCGCGCGGGGTCCCGACAAACCCGCACGTGTGCGGTCGGCGAATCCCCGGCGTGACCGGAGGTCGGATCGCAACGCGGCCAGCATGTCGACCATCGGCAGGCCGTACTGTTCCGCGGTCTGCCAGGCGACTCCGATCCGACGCCACGACGCAGCCCCCGAACCGACCGCCGAACCCGGCGTCGTTTCCGGCCCCGGCTCCCCTCCCTCGATCGCCGACCCGCCGAGCGACGCGCGAGACGCCATCGCCTCGAGCCCGTCGGCGATCTCCGAACAGCCACGAGGGTCGCCGACCGTGCGGCGGCGCAGTTCGGCGACGGCGACCTCGCAGGCGTGGACCGGGGGTGCTCCGACGGAGAGCTCCGAGATCATCAGAGACAGCGCCAGCAGCAGATCGTCGAGTTGACGATCGAACTTCTTCTCCGCCAGCCGGCGTCGTCGAATCCACACCACGACGGCCACCACGATCGCAGCCGCGACCGCGGCCGGTAACCCACCGACCACCAGGACCGCGGCCGGTGCACCCACGGTGAGCAGCACCGCCGGGTTCGACGACCGGGCGCCGCGGGATCGCCCGACGACCACCCGCAGGCGCCGACCAGCGGGCGGTGGTGACCACAGCAGGACACCGAACCCGAGGGCGGCCAGCAGCGGGGTCAGCGGTGGAATCGACGTCATCATGCCGACAGCCGCCGCGGCGCGGACTCGTCCCCGAGCTCGTGGTTGTTGTCGTCGTCGAGTCGGCGATGACTCGCGAGCATCGCGTCGAAGAGGTACCGGTGATCGGTGAAACCGCTGTCGCGCAACCAGATCGGAACAATGTCGATCCGTCCGTCAGGGGCTCGCCGTACGATGCCGATCTCGACCAGCCCGCGCGACCCGTCGGACCTGCGCGAGACGCCGAGCACCATCTGCAGGGCTGCCCCCAACTGGCTGTGCAGCGCGTCCCGGCCCATCCCACCCAGTGCGGCAAGCGCTTCCATCCGCGCGGGTACCTCGGAGGTCGAGTTCGCGTGCACCGTACCGGCGCTGCCGTCGTGTCCGGTGTTGAGTGCGGTGAGCAGGTCGATGACCTCGCCGCCGCGCACCTCCCCCACGACGATCCGGTCGGGCCGCATCCGGAGCGCCTGCCGGACGAGTGCCCGCACCGGAACCTCACCCACCCCCTCGACATTCGCCGCGCGCGCCACCAGCCGCACCACTTGAGGGTGCCGAGGCGCGAGTTCGAGGGCGTCCTCGACACACACGACGCGCTCGCGGGGATCCATCGCGCCGATCAAGGCGTTGAGCAGCGTCGTCTTACCGGATCCGGTACCGCCGATGACCAGAAACGAGAAGCGGTGACGCAAGATCTCCCCGATCATCCCGACCACCTCCGCCGGGATCGTGCCGCTGTCGATCAGACTCGGCAGGTCCTTCGATGCCGACCGCAACACCCTCAGCGAGATACATGTCCCGTCGGCGGCGAGCGGCGGGATGATCGCGTGTAGACGGACCGTGTATCCGCGGCGGCCGACATTCGACAACTGCCCGTCGACCCACGGTTGGGCGTCGTCGAGGCGACGGCCGGCGCTCAACGCGAGACGCCCCGCCAGACGGCGGACCGATGCCTCGTCGGGAAAACGGATCGTCGTCGTCTCGAGTCCGCGTCCACGGTCGACCCACACGTCGTCGGGTCCGGCGACGAGGATGTCCGCGATGTCGGGTTCAGCGAGGAGGGCCTCGAGTTTGCCTGCGCCGGTGAGTTCGGTCTGGAGGAAGCGGAGTGCCGCGAGCAGGTCGGTGTCGCCGAGTACGCCGCCGGCCTCCGCGCGTATCGCCTCGGCGATGACCGCGGGACTCGGGTCGGCGGCGTCTGCGGCCAGGCGAGACCGGACGCGTTCGAGCAGGTCGTCGTCGGTGCGTTCCGGTGTCACGCCGCCCTCCCCTGCCCGGCGACCCTCAGGTGGACGGCACGGGCGGCACGACCGAGTGGGCTGCGGGGTCGAACACGCAGCGGTCCGCCCTCGAGTCGGACCGGAAGACGCGGGTCCGGCCGGAATGCAGCGATCAGCGGCACACCGATCGCGTCGGCGACCTGGGCGGGGCGTAACCCGCCCGGCGACGGACCTCGGATCACCAGTTCGACGGAGACCTCGTCACCGATGAGACGGCCGACGACACGCCGCGCCGCGGCGCAACCACCGACCGAGGGCGCCGAGACCAGCACGACGAGATCCGCCGACGCGATCGCCGTGCGGACGACGGGGGTATCGGCGCGAGGAAGATCGAGCACTACCAGATCTCCATGGGTCTGACCTGCGTCGATGACCGCGGCAACCGCGTCCGCTCCCGGTCCGTGGGTCGGGAGACGCTCGGAGGTCAACACCGCGAGACCGCTCTCCGCACGTGGGAGGGCGTGGTGCAATGCCGTTCCACCGACGACCCCGCCGTCTAGGGTGAGGTCCTGCCAGCGCAGTCCCGGACGCTGCTCGATCCCGAGCAGGAGGTCCGCGCCCGGCGCGACCTCGTCGAGATCGAGCAGCAGGGTGGGGGCTCCCCGCCCGACGCTGGTGAGAGCCACCGCGGCGGCCAGCGTCGACGCACCTGCACCGCCGTGCGCGCCGATGACCGCCACGACACCGGCAGGCCGGCGTCGTGGCACGCGCACTTCCGTCAACGCCCTGACCAGGCGACTCTCGTCGGACGGCAACGCGGCCGCGTCAGAGGCGCCGAGGTCCATCGCCAGCCGCCAGGTGTCGGTGTGCGGCTCGTCGGCGCTCACCAGGATCAGTCCGTCGCGACGCGGCGGATGAATGAGGGAGAGGACCGCGATCGCGGCCGGATCGGCAACCACCGCCCGGGTGGTGAGCCACTCCCGGCGACAGTCGTCGGCCCGACCGAACACTGTTCGGTAACCGGCGGCCGCCGCGCAGCGCGCGACGTCGTCGTGCAGGTCCGGGTCGACGAGAACGAGCAGGTCATCGGGCATGCGTCGATGATGACGCGGAGAAGGCACCGTCAGCCGGCGTCGGCTGCACCTGTGGAGATACCGAGCATGCTGTGGATCGAATCCACAGCATCACAGACGGGCGGGGTACAACTGATCTCGGGCTGCCGACCCCTAGATAGAAGACAACCCCGGCCAGGGGGGAGGAGGCCGGGGTTGTCGCGTTTCAGCCCCGGGGGGTCGGGCTGAAAGGCGCCGGTATCAGAACCGGGTACCGACGACTATACACACGGATTCGGATTCTTTGCAAGTACAACAATCCCATTTCGCAAATGTCCGTTCTGCTCGGTCGGGCCCCGCGATGGCAATACAGGCCACGGCTACGATCGCATTTCCCCAAGGAAGATTGCAGTCGGTGAATTGCGGACGCACCACGACGCCGACTGGCGTCGCGAGCGGCCTCCGCAGCCCTGATGGTCATGACGAACCAGCCCCCCGCCGGCAGGTCGAGGACTCCCGCACGACGCGCTGCCCGAACACGCACAGAGCGTCGAGTGCGGCCATCGGAGCTCCGAATGCGCTGCCCCGCAGCGCTTCCTGCCGATCCGGAGAGGTCGATCAACATTTGGACACCGATCACTTGATGTGACCGCGATCACGGTGTACAACAGTGGTACGGAAGTTCGGAAGGCCAAGCCCGATCCGGAAGAGAAGGACCGAGCCCCCACGCCGAGCACTTCCCAGCACGGGCGGCAAGTACCCACGCGGAGCACGCCGCATAGAGGCAAAAGCGTTGTGCGCCTGCGAAATCGCGACCAGGAGAAACGATCGCCACACTTGATGCGCCACAGCCTTCCCCCGACGGTAGACAGCCCGGGGAGAACGGCCCTGAGATGGCAGCACGTGGACGGTTCGGGCGGCCTGACTCGCGTTCCCTCGCCGAGGCGGTGACCACAACCCACCAAGCACGCTTGGTAACTTGAGTCCGTGCTACGCGGGCGGCAACCTCGTCGGTAACGACAGGGAGGCCGCCCGCAGTGCTGTCCGGGATCGGAACGGATTACCCCGCCCGGGCCGCATCTGCAATCGACTTCGCCTCCGCCGCACCGGCTTCGAGCGCCTCGCAGCAGAACACGAGCCAGTCCCGCAGTCCGTCCGGACTGCCTGAGGCGAACGCCGCGGACAGCGACCGATACTCCGCCACCCGCTTGAACCAGGTGACCTCCGGGACGCCCAGACAGTGGGGGTCGAGTCCGGTCGCCGCACCGACCAGCCTCGACGCGGCACGTGCGACCACGCCGTTGGCCGTGGGGAACGGCTCGAGCCCGAGAAGCTCGCCGTGCACCACCGCGGTGAGCACCGGCGCCGGCACAGATGTCGCACCGGTTATCAACTGCCCCAACAGGTCGAGACGTTCTGCAACATCCGTCTCAGCGCGCGGTCGGCCGAGCTGATCGGGATCCTCGACCAGGTCAGCCGCCGCCAGAGTGTGTAGCCGCGCAAGCGCCTGAGCAGGGGCACGTCGGACCACGCCGGTCAGGATCTCGAGGGATTCCCCGTCGAGCGCCTGGGACACACGCATCGCGCCGGCGAGAATCGGATCGTCGAAGTCCCCGTCGCGTCGGAGTTCGACACTTCCCCCGTCGATCGCGGCCGACGAACGACCGGCGCGCCACGACGCCTCGGTGGCCGTCTTGTCCCATCCGCGCAGGTTGGCGGGGTGCCGGTGCACCGCGGACAACGCATCACGCGCCCGGTCGGCCGCATCGGCCACACCAGGAAGGTCCAGTAGCGGAGCCAGAGGATCGTTGGTCACGCCCCGACGATAGTTGCGCGAACACATCGCGTGTTCCCGGGACCCGGTTCCGGAGCCCCGAGGCCATGACGATCGGCCCGCGACGGAAGTGGTTCAACCGACCGACAAAACCGAAACCACATCGAGTGGCCGCGCCGAACCATCAGCGAGCTTATTGTTAGTGACGGTTTCGGACAATTGTCCTAACCCATTCCCGCGGGTGATCCTCACGGGCCACACCGACGCTTCTGCACAATCACGGCGACCGCTCATCGCGGCGGAGCCGCCGCTCATCGCGAATCGATCACGCTCGGCGGAGCACCGGTACCCGGTTGCAACGTGACGTGACTACGCTCACACCAGCGATCCGTCATCCCGCCGGGTCACCTTTTACTGTGGGTTGACCCGCCGTCGAGAAGCGAAAGGCTCATTTCACCGATGTCTTCCACCACCGTCCAGGCGTACCCGCCGTCCGAGGAGTTCGCCGCGCAGGCCAATGCCTCCGCCGAGATCTACGCCCGTGCAGACGCCGACCGACTCGAGTTCTGGGCGGAACAGGCACGCCGTCTCGATTGGGCCACCGACTTCACCGACACCCTCGACTGGTCGAACGCCCCGTTCGCCAAGTGGTTCGTCGGCGGCAAGCTCAACGTCTCGGTCAACTGCGTTGACCGGCACGTCGCCGCAGGCAAGGGCGATCGTGTCGCCATCCACTGGGTCGGCGAACCCGGCGACACCCGCGACCTCACCTACAGCCAGCTGCTGGCCGAGGTCAGCAAGGCCGCGAACTACTTCGCCTCGATCGGCCTGGAGGCCGGCGACCGCGTCGCCATCTACATGCCGATGGTCCCCGAGGCCCTGGTCTCGATGCTCGCGTGCGCGCGTCTCGGACTCACCCACTCGGTGGTGTTCGCCGGCTTCTCGTCGGGCGCGTTGCGCTCCCGCGTCGACGACGCTGAAGCCAAGCTCGTCATCACCACCGACGGCCAGTACCGCCGCGGCGAGCCCGCTCCCCTCAAGACCCATGTCGACGAGGCGCTGGGCACCGGCGTCGACGCCGCGAAGTCGGTCGAGAAGGTCCTCGTCGTCCGTCGCACGGACCACGACCCCGACCTGAACTGGGTCGAGGGCCGCGACGTGTGGTGGGAGGACACCGTCGAGCAGCAGTCCGACGTCCACGAGCCGGAGGCGTTCGACTCCGAGCATCCGCTGTTCCTGCTCTACACCTCGGGCACCACCGGCAAGCCCAAGGGCATCGTCCACTCCTCCGGCGGCTACCTGACCCAGGTCAGCTACACCTTCCACTACGTCTTCGACCACAAGGAAAGCCGGGACGTCTTCTGGTGTGGCGCCGACATCGGCTGGGTGACCGGCCACTCGTACCTCGTCTACGGCCCGCTCTCCAACGGCGCCACCGAGGTCGTCTACGAGGGCACCCCCAACTCCCCCAACGAGCACCGCCACTTCGAGATCATCGAGAAGTACGGCGTCACCATCTACTACATCGCCCCGACCCTGATCCGCACGTTCATGAAGTGGGGCCAGCAGATCCCCGAAGCCCACGATCTGTCGTCGATCCGCCTCCTCGGTAGCGTCGGCGAGCCGATCAATCCCGAGGCGTGGAAGTGGTTCCGCGAGGTCATCGGGGGCGGCAAGGCACCGATCGTCGACACCTGGTGGCAGACCGAGACCGGCGCGATCATGATCTCGCCGCTGCCCGGTGTGACCGAGACCAAGCCCGGCTCGGCGATGAAACCGCTGCCCGGCATCAGCGCGAACATCGTAGACGACGCGGGCAAGCCCGTCAGTGCAGGCGAACAGGGTTACCTCGTCCTCGATCAGCCGTGGCCGTCGATGCTGCGCGGCATCTGGGGCGACGAGGAGCGTTTCCGCGAGACCTACTGGTCCCGATTCGCCGAGCAGGGCTGGTACTTCGCCGGTGACGGTGCCCGCTACGACGAGGACCACGCCCTCTGGGTCCTCGGCCGCGTGGACGACGTGATGAACGTGTCCGGCCACCGCATCTCGACCGCAGAGGTCGAGTCGGCCCTCGTCGGCCACTCCGGCGTGGCGGAGGCCGCGGTCATCGGCGCCGCCGACGAGACCACCGGTCAGGGCATCGTCGCCTTCGTCATCCTCCGGGAGGGCGTCGAGAACACCGGCGACGAGCTGATCGCCGAACTGCGCCAGCAGGTGTCGGTGGAGATCTCCCCGATCGCCAAGCCGCGCGAGATCAACGTCGTGCCGGAGCTGCCCAAGACGCGGTCGGGCAAGATCATGCGGCGCCTGCTCAAGGACGTCGCCGAGGGCCGCGAGCTCGGCGACACCTCGACGCTCGTCGATCCTGCGGTCTTCGAGGCGATCCGGGCGAAGAGGGCCTGATCCTTCGAGACGCTCGCTCCCGGAGGGAACGGACAGCGTCGATGCGCCACCGGTGAACGCCTCACCGGTGGCGCATCGCGCGTTCCGGGCCACTTCATCGACGCCTCGCCGGGTGGGCCGCCACCTCGTGAGCCCACGCATGGCAACATATGGCATCAGCCGAACAACGGAGGATTCTGTGAGCCCCAACGAGCACGGCCTGCCTGAAGCGGGCCGGGACTCCGTCCCGTCGATCCCCCGGGACTCCGTCCCCTCGATCCCACTGTCCGATGCGAACGCCGGCCCGAACGGTGAGCCGAGTATCGGGAGCCTGGTCAAGGACGCCACCGCGAGTGTCTCGACGCTGTTCCGGTCCGAAGTCGCCCTGGCCAAGGCGGAACTCGTCGGTGAGGCCAAGAAGGCGGGCGCGGGAACGGGTCTGCTGATCGTCGCCGGCGTGATGGCGCTGTACTCCAGCTTCTTCTTCTTTTTCTTCCTGGCCGAACTGCTCGACGAGTTCGTGTGGCGCTGGCTGGCGTTCCTCATCGTCTTCCTGATCCTGGTCGTGGTCACCTGCGTCGCAACCCTCGTCGGGTACATCTTCTTCAAGAAGGTCCGTGGCCCGAAGAAGACGATGGAGTCCGTCAACGAGCTTTCCTCCGTGCTGCCCAACCGCGGCTCCGACCATTCGCAGGCCCCGGCGCATCCGAGGATTCCTCCCGCCCGCGAGGGCTGAGCATTGAGCGAGGCACCTGACCCCTCGAGCGTTCGTCTGCCCGGCGACTGGGAGCACCTCGACGTCCGCGCCAACGGTGTCCGGTTCCACGCAGTCGAACCGGCTGGGCTCCCCACCGGCGACCGGCCGCTCATACTGCTGCTGCACGGCTTCGGCGAGTTCTGGTGGAGCTGGCGACATCAGCTGAGAGCACTCGGCGCGGCCGGCTTCCGGGCCGTCGCAGTCGACCTGCGCGGCTATGGCGACACCGACAAGCCACCGCGCGGCTACGACGGCTGGACCCTGGCCGGCGACACCAACGGTCTCGTCCGAGCTCTCGGACACACCAGTGCGACCCTTATCGGGCACTCCGACGGCGGCCTGGTCTGCTGGGCGACAGCGACCCTGCATCCCCGCGTCGTCGACCGGATCGTCGTCCTCGCCTCGCCTCACCCGCGGGCACTGCGCCGGCGCGCGCTACGTGACCGGGCACAGCGATCACAGTTCCTGAAGCCCTTCCTGCGCAACCAGATCCCGCGCCTCGGTGAGCGGCAGGTCACGCGGGACGACGCGGCGTTCATCGCCGACTACTTCGCAAAGCGGTCGTCGCCGGCCTGGCGCGCCGAACCCGACTACGCGCAGACGGTCGAACTGAACCGGTCGGCGATGCTGATCCCGTATGTCGCGCATTGCAGTCTGGAGTACCGGCGCTGGGCGTTCCGCTCCCAGTTCCGGCCCGACGGAATGCGTTTCATGGAGCTCATGGACCAGCGGCTGCATCTGCCGGTACTCGCGCTACGCGGCCGCGACGACCCGTACATACTGAACGACGCCATGACCGACGGCCATCGGTGGGCGGCGCACCAGACCTACCGGCAGCTCGAGGGCAGCGGACACTTCGTGCACCAGGAACAGCCCGCGGCGGTGACCGAGGCGATCCTCGACTTCCTCCGTACGAAACCGGAAGCGACCAACGACGTCGCCGCGAAGAAAGCCCGGCGGATCAGGCCAGCACGCACCTCTTGGTACTCACCCGATCGCTTCGCCGCTCGGATTCGTCGAAGTCGGCACGCACCTGACGGGCGGTGAGCACGAAGCCGGTCTCGTCGGCCGCGTTCTCCGCCGCACCGAACACGACGCCGAGCACCTCACCGTCTGAGTTCAGCAACGGCCCACCGGAATTGCCCTGCCGGATCGAACCGCGGACCGCATAGACCTCACGCGTGACCTGGCCGGTCCGGTAGATGTCGTCACCGGTGTGCATGAACGCCGACCGCACCCGCAGCGGACTGATGTAGAACGGGCCGGCCTCCGGGAAGCCGAGCGCGATGGCGTCGTCGCCGGTCGATGCGGGCCGTGAGGCGAACTTCAGGGCGGGGGCCCGCAGGCCCGGGACATCGAGGACGGCGATGTCGTTGTCGCTGTCGAAGAGGACGGCCTTCGCGGGCAACCGGGCCCCGGTCGAGGTCTCCACCTCCAGACGCTCGGTCCCGGCCACGACGTGGGCATTGGTTATCACACGCTCGGGTGAGACGACGAAGCCGCTGCCCTCGAGGGCCTGACGGCAACTGGGTGCGACACCTTCGATCTTGACGACGCTCGGCCTTGCCTGGCGGACCACAGGTAGGCCGGCCAGTGCCGGGTCAGGAGGGTCGACGTTGGTCGACGGCGAGCTCACGAACGGGAACTTGGGGAGCCCCGAACTGTCGAGGAGTGCCTTGAAATCGCCGGGCAGATCGTTGACCCACTGCGGCGACAGCACCTCGACGCCGGTCAGGACCTTGGAGTCGCGCACCGCGCCCGCGATCGCCGGGTCGGCAGAACCGCGCAAGGGGATCGCGAGCAATCCCGCCGCGAGGAGAACGGCCACCACCTGGAGTATCGAGCCGACGCCGCTGTCGATGGCTCGCAGCCCCGGCGACCGGATGCCACCACGTGCGGCGCGACCCAGCACCATGCCGGCCACCTCACCGATGACCACCAGCACGACGAGGACGAGAATCCCAACCAGTACACGAACCTGCAGGTCGTCGAACCGCTCGATCAGATGTGGCGCCAGCAACAACCCGGCCACCGCACCCAGCGCAACGCCGATGAACGCCAGCGCTGAGGCGACGGCACCGGATCGGTAACCGCTGATCGCCGCGAGGAGCGCGATGCCGATGACGATGACATCGACCCAGGTGGAGCCCGTCATCAGCCCGCACCCGGTTCGCCATGGGTGTCCGGGTCGACCATCCCGCGCGGATGGACGGCGCTGAATCCCGATTCCTGACGGTTGCCGGCGCGTTCGATCATCTCGTCGAGCGGCCGGATGTCGTTCTTGTCCCAGGGCCTGTCCCACCCGGATGCCTCGCTGATGGCCGCGATGAGTCCGCCGGTGAAACCCCAGACCAGCAGACCGTCGACGAAGAAGGCCGGCCCCTGATAGAGGCGACCACCCATCACCGAGCGACGCACCTGGAAGCGGTTCTCGGGTGCGAGGAGCTCACGCAGGTTGATGCGGTCGACGCGGGCGGTCTCCCCCGGGTCGACGACGCGGACCTCGCTCGGCTCGTGCCACCAGCCGATGACCGGCACCACGTCGAAGCCCGACGGCGGGACCGGAAAGGTCGGCAGGCTGGCCAGGATGTGCACGCCCGATGCATCGAGTCCCGTCTCCTCGCGGGCCTCGCGCAGCGCGGTGCCGACCGGGAAGTCGTCACCCGGATCGGCGGCACCACCGGGAAATGCGACCTGCCCGCTGTGCTGACGAAGCGTCGACGCGCGTTCGGTCAGCAGCACCTCGGCGTCGGCCGGAACGCCGCCGGGATGATCGCCGGCGGCCTCCCAGGAACCGGAGAACAGCACGAGGACCGCAGCCGCGCGACGGTCGCGCATGAACAACTGGGCCCATCGCGTGCGGTCCCCACCACGATTGTTGACGCTCTCGGAGACGGCGGCGACGTCGCTGGTCAGCGGATGCAACCACGGCGGGATCTCGTCGTGATGTACGAGCGGGCCGACGTGCGGGTGATCGTTCATACCGTCACGTCCAGGTACTCCTCGACCGCGTCCGCGATCTCCTGCGGACTGTCGAACACCCCGGGATACACCTTGGCGATCGTGCCGTCGGGACGCAGGAAGACGGTCGACGGGAAGACACGCGGCGCGGTGATGGCGGCGGCCACCCGGCCGTCGGGATCGAGCACGGACGGCAAGCGAACTCCGATCTCGGTGAGCAGTGTCAGCGGGAAGAACGGGTTGGTCCCGCCCTCCTTGGCATGGAGTGCCAGCACCGTGACGCGGTCGCCGGCGCGCGCCGCGAACTCCTCGAAGTAGGGCAACTCGGTCTTGCAGGGTCCGCACCATTGCGCCCAGACGTTGATGACGAGGGGCTTGCCCGCGGTGGCTGCGCCGATGTCATACGGCGCGCCGGTCCCCAGACACGGTTCGACGATCCCGGCCAGGACCGAACCCGGGCTCTCCGGCAGTCCGGTGACCGGGCAGTCGGCGAGCGCCGCGTCGGTGCGTGCCTTCGCCACGCGCGCCTCGTCGACCGGCGCGTCCAAGGGCCGGACACCGCTGACCGACGGCGGTGCGCCGGTGGTCGGCGACGGGGCCTCACCGCGGGGCCAGATCGCGACGATGAGCGCGATCATCACGATGACGAAGACGAGGGTCCAGCGCGCAGCGGCCGGAAACCGGGAGGGCGGTGGCATGAGGCTCGGAGAGGAATCGGCGGGCTGCGGAGTCGCCGGTTCGCTGGCGGTGTCGTTCACGGCGCGGCGAGTCCCGCCAGTCGGAGCAGGTGGTCGGTCTCCGGGCCCTTGACCAGTGCGGCGGCCTCGGCCTTGTCCATCGGACCCGTGCCCACCGCGGGGCAGTCCTTGGCGAGGATGCACACGCCACAAGCCGGTTTGCGGGCATGGCACACACGCCGGCCGTGGAAGATCACGCGGTGTGACAGGTCGGTCCACTCCTTGCGCTCGATCAGCTCGCCGACGGCGTGCTCGACCTTCACCGGGTCCTCTTCCTCGGTCCACTGCCAGCGCCGGACGAGTCGGCCGAAGTGCGTGTCGACGGTGATGCCGGGGATCCCGAACGCATTGCCCAGGACGACGTTGGCCGTCTTGCGGCCGAAGCCGGGTAGCGACACCAGGTCCTTAAGGTTGTTCGGGACCTCGCCGTCGTAGCGCTCGACAAGGGCCTGGCCGAGTCCGATGATCGAGTTCGCCTTGTTCCGGTAGAAGCCGGTGGAGCGGATCATCTCCTCGAGTTCGGTGCGGTCGGCCTCGGCGTAGTCGCGGGCGGTGCGGTACTTCGCGAACAGCGCCGGGGTGGTCTGGTTGACCCGCACGTCGGTGCACTGCGCCGACAGGATCGTGGCCACCGACAGCTCGAGTGGGTTGGTGAAGTCGAGTTCGCAGTAGACGTGCGGAAACGCGATCTTGAGGGTGCGGTTCATCCGTCGCGCGCGTCGGACCAACCCGAGGGGGGTCTCCTGCTTGTGTGCCGGGGCCTGACCCACCGACGCAGCCTTCCGTGCGCTCACGTGATTCAGGTTAGCGATGTGCTGGGCGAACTCCGCTCATCACGGCCCACGACGGTCGCGCCGAACCGTGGGTCCGGCAGCATCACCCCAGGTCAGTGGCCTCATCACGGCGCCGGTGTGAGCTACGTGGCTCGACGGGCCGGGATGAGGGACACAACCTACGGTCAGGTAACAAGTCAGTGACGTCGTCCCATCCGATGAGGTTTCTGCGCGGCCGATTGTGTTTACTTGTCCCCATGCATGGTCTCGCAGCACTGCTGTTCCCGGCGGTACTCATGCTCTTCGCCATGGGCATGGACAAGGTGCAGGCCCGGATCGACCGCGTGTCCGTCTCCAACGACGACGTCGACGAATTCATCGACCGCACGGGGTCCCAGAACGCCGGTAAGCCGCCTCGCGATCCCGCACCCGCCGCACTCCACGAACTTCGGCCCCACCGCTTCCCCGGCCACGAACCAGCGACCGCCGATCACGCAGCCTCGCCGCAGCGGGCCAGCTGATCCACCGGCCCCCGTACTCGCCGTCCGGCCCGCCCGGACGCGTCCTTTGCGGTGTTCTCCGGCCGATCGCGGCCGCTGATCGCCAAACCCGGGCATCTCGTCGGTCAGACACACACTCATTGCACCGTCAGTGACCCATTCAACACATATGCTCGTGCGCGGGGTAGCGTAACCAAGGGCGCGATCTCACACGTGGCTGTAGCAAAGATTTCGAGAAAGGTTCCCTAGGTGGAAGAAGTACTGGCGCGGGCAGGCATATTTCAGGGCGTCGAGCCCTCTGCCGTCGCGGCGCTGACCAAGCAGCTTCAGCCCGTGGATTTCCCTCGTGGACACGTGATCTTCCATGAAGGCGAGCCCGGTGACCGGCTCTACATCATCATGTCCGGCAAGGTGAAGGTCGGCCGACGTTCACCCGACGGCCGAGAGAACCTGCTGACGATCATGGGACCGTCGGACATGTTCGGTGAGCTCTCCATCTTCGACCCGGGCCCCCGTACCTCGTCGGCGACGACGGTGACCGAGGTCCGCGCGGTGTCGATGGACCGTGACGCCCTGCGCGCGTGGATCAAGGATCGTCCCGAGATCGCCGAGCAGCTGCTCCGCGTGCTGGCCCGTCGTCTGCGCCGCACCAACAACAACCTCGCCGACCTGATCTTCACCGACGTGCCCGGTCGCGTCGCGAAGCAGCTCCTGCAGCTCGCGCAGCGTTTCGGCACCCAGGAGGGCGGCGCCCTGCGCGTCACCCATGACCTGACCCAGGAAGAGATCGCCCAGCTGGTCGGCGCCTCGCGCGAGACCGTGAACAAGGCACTCGCCGACTTCGCCCAGCGCGGCTGGCTGCGCCTCGAGGGCAAGAGCGTCCTGATCGCCGACTCCGAGCGCCTGGCGCGTCGCGCACGCTGACGAACCACAAGAGCCGCTCGTTCCTCCGGGAGCGAGCGGCTCTTGCTTTCGGCCTCAGGCCTCGCGCAGGTACTCCAGCTGCGCCTTCACCGACATCCGCGCCGCCGGCCACAGCTTCTTGTCGACGTCGGAGTAGACGCGGCGCACGACCTTCATCGGCTTGGCCTCGTGCGGAGAGACGCCCATGGCGTCGAGGGCGGCGACGATCTGATCGATCCGCTCCTCGCGATGAGTCTTGTAGAACCGGGCGACCGGCACGAGATCCGGATGGTCGGGGCCATGTGCCGGAAGCAGCGCCGCGCCTTCACCTTCGACGATGAGCCGGTTCAGCGAGTTGAGATAGTCCCGCAGCCCGCCGTCGCTCGGGTCGAGCACGGTCGTGCCGCTGCCCAGGATGGTGTCGCCGGTGAGCACCGCACGCCGGTCCTCGTGCTCGACGAGGAAACTCACCGAGTCCCCGGTGTGTCCGGGCGTGTGCAGCACCGTGATCCGCAGGCCGGCGACCTCGATGACCTCGCGGTCGCGCAGGGGATCGGCATTCCGGCAGAACTTCTCCAGACGGGCGCGCACGGGTGCACCCGTCCGCTTGTGCAGACGGGCCACACCGCCGGTGTGGTCGAAGTGCCGGTGCGTGATCAGGGTGAGCGCGACGGGGAGCTCCGCAAGACGTCGGGCATGGTGCTTGTACTTCGGTGGACCGGGATCGACGACGACGCACTCGTCACTGCCCGGTGCGCGCAACACGTAGGTGTTGGTCCCGTCGAGCTCCATCATCCCGGAGTTGTCGCACAGCAGGACCGACGCGAAGGGGGTTACCTCTCGGAGCACCCCGTAGGCGGGGTGGACGGCGGCGTCATCGTTCGGGGTGCTCATGGTGTCCGAGCCTATCGACTGACGACGGCCCCGGTCACCCGGCTCGGCCATCCGGCCACCGTGAGCCGATCCCGACTCAGCCCTTGCTGCGAGTCGTGCCCTCGAAGATGTTCCACGAACGGTTGTCATTCCGGACATGCAGGTACCACGCGTAGTTCGCGGTCGTCGCGTACAGCGCACCGACACCACACGCGATGGCCATGTCGAAGCTGCTCGGGACGTTCAGGGCCAGGAGCAGCGCATTGAAGACCAGCGTCAGCCCGAACAGCATCAGGCCTTTGCGCCACATGCCCTTAACCGCGAAGTAGATCGGCCCGAAGAAGAACGCCAGTGGATTGAAGGTGATGCGCACCCGTTGCCCGAAGGGCAAGTGTTTCATCGCCTCTCGGGACGGCGGATCCGCCGGCGGGCCGTAGGCGTCGAAGAAGGCGAATCGGCTGTGCCAGCTCGGCGGTACGGCGTGGTCACGGAGGGGCTGTTCGGAGAAGGTCATCTGTTCCTCAGACCCCACTGACCGGGGTGCCGTTCACGGACTGGTCCGACGCCTCGTCGAGCACGGTCGGCGCGACCTGATCCTGCAGACTGCGCAGGAGCGCGGCGCCCTGGGTGATGACGCCGGTCATGATCTCGTTGACGCCCTCGGCGCCGTTGTACACCGTGAGGTTGGCGGTGCTGAGCCCCTTGGCGACTTCACCCACGAGGGTCGGCAGCGCCTCGATGAGCTGCTGGTCGAGCGCGATCCGGTTGTGCTGCGCGGCGGCGGCCGACTGGATCTCCACGGCCTTCGCCTCGGCCTCGGCGATGATCGCGCGGCGACGCGCCTCGGCCTCGGCCGGCTTCACGACCTCCGAGATCAGTTCCTGCTCACGCAGTTCGGCCTGCGCCTGCGCCAGCACCGACTGCTCGCGGATGACTTCCTGGTTGACCCTCGCCTGGGCGAGCGGGCCGGCCTGGGCGGCCTCGGCGTTGGCCTTGTCGGTCTCGGCCTTGATGGCCGCGCGCTTGATCGCGGTCTCCCGCTCGTAGTCGGCCTGGTTGCGCAGGGACTCCTGCTGCGCCTTCGCCGATTCCTGGTCGGCCCGAGCACGTTCCACAGCGGCCTCGCGCTGCACCTTCGCGATGTTCGGTGCGGCAAGCGCGTTGATGTAGCCGGAGTCCATGTCGTCGATCGACTGGATCTGGAACGAGTCGACCACCAGGCCGATCGATCCCATCTCCCTCTTCGAGGCCTCGAGCACCTGCCGGGCGAGGGTGTCGCGTTCGCGGATGATCTGCTCCACCGTCATGGAACCGACGATCGATCGGAGATGGCCGGAGAAGATCTGTCCGGTCAGCTGATTCATCTCGTTCTCCTGCTCGGAGATGAATCGCTGGCCGGCGTTGACGATCGACACGACGTCGTTGCCGACCTTGTGCGCGATCACTGCGCGGACGTTGAGCTGGATGCCCTGCGTGGTCACGCAGACCTCACGGATCGACGCCTCGTGCAATGCCATCGACAGGAACCGGACCTTGCGGAAGAAGGGCATCACCCATTTGCCGTGGCCGACGATCACGACGAACGGTGCGTCGCCCTCATGGGCCTTCGCACCCGAGATGAGCATCGCCTCGTCGGGTTCCGGGACGTAGTAACCGAGCATGCTCTTCTCCTCGCGTCAGGTGCGTCTTGCATTGTTTCGTGTCGTCACATCAAGGTTGCCGATCGCAAATCATCGCATCGTTGCAGCACATACTGCCTCATCTCGCTGCCGGCGCCGATCATCCATTCACATGCACCGGCGATGCAGGTCAGAGCCCGGGGAGCGTTGTCCAGCGTTCGACGTCGACGACCCGGCCGGGCAGTTCGGCGATCACCAGCACCGGGGTGTCGTCGTCGAGCGGTTCCGTGGCGCGCGCCAGGAACCGCTCTGTCCCTCCGCCGAAAGGCAGTTCGATCTCGCCGAGAGTCTCTCCCCCGGGGATCGCCAGTGTCACGACACCCGTTCGTCCGACGAGTTGCTGTGACACGCTGATCCCTCCCCTGCAAGGCCGATGATCGGACTGTAGGCCATCGCGGCCTGCCGGCGCCCGCGCGCACCGTCGACCACCACGTACACGGCGGTGACCACCGCGATCGTCCCGGCACCGAGTACGAGGGTGGCGTATCCGAACGCACCCACCACGACCCCGGCCAGCGCACCCGCCCCGGCTCCGGCGAGACTCATCGAGGTGTCCGAGACACCCTGTGCCGCAGCATGTCTGATGACCTCTACGGCGTCGGTCAGCAGGGTCGACGCCGCGACCGTGGACGCCGACCACCCGATGCCGAGTAGGACCAGTGCGGCGACGAGTCCGGCCTGGGAGTCGACGAACACGAACCCGACGATGCAACTGACGACGAGAACGGCCTGACCGGTGAGGATGACCGGCACTCTTCCAGCGCGGTCGGCGAGGATGCCCATCAGCGGTGAGAGCGCGAACATCCCGGCGATGTGGGCGCTGATCGAGAGTCCGACAAGCGTCACCGACACGCCGCCGTGGTGCAGGTGAACGGGCGTCAGCGCCATGACCCCGACCATCACTGCATGCGCCGAGACGACCGCCGCCAACGCCGCTCGGGCGGCGGGTGATTGCATGATCGCCGAAAGCCCCTCCGCCAGAGATGGTCTCGATGTCGATTCGGAAACTCCACGATTCGCTTCCACGAGCGGGTCGGGCCGCAGACCGACGAGGAGCACGGCTGCCGCACACAGGCACCCGACGGCGCCCAACAGGAACGGCCCCGCCATGTCCGCCATCCCGACCCAACCCGCGACCGGCGCCCCGAGCGGAACCAGCGCGGGACCGACGACGGCGCCGACCATCGTCATCCAGACCACGAGCGACAGGTCGCGACCCCGTGTCTCCGGCGCGGCCAGGTCCGTCGCCGCGAACCGGGCCTGAAGGCTGACCGCCGTCCCCGATCCGAGCGCGATCATCCCCGCGAGCATCAGCAGGAACCAGCCGCGGTCCACAGCGAAGGCCACGATCAGCGCGCCGGTGGCAGCGACTATCAGCCCGGTGGCGAGCGCGGGTCGCCGACCGGGCGCCGACGCCAGCGCCGCGAGCGGTAGCCCGGCTGCTGCCGCGCCGAGTGTCAACACCGTGGCCGGCAACCCGGCCAGCGATTCGGTCCCGGACAGCTCCTCACCGAGAATCGCGCCCAGCGCCAGGGCACCGCCCATCGAGACGCCGCCCAGCACCTGAACCAGGCACAGCAGGACGACGGTGCGACGCTGGATCGCGACGCGCGTCGAGTCGGCGGCGGATTCGGTGGGGGCGTTCACCCCCACAGCATCTCCCGTTCCGGCCCGGCACCGCCACGCCTTTTCGCCTGCGCACGTGGATCAGTCGGTGATCAGGTCGTACCCCAGCTTCCCCACCATCACCACGACGACGGCCAGGAGCACCCACCGCACGAACGAACTACCGCGCCCGATGGCCATGTGCGAGCCGATCTGGGCGCCGACGATATTGGCGACTGCGAGTCCGAGACCCAAGAGCCACAGCACATTTCCCTGGAGCCCGAACACGGTCAGCGCCCCGAGGTTGGTACCGGTGTTGATGACCTTTGCCATCGCCGAACTCTCCAAGAACGTCGTCCCGACGAGAGCGGTGAGGCTGATGATGAGGAAGGTCCCGGTTCCGGGACCCATCACCCCGTCGTAGAACGCGACGACGACACCGGCGATCACCAGGCCGGCGATCGTCGACAGGCGAGACCGCGGGCCCGACGACGTGTCGCCGCCGAACCCGGGATTCAGCGCGACGAAGAGTCCCACGCCGACGAGCATCACCAGCACGATCGGCGTGAAGATCTCCGTCGGCAACGAGATCGCCACCAGCGCACCGAGAGCCGAGAACACGAGCGCGGCGAGGAACACCGGGACGAGCCGTCGTAGATCGACGCGCACGTGCCGCACATAGCGCCAGGCTGCCGATGCGGTGCCGAAGACCGCGGCGAGTTTGTTGGTGCCGAGTGCCGTCGCCGTCGGCAGGCCGGGCTGCGCGATCAGCATCGCGGGGATCAACACCAATCCACCGCCGCCGACCACGGCGTCGACCCATCCGGCGGCTGCGGCCGCGACGACCAGCAGCGCGACGTCCAAAGAGACGTCAGGCCACTTCGACGATCAGCTCCACCTCGACGGGTGCACCGAGCGGCAGTTCGGCGACACCGACGGCCGAACGAGCGTGAACTCCCGCGTCGCCGAAGATCTCGCCCAGCAGATCCGACGCACCGTTGATGACCTTCGGCTGACCGGTGAAGCCAGGGGCCGACGCGACGAAACCGACCACCTTGACGATGCGCACCACCGAGTCGATACCGACCAGTGCGTGCACCGCGGCGAGCGCGTTCAGCGCGCAGGCGCGCGCCGCATCGGTGGCCTCATCCGGACGCACGACGCCCTCGGCACCGTCGTGCACCTTGCCGTGCACCGAGAGTTCGCCGTTGACGATCGGGAGCTGTCCCGAGGTGTAGACGAGGTTGCCGGTCCGCACGGCCGGGGTGTAGCTGGCCACCGGAGGCACCACGTCGGGTAGCGCGATGCCGAGCTCGGCGAGTCGATCTGTCCAGGTTGCAGCCATGCTCAGCCCTTCGGTCGCTTCATGTAGGCCACGTGCTGCTCACCGGTCGGGCCGGGCAGCACCGACACCAGTTCCCAGCCGTCGGCGCCCCACTGATCGAGGATTTGTTTGGTTGCGTGCGTCAGCAGCGGCACCGTCACGTACTCCCACGCGGTCACTTCAGTCATGGACTCACCCTATCTGCCGACGATCAATGGATAAGGTGTTGCGGTGGCCAATGAACAGGGCTCACGTTCCGGGGCGGGGGAAGGTCTCGATTCCGGCGTGACAGACAACTCTTCCGTTGCGGACGCGAACGAGTGGCCGGACGCGGCATCGCGCGCCCGGTTGCACTTCGTCTCGGGTAAGGGCGGGACCGGTAAGACGACCATCGCGGCGGCGCTCGCGCTCGCACTCGCCGCCGACGGCAAGAAGGTTCTCCTGGTGGAGACCGAGGGCCGGCAGGGCATTGCGCAGCTCTTCGACATACCGCCGCTGCCGCCGACCGACACCAGGATCGCGACTGCCGAAGGCGGGGGCGAGGTGTCGGCGCTCGCCGTCGACATCGAGCACGCACTGCTCGAATACCTCGACATGTTCTACAACCTCGGCTTCGCCGGCCGGGCGATGAAGCGCATCGGCGCCATCGACTTCGTGACCACGGTGGCACCGGGTCTGCGCGACGTGCTGCTCACCGGCAAGATCAAAGAGCGCATCATCCACACCGACAAGCAGGGCGAGCGCGTCTACGACGCGGTGGTCGTCGACGCACCGCCGACCGGCCGGATCGGCAATTTCCTCGACGTCACCCAGGCGATGGCCGACCTCGCCAAGACCGGTCCGATCCGTAACCAGAGCGAGGGTGTCGTCCGCCTGCTGCATTCCGAGGAGACCGTCGTCCACCTGGTGACGTTGCTGGAGGCGATGCCGATCCAGGAGACCATCGAGGCGATCGAGGAGCTGCGCGGCAAGAACCTCAACCTCGGCAGCCTGATCATCAACCGGGTCAGTGCACCGCACCTGCCCGCCGACACGATCGACGAGATCGCCGAGGGACAGATCGATGCCTCGCGCATCGAGGAGAACCTGAGCGCCGCCGGCGTGAAGCTCGCCGACGGTGATCTGTCCGGGCTGCTCACCGAGACCATCGAACATGCGACCCGCCTGCAGGCACAGCAGATCGCGAAGGCCCAGCTCGACGAGGTCGAACTGCCGACCCTCGAACTGCCGTCCCTCGGCGACGGCATCGACCTCGGTTCCATCTACGAGCTGGCCAACCTTCTCCAGAAAGCGGGTGCGTGATGCCACTCGACCTCAAGATGGGGGCGGTGCTGACCGACCCCGCGACCCGCGTCGTCATCTGTTGTGGTGCCGGCGGCGTCGGCAAGACCACCACCGCGGCCGCCATGGCGATGTACGCAGCCGAGCAGGGCCGCACCGTCGCGGTCCTCACCATCGACCCGGCCAAGCGGCTCGCGCAGTCACTCGGAATGTCGCAGCTCACCAACGAGCCGCAGCCGGTTCCGATCGATGGCAAGGGCACGCTCGACGCGATGATGCTCGACATGCGGCGCACCTTCGACGAGATGGTGCTCGAGTACTCCAGTCCCGAACGCGCCGAGGCGATCATGGAGAACGCCTTCTATCAGACGGTCGCGTCGTCGTTCTCCGGCACGCAGGAGTACATGGCGATGGAGAAGCTCGGCAAGCTGCTCGAGCAGGAGCACTGGGACCTCATCGTCGTGGACACGCCACCGTCCCGGAACGCCCTCGACTTCCTCGACGCGCCGCAGCGTCTCGGCTCGTTCCTGTCGGGTCGGCTGATGAAGGTGCTGGTCGGCGGCGGACGCGGTGTCGGCCGAATGGTGACCGGGGCGATGAGCCTGGCGATGCGGGGCGTCTCCACCATCATCGGCGGCGACATGCTGCGCGACGTCGCGACGTTCGTGCAGTCCCTGGACTCGATGTTCGGCGGTTTCCAGGACCGCGCGCTGAAGACCTATGAACTGCTGAAGCAGCCGGGCACCCAGTTCGCGGTGGTCGCCGCGGCCGAGGCCGACGCGCTGCGTGAGGCCGCATTCTTCGTCGACCGGCTGTGGGAGGAGACGATGCCGCTCGCGGGTCTGATCCTCAACCGGACCCACCCGAACCTGACCTCGATCCACGAGGAGGCGGCGCTGGTGGCACTCGAGTCGGTCACCGACGACCTGACTCGCGGGGTGCTACAGATCCACGCCGACCGGGCCGCCACCGCGAAGCGCGAACTCCATCTGCTGCAGAGATTCACGGCGGCCCATCCGCGGGTCCCGATCGTCGGGGTCCCGGCGTTGCCGTTCGAGGTCGCGGACGTGACCGCACTGCGCGCAGTCGCGGAGCAGATCACCGGACGGGGCTGAGCGCTTTCACCACCGACTGATGACAATCGGCTCGGCCGGCTTCCGTCGGTCGAGCCGAATTGCGTTTGCTGATGTGTCTTGGTGGGTCAGACCGCGTCGGCGCGCTGACGCCGGCGCTGGGCTTCGAAGAACGCCGACCACGAGGTGACCTCGGGATGCTGGCGCAGGAGTGCGCGACGCTGACGCTCGGTCAGGCCACCCCACACACCGAACTCGACGCGATTGTCGAGGGCATCGGCACCGCATTCGAGCTGTACCGGGCAGTGCCGGCAGATCGTGGCGGCCTTGCGCTGGGCTGCTCCTCTCACGAACAGATCGTCCGGGTCTCCGCCTCGGCATCGTGCTCTGGCCACCCAGGCCAAGCGATCTTCTCCGGTAGAAACTGCCGCTGTCGCCATCCGCCACCCCTACTCATCGTGTTCCGCATGTCCCCGAAGCCGGGGCTCAACTCGCTGCTCAGACCACATTTACAGCAAACTGTTAAGTGAGTCACATTCTGCACTCAATCTAGGGATCTGTGCATGGGTGCGCAACCCCTGGAGCGCAACAAAGTGGGACCACCGTGCAAACTCATCCGATCGGACGGTTGCACTGACGCGCGGTCGGGCCGTTCTTCGAGCACGCCGGGATCGTGTCCAGGCACAACGGTCCCGTCGGATCTCGGGGGCGAGGCTGGGCGATGTTCGGACCGATCGCACGTATCCTGTCGGGGTGATGTCGAAGAAACTGTGGTCACTGGCCTGGGCGAGCCTGCTGGCCGGGGTTCTCGTCGCGGGCCTGATGTATCCGGTGGCCAGTGGGGTCGGAGTCGTCTCCAACCGGGCGGCCGCGGCAGTCGAGAACGTCTCCTCCGAACTCCTGAACGGCACCTTGCCGGAGGTCACCACAATGACCGACGTCAACGGAAAGCCGATCGCGGTGCTGTTCGACCAGTACCGCTACCAGGTCGGATACAACGACATCTCGCCCGACATGATCCGCGCGATCATCTCCGTCGAGGACCGGCGCTTCCTCGAGCACGACGGCGTCGACTGGAAGGGCACCATCCGCGCCGCGCTGAAGAACTCGTCGTCGGGCGAGGTCCAGCAGGGTGCGTCGACGCTCGATCAGCAGTACATCAAGAACTATCAACTGCTCGTGCTCGCCCGCACCGAGGCCGACCGCCAGGCCGCGGTCGAGACGACCCCGGCGCGCAAGCTGCGCGAGGTGCGCATGGCCCTCACGCTCGAACAGACCCTCATCGACGAGGCCAAGCGCGACAAGGGTCTCGACGACGCCGCCGCCAAGCAGGAGGCGAAGAAGCAGATCGTCACCCGCTATCTGAACGTCGTCCCGTTCGGCAACAACGCCTACGGCATCGAGGCGGCCGCGCAGACCTACTTCGGGATCCCGGCGAAGGACCTGCAGGTAGAGCAGGCGGCCATGCTCGCGGGCATGGTGCAGTCGAGTTCGGCGCTCAACCCCTACAGCAACGCCGAGGACACGCTGACGCGCCGGAACCTCGTACTCGACACGATGATCGACAACTTCCCCGAACGACGCGCCGAGCTGATGGCGGCCAAGGAGAAGCCGCTGGGCGTGCTCCCGCGTCCGCGGACGCCCACTCAGGGCTGCATCGCCGCCGACGACAAGGGCTTCTTCTGCGACTACGCGTTGCAGTTCCTCGCCGAGAACGGGATGTCGCGCAACTCCGTGCTGCGAGGCGGGTACATCATCCAGACCACCCTCGACCCCGACGTGCAGCGCTCAACGGACCGTGCGGCAAAGACCCAGGCGAGTCCCACCGCCGACGGTGTCGCGGATGTCATCAGCACCATCCGTCCCGGGGACAAGTCCCACGACGTGCTGTCCATGGCGTCGAGTCGCCGCTACGGACTGAACCTGAATGCCGGCGAGACGATGCAGCCGCAACCGTTCTCGATGGTCGGCGACGGCGCGGGCTCGGTGTTCAAGATCTTCACCGTGGCTGCGGCCTTGGAGAAGGGTCTCGGCGCCGGGTCGACGATCCCGGTGCCCGGTTTCGTCGCCGTGGAGGGCATGGGTAACAGCGGCGGGGTGAACGGGTGTCCGGCCAACGCCTACTGCGTGAAGAACGCCGGCCGCTACCCCGCGGCGATGTCGGTGACCGATGCGCTCGCCCAATCGCCGAACACCGCTTTCGTCAAGCTGCTGCAGCAGGTCGGCGTGAAGCCGGCCGTCGACATGGCCGTCCGCCTCGGCCTGCGTTCCTACACCGTCCCCGGCTCGTCGGGAAACGGCGAGAAGAGCATTGCCCAGTACGTCAAGGACGGGAACTTCGGTTCGTTCACGCTAGGGCCGCTGCCCATCAACGCGCTCGAGCTCGCCAACGTCGCCGCGACGATCGCCTCCGGCGGCGTCTGGTGCCCGCCCAACCCGATCAAGTCGATCAGCCGGGTGAAGCGCGATCAGTACGGCAACCCGGTGATCGGGCCCGACGGGCAGCGTGCCCTCACCACGGTCCCGTTCAACGCTCCGGGCTGCGAACAGGTCGTCGACAAGGGTCTCGCCGACACCCTCGCCGTCACCATGAGCAAGGACGACGTGGGTGCGGGTACCGCCGCGGGCGCCGCGGGTTCGGTCGGCTGGACGCTTCCGATGTCGGGTAAGACCGGCACGACCGAGGCATACCGGTCGTCGGCGTTCGTCGGATTCACCAACCAGATCGCCGGCGCCGCGTACGTCTACAGCGATGGCCCCAACCCGCAGGGTGTGTGCACCAGTCCGCTTCGGTCCTGCTACGAAGGCAACGTGTTCGGCGGTATGGAACCCGCGCGGACATGGTTCCAGGCGGTGAAACCGGTCGCGACCAAGTTCGGTCCGGTCCGGCTCCCTCCGATCGACCGCGAATACTGGAACGGCAGTGACCGCGGACGAATCCCGCAGGTCAGCGGACTGACCGCCAGTGAGGCGACCTCACGCCTGCAACGGGCCGGGTTCAAGGTCAACGAGCTCGAGGTCGACAGCGGCCGCCCCAAGGGCACGGTCGTGTTCACCGCACCCTCGGATTCCGCGATGCCCGGCAGCACGGTCACCATCTACGTCAGCAACGGTCGTCGCGCCGGTGGCGGTGACGGCGGCAACGGTCCCACCGAGACCACCGTGGTGGTTCCCGGTGTCGGCCCGGTCGTGATCCAGCTACCCGGCTGAGCCCGGGGCCGGGAACGGGTGGGCATGCGCTCGGTGATGCGTATTCTGAACAGATGCAACACTCCGAACTCGACTTCGCACGCCTCGGCCGTTCACGCCTCGGTTCACCCGGTTCCGGGGTCGGTTCGCGCGCACTGATCGGTGCCGCGGGACTCGCCGCGGCCGGCCTCGTCTACTCGACGGTCATCGAGCGCAACGCCTTCGCCCTGCGCCACACGACGCTGTCGGTCCTCGAACCCGGCGCCTCTCCCCTGCGGGTCCTGCACATCAGCGACCTGCACATGATGCCCAACCAGCGGCTCAAGCAGGCGTGGATCTCCGAGCTCGAGGCGCTGGAACCAGATCTGGTGGTCAACACCGGCGACAATCTCGCGCACCCGCAGGCGGTGCCCGCGGTGATCCAGTCCCTCGGCGGCCTCCTGTCGCGTCCGGGTCTGTTCGTCTTCGGTTCCAACGACTACTTCGGCCCCAAGGCGAAGAATCCGTTCAAGTACTTCAAGAAGGATCACCAGCGCACGTATGGTGAACCGCTTCCGTGGCAGGACCTGCGGGCGGCGTTCACCGAACGCGGCTGGCTCGACGCCACACACACCGTGCGTGAGCTCGAGGTCAGCGGGGTGCGGGTGGTCGCGGCCGGAGTCGACGATCCGCACATCGAGCGGGACCGCTACGAGACCATTGCCGGGCGCCCCAACCCGCTGGCGCACCTGCGCCTCGGCCTCACGCATTCGCCCGAGCCGCGGGTCCTCGACCGCTTCGCCGCCGACGGCTACGACCTCGTGATGGCCGGCCACACCCACGGCGGGCAACTGTGCCTGCCGTTCTTCGGGGCGCTCGTCACCAACTGCCACATCGACCGTTCCCGGGTGAAGGGACCGTCGAACTGGGGGTCGTCGATGAAGCTGCACGTGAGCGCCGGCCTCGGCACATCCCCGTACGCGCCCGTCCGCTTCTGCTGCCGCCCGGAGGCCAGCCTCATCACCCTGACGCCGGTCTCGCACGGCGACGCCGATTACGACGCCGACCAGTCGCTGCCGCAGCTGGCACGCGAGTCCCTGTGAGCGTCCCCCGAACACACCGGGGGTCGATCGACTCGTGAACGCGCTCGGCGTGAAGGTCCTGGCGTTCGACACCTTCGGTACGGTCACCGATTGGTTCACCGGGATCTCCGGTGCCGTGGCGCTGATCGTCCCCGAGGTCGACTCCGCCGACTTCGCGCGTGAGTGGCGTCGCCGCTACTCGCCGATCCTCGCGCGTGTCGAGGCCGGAGAGCTCCCCTGGCGTCGTCTCGACGACCTGCAGACCGAGACCCTCCGGGAGGTCGCAGGGGCCTTCGGCGTGACTCTCGACGCCGAACAGAGCCGCGCGCTGGTGCGTGCGTGGCGGACCATCCCCGGCTGGCCCGACGCCGCCGAAGGCATCCGGCGCCTCAAGCGGGACCGCATCGTGTGCGCTCTCAGCAACGGGACCGTGGCGTTGCTGACCGACATGGCACGACACAACGGCTTCGGGTGGGACGTCATCGGGGGTTCCGACCTCTGGCGTCACTACAAACCCGCGCGCGAGACGTACTGCGGCCTCGCCGAACTCCTCGAGGTCCGACCGGACGAGGTGATGATGGTCGCGACGCATCAGTCGGACCTCGACGCCGCCCGCTCCTTCGGCCTGCGTACCGCGTTCGTCGAGCGACCGGCCGAATGGGGTGGCGAACCCAAGGACGACTCCGGTTCGCCGGACAACGATTTCCACGCCACCGATCTGCTCGACCTGGCCCGGCAGCTGGGTTGCTGAGCGAAGGAGCCCGTTGCGTCATGACCCTCGACGATCTGCGGCGCTGGGAGGACTCCGGTGCTTGCTGGCGGGTCGTCCGCCGCGGTCCCGAGGATGTCACCGTGAGTCTGTTGCGCTGTGACGGCGGCGAAGAGGTCGACCGGTTCGTCAGCGCCGACCCCGAGATCCTCGCTCACCTCGGCGATCGTGTCTCTTCCGAGCAGAAGATCTGAGCCCGCGCTCTCCACTGCGAGGTCACCGGCGAAGACGAGGAAACCCCGGCCGCATCTCTGCCGACCGGGGTTTCACTGCTGTGTCTCAACCAACACATCTCTGTGATCGACCGTGGCCGATCTCTGTCGGGGTGGCGGGATTCGAACCCACGACCTCTTCGTCCCGAACGAAGCGCGCTACCAAGCTGCGCCACACCCCGTGTGTAGCCTGCGATAGCTTATACCCGACCCCCGCCGAGTACTAAATCGCCTGCTCAAAGATGTGCCGGAACTGAGCGAAACGCTGTGGGACACGGGTCGGATGTCCCATCCTTGGTTAAGGTCCACCCGCAACAACGCCACCGCGCCGTCGCGCCAGGATCTCTGGACGCCGGCGTTCCCCACCATGAAAGGACGCCACCATGAGCGCCACCCCCGACCAGCAGGCGAACTCGTCGGCCAAACAGGGCTTCGCCTTCGGGATCTCGATCGTCGCCGCCGCCCTGCTCTTCGTCGCAGGCCTGGTCTCGGTCTTCCAGGGCATCTCGGCGATCGCCAACGACGAACTCTTCGTCGTAGGCCGCGACTACGTCTTCGAATTCGACCTCACCGCGTGGGGCTGGATTCACCTGATCCTCGGCATCGTCGGCATCCTCGTCGCCGGCGGACTCGCGGTCGGTGCGGACTGGGCGCGCATCGCCGCCATCGTCATCGCGTCACTGTCGATCATCGCGCAGTTCCTGTGGCTGCCCTACTACCCGGCCTGGGCGATCCTGATCATCGTCCTCGACCTCATCGTCATCTGGGCGGTCTCCACCTGGAACCCGAACAACGTCTACAACATGTGATCTTTCGTTTCACCAGCGATGATGCCCGCCGACATGGCCTGCCGGGTGCCCATGACCCATCCGTGACCGCGTGCGGTCTGAACACTCTTCAGACAGCCGATCGGGACTCGACGTAGACGATCGGCCCACGAAAGGAACACCATGCGCGTCACACACACCCTTGCAGCCCTTGTCGCCGGCATCGTCGTGGTATCGGTTTCGTCATCGGGACCGGTCCGGCGCAGGCCGCGCCCCTGGCCCCGGTGGCCTACGTCGACGTCGACCGTTACCTCGGCAAATGGTGGCAGCTGGCGACCGTCCCCTCGTTCTGGGGCGTGACCTGCGCGCGTTCTACACCCGGATCGATGAGAAGACCATCGGTGTCGACAACCAGTGCACCGGACCCACCGGCATGCGGGGCGGCGTGATCGGGCGCGCCACCGTGGTGGACACCAAGACGAATGCCCAGTTGAGTGTGCGGTTCCCGCAGACACCCGCCAGCATCAACCCCAACGGGGCGCCGAACTACATCATCGCCTACATCGAGGACGGCGAGAACCCGAACGGTCCGTACAAGTACGCGATCGTCGGTGACCCACTCGCGCCTCGGGATTCCTGCTCTCGCGCGACAAGGTCGTGTCCGACTCCGAACTGCGTCGGCTGACCAAGGAGATAGAGAAGGTGGGGTTCAACCCGTGCACGTTCCTCGTCTCACCGACGACCGGTGGACGCAGTGACTACTCGCCGCTTTGCATACTGTGATCGCGAACCGCCACTGAACACGACGATCGAAACCATTTCAGCGCAAGCACCAAAGTGCTTGCGCCGAAATGCATCAGCTGGCTTCCGCGTCGGCAACCGTTGCGGCGCGCCGGAATTCGTCAGGGGTGAGCCCGTACTTGGCGCGGAATCTGTTCCGCATCGTCGCCGTCGAGGCGAAGCCCGAAGCATGTGCCACCGCTTCGAGTTTCGGATTCCCCGGGCCCGTCAGCAGGCCACGGGCCCAGTCGAGACGGCGGTCGGCGATCATCTCGGCCAGCGACGTGGGACTGCCGGCGAGAACCCGATAGAGGTGCCGGCGACTCACATGCAGGTGCCGCGCCACGACCTCGACACTGAAATCCGGGTCGCGGAAATTACGCTCGATGAGGTCGGTGACCGCGGCGCGCAAATACCGCTCACTCGTTCGCAAGTCCGACACTCCGACACGGGAAACCTGTTCGCTACGCGAAACATGTTCCGGCGCAATGTTCATCACTTGCCCGTCACGACCAATGGGACCTGGGCCCACCTTGTTCCTTCCACGAGAGTTCTCCCACCCGGCATCAGACATTACCGACGGGGGTGTTCCCGGTCTTGGGCCTTTGGTCCCAATTTCATGGGTCTTCGTCTCGGGATTGTGCTGCGACACGCGAACTTTCCCTATCCACTTCGCTCAGGAACTGGGTCAGCCGTCCACCTTCGCGAGCTATCGGACCCGCGCTAGGCGCCGCCTGGCCCGGCGTTGGCCGAATCCCGGCCGGCCCGGGCCGCGCGGGACGCGTAGTCACGTAGGAACAGGGCCTCGGCGAGCGCGATCCGCTCGATCTCGGTCGGATCGACGCTCTCGTTGGGGGCGTGGATCAGGCACCGCGGCTCCTCGACACCGAAGAGCATGATCTCGGCGTCGGGGAAGGTGCTCTGCAGGACGTTGCACAGCGGGATCGATCCACCCTGCCCCTGGATCAGCACCTCCTCGCCGCCGTAGGCGGCCGCGAGCGCGTCGGTGAGCGCCTCGTAGGCCGGACCGGATGTCGAGCCGACGAACGGCGATCCCACCGCCTCACGCTCGAAGGACACCCGGGCATTCCATGGGGTGGCCGCCCGGAGGTGTTCGATGAGCGCGTCCTGGGCGTAGGTGGGGTCCATTCCCGGCGGCACGCGCAGGTTGATGCGCGCCCGGGCGCGTGGCTGGACCGCCGCGGAGGACCCGACCACCGGCGGGCAGTCGATGCCGAGCACGGTCGCGGCGGGACGCGCCCACACCATGTCCGACACCGATCCGGATCCCACGAGCTCGACGCCCTCGAGCACCGTTGCATCAGAACGGAACTGTTCGGGCGGGTAGGAAACGCCAGGCCACTCGGCATCGGCGTCGAGACCGGTGATGGTGGTGTTGCCGTGCTCGTCGCGCAGAGTGGCGAGCATCGCGATGAGGGCGGCCAGCGCATCCGGCGCGGCCCCACCGAACATGCCGGAATGCATTGCCGATCCCAGGGTTTCGACCGTGACGTCGATGTTGGCGATGCCGCGCAACGTCGTCGTGAGACTCGGTCTGCCGACAGCGAAGTTGCCGGAGTCGGCGATCAGGATGGTGTCGGCACGCAACAGGTCGGGATGCTCGACCGCGAAATGCTCGAGCCCACCCGTCCCCTGTTCCTCCGAGCCCTCGCCGATGATCTTCACGGTCACACCGAGGTCGCCGGCGAGGGCACGCAGCGCGGTGAGGTGCACGGCGATGTTGCCCTTGCAGTCGGCGGCACCGCGTCCGTACCAGCGACCGTCCCGTTCCGTCAGCTCCCACACCGGCGAATCCCATTCGTTCTCACCGAGGGGCGGTTGCACGTCGTGATGGAAGTACAGCAGGACGGTCGGCGCACCTTCCGGACCGGGGATCTGCCCGGTGACCGCCTTGGACCCGTCACTGGTCACATGCGCGGCGACATCCTCGACACCCAGCTCGCGGAACGTTCCCAACAGCCATTCGACCATGCCGTCGCATTCCTCCACCGGGAACTGCTGCGGGTCGTGAACCGAGCGGAACCGCACCATCTCCGCCAGATCCGACTTCGCACGAGGCATCAACTCCCGCACCCGATCTCGCAATGTCGCGTCATCCATGCACACATCTCCCTGTCGGTTCTCGGCGGTCGGTTCGCTCCGTCGTCTGTGTACCACAGCCCGGTGCGTCAGCTCTTTCCCGCCGCGGTGAGGTCGTGCACACTCAGCTCGCCGCGGCTGATCGCCGCCGTCATCTGGGTATGATCGGCGTCGTTGAGATCTGCGTAGGCGATCGAGAACTCCGCCACGGCATCCGCGAAACCCTTTGTCTCGGAGAGATATCGTGCGATGTCGAAGCGAGTCGACGTCCTGGCGTGCGCCTGGGCGAGCGCCGTCCCGCACAGGCGCGCATAGAGTTTCATCGCGTCGGGTTCGAGCGCCTCGACGACGACCGACCCCTTCCCGTCGCGGAGCTGGCGCACGTAGAAGTCACGTCGCTCGCCGTTCTCGTCGAGCCCCGTCGACCAGCCCAGAAAGAGGTCGCTCGCCGCCTGCAGGAGACGCTGGCCCTCGACGACGCGCTGGCCCTGGTTGTCGAATCCCGAGGTCGGGACGTAATCGGCGAGGACCGACCGCTGAGCCTCCTTCACCTGGAGGAAGAGCGGATCCTCGAGGTTCTTGCCCATCATCAGCACGATCCACGCCCGGGTCCCGACGCTCCCCACTCCGACGACCTTGAAGGCGATGTCGACGAGCGAGAACTGGGCGAGCAACGCCTGCACATGCAACGGCAGTGTCGCCCGGTAGTTGTCGACCCGCTCTCGGACACGTTCCTCGACCACGGCGGCGTTCTCACTGGAGAAGCGCTCTTTCAGTGGCACCAGCAGCGGCGGATCGCTGCGGATGTGTGCCGTGCCGTCCGGGTCGATCTCGCAGAGTTTGGCCAGGGCCTGGGCACTGTTCCGGTGCCGGGCCTTGCGTAGCGCCTTCTGCGTCCGCTCCGTCACCGAGGTGTCCAGCCGGTCTCCCAGTTCCGCGACCAGAGAGTCGACATCGATTCCGGCGTACCAACATTCGAGAGTGGTCAGCGAGACACTGCGTTTGATCGTCCGACGGTAGGTCTTCGCCACGGTCTTGGCGATCGTCCGGTTGGTCGTGTCGTCGAATCCGTTGTTGCGACCTGCGATCGTGAAACTCGCCGCCAGCCGTTTCACGTCCCATTCGAAGGGACCGATGTGGGTCTCGTCGAAATCGTTCAGGTCGAAGACCATTCGACGCTCCGGACTGAAGAACAGGCCCAGATTGCTCAGGTGGGCATCCCCGCAGAGCTGCGTGATGATTCCGGTGTCCGGGGTTCGCGAGAGATCGTCGGCCATGACTGCCGCCGCGCCGCGATAGAACGTGAACGGCGTCGCCGCCATCCGCGCGTGCCGGACGGGGATGAGTTCGGGCACCCTGTTCAGCGACTGTCTGGCGAGGATCGCCAGCGGGTCGGATCGCTCCCCCGGTGTCGGACACGCGGCCAGATCGGCGGCGGTCGGGACGGGATGCCGCTGGGACTGCGGGTCGGCCGGAGTCGTGGTCACCGGGGTTCCTCCCTGTCGGGTGCGTCCCGTCGCGTTCTGGAACCTCGTGGCGCGGGGTCGCGTGTCCCGGGCGCCGGTCGGAGCCCGGAGGTGGCAGGCCTCCCGGCGCGCTACTGGTACGAGACGAACCAGGGTGTCGGCGCGACCGCCATGGTCGTCGCCGGCGAGAACGTCGGCTTGTCCTCCGTGTAGAAATTCTTCCAGCCCATCCACACCCCCGCGGGAAGATCACCGAGCAATCTGCGCCAGGTCTCCATCTTGACCGGCGGTGTCCCGTGCCCGTCGGCGTGCAGGACCACCTGGAGTTCCTCTCGGTCGGTGACGATGTTCTTCCGCTGACCGAGCATGCCGGCGTCGAACTGGTGCAGCACGAAGAGCTTCTGTGGCAGTCCTCGCTCACGCACCATTCCCGCGAGCCACGCCGAGGTGCGATTCACCTCGGCGGCCTCGACGGACCCGATCTGCTTCAGGTGTACCTGATCCGGCTTGAGGCGCCACTCCGGGTCGAGCGCCAGCCCGACATGCGGCAGGGCCAGGAGCTCCGCATACTTCTGGGCCTGGGTCAGGAAGTCCATACGTCCGGGCTGGAGGTCGAGAGTCACGTAGACACCGGCACGTCCGGCCGCCTCGACCCACGGCCGCAACGTCGCGGGGTCGATCATGCTCGTGTAGTTGGAGCCCTCGCCCGGTTCCGACGATGCGACGGTCGCGATGATCTCGAACGCGGGGACGACCGGCTCGGCACTGACCCGCTGATAGTCGGCCGCGAGACGCCGGACGCGTTCGATCGACGCCTCGATCCCCTGCCGGCCGAGCGGACCCAGGGCCGGCGCGTCGGGGGAACCGTAGAGCGCGACCATCCGCCTGCCCGGGAACACGACCTGTCCACCGCCGGGGAGTTCCGGCGTTCGCCGCGCCTGGTCGACCCGTGCCGCGAAGTCCTCGGTGTCGCCGAAGCCGGCTCCGACCGCTCGGATCGGGGTCTGCGACGAAGCACCGGTCAGAGCGGCCACGGCAGGCGTGTTCGCGCGCGGGTCGGGGAACGGCACCTCGACGACGCGCGCTCCGGAACGAGCGGTCAGCGTGGCATCGACAGGGGTGTCCCGGGAGACCATCACGATCGGTTCGTCCCCGTCTCGCGGCCGGTTGCCTCGCAGGTCCCCGAGATCGATCGCGGGCCGACGACCCTCGAGCCCTTCGACCTCGCCGAGTCGCACCACCCGTTGCGCACCGAGACGCCCCAGCTCGTCGTCGACGTCGTCCGCCGTCTGCGGGGTCACGGTGAGCACCGGCACGTGCTTGTCACCTGCGGTCTCCCCGACGCGATTCCGTGTCTCGGGGTCGGCGAGTGCACCCGGTGCGAGCAGGATCGCCTCGGCGGATCGGGAGTACAACTCGCGGCTGACGAGGACCGCCTCGGGTTCCGCGCCGGACAGGACGGCGACCCCCGGTTGTGGGTCAGCGAACGCGACGACGTCGTTCGTTCCCGCTTGCCCCGCAGATGCGCTGATGAACAGCCCGAGCATCACGCACACGATCGTCGCGCCGATCAATCTGATCGTCACCCGTGCATTCCTCCCGTTCTCGGTTCCGCTCGACCCGAGGGGTCGGACGTTTCGTGACCGCGATGGCTAGACGGTCGCCCAACGTATCAGCGATGACCGGTCCCATCGACTCCTCGCGCGCACCGGTACTCGACCGCACCGCTGTGACCGGTGCCGACCGTCCCACCATGTGACCTGGTTCACGAGCGGTGACGGACGGCGTTGTAGCGTGTGTGCCGTGGACTATTGGGGAGTCATGGTCGGGTTGGGTCTTCTCGCGTCGGCGTTCGGTGCCGCCGCGTTCGTGCGGTACCGGGAACGGGAGTCCGCGACCCTCCAGAGACAGACGGCACTGGCACGCGAACTGCGCGACCTCGCAGGCGCTGACGAGGTTCGTCTGGCCGCAGTGGACGAGTTCTCGCTCACCATCTACCAGCGCCTCTTCTACGCCTCGGTGGTGGCGCCGTGGATTCGCTCGGCGGTCTGGGCCCTGCTGGGCGCGGCCCTCGCCGCGGCGGGCGCCGTCGCGACCGGTCCGATCGACGGGGTGTACGCCACGGCCGTCCACGTCGTCACGATCGCCGCGTCCGCGATCTTCGGGCTGGCCGCACTCGTCTTCGCCGGCATCGCCCTTTACCACTCGGCGTCGACTCCTCGTGTCTCCTTCCGCGATTCCTACGCGGTCGACGACGACGCCGGCTCACACGTCGCCGTCACGAACACAGCAGGCACCGACACCACGACCACCGACCACGAGTCCGCCGCGAAGAACGTCGTCGAGAAGAAGACCATCGAGAAGAAGGCCACCGAACCGGCCGGCGACTGACGCCGACCATGGATCCCGAGCCTTCCGAACATCCACGACGACATCGGAATACGACGAACCCCGCCGGTGAGACCGGCGGGGTTCGTCGCTGTGAGAGGCCCCGATCAACGGGGTGTTCTGCTGGTCAGGCGACCTGTGCCTGCCACATCCAGTGCAGCTGTTCGAGTTTCGACGCGAACGAGATGAGCAGATCCTGGGTCACCGGGTCGGCCTCCTCGGTGGCGTCGATGCGCTCGCGGAGTCCCGCGACGACCGCCTTGAGGTTGGCGACGATGGCGTCGACGACATCCGAGTCCTTGGTCCAGCCTTCGCCGAATCCCTTGGTGTTCGCGGTCTTCGCCACGGTTTCGGCGCGCCCGTCGGGACTGACGCCGATCGCGGTGGCACGCTCGGCCGCCGAGTCGGTGAACTCACGCGCCACGGTGACCAGTTCGTCGAGATCGAGGTGCACCGATCGGAACTGCTTGCCCACGACGTTCCAGTGGGCCTGCTTCGCGATCAGACTGAGGTCGATCAGGTCGACGAGGGTGTCCTGCAGGGCCTTTCCGGCCACGGACTGCTGCTCTTCGGTGAGAGTGCTGGTGATGGGAGTGGTGGTCATGATCAAGAACTTCCTTTCTTGTCATATCTGCGCTGCTCCGGAGCCGGTCTCGATGCCCCGGTGGGTAGAGACGTCCCGCTGGGAGGGAAAACGAACGGGGACCGGTTGCCGCCGTGTGACCCCTCGAATTAGACGGTGGACTCGTCGGGCACCGGGCTACCGGCCGCCTTCGACGTGGCGCGGAGGGCACCCAGAAAACATGCCGCGTACCCGGCCGAGAAGAGTTCTTCCGGATTGCTGCCGTCGCCGCTGCCACCCATTTCCTTCGGCGGCCGGAGGGAGAGGTCGATCCGACCCGTCGCCGAAACCACCTCACCGTCACGTCCACCACCGGACGCCTTGGACGAAATGGTGTACACCGGCTCGATTGCCATCGGAGATCCTCCTGAGTTCGGGTCTTCGGGTGAGTCGCGATCAGACAGGGTCGGCCGTAGAACCAACGTTCTGTCCAACAGACCAGTACCCGGGATCATTCCGACCAAACCGGCAGGTGGCGGGCCTGACAAAGTCGGCGCGGGCGTGACGGCGCCGACGTTCAGCGGCCGCGCAGCATACGGGTCGGCTTCATCCTCGTGGATTCGGGCAGCCACGTGTTCACCGACCGACGCAGCGTGAAGAGCGCGGCGATCACCAGCAGGGCGAACTGCACGTAGCTGAGGACGACCATCGTGGACGTGATGTCCGGATAACGGAAGAGCAGGTCGACGCCGACGGGGATACAGAGGAGATGAACCACCACCGCGGCGAGGAAGAAGTTGCGGCAATGACGGCTGTGGTGGGTGGCCGCTGCCACCAGGAGCAGATACTCGATCACCAGCACCACCACGATCATCACCAGCATGAACGGCGGGAAGAAGCCGGCCAGTGTATCGATCTGGTCCTCGGGGGCGGAGTTGGCCGGGTCGGACACGACCCCCTCGAGCAGACGGAGCCGCAGGTCGTCGGTGATGGTGCTGAGGTTGAAGAAGCCGTAGACCGCCAGGATCGACCCGATGACCGCCGCGGCCCACCAGACCACGCGGGCGTGGAGGACCAGCGCCACCGGCGGGCGGCCCGGATCGGCCGGCCGCGGCGGATAGAGCGAGGCCTGGTCGTGGTCACGCGACGACCGTTCCAGCTCGGCGAGGTCCTCGGCGTCGAGTTCTGCCTGGCTCGGGATGCGTTCGGGGTCTCGATCATGGGGATCCCCGTTCGCACCTCCCCCCGGCCCGTGCGGATCGTTCATTCCTCGATCCTGCCATCCGGGCGTCGGGTACCGACAGGTCCCGGGCCCCTGAGGAGCGTCCGGAGACAGACAGGGCCCGCGTCCCGCCCCCTGAGGAGCGTCCGGAGACAGACAGGGCCCGCGCCCCGGCACCCCCTGAGGAGCGTCCCGAGACAGGCGCGCCCCCCGCCCCCTGAGGAGCGTCCCGAGACGACAGGGCCCGCGCCCCCGCCCCCTGAGGAGCGTCCGGAGCTTGCGGAGGACGCGTCTCGAAGGGCCGGCGGGCCCTGTCTGCGGTTCGAGTGGTTCTGCTCCCCGGGTCTACTTCTGGAACTCGCCGAGGACGAACTCCATACCGGGCAGGAAGGTGCCCAGCATGGGGACAACGTGGTTGACGATCGACTTGGTCAGGATCGGCGGCGTCGGGTTCGTCACGAACCGGACGTCGGCGCCCTGTGCGCGCCAGTCCGCGGCGAGCTGCGCGACCTGGCCGTATGGGATCACGTCGTCGTGGAGGCCGCCCTCGAGGAACACCGGCGCGTTCGGCTTGAGGCGGCCGATGCGCTGTTCGCCGACGACCTTCTGCACTCCGGGCGATCGCGCGATGACCGCGGAGAGCGTCTCGCCGGTGCGTGTCCAGTTCTGCGTCCGCTGGAATCCGTACGCCGGGATGATGTCACCGATGCAGCTCGTCGAGATCTGCCGCAGCGCAGCCTTTCCGGACGCGTTGGTCTCCCTGTGCACCACGTCGGCGACCTCCGGGTACCGCTGGGTGAGGCCGTTGATGGCGAATCCGATGGCCCCGGCGATGGTGCTGCCGTCGATGGCCGGGATGACCTTCTCCAGGTCGGCCGGCGGCGCACCGGCGTAACTGGCACGGACGTTCAGTTCGGGCGCGTAGGTCGCGGCGAGTTCGGCGGCGGACGCAGCGGCGCCCCCGCCCTGCGAGTACCCGGCGAACCCGACCGGCGCATCGGCCGGGGCCCCGGAGGCGCGCAACGCCGCGCGGGCACCGTCGAGCATGGCGTGGCCGGTCTCGGACCGGTTGACGTAGGTGTGGATACCCGGGGTGCCCATGCCGATGTAGTCGGTGACGAACACCCGAACGCCGTTGAGCAGCATGTAGTACGTCTCCGGCGCGGTGTAGTTGACGCCGATACTGGGTTTGGTGATGTCGATCGACACCGGCAGGGTCATCATCTTCGACGCCGCGCACTGGTCACCTTGGCCGATGGTGCCCGGGCCGACGACGACGGTCGGCCGCGGCCCCTTCCCACGCCACGGCGCGGTCGGCTCGACGACGGTTCCGGTCACGGCCGCGGGGGTGCCGTCCTGGTAGGTCGAGGTGTACATGACCTTGCGGGCCGTGCCCGGCCACTGTCCGGGCGCGCCGGGGATCTGCAGGAGCAGCGGGATCTCCTGGCTCCGGATCACCGAGCCGGGCTCGGTGGCGAAGGACGACGGCGGCGTGTAGAAGTCGGCCGCACTCGCGTCCGACGCCGGACTGATCAACGCGGCCGCGCATGCGGCCGCCACCCCCGCTATCGCGGCCGTTCGCAGGCGTGACCTGCGGCGTGACCCGATGCTCATACCCGACTTCAGCTTCATGGGCGAGTAACCTACCCCACAGTAAGTGGAGTCAGGTGACCGGGTCGGCTTCCGGGGCGTGTTGTGAGTGACCCTTGATCACGACACCTCGGTGACCTGGCCGTCCGCGACCGTCAGCGGCCGGCCGGCACGATCTTGAGCATCCGCCCGACCGTCGCCTGCCACAGAGCTCCGTCCGCGGTGATGGTGCCGGTGAGTTCGAGCGGTTCGTCGGCGGGCGCATTCCCGACTTGTCGGATCTCGACACGGAGTCCGGTCGCGAAATCCGTCGCGACGTAAGCGACCGGACCGAGCTGTTGCGGCCGGCTCGGAGCCCACGGACCGTAGCCGAGCGCATGGATGAGGCCGTCCGCGCGCGAGAGCCTCGGCAGCGTCGCGATCCGGTCGGAGTTCTCCCACACGCGCCGGCACCCGTTCTCGTCGACGTCGATTCGGGTCGCGCCACCGGTGAAGGGGGCGTCCGCGGGAACCGCCGGACCGGTCACCGCCATCGGCGGATACTGGTATCCGTACGTGCTGGGGATGACGACAGAGTTGCCCCAGGCCATCGGTGAGTTCTCGGTACCCGGCCCCGAACGGTCGAAGGCCCGGATCCGGCACACCTCGGACCCGTCGTCACTGCGGAACACCCGGAGGTCCGGCCGGTCCGCGTTGTCGACGATCGCCACCCAGCCGTCACCGCCCGGGCCGAAGTACGTGGGGGTGGTCCCCGATCCCCAGGTCAGCTGGCCGGGTTTGCGTGCAGGGCCGCGGTCGTACGATCGACGCCACACGATCCGCGGCGCGGCACCGCGTTCCGCGCGCATCTCGTACAGGGCGTGCGTCGTCAGGATCGACGCCCCCGATCGTCGGATCGACAGTCCGTTGCCGAGTTCCTCGCCCCGCGGCAGTCGCGTCGAGTGAACGCGCTTGTCCTCATCCACCGTCCCCACGACGCCGCGGGTCGTCGCAAACCAGACGCGTCCGTCGAAATCCGGTGCGAGACCGGTGATCGTGTCGCCGGTCGGGATGTGGGCCGAGACATCGACGCGGTCATCGACCTGGACTTGCCAGCCGGTGACCGTCTTTCGGTGTGCGACACGCAGAATCGACCCGGACCCATCTGCGACGACGACCCGGTCGCGGTAGTCGAGGTAGCCGTAGACCCCGCCGAGCAGTCCACCTTTGGTCAGTTGCCTCGACGCCAACGGTTGCGCCGTACGGGGATCGAACAGAACAACGGTCGGCGCCGCCACGCCGGCGGCGAGGTCGCCACGAACTGCGTGCACAGCGCGACCGGCATCCCGTCGCGGCCGACGAAGGTCGCCGCGCAGGCCCCACCAAGCTACCGCAGAACCGCCCCGGGGATCCGCCCTCCAGAGGCATTCGACGACAATATGTCGACGACCCGGCTGCTGAGGGCGCATTCCAGGGGCGGTTCACCGGGGCGCTTTTCCGAGCGGCGCGGTCGGCTCCGTCAGATCACCAGCCCCAGCGCCAGCACGACGACCAGGCCGCTGACCGAGAGAAGGGTCTCCATCATCGACCAGGTCTTGAAGGTCTGGCCGACGGTCATGCCGAAGTACTCCTTCACCAACCAGAAACCGGCGTCGTTGACGTGGGACAGGAAGACCGAGCCGGCACCGATCGCGAGGACAACCAGGGAGACCTCGCCCGAGCTCAATCCGTCCACGAGGCCGAGCATCAGCGAGGACGCGGTGATGGTCGCGACGGTCGCCGACCCGGTGGCCAGACGGATCAGCGCGGCAAGGACCCAGGCGAGGACCAGTACCGGAATGTTCGCGCCGGTGGCCCAGTCCGCCAGCAGCGTGCCGATGCCGGTGTCGACGAGGACCTGCTTGAAACCGCCACCGGCGGAGACGATCAACAGGATGCCGGCGATGGCGGGCAATGCCGCACCGGCGCACTTCGAGATCGTCTCGCGGTCCATCCCCGAGCCGCGGCCCAGCGTGAACATCGCGACGATGACGGCGATCAGCAGTGCGATCAGCGGGGTACCGAGGATGTCGAGAATCCTCCGCACGGGTTGGTCTTCGTCGGAGATGAAGATCTCGGCGAGCGCCTTGCCCAGCATCAGGACGACGGGCAGCAAGACGCTGAACATGGTGATCCCGAAGGACGGCCGCTTGGTCGTCGGACCGTCATCAGGGTCGATGTCGAAGGTGTGCGGCGCCTCGACCGTCACCCACTTCCCGGCGACGGTGGCGAACAGCGGACCCGAGACGATGATCGTCGGGATGGCGACGCCCACACCGAGAGCGAGCGTCAGGCCGAGGTCGGCACCGAGGGCGTCGATCGCGACGAGCGGGCCCGGATGCGGCGGAACGAAGCCATGCATGGCCGAGAGGCCGGCGAGCGCGGGGATGCCGATGGGGATCAGGCCCAGACCGGACCGCCGGGCGACGAGATAGATCACCGGCATCAGGAGCACGAGACCGATCTCGAAGAACATCGGCAGTCCGATGATGGCGCCGACGAGGGCCATCGCCCACGGCAGCATCCGCGGCGAGGCGTGCCCGACAATCGTGTCCACGATCTCGTCCGCTCCGCCGGAGTCGGCCAGGAGTTTCGCGAACATCGCGCCGAGTGCGATGAGGATGCCGACACCGGCTGCGGTCGAACCGAATCCGGTGGTGAATGATTCCAGGACAGTCGGGATCGACTCCCCCGCGACGATGCCGACGGTGGCGCCGCCACCGACCAGGGCGAGGAACGGATGCACCTTGGCGACCGTGATCGCGACGACGATGACGGCGATGCCGGCCAGCGCCGCGACGACGAGTTGCCAGCCCGCCGCGACGGGCTCGGGCAGATCCGCACCGGCGGCAAGAATCGTGCTTATGGACAACATGTTCAGTTCTCCTCGCCGTTGGGGAGTGAGGCAACGAGTTCGTCGACGATGGCGTCCACGCTCTGGTCGACGTCGACGGTCAGTCCGCGTTCATCGGAGGTCAGGGGTTCGAGAGTGTCGAACTGGGAGGCGAGGAGCGCCGACGGCATGAAGTGGCCCGGACGCGATGCCTGCCGGCGCGCGATGACCTCGACCGAGCCGGCCAGGTGCGCGAAGAGCACCGACGGCTCATGTCCGCGAAGACGGTCGCGGTACTCGAGCTTGAGCGCCGAGCAGCTCATCACGCCGCCGTCACCGTGCTCGGCCAGCCAGACGCCGATGGACTCGAGCCAGGGTCGGCGGTCGTCGTCGTCGAGCGGTTGCCCGGCGGACATCTTGGCGATGTTCTCCGCCGAGTGGAAGTCGTCGGCATCAGCGAACGGCACACGCAGACGCTGCGCCAAGGCGGCTCCCACCGTCGACTTACCCGACCCCGAGACCCCCATGACGACCACCGGTGATCTCATGCCAACTCCTCCACATCGCTGTGCTGATGATCACGGAGACTGCCGCAATAGTCATACTTATGCAAGTCTCGAAAACAATAAGTACGCTGATTGGCGGTCGCGGCCGCTAATGAGAAGATGAAAAAGTGAGTCAGAGCACACGTGGGACCACCGAGCGCCACGACGAGATCCTCGCCGCCATCGGTCGGCGCATCGTCTCGGGAGCGCACCCCGCCGGCAGCGTCCTGACGCTCGACGCCATCTGCACCGACCATGGGGTATCCCGAACCGTGGCCCGCGAGGTGATCAAGGTCCTCGAATCGATGGGACTCGTCGAGTCACGACGTCGCGTCGGCATCACCATCCAGCCACGGACGCGCTGGAGTGTCTTCGACCCGCGGCTGATCCGGTGGCGTCTCGACGGCGCGGACCGGTCGGACTTCCTCGCCACCCTGTCGGAACTACGACGCGGATTCGAGCCCGTGGCGGCCGCGCTGGCCGCCGAACGCGCGAACGAACAACAGTGCCGCATCCTCGCAGCCGCGGTGTCGGACATGTCTGTTCACGGCCGCACCGGCGACCTGGAGTCATACCTACTGGCCGACAAGGTCTTTCACCGCACCTTGCTGGAGGCGAGCGGCAACGAGATGTTCCGATCCCTGGCCGACGTCGTCGGCGAGGTGCTCGCCGGACGCACCCATCACGGAATGATGCCGACGTCGCCCAACCCGGCCGCGATCGCACTGCACGACGACGTGGCACGAGCAATACGCCTCCGCGACCCGAAGGCCGCGGAGGCGTCGATGCGCGAGATCATCACCGAGGCGGCAGCGGCCGTCGCCCCTTCGTCGCCTGAGGCGTGAGCGGAGCGAGCCTCGAAGGCCGCTCAGACCAGCAGTTCGGCGATCTGAATCGTGTTGAGGGCAGCGCCTTTTCGCAGGTTGTCACCCGAGACGAACAATGCGAGACCGCGACCTTCGGGGGCACCCGGGTCCTGACGGATGCGACCCACGAGCGAGACGTCCTTGCCGGCGGCCGCGAGCGGCGTCGGCACGTCGGCCAGCTCCACACCGGCTGCGGCGCCGAGGATCTCCTGGGCACGGGCCACCGACAACGGGTTCGCGAATTCGGCGTTGATCGACAGCGAGTGTCCGGTGAAGACCGGCACGCGCACACAGGTGCCACTCACGAGAAGTTCCGGCAGACCGAGGATCTTGCGCGATTCGTTGCGCAGCTTCTGATCCTCGTCGGTCTCGCCGGAGCCGTCGTCGACGAGCGAACCCGCAAGTGCCACAACGTTGAATGCGATGGGCGCGACGTACTTGTTCGGTGCCGGGAAGTTCACGGCCGAGCCGTCGTGGACGAGCTTCTCGGCCTCGCCGGCCACCGCGCGCACCTGGGTGGCGAGTTCCTCGACACCGGCCAGACCGCTGCCGGAGACCGCCTGATAGCTGGAGATGATGAGGCGCTGCAGTCCGGCTTCGTCGTGCAGCGGCTTGAGCACCGGCATCGCGGCCATCGTGGTGCAGTTGGGGTTGGCGATGATGCCCTTGGGCGGGTTCTTCGCCAGTTCGCCGTTGACCTCCGAGACCACCAGCGGCACATCGGGATCCTTGCGCCACGCCGACGAGTTGTCGATCACCGTGACGCCGGCAGCAGCGAAACGCGGTGCCTGCTCACGGGACATCGTGGCACCCGCGGAGAACAGGGCGATGTCGAGACCGGCGGGGTCTGCGGTCGCCGCATCCTCCACCACGATCTCCCCGTCGCCCCAGGGAAGTTTCTTGCCCGCCGACCGGGGCGAGGCGAAGAAGCGCACCTCGTCGGCCGGGAAGTTGCGCTCCGCCAGCAGGGTTCGCATGACGGCGCCGACCTGACCGGTCGCGCCGACGACTCCGATACGTGCACCCACGGTTATCGGCCCGTTCCGGCGTAGACGACGGCTTCTTCTTCGCCGCCGAGATCGAAGGCCGCATGCAGGGCGCGCACGGCGTCGTCGAGTTCGGTGTCGCGGCACAGCACCGAGATACGGATCTCCGAGGTGGAGATCAGTTCGATGTTCACGCCGGCCTCGCTGAGCGCCTCACAGAAGGTCGCGGTGACGCCCGGGTGCGACTTCATGCCGGCACCGACGAGCGAGACCTTGCCGATGTGATCGTCGTACAGCAGATCGGTGAACCCGATCTCCTGCTGCAGCTTGGTGAGCTTCTCGACGCCCAGCGGGCCGAGCTCGCGCGGCAGGGTGAAGGTGATGTCGGTCTTGCCGGTGTCGACCTTCGAGACGTTCTGCAACACCATGTCGATGTTGATCTCGGCGTCGGCGACGGCCCGGAACACCTTGGCGGCGTAGCCCGGCTTGTCGTCGAGACCCACGACGGTGATCTTGGCCTCGCTGCGATCGTGTGCGACGCCGGTGAGAATGGCTTCTTCCACGGGAATGTCCTCCATCGATCCGGTCACCACGGTGCCGGGTTTGGTCGAGTACGACGAGCGCACGTGAACGGGAACGTTGTACCGGCGGGCGTACTCCACGCACCGCAGCATCAGGACCTTCGCGCCACAGGCCGCGAGCTCGAGCATCTCCTCGAAGGAGACCTTGTCGAGGCGGCGGGCGTCGGGGACGATGCGCGGGTCGGCGGAGTACACGCCGTCGACGTCGGTGTAGATCTCGCAGACGTCGGCGTTGAGGGCCGCCGCCAGCGCGACGGCGGTGGTGTCGGAACCGCCGCGGCCGAGCGTGGTGATGTCCTTGGTGTCCTGCGAAACACCCTGGAACCCGGCGACCAGCACGATCTTGCCGTCGTCGAGTGCGCTGCGGACCCGGCCCGGCGTGACGTCGATGATCTTGGCCTTGCCGTGGCTGCTCGTCGTGATCACGCCGGCCTGCGAGCCGGTGAACGACTGTGCGTGTGCGCCAAGGGAACTGATGGCCATCGCCACGAGTGCGTTGGAGATGCGCTCGCCCGAGGTGAGGAGCATGTCCATCTCCCTCGCCGGCGGCGCCGGATTGACCTGCTGGGCGAGGTCGAGTAGTTCGTCGGTGGTGTCGCCCATCGCCGAGACGACGACAACGACGTCGTTGCCCTGTTTCTTCGTCTCGACGATGCGCTCGGCAACGCGACGGATGCGTTCGGCCGTTGCGACCGAGGATCCGCCGTACTTCTGCACCACGAGGGCCACGTCGAGTTACCTCCCGCCGGCTCGTGCGCCGGTTCGATAGACGTCAGCTTGCTCGGACAACCTTACCGGGCAGCTGTGCGACGCTCTGACCTGGTCACCTGCTCGATGTGATCCGACGCACACCGCGCGCCGCCTGTGCTCGCCGCCGACGACCTAGGATTCTTCGGGTGGCCATCCCAACCGACGTCGACGAGCCGGGCCGTCGTCCCGACCCCGATTCGGTGACGGGCGGAGACCGCGCCGACAGCCGGCCCATCCCTCCCGATGGGTCGGCGGACCCGGTGGCGGCACGACGCGCCGCCGACCCGAGACCCCCGTTCGCGGGCTGGGCGCGCCGGCATCGCTGGTGTCTCGACGCCCTCGTCGTATACCTCGTCATTCGCGCGATCGGCATCCTCACCCTCGCGCGATTCGCGGACCTGCGGGACACCACCCTCGGCAAGGCCCTCACGGTGTGGGACGGGCAGTGGATGCTCGCGATCGCCACCCACGGATACGACGGCGTTCCCGCGAGCCTGACCGATGCGCGCGGTGTCCACACGTCCGACACCGCCTACGCCTTCTTTCCCGGCTATCCGTATCTGGTCGGGTGGCTGGCGAAGCTGCCCGGGCTGACGCCGTTCGGTGCGGCTCTGACCCTGAATCTCGTTCTCGGATGCATCGCCGCGGTCGGCGCGGCACGGCTGGGCACGGTCTGCGCGCGGCTCATGTCGAGACGCTCCCCGGTGGGTCCCGCACCCGAGCGCGCGACCGGACTCTTTCTGGTGGTGCTGTTCGCCGCCACCCCGATGTCGATCGTGCTCAACATGGCCTACACCGAGGCGATGTTCTGCGCCCTCGCGACGTGGGCACTCATCGGAATCCTGGAGCGGCGCTGGTTGCTCGCCGGCATCATGGCCGGACTCTGCGGTCTCTGCCGTCCGACGGCGGCGGTCCTCATCGGTGTCGTGATCGTCGCCGCGATCGTCTTTCTGTGGACCAGCCGGAACAGCGCCGACGTCACGCCGGCAGCGCGGGTGCGCGCCGCCGCCGCCGTCGTCATCAGCCCGCTCGGCTACCTCGCCTACCTGGGCGTCGTGTGGGCGCACACCGGTTCACCGACGGGCTGGTTCCGCATCCAGACCGAGGGCTGGGACACCGAATTCGACTGGGGTGTCGCCGCATTCAACTTCGTCAACGAGCAGCTGGTCCATTCCGCCGAGGTCGCCACCACCGCGACATCGTGGATCGTCCTGAGCACGCTCGTGATGCTCGGTGTGGCGGTCTGGGCGCGGTTGCCCTGGCCGGTGTTGCTGTTCGGCTCGTTGCTCGTCGCCCAGATCGTGTTGTCGAGCGGCTTGATGATGAGCCGGCCGCGTCTCCTGCTGCCGGCCTTCGTTCTGCTCATCCCGCTCGCGATGGCTCTCGCACGGACACGGCCGGTGGTCGCCGGGCTCATCGTCGTGCCGATCGTGATCGGCAGTTCGTGGTTCGGCGCCCACATGCTGACCGTGTTTCCGCATGCCGTGTGACCGTACGCCCCGGGGCTGACCGGGTTCAGCGGGCGGAGGCCTCGAAACCTGCGCAGAGATAACCGATTCCGGCGTCCAGACGGGCCCTCGGGTCCAGCAGGTGTGCGGCGTCGGCGCGCCCGGCGAGACGAGCGAGGTGCGGAGGCACCGGGGCGTCGGATCTCCCCGCGAACACGTCGGCCAGGCGAGCCGAGGGCAGCGACGTCTCCTGCCCCTGGTCGCTGAGCAATCGGTCGCCGACGGCCATCAGTGCGACGCCGTGGATGAAGCTCCACACGGTCAGCGCCATGTCGGTGGCACGTTCGATGCCGGCACCGAGTTCGAGGAAGCCGGCGGACAACCAGTCGAGACACTCCAGGGATGCCTCGCCGTAACTGAGTCTCGGCGATGCGTAGGCGAGCACCAGCCAGGGGTGCCGCTGATAGAGCTCCCAGTCGACGTCGACGGCGACCCGGACACGCTCGCGCCACGACGGCGCGGTCTCGACCGGGTAGGGGTAGCGCTGACCCACTTCCTCGGCCATCGCCTGCAGCAGCGCGTCCTTGTCGGCCACATGCCGGTACAGCGACATCGCGCCGACCCCGAGTTCGTCGGCGACCCGCCGCATCGAGAGGCCGGTGAGTCCGTTGGCATCCGCGACCCGGATCGCGGCGTCGACGATGGTCGCCGGCGACAGCTTGGTGGTGTCGGACGTCACCTGCGATTCCTCCTGGCCGGGCTCGGGAACAAACGGATTGCGTACAGCGTACTCATCCCCGTACCCTGTCTCGCGTACACCGTACGCACCCCCGCCGGTTGAGCCGGTACGGAGCGCAGCGACGCACCGCGCCCCCGCCGGTTGAGCCGGTACGGAGCGCAGCGACGCACCGCGCCCCCGCCGGTTGAGCCGGTACGGAGCGTAGCGACGCACCGTGTCGAAACCCCCCAAGGAGAACCATCGTGTCCACCCGCCTCGACCCGTCGAATCGGCAGCAGCCCCCGGGCGCCGCCGACCGACGTACCTGGTTGGGACTCGCGGTGCTCACGCTCCCGGTGTTCCTGGTGTCGATGGACGTCTCCGTCCTCTACCTCGCGATCCCGTCGATCACCGACGCGCTCGCACCGTCGGCCGCCGAGCAGCTGTGGATCCTCGACATCTACGGCTTCCTGATCGCCGGACTGCTGATCACCATGGGCAACCTCGGCGATCGGGTCGGCCGCCGTCGAATCCTGCTCGCCGGCGCCGCCGTGTTCGGCGGGGCATCGATCCTGGCCGCGTTCGCGCCGACCGCCGGCATCCTGATCGCCGCGCGCGCCCTCATGGGTGTCGGCGGGGCGACGCTGATGCCGTCGAGTCTCTCGTTGATCGCCAACATGTTCTCCGATGATCGTGAGCGGGGGCGCGCCATCGGCGTCTGGACCGCCGCCTTCGCCGGCGGCGCTGCCGTCGGTCCGGTCATCGGCGGCGTTCTGCTGCACCACTTCTGGTGGGGTTCGGCCTTCCTGATCAACGTGCCGGTACTGGCCGCACTCCTCGTTCTCGGCCCCCGCCTGATCCCCGAGTACAAGGCCCCGTCGGCCGCACGGTTCGACGTGCTCGGCGTCGTGTTGTCGATGGCCGGCATCCTGCCCGTCGTCTACGCGGTGAAAACCCTGGCGAGCGACGGTGTCGATCCGGGCGTCATCGTCATCGGGCTCGTGGGCGCGGCACTGCTCGTCGGCTTCGTGGTCCAGCAACGCCACTCCGCAGCCCCGCTGCTCGACCTGAAGCTGTTCCGGAACGCGCAGTACGTCGGCGCGATCACCGTCGCCCTCGTCGGCATGATGGCGCTCGGCGGGATGTCGTATCTGACCGGCGTCTACCTGCAGTCGGTGATGGGTCACGACGTCCTGGCCGCCGCGGTGGCCGGCCTCCCGATGGCGGTTGCGGTCGCCGTGTTCTCGGTCGGCGCTTCCCGTATCGCATCGATGGTCGGCATGCGCACAGCCTTCCTCGGCTCGATCGTGCTGGCCGCCGTCGGCAACTTCGGCCTGCTCGCACTGACCACGTCGTCGCCGATCTGGGTCTACCTCGTCTTCACCTCGATCGCCGGTATCGGTTACGGCATCCAGTTCAGTCTGGTGTCGGTCGTGGTCGTCGGCGCGGTTCCACCGGAACGGTCGGGCTCGGCGTCGGGTATCTCGGAGACCAGCTTCGAACTCGGCAATGCCCTCGGCCTCGCCCTGTTCGGTTCACTCGCGACGCTCGTGTTCCGCGGGCATCGCGACGGATGGTCGTTCGGCGACACCCTCGGCGAGACGCTGCATCGCGCGCTCGAGATGGGGACTCAGGGAGACGGTCTCGCGACCGCGGCCCGCCAGGCCTACGTCGAGGGCATGCACGCCGCATCGCTCGCCATCGGAATCGCACTGACACTCCTGGGCATCGGGCTGTTCTTCGCCATGCGCGAACCCGTCACTCCCGCGGGTGCCGGCGCGCAGACCGGCACCGACGAAGACGCGGTCGCCGCGCCGCTACCCTCGACCGAGTGCACGAACTGATCGACGGGCGGTGGAGCGCGCGAGGTTACGACCCCGCCGCCACCATTTCCGTGGCGGACCTCACGACCATCGTCGACGCCGGGCGGTGGGCACCCACCTGGGGTCGCATGCAGCCGGTCCGGTTTCTCGTCGGCCGCCGCGGTGACGAGACCTTCGAGGCCCTCAGCGGTGTGCTGACCCGCGGCAACGCCGGATGGGCGCCGCGGTCGGCGGCCCTGGTCCTGGTGTGCACAACGGACCGCCCCGACGATCCGAAGGAACATACGTATGCGGCCGTCGACGTCGGCCTCGCGGTGTCGCAGATGATCCTGCAGGCCGAGGCGCTCGGCTTCAACGGTCATCCGATGGCCGGCTTCGACGCCGCGGCCGCGACCACCGCCTTCGACATCCCGGCCGGCATACGGGCCCTCGTCCTGCTGGGGATCGGCGCCCTCGTCGAGGACCCCGCGTCGTTGCCCGAGGACATCCGCGAGCGCGACGAACGTCCCCGGACCCGACTCCCGCTCGACGAGGTCGCGTTCGCCGGCCGGTGGGGCCACCCGGCATTCACCGGTCTCGAGATGTGACCAGTGAGGCATCTGCCCCCTCACGGCGACGTCCCCGCCGCGATCGGTGATCGTGACGGGGACGTCGTCGTTCTGCGGACCGCGAATCAGTCTCGGCCCGAACACGTTCAGCCGACCAGCGCGGGTTCCTCCTCGGGCGATTCCGTCGCGGCGCGCATGGCCTTGTCCTTGGTCTCCACGATCAGGATCGTGCAGACCACGCTGATCGCCGACAGGCCGGCGAGCAGGACACCCACCCAGATCGCCCCGGGGCCGGCGATCAGTGGCGCGGCGATCAGCGGCGGGATGGCTCCGCCGAAGATGCCGGCGAGGTTGTAACCCATCCCCGCACCGGTGTAGCGGTAGCGCGCCTCGAACAGTTCGGGAAGCAGCGCACCCGCAGGGCCGTAGGCGATTCCGAAGATGAGCAGGGTGCCGGTCAGGCCGATGACGAAGGCGAATCCGCCGCCGATCTCGAGGATCGGGAACAGGACCAGCGCCCACGGGACGGCGATGGCGCACGAGGTCAGGATGACCCGGCGACGACCCACCCGATCGGACCACATGGCCGACGCGGCGGTGGACAATCCGAACACGATCGCGGCGATCATTCCCGCACTCAACACGAAGGTGCGTGACAGGTCGAGGCTCTTGGTGCCGTAGTTCGTGAGGAATGCGGTGCCCATGTAGAAGAGCGAGAACAGGCTCGCCAGCGCACCGCCGGCGATGAGGATCTCTTTCCACTGGTGACGAAAGGCATCGAGGAACGGCAGAGCGGGTTCGTTCGACGCCGGGCCATCCGACGCCGCGGCCTCGAGTGCCTTGCGACGCTGCACATCTCGGAACACGGGTGTCTCCGCGACCGCGAGCCGAACCCAGAGGCCGACGGCGACGAGGGCGAACGACAGGATGAACGGGATCCGCCAGCCGTAGTCGAGGAAGGCCGAGCTGGTCTCGCCGAGGGTCAGCGAGGCGATCAAGAAGGTCAGGCTCGACAGGAAGAACGCGAACGCCGGGCCGAGCTGCGGGAACATCGCGTACAGCCCACGCTTGCCCGCCGGTGCGTATTCGGCCGTCAGCAGCGTCGCGCCGGCCCATTCACCACCGACGGCGAAGCCCTGGAGGAATCGCAGGACGACCAGAGCGATGGGTGCTCCGATGCCGATCCCCGATTCGGCGAACCCGAAGACGCCGGACTCGTACCCCGGGAGGAGTCCCATCGCCACGGTCGCGAGGCCCATGATGAGCAGGGTCCACACCAGCGTGCGCTTGCGGCCGATCCGGTCACCGAAGTGCCCGAAGAGCATCGCCCCGACCGGCCGGGCGAAGAACGCCACGGCGAAGGTCGCGAAGGACGCGATCGTGCCCGTGACCTCGTCGGCCGCCGGGAAGAACACCGTCGGGAAGACCAGCGCTGCCGCGGTCCCGTAGATGAAGAAGTCGTAGAACTCGATGGTCGTGCCGATCGAGCTGGCGGCGGCGACACGTCGAAGACTGGTGGGCTTCGACGCAGGCGGGGTGTGGGGTTCGGGCGGTAGGTCTGCGCGTGGTGGATCGGCGGGGATCGTGGTCACTTGACGTCGTCCTTCTGTGCAGGCGGCAGAGTCGCGGTCGAGCGGCTCTGTCGAAGACCGGGCACGGAGCCCGTACACCCTTCGGCCGCTGGAATGATTTCCGTCACTCTCAGCGCCGTGCGTGATGCATGTCATAGCCTGACGGGTGTGTCGGACCCGCGGCACCCCCGAAGAGGGGGACACGAAAAACGCCCACACCTGCGGCTTTGGTCTCGTCAACGCCGAGGAGTACAGTCGTGCGCATGCAGCGTGCACTCCTTCTCGGTTGCCGCGGCGGGGTCTGACACGACCGGCCCTCCGTCGCGGGGCCCAATCACGCGCCGGTCACTTTCCTTCCAGACACGGAGAATGACCAACCATGGCACCAGCAGACACCTTCACCTCCGGCGCGAGCCGAATCGTCGAGCCGTCCGGCCCGATTCCCGCCGACCAGCCCGTATGGAATCCGCAGCGCAACTCCGCGATGCCGGTTCATCGCTATCGTCAGTTCGCCGACGAGGTCGAGACGATCTCGCTGCCGGACCGTACCTGGCCCGACAAGGTCATCACCAAGGCGCCGCTGTGGTGCGCGGTCGACCTGCGTGACGGAAACCAGGCCCTGATCGATCCAATGAGCCCGGCGCGCAAGCGTCGCATGTTCGACCTCCTGGTCCGGATGGGCTACAAGGAGATCGAGGTCGGGTTCCCGTCGGCCAGCCAGACCGATTACGACTTCGTCCGCGAGATCATCGAGGACAACGCGATCCCCGACGACGTCAGCATCCAGGTGCTGACCCAGTGCCGCGAGGAACTGATCGAGCGCACCTTCGAGGCCTGCCGCGGTGCGGCGAACGTCATCGTGCACTTCTACAACTCCACCTCGGTGCTGCAGCGTCGTGTGGTCTTCCGCGCCGACAAGCCCGCGATCATCAAGATCGCCACCGACGCCGCCCACAAGGTGCTGGAGGTCGAGAAGCAGTATCCCGACACCAACTGGCGTTACGAGTACTCGCCGGAGTCCTACACGGGCACCGAGCTGAGCTTCGCCAAAGAGGTCGTCGACGCGGTCACCGAGGTCATCGCCCCCACCCCCGAGCGGCCGATGATCATCAACCTGCCGGCGACCGTCGAGATGGCCACGCCGAACGTCTACGCCGACTCGATCGAGTGGATGCACCGCAACCTGGCTCGCCGCGACTCGATCATCCTGAGCCTGCACCCCCACAACGACCGCGGAACCGGTGTCGCCGCAGCCGAACTGGGCTACCAGGCCGGCGCCGACCGCATCGAGGGCTGCCTGTTCGGCAACGGTGAGCGCACCGGGAACGTGTGCCTGGTGACCCTGGGCATGAACATGTTCAGCCGGGGCGTCGACCCGCAGATCAGCTTCTCCGACATCGACGAGATCCGTCGCACCGTCGAGTACTGCAACCAGCTCAACGTCCCCGAGCGCCACCCCTACGGTGGTGATCTGGTGTTCACCGCCTTCTCCGGAAGCCACCAGGACGCCATCAACAAGGGCCTCGACCAGATGAAGTTCGACGCCGACGACGCCGACTCCGACGTCGACGACATCGTCTGGGCCGTACCGTATCTGCCGATCGACCCCAAGGACGTCGGCCGCAGCTACGAGGCCGTCATCCGCGTGAACAGCCAGTCCGGCAAGGGCGGCGTCGCCTACATCATGAAGGCCGACCACGGCATGAACCTGCCGCGTCGCCTGCAGATCGAGTTCAGCCGCGAGATCCAGAAGATCACCGACGGCGAGGGCGGCGAGGTCAATCCCAAGGAGATGTGGGACGTCTTCGCGCAGAACTACCTGCACCCGGTCTGGCCGCTGGAGCGCATCCGGCAGAAGGTCGACGCGGCCGAGGTCGACGGCGGCGAGGACCACATCACCGCGGTCGTGAAGGTCGAGGGCAACGAGCGCGAGATCACCGGTGCGGGCAACGGGCCGCTGGCCGCCTTCGTCGATGCCCTGGGCACCGTCGGCTATGAGGTCCGGGTCCTGGACTACAGCGAGCACGCCCTGACCGCCGGCGGCGACGCCAGCGCCGCCGCGTACGTCGAGACCGAGGTCAACGGCGAAACCGTCTGGGGTGTCGGCGTGGCATCGTCGATCACCACCGCCAGCCTGCGTGCCGTGGTGTCCGCGGTCAACCGCGCGTACCGCGTCACCTCGACGCCGCCGGCCGAGGACGAGGCAGCGCCGCGGACCTGGGCACCGTAGGTCGCAGACCCTCGTCGAAGACAGAATCCGGCTGATGGGCCGGGACCCGAGGCAAGCGTTTCGTCTCCGGTCCCGGCCCATCGGCGTATCCGCTCGGCGTCGGATCGACGAAACCGGACATCTGACCCATACGACCGATCAGCTCGGCGTGGAATACGGTAGCGACATGGCAGCCACCACGACGCGAGAGTTGTATCTGGAGACGGGCCTCGCCGTTCTCGCGGATTCGGGCTACAGCGCACTCAAGCTCGCCGAGGTCTGCAAGCGGCTCGGGGTCACCAGCGGTTCCTTCTACCACTTCTTCAAGAACTGGTCGGACTACACCAGCCAGGTCATCACGCACTGGTACGACTCGCGCACCGAGGCCGAGTTGGCGGCCGCCCGGACCGAACCGGACATGTCACGCCGCGTCGACGATCTCGTCCAGAGTGCCCTCGGCCTCCCTCACGACGCGGAGTCCGCGATCCGAACGTGGGCCGCGATGGATCCGGAGGTCTGCAAGGTCCAGGAAGCCGCCGACAGAGCTCGCTACGACGCGGCCCTCGAACTCCTCGACGACCGCGTCGCCGCCCACCGATACGCGAACTGGGCGCTCTACCTGCTGACCGGTTACGAGCAGACCACGCTCCCCCAGGACAAAGAGGCGCTGAAGTGGGCCGCCGACCAGTTCACCGCGGCGCTCGAGCGCGAAGCTCGCCGGTCCCGCGCGGAACGCACGACGGTCGACGGGCAACCGAGCGCCGACGTCCGTCTCTGAGGAGCTCCTCGAGCCGTAAAGGTATGCGTGCCACGTCTCGCACCCTGCCTCCTGTCGGACCCACCGTGACCACCGGTTAGTGTGCAAGAACGTCATTCGAGTATGCGAGGGATCTTGCCGAGAGCCAGACGACAGCGACGGTTGAGCACCGACAGGGCCGAAGCACGCGATCAGATCCTCGACGCCGCCGCCCGACACATCGAGCACTATGGGCTGGACCGAACGACGATCGACGACATCGCGCGTGAGACCGGGGTGTCACGGGCGACGATCTACCGCTACTTCGAGGACCGCTACGAGATCGTGCTGTCCCTCATCGGGAAACGTGCGCGAACCCTGATCGAGAAGATCCGCGAGATCATCCGCGACGAGCCCTCCTACGCCGGCAAGCTGACGGTCGGGATGATCGAACTGGTGGACCGGGGACGGCGTGACCCGATCCTGCGTTCCTTGATCTCCAGCGACACCGCTCTGCTGGGTACGCGCCTGCTCGACTCCTCGCATCTCGCAACCGATTTGACCGAGGAACTCTGGCAATCCGTCCTCGAGGAGGGCGTGGCGAAGGGTGAGTTCCGCGAAGACCTGGACATCACGCAGGCCTGCGCCTGGTTGTCCTACACCGAGATGATCCTGGTGGGGCGCCTCGAACTGGCGGACGTGACCGTGCCGCAACTCCGCCGGATGCTCGAAGCCCACCTCGTGCCCGGCTTCACCCGCGCCTGACGCCCAGACGCCGGTTCTGTGCCCCCTTCTCGACCCCGGCACACCCATGTCCGCAAAATAAGACACTAGACGCCAAATGTCTTACGTCGTATTGTGACGTGACCCAGACCACTCGAACCCGTCAAGCGAAAGGGCCTCACACTCATGACGGGCGTATTGGACGTCCGTTCTTGCCGCCCCCAACGGCCAGGACATCTTCGATGACCGACCCAACCGCGAGATCTCGACCGAGCTCGCGAACTGGTTCACCTACGTCTCCGCGGCGATCGCGGTGGCCGCGGTGCTGTACGCGATCTTCCTGCTGATCGCGCGCCGATCACCGCTCCTGATGTTCTGCATCCTCGGCAGCGTCTTGTGCAATCCCATCGAACCGATCTGGGAAGCCCTCGGCTTCCTGCGCTTCCACCCCGGAAATGACTTCGCGTTCAACATGTTCCACGTGCAAGGAACACCCGTGTCGTACCCGTGGTGGGCGATCTTCGTCTACGTCCTCTTCTCCGGCGTGGCCTGCTACACGATCTACCGCATGTACGAGAAGAGCCCTACCCGTCGCACGTTCTGGTACTGCGTCGCGGGCCAGGCCGTGTTCAACATCCTTCTCGAGGGCTTTGTCATCACCGCGGCGTACGACTACTACGGAGATCACCCGTGGCGCTGGGGCAGCGACTTCCCGCTGTGGTGGGTCTTCGCGAACTTCGGCGAGGTACTGTCCGCGGCCATCCTGATCGTGGCCGTGCGTTACTGGGGCAAGAAGGCGATGGCCCTGGCCATCCTCGTCGTCCCGTCCGGATTCGCGGCGTAGCAACTGCGGGCGGGCTGGCCGGTCTACGTCACCCTCAACATGGATGTCTCGATGACGGTGCGCAACCTCTCGGCTCTGCTCACCGCGGTCATCGCCCTCGCCACACTGTGGGCGATCGAGCGGATCATGTTGTCGCGGAACGTCACCGAACTCGCTCCCGCGGACACGAACCACACCCCGGCCGCCGCAGCCGGCTGACCCGGACTGGTCGTCGCGGGGGTTGTGCCGACTCCGGCGCAACCCTCGCGGCGGCACGACACTCCTGGGTCCGACACACGCCAACGTCCGGGAACAAAACGGACCGGGGTATCATTTACCGACCATGAAGAAGATCGGTTTCCTGTCGTTCGGCCACTGGTCGGACTCCCCGGGCTCCCAGGTCCGCTCGGCATCGGACACGCTGCTGCAGTCCATCGACCTCGCGGTGGCGGCCGAGGAGCTCGGCGTCGACGGCGCCTACTTCCGTGTCCACCACTTCGCCCGACAGCTCGCATCGCCGTTCCCGCTGCTGGCCGCGATCGGCGCCAAGACCAGCCGCATCGAGATCGGCACCGGCGTCATCGACATGCGCTACGAGAACCCGCTGTACATGGCCGAAGACGCGGGTGCAGCCGACCTCATCGCCGAAGGTCGCCTACAGCTCGGCATCAGCCGCGGATCGCCCGAGCAGGTCATCGAGGGCTACAAGTACTTCGGATATGTCCCACCGGAGGGCTCCACCGACGCCGACATGGCCCGCCAGCACACCGAGGTCTTCCTCCGCGTCATCGAGGGTGGCGGTTTCGCCCGCCCCAACCCGCGCCCCATGTTCCCGAACCCACCCGGCCTCCTGCCGGTCGAGCCGCAGTCACCCGGCCTGCGCGACCGGATCTGGTGGGGAGCCGGCACCCGCGCCACGGCCGAGTGGACCGCCCAACAGGGCATGAACCTGATGTCGTCGACGCTGCTCACCGAGGACACCGGCGTTCCGTTCCACCAGTTGCAGGCCGAGCAGATCCAGCGCTTCCGCAAGGCCTGGGCCGACGCCGAACACCCGCACGAGCCGCGGGTGTCGGTGAGCCGCAGCATCTTCGCGCTCGTCGACGACCGTGACCGGGCGTACTTCGGTCGCGGCGGCGCCGAGTCGGATCAGGTGGGCGTCATCGACAACACGGTCGCCCGCTTCGGCCGCAGTTACGCCGACGAGCCGGACAAGCTCATCGATCAGCTCCGCGAGGACGAGGCCATCGCGGCGGCCGACACCCTGCTGCTGACCGTGCCCAATCAGCTCGGCGTCGAGTACAACACCCACGTTCTCGAGTCGATCCTCACCCACGTCGCTCCCGCGCTCGGCTGGCGCTGAGCCGCCCTGCGCAGAATCGCGGTCAGTTACCCGGCTGGCCGGGCAGGCCCGCGCCGAGACCGCCGACATCGGTGATGGTCCAGCCACTGGCCTTGTCGAGGGTGATCGTGTAACTGGCGGTGGCGGTCACGCCGTCCGGCGTCTGGCGGCTCTTGGAGTCCATGTCGACGAAAACGCGGACCACGTACTGGTTTCCGTTCGAGCCGGCGACGGTCGCGGCGAGCTTCTCCGCCGTGGACACGTACTGCATCTGGGTGAGCAGCGGTGCGACGACGTCCACCGCGGTGCCCATCTTCTCCTCGAGCTGTTGCGTCACACCGGTCTCGAGCGCCTTACGCCACGCGTCGATGTCCTGGTAGTCGACCTTCGACACGTTGAGCGCATAGTCGCCGGCGACCTTCTCGGCCTCGGTCTCGGTCGCTATCTTCGCGTTGACCGCGGCCAGTTCATCGGCGGAACCGTCGGTGGCCCACAGGATTCCGAAGACCGCCGCCAGTACGACGGCGACCGCAGCCACTGCCGACACCGCGATCAGCGGGACACGCGCAGCCGGGGCGGCACCGGACTTGCTGCCCGACTTGTTTTTCCCGCCCTTCTTCTTGCCGTTCTTGGCAGACGCGTTCTTGTCCTTACCGGACTTGTCCTTGGCGCCCTTGTCCTTCTTGGGCTTCACCGGCCCGTCGGCCCCGGCCTCGACCGGCTGCGCCTCGTCGAGTGCGACCGCCGACGATGCCGTTTCTGCGGACGTGTCCTCGGCGTGGTCGGCCCCTGCGGTCGGGTCGTCGTGGGTGCTCATCGGTACTCCTTGTACTGCTTGGGGTTGTAGATCATGATCCCGGCGCGGTCAGGGTGACACGCAGCCGGTCGCCGGGAAGGGAATGAATGGCGTGGTCGAGAAGGTCGGCGAGGTCGATCATGCCGACCAGCGGTCCGGTCGCCTTGGAGATGGGGCGAAGGATGCCACCGAGCGCGAGGAGGTCGGGCGACAGTTTCTCCAGCACCTCGACCAGCTGCTTCTGCTCGTCGCGCCAGGACCCCATCACCTCGCTGCCGCGCAGCTTCCGCGACGCGAAGAACAGGTACTCGTAGGACACGCCGAGGGACTCGCCGAACGCATCGAGCTGAGGCGGAGCAGCCATCATCGCCGGCTTCAGTTCGTCTGTCTTGGAGAGGATCTCGGTCATGTGATCGGTCAGCGCATCGAGATGCCCCTGCCGCGACGGCAGCGTCATCAACAGGAGGTCGGCACCGCGACGCACCGCCGGGGTGACCGCGGACTCCACTCCGGTGACCGATTGCGAGAGCGTGTCGAGCAGGCTCGTCACCCGCTCGGGTTCGACTTGTTCGAGCATCGCCGAGGTGTCACCGAGGAGCTGCGCCACCGACGTCGGCACCTCGACAGTCTGCGTCAGGTGCGCGCCGTCCTCCAGCCACGGTCCACTGTCCGTGTTGGGCATGAAGGCGAAGACGGGCTCACCCAGCGACGACAGCTGCTCGATCTTCAGGTCCGTCGCGACCGGAACCCGTTGGTCGGCAGCGTAGGTCAGCGCAACACGAACCCCGCCGGTCCGACCGGTCACCTCGTCGACCGTGCCGATGTTCACGCCGCGGTACACCACGTCGGAACCACTCTTCAGTCCGGACGAGTCGGTCAGGTCGACGGTGATGCTCGTGCGCTTCTCGATCGGATCGACGGCCAGCACCCCGATGAGGAGGTATCCGACGCCGAGGACCGTCGTCATGATCAGGGCGCCCGCCGAGAGCCATCCGGGGATTCGACTCATCGGACCGCCCCCACCATCTTCAACAGCAGGAAGGCGTTCGCGCTCACATCCTGCTCGGCCATGCTGACCTGCTTCACGTTGACGTTGGGCCCCAACAGGAACGGAACCAGTTTGTTCTTCGTGAACGACGTCACGGTGGCCGCATTGCCGTTCAGCTGATGCGGGCTCGCCGAGGGTTCCCGGATGAGCGGGGCGATCAGTTCGAGATTCTCCCGGACGTGAGGCAACCGCGGGATCAGCCATTCGAGACCGGTCGTCAGGGTGTTCACGTCGATCACCACGTTGAGAACCGCGCTCATGAACTGCGGGACGCGCTCCAGCCGGGTGCGGGCATGATCGGAGAAGATGAATCCCAGGTCGTCGCGCATCGCATCCAGTCGACTGCTCAGCTCGTCGGCCGCCTCGATGCTCCGTCCGAGAGAGTCCAGGTTGTCTGCCGACTCACGTACTGCCGCAGAACCGAATTCGGACAGACCACGCAGCTCCGCGACATCCGAGGGCAGGGTCTTGTTCAGCTCGGCGATGGCGTCCTGGAGACGGGTGACGCTCCCGGCGTTGACGAAGTCGGCCATGCGCGCCAGCACGTCCTCGATCTGCGGACCCGGATCGGTGTCGTCGAGGGCGACCACGTCACCGTCACCGAGGAGCTCCGGCCCCATCTCGACCGGCGGGATGAGAGCGATGTAGATGTCGCCGAGCATCGACGTCTGCCGCAGCTCGGCGCGCGTACCGCGCGGCAGCTCGACATCCTCGCTGACGTCGATGTGCGCGACCGCAGCCTCGTCGGTGAGCGTGATCGACCTCATCGAACCGACCTTCGCGCCGTTGCTTCGTACCTCGGCACCGGCGGGAAGACTCAGCAGCGAACTGAACTCGAGGTGGAGCCGGTAGGTCGGACCGCCCACACCGGTTCCCGGCATGACGTAGTTGCTGGGGTTGAACGAGCAACCGGCACAGACGATCACCGCGGCGAGGAGAACGCCGACCCATGAGGTCAGGCGACGACGCGACGAGGCGAAGCCGTGGGTCATCGGTGGCCTCCCAGGTCGTTCAGCAACAACTGCGGCAACGGGACGGTGATCGTCTTCGACGTCACCTCGCACCGGCTACCGGGGATCTTCTTGAGCGCTGCACACAACGCTCCCGCGTCGGCGCTCTTCACCGCGGCCTTGGGTGCGCGGTAGTCGACGCCGACACCACGCCCCGGACTTTCGATCATGCGGTGGAGCATCGTGAGGATTCCCGGGATCTTCCCGAGGATCTCCGGCGATTCCTCCGCCTGGGTACGCACCATGCTGACGATCGGCACCGACGCGTTGAGCACATCCATGATCAACGGGAAGTTCTCGTTGAAGAGCCGATCCAGCGGATCCAGTGCATCGGCGAGCTTCTCGACGATGGTCTTCACCAGACCCAGCATGTACTCGATCAGTGCCAGGCCGGGACCCAGCGTCTTGATGGTGGTGGACACGTTGTCCCAGTCGGCATCGACGAACTCGGTGAGCTCCGCGCTGTTCTCGATCAGGGTGCCGAACTCCCTCATGAAGGTGTCCGGGGACTCCATCAGGTTGCCGAGTTCACGCAGCTGCCGGTTGATCGTCGGTCCGAGTCCGCCCATCTCACGGTCGGCGCCCTCGAGCAGCGCCTGGAGTGGGAGGCGGCCCGACTCGTCGGCCGTGGTGATGTCCTTGAAGAACCGGGAGAGAACGAGTTCAACGCGTCCGGCACGCTGGTGGGCTCGGCGGTACGTGACTCCGGGATGCAGGTGCCGTCGAATTCGGTTCCGCCATCGGGGACTTCGGTGTTGACGAGCTCGACGCGACGATCGGTGAGGATCGAGGAGTTCACGATCGCCGCACCGACGTCACGGCCGAGGGTACGGTCGTCGATCGTCATGTCGACCTGCACCTGCGTGCCGCGCGGGGTCACCGATTCGACGGTTCCGATCTGGATACCGCGAATGGTCACTGCCGCACCCGGGTACAGACCGAATGAATTCTGGAAGGCCGCGCAGATGCCGTTGTCCGAACCGCTGTCGGTGCGGGTGAAGGCGACACTGCAGACGGCGACGACGGTGACGACGATCGTGAAGACGGCCAGCGTGCGACGTCTGGCCGGCGAGATCTTCTGCGGCTGTTGCGGTGTGGTCATCAGCAGATCCGTCCGGGAACGGGCAGGCAGACGTCGGGGAGTTCGGTGGTGAGGCCGCTCTGGTCGACGAGGGCCTTGCCCTCCGGACCGGCGAGCTCGCCGAGGCTGAGCAGCGTGGCGCGCAACTGGTCGACGACCTGTGTGGACCAGTCCTCCATCTCCTTGCTCAGGTTCCTGGCCTCGACCACCGGCCCGAGCAGCGGCTCGATCTTCTGCTGGTAGGGACCCGAGAGGAAGTCGAAGACGACGCCGACGAGGACCGAGGTCGAGTCCGCGAAGATCTTGGTCTCGGTCGCCGACGCCATCGTCGACGGCCCGAGGACCGCATACGCCCGGATCACTTCGGTGATCAGCGCCTTGTTGTCGAGCACCGCGCCCACGTATTCGTTGGACAGCGACAGCAGGTCGGTGATCTGGTTCTTCTGCTCCGCGAACAGTTCGATGATGCGCTGCATGTTGGTCACCGTGCTGCGCACCGATCCGGGTGCGCCGGCGAGGGCATCCGACGACGCGGACATCGCATCTCGTAGTGCCCTGGTGTCGATCTCGTCGGTCACCTCGACCGCGCTCTTGACGAGGTCGTTGACGAGGAACGGCACCGCCGCCCGCGACTGTGGGATCGGTTCACGCAGTGGGTTGGTACCCGAGGGCATCATCGCGAGGTACAGACCGCCGACCGGGGTCAGCATCCGCACGCTCACCGACGTCGTATCCCCCACGAAGACATCGTTCTTCACGGTGAACTCGACGTCGACGTGGTCGTCTTCGAGAGTGAGCCCGAGGACCTTGCCGACCGGGATGCCGGCCACGCGAACGGTGTCACCCGCGCGGAGGTTACCCGACTCGCTGAGCTGCAGATGGAAGGTCTGGTTGCCCGGTGGCTTGAGGTACAGGATGCCCGTCGTCGCGATGACGATCGCGACGACGGCGATACTGATGGCCGCCCACCACATCTGGGATCTGCTCGACGCATATTCCGAGCCGATCAGGGTCTTGCTCCTGGTGTCGCTCATCGGTCCCCCTTGCACACCGTGAGGGCTCGGCCGTTCATGAGCACCGTCGCGGCAACGGGCATCGAGAAGGTCCCGTTGCTGCACGACGACGCCGGATTCGCCTTCGGGATGAGCTGATTCAGCCCCTCGAGCACGCCCGGCAACATCGACAGCGACTTCACCGCCGCGGTGGTGTCCGGGATGACCTCGGAGATCTTCTGCGTCACATCATCGGTGGTGCCGGTCGCCCCGAGGCCCATCAGCGAGAGGGCATCGGTGACCCGCAGGATCTCGGAGAGTTCGATCGAGCCCTTGCCCATCAGGGACAGGAACTCCTCCATACGGGTGGCGATGGGGATGAAGATCGAGTGGAAGACCTTGAGGATCGCGGCGAGATTCGCCGAGCGGCCGTTGATCTCCTTCGAGATCCGTTCCAGGTTCCCGACGATCGTCTCCATCACCGCGGTCCGGTCACTGGCGTAGGAGGTGAGCAGCGAGACGTCCTTGAGCACCGGCGTCATGTCGCTGCTCCCACCGTCGATGAGTGCGACCAGGTTGGTCGCGAGACGGTTGTAGACCTCGGGATCGGCCGCGCTGAGCAGCGGGCGCAGGCCGTTGAACACCGTGGTGATGTCGAAGGAGTCCGCGGTGTTGGTGACGAGTGCGCCGTCGGCTACCGCCGGCGCGGCCTCCTCGCCCCGGATGAGCTCGATGTAGCGCTGCCCGGTCAGGTTCTGGAATCGGATGGACAGCTTGTCCGAGGTACGCAGTCGGTGTTCGTCCTGGATGTGGAAGGAGACCTCCGCACGGGCGTCGTCGGTCAGGTCGATCCCGGTCACCTTGCCGATCTGGACACCGCGCAGACGGACGTCGGCGTTCTGGGTCAGACCGAAGACGTCGCCGAACGTGGCACGGTAGTCCACGGTCTGGCCGGCCACGGGACGCTGGATGGCCTGCACGATCAGGGTGATGATGAGCGCGGCGGCAACACCGAGGATGGCGAGCCGGATGGCGGCTTGGCGTGGACTCTTCACCGCTGTTCCCTCTCCGTCGGTGCTTCCGTGGTCTTCGCCAGTGCGGCCAGGGGTTGTCCGAATGCCGGGAATCCCTGCAGGAGGATCTCGGTGTCGAGGTCAACGCGGTCGCCACGACGATGCAGTGCCCCGTCGGCGCCGTCGAGCAGGCGCTCGACCTTGGCCGGCGTGATGCCTTGCAGCCCTTGGTTGAGCGGGACGATCAGGCCGAGCATCACGTCCATGAGACCGGCCATCGGGGCGAGCGCGCCCACGAGACGCCCGGCGAACGAGAAGACCAGGTTCGAGACCTCGACGACCGTGCCGTTGGCCAGTTCGACCTGAGCCGGATCGTCGAGATCCTCGACCGAGGCCAGCGAGTTCAGGATGCCGATGGCCGACGGGGTGAACACCGCGGCTCCCTCGGAGGCATTGGCGATCTTGGGCAGCAACTCACCCATCGACAGGTTCATCTTGCGCTGCATGGTCCGCAGCATCACCAATCCGGATGCCATCAGCGGCGCCGACGCGGCGGTGAGCTCGGCACCGGCGTCGAGTGAGGTCGCGAGGTCACGATTGACGACGTCGATCATCAGTCGTCCCGAGTCCCGCATGATCGTCGTGATGGTGTCGTCGGACGCCCCGTTGCCGAGATCGAGAACCTCCGCGGGACGCAACGGGTCACCGGACCCGGTGGGAACCAGTTCGACTGCCGTCGAACCGAACACGGTGCCCGAGATGAACCGGACGTCGAGCTCGTCGGACAGTTCGCCGAACCGCTCGTCATCGACCGAGAGGGTGATCAGCTGACGACCCGGCCCGTGCGGACGATGGTCGACGACCTCGCCGACCGTGAGCCCGTGCAGCCGGACGGGTGTCGCTTCTCCCACACCGTCGCCGAGGTCGGAGACCACCAGGGCGAATCGCACGCCGTCGGCGGGAGCCGGCGTGACCTTCTGCCACACCACGACCGCGAGGACCGCAACAAGCGCGAGGACGACGAGACCACGGATGCGGTATCCGCGGATGCTGGGTTCACGATGCGAGCTCATGCTCCTCACCCCGCGAAATCGATTGACGATTCGAGACCCCACATCAGCAGGGTGAGGACCATGTCGCAGACGGTGATCGCGACGAGGCTGGCGCGGATCGCCCGGCCCGATGCCACGCCGACGCCCTCGGGCCCGCCCGACGCGTAGAAGCCCTGGTACGCGTGCACGAGGGTGACCACCACGACGAACACCGCAACCTTGATCAGCGAGTACACGAGGTCGACAGGCTGCACGAACATGTCGAAGTAGTGCTGATAGGCGCCGGTCGCCTGACCTTGCACCGCGGTGACCGTGAGTTTGGTGGTCGCGAAGCCGAGCGCGAGCGCGATCAGGTACGCGGGGATCACGGTCAGCACCGAGGCGATCACGCGCGTCGACACCACATACGGCACCGGATCGATCGCCTGCGCCTCGAGGGCATCGATCTCCTCGGAGATCCGCATCGCGCCGACCTCTGCGGTGATCCGGCACCCGGCCTGTGCGGCGAATCCGACCGCGGCGATCAACGGCGCGAGCTCACGGGGGTTGGCCAGCGCCGACATGGCCCCGGCGAGCGGACCGACACCGAGCATGTCGAGAACCTCGAAGCCGATGATGCCGATCATCGCGCCGGAGACGACACCCATGAGCGCGAGAACCGGTGCCACACCGCCACCGACGATGACCGCGCGTCCGTTGCCCCAGGCGAGGTCGGTGAAGATCTCGGTGGTCTGACGACGGTGTTTGGCCAGCGCATGCCCGACACCGCGCAGCGCCATCCACACGAAATGGAACTGGCGTCCCAGAGCGTCGACCGGTTCCCACGCGCGCTCGATCGAGCGCGTCCAGCCGAACCCGCGACGCCGGTACACGGCGGGTTCGTTGATCTCGGTGCTCATCGACTATCAGTCACCTCGACCCAACACTTCTTCGCGGCATCACTTGTACTACCCGTCACAGGAATCGAATGGGAACGAACATCATGGTCAGCTGGGTCAGCGCGAGGTTGATGACGACGCAGGCCAGGATGCCCAGCACGACTGCGGCATTCACGCTGTCGGCGACACCCTTGGGCCCGCCCTTCGCCTCCAGCCCGCGGTGGCAGGCGATGGCCGCCACGACGAAACCGAAGACCACCGCCTTGCCGAGGCAGATCAGCAGGTCGGTGATCGAGGCGAAGCTGCCGAACGACAACCAGTACGAGCCGGGTGCGACGCCCTGACCCAGGGCGGCAACAGCGAAGCTGGAGAGGATGCTCATCAGGATCACGAGCACCGAGAGCGCCGGCGCCACCACCGACATCGCCACGAGGCGTGGTGCGACGAGACGCTGGTGAGGGTCGATGCCCATGGTGCGCAGGGCGTCGATCTCGTCGCGAATCGTCCTGGCGCCCAGGTCCGAGGCGATGGCGGAACCGCCGGCTCCGCCGACGAGCAGTGCCGTGGCCAGCGGTGCGATCTGCTGCATGACCCCCATACCGCCGACGGCGCCGGCCATCGAATTGGCGCCGACGTTGGACGCGACACTGCCGATCTGGACCGCGATCACGACCCCCATCGGGATGGAGATGAGGATCGCCGGCCAGAGTGAGACCGACACGAAGAACCAGCCCTGAACGAGACTCTCGCGCAGGGGGAATCGGCCGGTCACGATCTCGGCCACGGCGATTGCCGACGACCGCGTCGTCATCCGGATCAGTCGGCCGAACGTGCGGACCGATCCGAGCACATAGGTGACGGGACCCGAACGCGCGACCCCGATGCTCGCAGTGCTCACGACACCCCGTCAACTGCGCTCCGACACTCCCCCCGGCCACGAAATGTGACCGAACGCACGAAGCATAGGGAGCCGGGATCCTGCCGGGCAAGCCTGATAAGTCACGTGCAACAAGATTGGGGCCCGGAAACTGACCGTGGAGTAGGTATGACCGCGCACACGTTCGAACCGCCTTGGCCGCACGGTTTTTCAGCGGCCGTGGCACCTGGCCTGCGGGTTCACTCCGACCCCGGAGTCTCGCCGCCGTCCAAATCCGACATCACGCGTAGTCACATCGAACCCTCGACTGTGTTCTCGGTCTCATTTCCCGACGGCGGCCCGTTCGGCTCACCTCGGCAGGTCCGGGAGTGCCGTCGTGCGGTCCGGCGACGCGACATGGGGCATCGACGGCGGGCTCGGCGAAACCGCCACGCGAACCCGCGACACTCCCCTAACGTCACGACCTACCCCCATCCCCACCCCTATCCCATAGGAGACCCACCCATGTCCGAAGTGATCGTCGTCGCCACCATCTCGCCCAAGGCCGGCGAGGAGCAGGCCGTCCGCGACGCGGTTCTGGCCGCCATCCCCCAGGTGCACGGCGAACCCGGCTGCGGGAAGTACGCACTGCACGAGGCGACGGGCGACTCGACCGATCTCGTGATGATCGAACGCTGGGAGTCGTTCGAGGCACTGTCGACGCACGGCAGCGCACCCGCGCTGACCGAACTCGGCAAGAAGATCGGCCCGCTGCTGGCCGGCCCGCTCGACGTGAAGACGTTCAGCGCCGTTCCCGCTGGTGACGCGGACAAGGGCGCCATCTGACACCCTGACGCGACAACGCCCTCGCCCGAATCCACTCGGGCGAGGGCGCCTGAACCTCTCGAATCCCCGGCGCCTTGTTGATTCAGCGGACAGGCACGTGCTAGACCGGTATAACGATCGTTAGATAAAGTGACCGGCGCCATGCGGTGCTCGGTCACGTCCGCGACACCACATGCTCGAGAGGAAACCTTCATGCCCGAAGCCGTCATCGTCGACGTAGTCCGCCTCGCATCCGGAAAGGGCAAGCCCGGTGGCGCCCTGTCGGAGACCAAGCCGGTCGAACTGCTCGCCCACGTGCTGCGCTCGCTCGTCGAGCGCAACGACATCGACCCGGCCATCGTCGACGACGTGATCGGCGGCTGCGTCGGCCAGGCGGGTGAGCAGGCCCTCAACATCTCGCGTACCGCACTGCTGTCGGCCGGTTTCCCGGAGTCCGTCCCGGCGACCACCGTCGATCGCCAGTGCGGATCGAGCCAGCAGGCCGCCCACTTCGCCGCACAGGGCATCATCGCCGGCGCCTACGACGTCGTCATCGCCGCCGGCGTCGAGTCGATGAGCCGCGTGCCCATGGGCTTCTCCACCGCCGGCCGCAGTCCGTACGGTCCGAGCATCGAGGCCCGTTACCCGGAAGGCCTTGTCAACCAGGGTGTTTCGGCCGAACTGGTGGCCGCGAAGTGGAAGTTCGACCGCGAGGCACTCGACACCTTCGCCGCCCAGTCCCACCAGCGCGCCGCTGCCGCCGCTGCGGACGGCTTCTTCGATCGCGAGATCCTGCCCATCGACGTGGTCAACGCCGCGGGTGAGACCTTCACGCACAAGGTCGACGAGACCGTGCGCGCCTCCACCACCGCCGAGGGACTGACCGGGCTCAAGTCGTCGTTCTACAACGAGGATCTGGCCAAGCGGTTCCCGGAGATCAACTGGCACATCACCCCGGGCAACTCCTCGCCGCTCACCGACGGCGCATCCGGTGCCCTCATCATGAGCGACACGATGGCGTCGAAGCTGGGCCTGACCCCGCGCGCCCGTTTCCACTCGTTCTCGGTCGCCGGCGACGACCCGATCTTCATGCTGACCGCACCCATCCCGGCCACCCACAAGATCCTCCAGCGTTCGGGGCTGTCCATCGAGGACATCGACGCCTACGAGGTCAACGAGGCGTTCGCGTCGGTCCCGATGGCCTGGGCCCAGGAGTTCGGCGCCGATCCCGCCAAGCTGAACCCGCGCGGCGGTGCCATCGCCCTGGGTCACGCACTCGGTTCGTCGGGCACCCGCCTGCTGGGCACCCTGGTCAACCACCTGGAGGCAACCGGCGGCCGCTACGGCCTGCAGACCATGTGCGAAGGCGCCGGCATGGCCAACGCCACCATCATCGAACGTGTCTGAGGCAGCCAAAACCGCTGCTGCCAAACGGTTCACGATCGACACCGAGGGACACGACTGGCGGCGGCGCGAACCCGTGCCGCTGCCGTCGACCCTCGTCGCGGCGAAGCACGCGTTCTACGAGCGCGGGTTTCACGGGACCTCGATCCGCGACATCGCCTCGCGGGCCGGGGTCTCCCTGCCGACGCTCTACTACCACCACGACAACAAACTCGGCATCCTCGTGGAGTTGCTCGAAGCGGCGATGACCTCGGTCCTCGCCTGGGTCGGAGCAGCCATCGAGGAGGGACGTACGCCGAGCGAGAAGCTGTCGAACGCGATCGAGTCCATCGTCCTGCACATGACCAGCGACCTCGAGCTGGCCAGTGTCGCAAGCGAGTTCCGTCATCTCGACCCGGAGGACCCGCGCCGCGAGCCCTACATCGCGATGCGGACCGAGACCGAGACCATGCTCGCCGACGTCATCCAGGCGGGCCTGGAATCGGGCGAGTTCCGGTTCGACCAGGACGTCAAGGACGTCCTGCGCTACCTGTTCGGCGCCTGCCAGGCGGTGACCACCTGGTACCGCCCGTCCGGTGCGCGGACACCCGCCGAGGTCGCGGCGTCCTACGCCCTGATCGCGCTGCGGGTCGTCGGCGCGCAGGGCACGAACGACGACTGACACATCCATCGCAAACTCACGAAAGGGAGAAAAGCCATGAAACGCACCCTCTTCGAAGCCGAACACGAGGCCCTGCGGGAAACCGCGCGTCAGTTCCTGATCCGCGAGTGCCTCCCCTACAACGACGAATGGACCAAGGCCGGTCAGGTCGACCGTGAGATCTTCAAGAAGGCCGGCGACGCAGGCCTCCTGGGCTTCAACATCCCGGAGGAGTACGGCGGCGGTGGCGCGATGGACGACTTCCGCTTCAACGCGGTCGTCGTCGAGGAGTTCGCCAAGTTCGACGGCGCAGCTCCCGGCCTCAGCCTCCAGAACGACGTCGTCGCACCGTACTTCGTCCACCTGGCCAACGACGAGCAGAAGAAGCGCTGGATGCCGGGTATCGCCACCGGTGAGACGATTCTCGCCGTCGCGATGACCGAGCCGGGCGCCGGTTCCGACCTCGCCGGCATCAAGACCTCGGCGAAGCTGGACGGCGACCACTACGTCCTCAACGGCAACAAGACCTTCATCTCGTCGGGCATCAACTCCGACCTCGTGGTCGTGGTGTGCCGCACCAACCCGGACCCCGAGGCCGGCCACAAGGCGTTCTCGCTCCTCGTCGTCGAGCGCGGCATGGAAGGCTTCGAGCGCGGTCGCAAGCTCGACAAGATGGGCCTCAAGGCGCAGGACACCGCCGAGCTGCACTTCAACAACGTGCGCGTCCCGGTCGAGAACCTACTCGGCCAGGAAGGCATGGGCTTCTACCACCTCATGCAGAACCTGCCCTCCGAGCGTCTGTCGATCGGCATCGGTGCGATCGCCGGCGCCCGCGCCATCTTCGACGAGACCCTGCAGTACACCAAGGACCGCAAGGCATTCGGCCGTCCCATCGGCACCTTCCAGGCGAACCGCTTCACGCTCGCCGAGATGGCCACCGAGCTGGACATCGCCGAGGTCTACATCGACCGCTGCCTCCAGGGCGTGCTCGACGGTGAGCTGAACGCCGTCGACGCCTCCAAGAACAAGTGGTGGTGCACCGAGCTCGCCAAGCGCGTCATCGACAGCTGCCTCCAGCTGCACGGCGGCTACGGCTACATGAACGAGTACCGCGTGGCCCGCGCCTACACCGATGCCCGCATCCAGACGATCTTCGGTGGCACCACCGAGATCATGAAGGACATCGTCGGCAAGAGCCTGGGCGTCTGACCCCGAGAGCACGAACGAAGGGCGGTGGCTCACGCGAGAAGCGTGGGCCACCGGCCTTTGTCGATCACTGACCGTGTTCGGCGCCCGCGGCCATCAGAAGTTCGACGACCTGCGCAACCGCCGACCGGGCGCGCGGCCGCACCAAGGCCTCGTACACCCGTGCCGCCCGAACTCCCTTGAGTTCCAGCCGCTTCACGCCCGGGTGACGAACCGCGAACCGCGGCATCAACGCGATCCCATGACCTCCGGCGACGAGCGCCTCGATGGTGGTGAAGTCCAGCATGCGTTGCGTCACCCGGGGCGCGACACCGGTCACCGCCGAGATCGACTGCAGCACATCGTCGACCGGGAAACCACCCTCGACGCTGATCCAATCGTGTTCGGCGAGCTCGGACACCGCCACCTCGTCGGCCTCGGCGAGCGGACTGTCGGCGGGGACGATGACGTCGACCGGTTCACGCATCAGCTCGGCGACCCGCACCCGAGACCGGTTGACGGCGGGTGCCCGTTCGTCCCGGTGGGTCACGACGATGTCGAAGTCCGCAAGAGCCGGAGCTGCACCCGGGTATCCGACGTCGAGGTGAAAGGCGTGCACCTCGATCCCGGACTCGGTGGCGCGATCGAGGACGGTCGGCAACAGCAGCGTCGAGCCCGACGGGAACATCGCCAGCCGCACGCGAGCCCGGCCCGACCGATACGACGCCATCTCTTCCTGGGCCCGGTCGACGGCGGCGATCACCTCGTCGGCCCGCAGCACCAGCGCGCGGCCCGCCTCGGTCAGCCGGATGCGCCGCCCGTCGGGTTCGAACAGCGGCACGCCGGCCTCGTCGGCGAGGACCTTGAGCTGCTGCGACACCGCCGACGGCGTCATGTGCATCGCGTCGGCGACCGCACCGATCGACTCACGATCGGCAAACTCACGCAGCAACCGCAGCCGGCGGACCTCCATGCGCCAAAGGCACCGATACTCGACCGAACCACCCTGCGGAATGTCTCCGCCACCGAAACGGTTGTGTGGAGCATGGCATCACATGACATAACCCTGGAAAACTTTCAAGACACCATCTCGGCCGACGGCATCGTCCTGCTCGACTTCTGGGCGAGCTGGTGCGGCCCGTGCCGCATGTTCGCCCCGGTCTTCGAGAAGGCGTCGGAAGCCCACTCCGACATCTTCTTCGGCAAGATCGACACCGAGGCACAGCAGCAGCTCGCCGGAAGCCTTGGCATTCAATCGATTCCGACGCTGATGGCGTTCCGCGACGGCATCCTCGTGTTCAACCAGCCGGGCGCGCTGCCCGCTGCACAGCTCGAGGAACTGATCGGCGCGGTCGAGGCGCTCGACATGGACGACGTCCGGGCGAAGGTCGCAGCCGCTCAGAAGTGACGGGCTGAGCTCGACCCCCGGATGGATTGTTCAGTAGATCTGAACAATCCATCCGTTTAAATTCGATTGTCCTTCATCACCACGCCTCGGACGATGGTGTCCATGTCCACTCGTGACCGGTTGCTCGCCCTCGGCGTCGTGTTCTTGTGGGGACTGAATTTCGTCGCGATCCACCTCAGTCTCGAGCACTTTCCGCCGTCTTCCTGGCTGCGCTGCGTTTCGCGGTCATGGCGATCCCGGTCGCCCTGTTCGTCCGGTTCCCGAAGGTCCGCCTCAAGTGGTTCCTGGTCTACGTGGCGGGCTTCGGAACCGTGCAGTTCATGTTCCTGTTCCTGGCGATGACCCTGGGTATGCCGGCCGGGCTCGCCTCGCTGGTGCTGCAGACATCGGCGCCCTTCACGGTGATCCTGGGGGTGCTGTTCCTGCGTGAGCGGATGACGTTCGCCCAGGTCGTGGGCCTTCTGGTCGCCGTCGGCGGCATGGGCCTGATCGCCGTCGACCGCGCCACCGGCAGCGATATCGGTGTGGCCGCCCTCCTCCCCATCGGTCTCACCATCCTGGGTGGCCTCAGCTGGGCGATCGGCAACATCGGCGGGCGCCTGGCCCAGCCCGACGACTCGTTCCGCATGACACTGTGGATGGCCGTCGTCGCGACCCCGCCGCTGTACCTGGCGAGCCTGATCATCGAAGGCCCGGCCGCGGGCTTCGACTCACTGATGGCGATCGGCACCGAGACAGGGCTACGTGCGCTCGGCGGACTCGTCTACCTGGCCGTCTTCGGCACCCTCGTCGGCGCCGGCCTGTGGACCATGCTCCTGAGCCGCAACGACGCCAGCAGGGTGTCGCCGATGTCGCTGCTCGTGCCCGTCGTCGGCATCAGCGCATCCTTCGCCTTCCTCGGCGGGGTTCCGACGGTCGGCGAGATCGTCGGAGCGGTGATCGTCGTCAGCGGTTGCGCGGTCGGCGTGATGGCGCGCCCGCGGTCGCGCAGGCGTCACCGAGCACCAGCCGTGGCCACGGTCACGCGCACTGCATCGGAAGGCGATGCCGACCACGCGTGCGTCGGGGCGATCGCGCCCGGACGTCAGCCGGCGATCGACTGCTGATCCGCCGGCGGAGCCCCGTCGAGTGCTCGCCGGACCTCCGCACACATCCGGTCCACCGCCGCGCGGGCGCCCGGGCTGATCAGGGTCATGTTGACGAACCCGTGGATCATCGAACCCTCCCGCCGCAGCGTGACGGGGACCCCTGCTTCCTCGAGCCGTTTCGCGTAGGCGAGGCCCTCGTCGCGCAACGGGTCGAAGCCGGCGACGATGACATGTGCCGGCGGCAGTCCGCCGAGGTCGTCGGCGAGCAGTGGCGAGCAGCGCGGGTCGCTGCGCTGCTCGAGGTCGGGGACGTAGTGGTCGTTGAACCACTCGATACCGTCCGTGGTCAGGAAGAACCCGGTCGCGAACTCACGTCGCGACGGGGTCTGCGCGGAGAGATCGGTGACGGGGTAGATGAGCAGCTGGAAGACCGGCGTCGCCGGTTCGTCCCGGACCAGCCGGGCCACCACGGTGGCCAGGTTCGCGCCCGCACTGTCACCGGCGACGACGATGCGCCGCGGATCGAGCCCCCACCGGGGAGCAACGTCGACGGCGAAGTGCCAGGCCGCGACGGCGTCCTCGACCCCCGCGGGAAACGGATGCTCCGGCGCGAGCCGGTACTCGACCGACAGGACGTCGAGTCCCGTGCCGTGGGCGAGGCGGCGCACGAAGGTGTCGTGGCTGATGCGGCTGCCGGTGACGAATCCGCCGCCGTGGAAGTAGACGAGCAGCCCGCCCGACTCGGTCGACGACCGGTACCGCGTGGCCGGGATCGGACCGGCGGGACCGTCGATGACGAGGTCTTCCTCCACCGCCATGGGCGGCAGGTTCTCGGCCATCGACGCGCCGCTCTCGTCGGTCGCCGAACGCGACCGGGCGACCTCACCCTGGAACGGATTCAAGCCGGGAACGTGTTGATTCGCCCAGCCGATCGCGGCGAGCTCGGGCGCAACCCGCTCGCCGTCGGAGTTGACCGGCGCCCGCCGCCCGAGTGCCGACAATGCGGCGCCGGGAATCCTCCCCGCGGCCAGCAGCACGCCACGCTGGATTCGTGCGGGCAGGGACAAACGCAGATAAGTGTCGCGGCTCACAGTCGCAGAGCCTACCTGCTGGTCGCCGATCGGCACGAGCAACCCGAAGATCGACCCTGTGGAACACTCGTGACCATGCCCGACCGTCCATCGTCCGCCGGATCCGTATCTCCCCGGAGCAACCGCGTGCCCGCCCGCACCTCGGTCGCGCTGGTCGCGGCTGCGGCCGCCCGCTGGGCATCGCGTACCGCGGGACGCGGCAAGGGTTCGATGATCGGCGGCCTCGTCGCCGCCAAGATCGATCCCGACATCATGCGTCGTCTCGCGGCCGGCAAGCACACCGCGATCATCACCGGCACCAACGGCAAGTCGACGACCACGCGGATGACCGCCGCGGCGATGGCCGAACTCGGCGAGGTCGCCACTCAGGCCGACGGCGCCAACATGGACGCCGGCATCATCGCCACCCTCACGCTCAGCCGCACCGCGCCGCTGTGTGCACTCGAGGTCGACGAACTCCACGTGCCCCACGTCAGCGATGCGGTGGACCCCGAGGTGCTGGTCCTGCTGAACCTGTCGCGCGACCAGCTCGACCGGGTCGGCGAGATCAACATGATCGAACGACGGCTCCGCGAGGGCATCGCCCGCCATCCCTCGACCACGGTCATCGCCAACTGCGACGACGTGCTGGTGACCTCCGCTGCCTTCGACGCCCCCGACGTGGTGTGGGTGGCCGCCGGCGCCGGCTGGGTCGGCGACTCGGTGAGCTGTCCCCGCACCGGCGAACCGATCGTGCGGTCCGGTGAGGGCTGGCAGTCGACCGGCGACGAGAACTTCCGTCGGCCCACGCCCGACTGGTGGTTCGACGACGAGAACATCTACGGGCCCGACGGTTTCTCCGCCCCCATGACCCTCGCCGTCCCCGGCCGGGCCAATCGTGGCAACGCGACGCAGGCGGTGGCGGCCGCCGTCGCGATGGGAGCCGACCCGGGCAAGGCCGCCGCCGCGGTCGGAACCGTCGGCGAGGTCGCCGGGCGCTACGGCATCCACCAGATCGGAAACCATTCCGTCCGAACACTTCTCGCGAAGAACCCGGCGGGCTGGCAGGAGGCCTTGTCGATGATCGACCAGGACGCCGACGGCCTGGTGATCGCGGTGAACGGCCAGGTTCCCGACGGCGAGGATCTCTCCTGGCTGTGGGACGTGCGGTTCGAGGCGTTCGAGACGATGCAGGTGGTGGCCGCCGGCGAGCGGGCCGCCGACCTGTCGGTGCGTCTGCTCTACGCGGGCGCCGAGCACACCACGATCCCCGATCCGATGGCCGCGATCGCCTCGTGCCCACCGGGGCGGGTCGAAGTGCTCGCCAACTACACCGCGTTCCGCGATCTGGGGATCGCCATGGAACGTGCGGAACGTGCACGGAGGGCCGAACAGTGAGCGAGTCGACGCTGCGCATCGGGCTGGTCCTGCCCGACGTCATGGGCACCTACGGCGACAGCGGCAACGCCCTCGTCCTCAAGCGCCGCGCGATCATGCGCGGCATCGACGCCGAAGTCGTGCACATCACGCTCGACGACCCGGTTCCCGATTCGCTGGACGTCTACACCCTCGGTGGCGCCGAGGATTACGCCCAGCGCCTGGCGACCCGGCACCTGGCCCGCTATCCCGGCCTGCAGCAGGCCGCCGCGGCGGGCCGCCCGGTCCTGGCGATCTGTGCCGCCATCCAGGTACTCGGCCACTGGTACGAGACCTCGGCGGGCGAACGCGTCGACGGCATCTCGCTGTTCGACCTGACGACGGCGCCGCAGGCGAAACGCAGCATCGGTGAGCTGATCACCGAACCGACTCTGGCCGCGCTCACCCAGCCGCTCACCGGATTCGAGAACCACCGCGGCGGAAGCACACTGGGCTCAGACGCCGCACCTCTCGCTCGGGTCAAACACGGCGTCGGCAACGGCGTCGGCGACGGCACCGAGGGCGTCGTGCAGGGCAGCGTGATCGGCACCTACATGCACGGTCCGGCGCTGGCCCGCAACCCGGAGCTCGCCGATTACCTCCTCGCAACCGCGATGGGCGTCGAATCGCTTGCGCCGCTAGACCTCCCCGAGGTCAGCCGGCTGCGCAAGGAGCGCCTCGCCGCCGGGCGGCGACGGTAGGAGAACAAGCTCACTGCCCCAGAGCGATCCCCGCCGACTTTGCCGCCCGCTGCAACACCTCGACGAGCATGTCGACGGTCAGCCGCCCGGTGAAGGTGTTGTGCTGGCTCACGTGGTAGCACCCGAACACCTCGAGTGTCGCGTCGCCGCGGGTCAGGATCGTCGACGCCCCGTGCCCGAACTTCGGTGCCGGACGTGGCACCGTCCAGCCGAGCGCACCGAATGTGCGCAGTGCCGACTGCCAACCGAAAACGCCGAGCGTGATCACCGAACGCACTGTCGGAGAGAGCAGTTCGAGCTCGCCGTGCAACCAGTACGAACACCGGTCCCGTTCCTCTACGGTCGGTTTGTTCTGCGGCGGAGCGCAATGCACGGGTGCGGTGATCCGCGTACCGAACAGCTCCAGCCCGTCATCCATCGCCGCCGAATGCGGTTGACTCACCAGGCCGGCGAGATACATTGCGGAGAACAGGAAATCGCCGCTCTGGTCGCCGGTGAACATCCGGCCGGTGCGGTTGCCGCCGTGTGCGGCAGGTGCGAGTCCGACGATCAGCAACCGCGCGTCGGCCGGTCCGAGGCCGGGCACCGGACGTCCCCAGTACTCCTGGTCGGAGAACGCGCGACGCTTCTCCCGGGCCACCTGTTCACGCCACTCGACGAGCCGCGGGCATGCGCGACAGTCGATCAGGTGCGCATCGAGTTCCGCGAGATCGCGGAACCGCCGTCGAGTGTCCATATCCGACAGTAACCGCGAGCCGCGACCGGCCGGTCAGTCCAGTACGACGCACCGTTCGCGGGTGCGGTCGACGGCGAACCAGCCTCGTTCGAACTCCTGCCACTGCCGCAGGTGTGCCCGCGACTCCTCGCCGTCCCGCGCGACGGCCCGCTCCAGGCGCTCCGCCTCGGTTCCGCCGTCGAGCCACAGGGCACGAGTCCGTCGGTCGGCGATGCGACGCCGCGCCGACGAGACGCCTTCGATGATCAGTAGTGGCTGCCATTCGATCCACACCTGCGGGCCCGGCGTCGCACGGCCGTCGCGCCAGACCCGAGGACGGTAGCGGTAGTCGCGGCGTCGGACGAAGGAATGCAGGACATCGGCCTCCAGCTCGGGCCACCACGCGACCGGGTCGTCCCAGGTCGCGAAGTCGTCGGTGCGCACCAGCGTCACGCCGACCCCGCGGTCGCGCAACCGGGCGACCAGCAGATCCGCGACCGTCGACTTCCCGGCGCCCGACGGCCCGTCTATCGCGACGATCCCCGAGTCGAGACCCGCAGCGAGCTCGGCGAGACGCGCGCCGACCTCGGGCGCGACGCGGTCGGGTACCGTCACCAAGCCGTCGCGCCCACGGTCAGGCTCGGCGGGAACCGGGTCAGCGACGCCGTGATCGGCGCCTCCGGAACCCGGGTCACCGCCGTCCGTCCGGTCCTCAGGTATCCGGCGATCGCGGCGTCGAGTGGCCGATTCCCGCGGCCGAGCTGGGCGTGGTCGCCTCCGCCGACGGTGATCAGGTGGCTGCCCATCCGGCGTTGCATGACCAGACTTCCGCGGTACGGCGTCTGCGGGTCCCCGACGCTCTGGATCTGCAACGGCCGTACGGCGAGTCCCCGATCCCTGATCCGGATCGGACGGGCGACCGGGGGTGCTCCGGCACAGGCCATCCCCGAACGGTAGACGAGTCCCGGCGCCTCGAACGGGTCGGCGGTGACGTAGCCGGTGATGAACGCCGAAAGGCTCATCGACGGATCCGCGGGCACCTGGTTCTCGTTGCACAGGACGGCCGCCTGCATGTCCTGTGAGACCGTCGCCGCTTCGAGGACCGCGGGCGAGGGCTTGGCGAACTCCCCGGGGGCGCCGGCCGTCAACATCGCGATGACCGGCCAGAAGTTCCGATCGGGCGCGAACGCCCGCGTCAAGACCAGAAGTCCCGAATTCGCTTGCACCGAACCAGGTGTCAGCAGCGTCGCGACGAAGTTCTCGAACCGTGCACGCGCATCCGCGGTCAGGTCGGTTCCGGCGATGTACTGTTCGGCGATGGCGCGGAGCCCTGGCGGAACGTCCCCGACCTGCGCCGGCGGCGCGACCAGCGACGGCGGGACACCCGCCTCGGCGCTGACGTGATTGCTCCACTTCCGGTACACGGCGAGCGGAGTGGTTCCCAGATGGTAGACGTGGTCGTGGCGGGCGATCCACGCCATCATGGCGTGGACACGGGCCTTGTAGCCGGGGGTCTGTACATCGAGCAGGCTGTTCCACACGACGCCCGGATCGAATCCGGAATCGAGGACCATGCGGTCCACCCGCTGGGGGAACAGCGTGGCGTAGGTCGCGAAGAGCAATGTCCCGTACGAGACCCCGTACAGACTGATCTTGGTCTCGCCCAGCCGGCGGCGAACCACCTCGATGTCACGCGCGGTGTTCTCCGTCGTCAGGGTCGCCCCCAGACCGGGCGTCCGCCGCGCACACCGCTCGCGATTGAGTTTTCCTGCGGCGGTGAGGATTTCGGATTCCGCGCCGGTGAGCGGAGCGCACTTCAGTGGCGTGCCCGACACCAGGCCGCGCGGTTGCACGGCGACGAGATCCCATTGGTCGCGCACCTCGGCCGGCGGATGCAACTGGCTGAACATCGCGATCCCGTCGCCGCCGGGGCCTCCCGGATTCCCCATCAGGACACCGCGGCGTTGCGCCGGATCGCGGGCTGGGACGCGACTCACCAGGAGCTCGATCGTGGGCCCGTTCGGCTGGGCGTGATCCAGCGGGACCTCGACCGCGGCACACCGGACGCTCGACGGAACACCGTGAACGGCGGGACATGAGGTCCATTCCAGCTCGGGTACCGCAGCCCCGGCGGAAGGCACGGCCCGTGCCGTGTCCAGCAGGCCGATGGCCGCGATCGCGGCCATCCCCACCGCGATCACCCGGATTCGTTGACGCCCCCGCTTCAGCGATATCACCTTCCGACATTAGCCGGGGTCGCGCAACACGCCCCGCGTGCGGTGCTCAGGCCAGAATCCGGCGACCGGACAGCGCACGGCCGAGCGTCAGTTCGTCGGCGAACTCGAGATCGCCGCCCATCGGCAGACCCGACGCCAGCCGTGTCACCGACAGCCCGGGGAAGTCTTTGAGCATGCGCTGCAGGTAGGTGGCGGTCGCCTCGCCCTCGGTGTTGGGGTCGGTCGCGACGATCACCTCGCTGACGTCGACTCCGTCCTCCTGATTGGCGAGCCGCCGGAGCAGTTCACGAATGCGCAGCTGGTCGGGCCCGATCCCGGACAACGGGTCGAGCGCACCGCCGAGCACGTGGTAGCGGCCGGTGAACTCCTTGGTCCGCTCGATCGCGTGGACGTCCTTGGGTTCTTCGACGACACAGATCTTGGTTGCGTCACGCCGGGAATCCGAGCAGATCCGGCACAGCCGATTCGCCGACACGTTGCCGCATTCGGCGCAGAAGACGACGTCGTCGCGGACGCGTCCGAGTGCGGCGATCAGTCGGTCGATGTCGGACTTCTCCCCGGCGAGCAGGTGGAAGGCGATCCGCTGCGCACCTTTCGGACCGAGACCCGGCTGCTTGGCCAGTTCGTCGATCAGATCTTGGATCGGTCCTTCATACATCGTGTGCCCGGGTTCTCTGGTGTCGTGGGGAGGATCGCGCGGCGGGCGCGATCAGCCGCCGAGCCCGGGGATACCGCCGCCGAGGCCTCCGGCCAGCGGACCCATCTTCTCCGTGGTGAGCTGCTCACGCTTCTGCGACAGGTCGGCGAGCGCGCCCAGCAACAGATCCTGCAGGGTCTCCACGTCTTCGGGGTCGACGACCTTGGGGTCGATGGACACCGCGGTCACCTCACCGGTGCCGTTGCCGGTCACGGTGACCAGGCCGTTGCCCGCGCTTCCGACGATCTCCGCCGCGGCGATCTCGTTCTGTGCGGACAGGAGCTTCTCCTGCATCTGCTGCGCCTGGGCCAGCAGTCCCGCCATCGGGTTCTCGCCGCCCTGGCCGCCGCCGAACAATGCGCTGGGATCGAATGGTTGCGTCACGCCGTCCAGGGTAGCCCCCGGGTCAGCGCAACAATCGATCGACATGCGCGGCGATGTCGTCGACGGTCACCTCGTCGACCGGGCTGATCTCGAAGGACAGCACCTCGTCCCCGAAGAGTCGGCTTGCCCGGCGGGTCAGCGAGAACTCGAAACGGTCGTCGACGCGCCGCCACTCGACGATGCCGCCGTAGACGGGCGCGCTCGCCCCGGTCGTGACGCAGTGTTCGTCGGCGCGCGGTCCGCCGGTGAGATCGCGCTGGATCTGGAAACAGGCCAGCGACTCGTCGTCGATGAAGACGACGGCTTCACATCCCAGGTCGGGGTGTCGCTCATACGACGCTCGAATCGTCACGGTGGCCAGGGTAGATGCTCACGTGCACCCATAGCCATCCACCGAAAAGCGCCCCCGAGATGCGCCCTCTGGAAGTCCGGCACGGACGATATGTCGCCGGCGTCCTGCTGGAGGGCGCATGTCGGGGGCGGTTTACGGGGGCGGATTTCGGGGGGTGTCGAGGTCAGTCCGACCACACCGAGCGTCGGCTCTCGAACCGGCGCGGCGTGCCGTCGAGCGGATCGGTGAACTCCAGGACGTGTGCGACCAGCCGCAGCGGGGACGTGAAGTCCCCGTGGTCGGGTCGTTCCGCCAGCTCCGGGCGGACATCGGGATACAGCGGATCGTCGACGATGGGGACGCCCAGCGAGGACATGTGCAGCCGCAGCTGATGGGTACGTCCCGTGTGCGGCACCAGCCGGTACACGCCACCGCGGTCGGTCTGCTCGACGAGGGCGATGTCGCTGATGGCGTTGACCGGGCCGTCGACGACGCGCGCCCGCAGATCACCGGCGGTTTTTTCGATACGGTCGCGCACGGTGACGGTGTCGGCGAGCGCCTCGTCGACCGGCGCGAGCGCGCGATACTCCTTGCGCGCCTTCCTCGACGCGAAGAGGTCCTGGTAAGCAGCCCGGACCTCGGGTCGCAAGGTGAAGAGCAGGATGCCGGCGGTGAGGCGGTCGAGACGGTGGGCCGGCGAGATCGTGTCGCTGTCCAACTCGCGCCGGAGTCGCACCAGAGCGGTCTGCGTCACGTGGCGACCCCGCGGCATGGTCGCCAGGAAGTGCGGCTTGTCCACGACGACGATGTTGTCGTCGCGGTAGAGCACCGGGACGTCGAAGGGGATCGGGACCTCGTCGGGGAGATCGCGGTACAGATAGAGCGAGACGTTCACCCGCGACGGCGCGTCGAGGTCGACGGGTTGACCACCGGCGTCGACGATCTCACCCGCGGCGGCGCGCGCCCGCAGTTCCGCGGCGCCGAGGCCCGCGAGACTCGGGGACGCGAGGAGCGCTTCGCCGACGGTGGATTCGGGCCCCGACCGCAAGACCACCCGCGTGGAGTCGACGCCGTCCCTGATCGGAAGCGGCGACGGTCGGGCCCGGCCCCTTCTGCGCGGGGTCAGTTCTCTGCGCCTGTCAGTTCTCTGCGCTGTCAGTTCTCTGCGCTGTCAGTTCTCTGCGCTGTCAGTTCTCGAGGCGCTTCTTGAGGTTGCCGAGCACCTCGGCCTGAATGCGGTTGAGTCCCTTGGGCGCGAAGGTCTTCTCGAAGAAGCCGCCGATGCCGCCCGCACCGTTCCAGGTGGTGGTGGTCGTGACGCGCGAACCGCTGCCCGACGGGGCGACCTTGTAGGTCGTCACCATGGTGGAGTTGGCGTCGCGCTCGGTGACGGTGTCCGGGGTGACGCTGACGGTCGCCTGCACGTCACGCTGCCGCTTCGAGGTGGCCTGCAGAATCCAGTGCACGACGGTGCCGTCGCCGTTACCGCCGCTGATGACCTTGTAGTCGCGGTACTGCGCCGGGAGGATCGCCGGACGCACGTCGTCGTAATCGGCGAGCGCCCCGATGACGGCGTCCGGAGCGGCGGTGATGTCGATCGATTGTGATGCGGAAACCTGACCCACGATGGACACTCCTTAGGACGAAACGATTGGCGGGCGAACTGATCAAGTCCTAGGCTAACCGGGTGAGCTCTGGGCTGGAGATGGGGGGACAGGCATTTGACCAGGGGGTGTCCACCCTACTGGCCAGCTATCGTGCCATTCCTCCGAACGCGACCGTGCGCCTTGCGAAGAAGACGTCCAACCTCTTCCGCAAACGCGCAGCCAATCCACATCCCGGACTGGACGTCTCCGGACTCGACCGGGTGATCTCGGTCGACCCCGACGCCCGAACCGCCGACGTCGCCGGGATGTGCACCTACGAAAACCTCGTCGCGGCGACCCTGCCCTATGGTCTGGCGCCCCTGGTGGTCCCCCAACTCAAGACGATCACCCTCGGCGGCGCGGTGACCGGCCTCGGCATCGAGAGCACCTCCTTCCGTTCCGGACTCCCGCACGAGTCGGTGTCGGAGATCGACATCCTGACCGGTGACGGTGAGATCATCACCGCCACACCCACCAACGAACATGCCGATCTGTTCTTCGGCTTCCCGAACTCCTATGGCACGCTGGGCTATTCGGTCCGACTGCGCATCGAGCTGGAACCGGTGAAGCCCTACGTCGCGCTGCGCCACGTGCGGTTCACCTCCGTCGCCGAGCTGCAGTCGACGATGGAGACGATCGTCACCGACAAGACATACGACGGCGAGCACGTCGACTACCTCGACGGAGTCGTGTTCTCCGCCAACGAGTCCTACCTCACAGTCGGACGCCAGACCGACGAGGAGGGCGCGGTCAGCGACTACACCGGGATGGACATCTACTACCGCTCCGTCCAGAGCAAGACCACCGACCGTCTCACCATCCACGACTACCTCTGGCGCTGGGACACCGACTGGTTCTGGTGCTCGCGCGCTTTCGGTGCGCAGAACCCGAACATCCGCCGCTGGTGGCCGAAGCGCTACCTGCGCAGCAGCTTCTACTGGAAGCTGATCGCGTTCGACCAGCGCTACGACATCGGCGACCGGCTCAACGCGCGCAAGGGACTTCCGCCGGGTGAACGCGTCGTGCAGGACATCGAGGTGCCGATCGAGCGCACCACCGAGTACGTCGAGTGGTTCCTGGACAACATCCCGATCGAGCCGATCTGGTTGTGCCCGCTGCGTCTCCGCGAACCCGCACTGCCCGGCTCGGACCCGGTCCGCCCGTGGCCGCTGTACCCGCTCGAACCGCAACGCACCTACGTCAACGTCGGCTTCTGGTCGGCCGTGCCGGTCACCCCGGGCGATCCCGGGCACACCAACAAGATCATCGAACGCAAGGTCGCCGAACTCGACGGCCACAAATCGCTGTACTCGGAAAGTTTCTACGAGCCGGACGAGTTCGACGAACTCTACGGCGGTGAGAGTTATCGGCTCCTGAAGAAGCGGTACGACCCCCGCGGCCGTCTTCTGGACCTCTATTCGAAAGCGGTGAAACGCCAATGACGACGTTCAAAGACAGCGCACCCGCCGGTGCGGATCCCCACACCTGGAAAATGTCCTTGTCCGAGATCTTCGAGACCCTCCTCGGCGGCAACCTGTCGATTCGGATCTCGGCATACGACGGCAGCAGCGCCGGCCCGGCAGACGCCCAGTACGGCCTCAACCTTAAGACGCCGCGCGGCACCACCTACCTCGTCACCGCAACCGGTGACCTCGGCCTGGCCCGCGCCTACATCGCCGGCGACCTCGAACTCGTCGGAGCGCATCCCGGCGACCCCTACCCCGCACTCAAGGCTCTCGCGAGCGACCTGGACTTCCACCGCCCCTCGCCGCTGGCCCTGGCGCAGATCGCACGGTCGCTCGGCATCGAGCACTTCAAGCCGATCGCCCCGCCCCCGCAGGAAGCCGTGCCGCGCTGGCGTCGCTTCGCCGAAGGCCTGCGGCACAGCAAGGCTCGTGACGCCGAGGTCATCCACTACCACTACGACGTGTCGAACGCCTTCTACGAGTGGGTCCTCGGCCCCTCGATGACCTACACGTGTGCGGTCTACCCCGACCACGACGCGTCGCTGGAGACCGCGCAGGACAACAAGTATCGCCTCATCTTCGAGAAGCTGCGCCTCAAGCCGGGCGACCGGCTGCTCGACATCGGGTGCGGCTGGGGCGGAATGGTCCGCTACGCCGCCAAGCGCGGCGTTCACGCCATCGGCGCGACGCTGTCCGCCGAGCAGGCCGAGTGGGCGCAGAAGGCCATCGTCGACGAGGGCCTCACCGACCTGGCCGAGGTGCGCCACAGCGATTACCGCGACATCACCGAGTCCGGCTTCGACGCGGTGTCGTCGATCGGTCTGACCGAACACATCGGTGTCAGCAACTACCCGGCCTACTTCGGTTTCATGCGTGACAAGCTGCGTCCGGGCGGAATGCTGTTGAACCACTGCATCACTCGGCCCGACAACGCCAGCCGCAGCAGGGCGGGTTCGTTCATCGACCGCTATGTGTTCCCCGACGGCGAACTCACCGGTTCGGGCAAGATCATCTCCAAGCTCCAGGACATCGGCGGCATGGAGGTCATCCACGAGGAGAACTTCCGCGAGCACTACGCGATGACCCTCCGGGACTGGAACGCCAACCTCGTCGAGCACTGGGACGAGGCTGTCGCCGAGGTCGGTGAGGGCACCGCCCGCCTGTGGGGCCTGTACATGGCGGGCTGCCGGATCGGCTTCAACCGCAACATCATCCAGCTCCACCACGTGCTGGCGACCAAGCTCGACGACCACGGTGGACACCAGGTCCCGCTGCGGCCGTGGTGGAACGCCTGAGTCCCCTCGACCAAACGAAACCCCGTCGGATCACCGGCGGGGTTTCGTCGTTCGAAGGTCTCAGGTGAGGGGGACGTCGATGATCGGCCGGCGGACGTCCGCGCCTGGTCCGTCGAAGTGCCACCATTCGCCGGAGTAGACGCTCAGTCCCCCGGCGGCCATCGCCCGGCGCAGCCCAGCCCGCGCGGCCTGCGCAGACACCGAAACCCCTTGCGTTGCAAATGCGGTCGCGCGTGGAGTGAACGAGTCGAAGTCGGTGCCCATGTCGATACGGCAGAGGTCGCCGACCTTACGCGGAGCCGGACAGCTCGGGTTGCGGACCGCCAGCGTGACGTCGACCGAGCGCCCGGATTCGTGGCTGGTCGAATAGGGGCCGGGTGCCGCGACCCACGCCGGATCGGGCACTTTCCGGAACATGCGCTGCTGCACCGAATGCGGCCGATAGCAGTCCCAGAACACCAGGGTCTCGCCACGGGCCCGCAGCCTCCGGGCCGCGGTCCGCAGGCCCGGAGCCATCGACTCATGGACCAGACAGCGGGCGTTGCGCGGGTACAGCTGCTCACCGACGAAGTTGTCGGTGGTCGCGTACCGCAGATCCAGCACCGCGTCCGCGACGACGGTCTTCACGTCCACCAGTCCGAGGGAACGCGCCTGTTGGTCGACGGTCTGCCGTGGCGTCGACGGCGATCCGTTGGGTGCCGCTTCGGCACCGGCCATCGACAGCATGAGAGCCACCGTCGCCGCAGCCGGCGTCATGACCAGACGTAGAACCGATCGCAATCGCATGTCTGCGTTCTACCAGCCCGTGATCACGACGGTCACTCGATCGGCCGTGCCCCGAGTTCCGACTTGAGCAGCTCGAGGGCCACCAGGTCGGGATCCAGGCGCTGTTCGGGCGCTCCCGTCCTCGCATCGGCGACCATCTCGGCCCGCTCCTCGTCGGGGATGTCCTCGTCCGCGCGTGGCGGCTCGGGCTCCTCCGGTTCGGCCACCGGCTCGGGCGCGGGGGCCGTGGCCACCGACTGGTCCCGGGCACGACTCGGCCGCGAGTACGACTGCCGGGGCTTGGCCTGCGGTTTCGTCGGCTGCCCGCCGCCGGCCACCGACGGCGCGACTGCAGTGCCCGGGGCCTGGTGGACCGTCCGCACGTCGAGCGGTGTGCCGAAGACCTCGGCGAGTGCCTCACGGATGATGGTGACCGCATGCGGCGCGGAGAGTCGTCCGACGAGCACCTCGACCGGATGCGCCAGGACCACCGTGGTGCCCTCCAGATCGGCGATGACCGCCGCCGACAACATCGGCTCGAGACTCTTGGAACGCTCGCGGACCGCTGCCCGGATCTCCGGGTACCGCGTGCGGACGGCGTCGGCGTCGAGTCCACCGGAGGGAGCAGGTTCGGGCTCCGGTTCCGGTTTCGGCTCAGGCACCTTCGCCCGCACCGGCATCGCGTCGGGCGGCGGGACCGAGTACTCGTCGACCGGCTCGTCCGGCAACGGGATGTCGTCGAAGTGGACCGACTGCCCCGGCTCGGGGGCGGGTTCCGTGGCCGGTTCGGCCCCCCGTGCGCGCGACGGTGGCTCCGGCGCCGTCGGGGTGCCGCCGTTCCGGACTGAGGGGGTGACGTCGGTCCGCACGGGTTCCGGCGCCGGCGGCGCTGTTGCCTCTGCCTCGACCGGCGACTCGACTGCGGCGACGGGGAGATCGAGCGTCGGCGCCTCGGCGTCCGGAGCTTCGGTGTCTGGAGCGTCGGTGTCTGGAGCGTCGGCGTCCGGAGCTTCGGCGTCCGGAGCTTCGACGTCTGCGGATTCGAGGTCCCCGAGATCGAGCGCATCCGGGTCGGGGAGGGCGTCGAGCGCAGGCTCCTCGACACTCAGCTCCTCGAGCATGTCCGCGTCGTCGGTGGTGTCCTCGACGTCGGCCATCAGCGCGACTGGATCGGCAACGACCGGCTCCGCAACGACCGACTCCTCGACCACAGGTGTCTCGAAAACCGGGTCAGCGGCCACGGGTTCAGCGGCGACGGGTTCAGCGGCCACGGGCTCGGGTGCCGGCGCGACAGGCTCCGGCGCGGTTGGTGTCGGCGGTGTCGGCATCGGCGCCGGGGGCGTCGGGGGCGGGGGCGTCGGTGCCACGACGGCGACATCGGCCTCGGCTTCCTCCGCCGCGGCGCGACGGGCCTCTTCAGCCGCCTTCGCCTCTTCCATCGCCTTACGCTGCGACGGGCGCACGAACTTCGGTTCCGGTTCTGGCTCAGCGGGTTTCGCCGGCACCGGGATCGACGTCGAACCGATCCCCGATTCCAGACGCTCGAGCCGCTGCAGCAGAGCGGCGTCGTCGTTCGACACCGCGGGCAGCAACATGCGCGCGCACATCACCTCGAGGAGGAGGCGCGGCGACGTGGTGCCGCGCATCTCGCCGAGGGCGTCGTGCACGATCTCGGCGAAGCGCGTCAACGAGGCGGGACCGAGCGTCTCGATCTGACTCTGCATGCGTGCGAGCTGATCGCCCGGCGCCTCGACGAGCCCACGGTCGGCAGCATCGGGAACGGCCTGCAGCAGGATCAGGTCGCGGAGTCGTTCGAGGAGGTCGACCGCGAAACGGCGGGGATCGTGACCCGCGTCGACGACCTTCTCGACGGCCCCGAACAACGCCGCGCCGTCGGCCGACGCCAATGCGTCGACGGCGGTGTCGATGAGGGCGATGTCGGTGACACCGAGCAGCGCGAGTGCACGCTCGTAGGCGACGCCCTGGTCGTCGGCGCCGGCGAGGAGCTGATCGAGGATCGACAGCGAGTCACGCGGCGAACCCCCACCGGCACGGATGACCAGTGGGTAGACCTCGGGTGCGACCGTCACACCCTCGCGCTCGCAGATCTTCTCCAGCAGACCGCGCATGACCGGCGGGGCGAGCAGACGGAACGGATAGTGGTGCGTGCGCGAGCGGATCGTCGGCAGCACCTTCTCCGGCTCGGTCGTCGCGAACACGAAGATGAGATGCTCCGGCGGCTCCTCGACGATCTTGAGCAGTGCGTTGAAGCCGGCGTTGGTCACCATGTGTGCCTCGTCGACGATGAACACGCGATAACGCGACTCGGCCGGCGCGTAGAACGCGCGGTCACGCAACTCGCGGGTGTCGTCGACGCCGCCGTGGCTGGCCGCGTCGAGTTCGATGACGTCGAGATTGCCTGGTCCACCGGGAGCGAGCGCCACGCACGACGAGCACGTGCCGCAGGGCCGCGAGGTAGGGCCTTCGGCACAGTTCAACGACCGCGCCAGGATTCGCGCCGACGACGTCTTGCCACAGCCGCGCGGACCAGAGAAGAGGTACGCGTGGTTGATGCGCCCGGAGTCGAGGGCACGGCTCAACGGATCGGTGACGTGCTCCTGCCCCACGACGTCGGCGAAGGTAGCCGGGCGATAGGTGCGATACAGAGCCACGCGTCGAGAGTACCGGCGACCCGTGACATCGGATGCGCCTGCCTCACACTGCGGGCGATGCCCCTGTCTCGGGTGCGTCACCCATCAGCTCGCCGGCGGTTCCGACCAGGTCATCGACCATCTCGTCGGACAGATCCACGTGGTCGGCGTGGGTCCGGACGGACGGTTCGACAGCCTGGGAGCTGCCACCGTCGGCCTGATCGGTGGGCAATCCGCCATCGGCGATGCCCGCTACCGCGACCCCGGGAGCGATGACTGCAGCCGGGTCGGACTCGGTGGCCGAACGGGAACCGAAGAACCGGAGGGCGACGACCGTCGCGATCAGAATCCCGAGATACGCCCACAGATACGGGCTGACGGTGAACCAGTTGAGCCAGGTGACCCGCGTCTTCACGTAGAGACCCGTGTAGTAGGCGTCGGGCAGGAGCCCCGGGACATGCGTCGGCCACGCGAACGCCAGCAGCACGACGGCCGTGGCGGATGCTGCCGCCAGGCCACGTTCGACCTGGGTGCGTCGGGTGTCGAGAGCCAGGTGGACGCCGGCCACCACGATCGGCACGAACCAGACCCAGTGGTGACCCCACGACATCGGCGAGACCACACATGCGGTCATGCCGACGATGCTGATCGCCACCAGTTCCTGCCCTCGGCGATGGGCGTAGGCGGCGACCGCGAAACCGGCGACGAGGGCGGTCACGACCAGTGCGGCCCACAGGAGAGTCGACGGATCGTCGGTGTCGAGGTGGTTCGCGAGCATCCCGCGGATCGACTGGTTGCCGCGCAGCTGCGCCGAGCCGACACGGTCGGACTGGAACAGCTTGCCGGTCCAGTAGGCCCACGAGTCACGCGGAAGCGCGATGAAGCCGATCGCCACCGTCATGGCGAATCCGCCGATGACCCCGAAGAACGCTCGCCAATTGCGTTGCACCGCGTAGTAACCGGCGAAGATCAGCGGCGTCAGTTTGATTCCCGCGGCGATACCGGTGCCGATGCCCTTGGTCTTGCTGGTGTCGGGACGGGTGAGGTCCGCCAGGATCAGCAGCATCAGGAAGACGTTGATCTGGCCGTACCAGATGGTCGTCCGGACGGGTTCGAGCAGCATCGCCACCGCGACCAGCGCCATCGCGATCACGCGCAGCGTCCACGTGACCGGCCGGCCCAGGCTGCGGAAGCTCAGCATGACGACGAGGTAGAGGGCGACCACGATGCCCGCGGTCCACAGCCATCGCGCCACGTCGAACGAGATCCACGCGAGAGGTGTGAAGAGCAACGCCGAGAACGGCGAGTACGTGTAGTCGAGGTCGCCGATCATCTTGACGTCGTAGAGGCTGGCACCCTCGGTGACGGCTTGAGCTCCCTGCCGATACACGGCCAGGTCGATCTGATTGTTGAGCAGACCCCAGAACTGGGCTCCCCAGGGCACGACGACATCCTGGAGTGCCAGAGCGATGACCCCGACGATGGCGAAACCGGATGCGAGAAGAACCGGCCTGGGCAGATTCACGATTTACAAGAGTGGCATATGGATCGGTGCATACCGGTTCACTCCCGCCGAATGAGAGCTATCTAACGTTGCGTGGGCGTTTCGATGCGGCGTGTCGGCGAGACGAGTGGCTCAGTTGCGCTCCGCCAGCAGGGTCTCGGCCGACGCGAGGAGCACGCACGTCGCGACCCCGTCCATCGCGGCCCGCAGGTCGTCGGTGTTCGGGAAGGTCGGCGCCAGACGGATGTTCCGGTCGTGCGGATCGGTCTTGTAGGGGAACGCGGATCCGGCACCGGTCAGGGCGATCCCGGCTTGTTTCGCCAGTTCGATGGTGCGTCGGGCCGCGCCGTCGACGACGTCGAGGCTGATGAAGTAGCCGCCCTCGGGCTCCGACCACGAAGCGACCTTCGACTCGGCCAGCCGATCCTCGAGGATGTCGAGCACCAGCTTGAACTTCGGCGCCAGGATCTCGCGGTGGCGGGCCATGTGGGCGCGCACGCCGTCGGCGTCACCGAAGAACTTGAGGTGACGCAGCTGGTTGACCTTGTCCGGACCGATGGTCTTGAAGCCGAGGTACTTGCTGAACCAGGCGATGTTCTCGTCCGACGACCCGAAGAACGACACGCCGCCACCCGCGAACGTGATCTTCGACGTCGAGCCGAGGACGTACACGCGATTGGGGTGCCCGGCCTCGGCGGCCATCTCGAGGACAGGCAGCTGCGTCGGCGCGGCATCGACCAGGGTGTGAACCGCGTAGGCGTTGTCCCAGTAGATACGGAAGTCGGGGGCGGCCGGCATCGCGAGCAGGCCGCGTGTCACCTCTTCGGAGAACGTGACGCCGGTCGGGTTGGAGTAGGTGGGCACCGCCCACAGACCCTTGATGCTCGGGTCGTTGGCGACGAGCTCGGCGCAGAGCCGGACATCTGGACCGTCCGGGAGCATCGGCACCGGGATCATCTCGATGCCGAAGCTCTCGGTGATCGCGAAGTGCCGGTCGTATCCGGGGGCCGGGCACAGGAACTTGATCTTCTGGCGGCCCCACGGTTCGTCGGAATCGACGGTGCCGTGCAGCAGGCCGAAGACCGTGAGGTCGTGCATGAGTTCGAGGCTGGAGTTGCCGAACGCGATCAGGTTCTTCGGGTCGACGGCGAGGAGCTCACCGAAGATCTCGCGCAGCTCGGGCAATCCGACGAGGCCGCCGTAGTTGCGGGTGTCGGTGCCGTTGCCGTCGCGGTAGTCGTCGCCGGGCAGGGACAGCAGCGCGTTGGACAGATCCAGCTGTTCGGGAGCCGGCTTGCCGCGCGTGAGATCGAGCTCGAGACCCAGGGCGGCCAGCTCGTCGTAGCGCTTCTTCAGGTCCGCCTGGGTGTCACGTAGTTGGTCGGCACTCATCGAGTGGAAATTCAACGTTGGACCTCTCGCGCTGGACGCCGGCGCGGGTGTCCGACGACACAGACCTGGAAAAATGAATCGGGGATATAGGGGACCCCGCGCACCCGAGAGAGCCCGTTGACCCTTGCTGCCTTCCGGCCCTGGGGGAGTTCACAGGATGCACGCCGCGCGGGATCCGTCGTCCAGTGTAGCGAGGGTTCACGGCTGGGCGACACCGGGTCTTCGCGACGTCGCGGCGGGCACCTCCGCGCAGGTCCTGGCGGGTTACGAACCGGAGATACGACGAAGGTCCGCGGTGCGACCCCCTTGCGGGAGTGCACCACGGACCTTCGGTGGCGGAGGATAGGGGATTCGAACCCCTGAGGGCTGTTAACCCAACCCGCGTTCCAGGCGAGCGCCATAGGCCACTAGGCGAATCCTCCAACGACGAGATGATAGCCGCCGGGCACGCCCACACCCAAACCCGCTTGCCGGTCACGCGAACCGCACTAGGGTCGGGGGCATGTCCGATTCCTCTCCCGTCGTCGTCATCGGAGCCACCGGCGGTCAGGGCGGCGCGGTGCTCGACGCGCTGCTCGAGGCCGGTGTCGCAGTGCGCGCACTCGTCCGCGACGCCGTGTCGTCGAAAGCGGCGGTGCTCGCCGATCGCGGCGTGGAACTCGCCGTCGGTGACATCGTCAGCGGCGTAGGCCTAACCGATGCGTTCACCGGCGCGGCGGGCGCCTTCGCGCTGACGACGCCCTTCGAGTCCGGCGTCGACGCCGAGGTCGCCCAGGGCACCGCGCTGATCGAGGCGGCGACCGCGGCCTCGCTCCCCTATCTCGTCTTCTCGTCGGTGGCCTCCGCCGACCGCGACACCGGTGTCCCTCACTTCGACTCCAAGTTCGAGGTGGAGAAAATGCTCGCCGGCACCGGCATCCCGCACACGATCGTGGGGCCGGCCTACTTCTACGACAACCTGCTCGCCGGTGCCGACGCCCTCGCCGCCGGGGTCATGCCGATCGCGATGCCCGCCGACAAACCGCTGCAACAACTCTCACGTCGCGACCTCGGTCGTTTCGTGGCGACGCTGTTCCAGGACCCGGGTGCGCATGCCGGTGAACGCATCGACATCGCCTCCGACGAGCTGACGCCCGCCGAGATGGCGCGGGCCGTAGGCGACGTGCTGGGCACCACCGTGAGTGCGGAATCCTATGACCCCGAACGCATCCCGTCAGCCGACCTGAGCGCGATGTTCGCCTTCCTCGGTGACCGCGGGTACGAGGTGGACATCCCTGGGCTGCATCGCCGGTTCCCCGAAATCGAGTGGCAGACCTTCGCCGAGTGGGCGGCGGAGGCGCTGCGCCGCTGACCGGAGAACCTTCCGTATGACGTTGAACCCGGAAACCGGGCACAACGTCATACGCGTCTGCAGCGACTCACGCGTCGGAGCGTCGGTTGCCCTTCTCGTCCCAGTGCTCCGCGACCTTCTTGCTGGGCTGCACGCGTGGCGGCTCGCCCGGCATCTTCGGGTAGCTGGGCGGATAAGGCATGTCACCGAGGCCGTTTGCGTCATCCGTCTGCACCATCTCGAGCAACTTCTCGATGCCACGGCGGTGATCGGCGATGTCGACCCACGGATCACCGCGGTCCTCGAGCAGGTTCGGGACCGTCGCCATGGTGCAGTCGTCGGGATCGACGTCTTCGAGTTCGGCCCACGTCACCGGCGTCGACACGCGTCCGGTCGCACTGCGTCGTACCGAGTAGGGCGAGGCCATCGTGCGGTCACGGGCGTTCTGGTTGAAGTCGATGAAGATCCGTTCCCCCCGTTCCTCTTTCCACCATGACGTGGTGACGTGGTCCGCGTCCCGGCGTTCGAGTTCACGTGCGAGCGCAATGACACAGCGCCTGGTGGCGATGAAGTCCCACCGGGGTTCGATGGGGACGTACACGTGAATTCCCCGGCCACCGGAGGTCTTCACGAAGCCGGTGAAGCCGAGTTCGTCGAGCAGCGGCCGCAAGCCGTCGATCGCCACGCGCCGCACATCGTCGAACGTCGTGCCGGGTTGCGGGTCGAGGTCGATGCGGAGCTGATCGGGATGGTCGTTGTCCGGATGCAGGGTCGGCCAGGTGTGGAAGGTGACGGTGCCGAGATTGGCCGCCCACACCAGATCCGCAGGCACCGTGGGACGGATGGCGTCCCCGGTCCGCTTGGACGGGAACACGATCGGCGTGGACTGCACGTGTTCCGGACGCTTCTTGGCGATGTGCTTCTGATAGATCTCCTCCCCCTCGACGCCGTCGGGGAATCGTTGCAGGAACGTCGGCCGGTCTCGGGTCGCGCGCATGAGCGGTCCGTCGCCGCTGTCGTCGACGCCGAGTGCGACGGTCCGGTAGTACCCCACGAGATCCCGCTTGCGGCCACCGTTCTCGCCGAGTTCGGGGAAATAGATCTTGTCCGGGTTGCTGAGCCGCACAGCGACTCCGGCGACGTCGAGTTCTTCAGCGGGAGAACGTGATGCCATGGTCATTCCCCTTCCAGGACGTCGTGCAGGTCGTAGGTGAGCGGAACCTCGAGCTGGTCATAGCCGCAGCTCTGGGGGTCTCGGTCCGGCCGCCAGCGCAGGAACTTCACGGTGTGCCGGAAGCGCTGGTTCTCCATCTGGTCGTAGGCGAACTCCGCGACCAGTTCGGGGCGGATAGGGATCCACTCCCCCGACTTCTCCGACCGCCACCGGGTGGGTTCACCCGGCGCCGGCTTCCCAGGGTCGAGCCGCATCGGCTCGAACATCTCCTGCAGCTCAACACGTTTGGCATCGGAGAACGCCCCCGCACCGCCGACCATGCGCAACTCGCCGTCGTCGCCGTAGAGCCCGAGAAGCATCGAGCCGATCCCCCTGCCCGACTTGTGAATCCGATAGCCGAAGATCACGCAGTCCGCGGTCCGCTTGTGTTTGACCTTCAGCATCTCGCGTTTGTTCTCGACGTACACCCCGTCGAGCCGTTTGGCCACGACCCCGTCCAGGCCGGCCCCCTCGAAAGCGGAGAACCAGTCCTCGGCAACGGCGGGATCGGCGGTGACCCGGCTGACGTGCATCCGCCGGTCCCGTCCACCGGGCCCGACCGCGCGCAACAACGCCTCTCGACGGACCGCGAACGGTTCCCCGTTCACCGCGGTCGACTCCAGGGCGAGTGCGTCGAAACCGATGAAGATGGCGGGCGTCTTCTCGGCGAGCATGCTGACCCGCGACTCGGCGGGATGAATGCGCTGCGCGAGGGAATCCCAGTCGAGACGGTGCGTGTCACCGATCAGTGCGGGTACCCCGATCTCGCCGTCCAGGACGACCCGGTCGGGCAACTCCGCCTTCGCCGCCGCCACGATCTCCGGAAAGTAGCGGGCGAGGTCCTTCCCGCCGCGAGAACCGATCGCCACCTCGTCGCCGTCGCGGAAGATCAGGGCGCGGAAACCATCCCACTTGGGTTCATACGACCAGACCGTCTCGCCGTCGGGCTGTGGCGGTACGGCGGTGACCGCCTTGGCCAGCATCGGGGCTACGGGCGGCATGACCGGAAGATCCATGGCTTCACTGTTCCTCACACCTCCGGGCGCTGGCAACGATCCGCCCGGAACTCCGGGACAACCGTCGGGTCCGGCGCGCCCGTCGGGACGCACCGCAGGGGCAGACCGTCGGCGGCGCCGGTTCTCATCGCGGCTCGTCGAGCCGAGGCGGTAACCTCGACGCGATGTCGACACAGCACGCAGCGGGCCGGTACGCACCGTCCCCGTCGGGCGACCTCCACGTCGGCAACCTCCGAACGGCCATGCTGGCCTGGTTGTTCGCCCATACGACGGGTCGCCGTTTCCTCATCCGCATGGAAGATCTCGACCGCGCCGTCGCCGGCGCCGACGCCCGGCAACTCGCCGACCTCGCCTCGCTCGGTATCGACTGGGAGATCCCGGTCGTCTACCAGACCGCGCGACGCGACATCTACCGCGACATCATCGCCCGGCTCCGCGACGCCGGTCGAACCTTCGAATGCTTCTGCACGCGTCGCGAGATCCTCGAGGCGCCGTCCGCTCCCCACGCGCCGCACGGCGCCTACCCCGGTACCTGCCGCCATCTGACCGACGCCGAGCGCGCCGAGAAGATCGCCGCCGGACGGCCGCCCGCGATCCGCATCCTGGCCGACACCACCGAGTTCACGGTCACCGACCTGCTCCACGGCACCTTCACCGGCATGGTCGACGACTTCGTGATCCAGCGCAACGACGGCACTCCGGCCTACAACCTGGCCGTCGTGGTCGACGACGCCGCGCAGGGTGTCGACCAGGTGGTCCGCGGCGACGACCTGCTGTCGTCGGCTCCGCGTCAGGCCTACCTCGCGACACTGCTCGGCGAGACGCCACCGACCTACGCACACGTGCCGATGGTGCTCAACCCCGCCGGCGTCCGACTCTCCAAGCGAGACGGCGCGGTCACCCTCACCGACCTGGCGGCGGCCGGAGTCTCGGCAGCCACCGTGCTCTCGCACCTCGCGCAGTCGCTGGGTCTCGCCGGACGCGGCGAAGCCGTCGACCTCCCGACGCTGGCGGCCCGCTTCGTCCCCAAGGCTCTCCCCCGCGAACCCTGGCTGCTGGGCCCGACGGAGTGGGCCTCCACTGCCTGAGTGCTACGCCGTCGTCGCCAGCAACCTCTGCAGCAGGTCGTTGAGGGTGATCAGTCCGATGGCCCGCCCCGAGTCCGTCACCAGGGCGAGGTGGGCCCGCCTCTCACGCATGGCGGCGAGAGCCTCGTAGACCGGTTGTGCGGATTCGATCCGCAACACCGGGCGCATGAGGTCGGCGGCCGTGGCACCCGGCTCGGCGCGCAGGCTGTCGCGCACATGCACGACGCCGTGCACCGGGCCACCGTCGGCGTCACGAACCAGCAGACGCAGGTGGCCGGAAACCCGTCCGACCGTCTGGATCTCGTCAGCGCTCGCGGTCGGCGGCACCGCCGCCAGGATGTCATTGGGCGTGACGACGTCCGCGAGGGACAGCGACTCGAGTTCAAGCGCGCTGGTCAGGTGCGCGTGATAGCGCTCGTCGAGTGTCCCGACCGTCGCCGAGTGCTCGACCAGATGGCGCAACGCGTCACTGTCCTGGCCGGTGGCGACCTGATCCACGGGTTCGACACCCACGCGCCGCAGGCACCAGTTCGCGAGATGGTTGAGCTGCACGATGACCGGCCGCGTCACCCACATGAACGCACGCATCGGCAGGGCCAGCACGATCGCCGACCGCTCCGGGTGCGCGATCGCCCACGACTTCGGCGCCATCTCGCCGACCACCAGGTGCAGGAAGGTCACGATGATGAGCGCCACCACGAAGCCGACGACGTCGGCGGACCAGTAGGGCAGGCCCCAGCTCTCGAACAGCGGCGTGAGCCAATGGTGCACAGCAGGTTTCGTGACCGAGCCCAACGCGAGTGTGCAGACGGTGATGCCGAGCTGCGAACCCGCGAGCAACACGGACAGCTCCGACGCGCTGCGGAGGGCCGCCCGGGCGCTGCCGCTCGTCGCGGCCTCGTCCTCCAGCCGGTGGCGTCGGGCAGCGATCAACGCGAACTCGACGGCGACGAAGAAGGCGCTGGCCGCGATGAGCACGACGGTGATCACCGCGACGATCCACGGGTTATCCATTGTCGGCCTCCCGTCCGGCATCCGATCCTGCTGCGTCGGAGCCCACTTCGGCCCCGCGCGACACCGACACCAGGGCCGGCACATGCTTCTCCACCTCGAGGACCTGCACGCGCACCACACGAGGCGGCGCGTCACCGTCGTCGAACAGCGCGGCCGGATCGGGGTCGATGCTGATCGCCATCGTCTCCCCGACCGCGGGGAGACCCACGAACTCCGCGATCACCAGTCCGGCGATCGTCTCGTAATCGCCCTCGGGCAGTTCCCAACCGATCGCGCGGGAGACCTCGTCGACGTGGGCGTCGCCCCGGACGCGCCAGCCGTCGGCGGTCTCCTCGATCGTTGCGATGCTCTCGGGATCGTGTTCGTCGTCGATCTCGCCGACCAGTTCCTCGGCGATGTCCTCGGCGGTCACCACGCCGGCGAAACCGCCGTACTCGTCGATGACGATGGCCATCTCCTCGTCTGCGGTGGAGAGGTTCTCCAGCACCTCCGGCAGCGGCAGCGTCGACGGGACCACGACGGCCCGGCGGCACAGATCACCTGCGGTGGCCGACGGGTCGGCCCGGGCGGGTTCCTTCTTCAGCGCGTACGACCACTCGAGCAGATCGTGGAGATGAACCACTCCGCGCACCTCGTCGTCGGTACCGGCGGTCACCGGGTACCGCGTGTGTCCGGTACTCATCCGATCGAGCACCTCCGACGCGGGCAGCCCGGCATCGACCAGGTCGGTGTGCGGCCGCGGGATCATCGCATGTTCGGCTGTGCGCGTGGGAAACTCGAGAACGCGGTCGAGCAGCACGGACAGGTCCTCGGGCAGCTCGCCGGCATCACGCGACTCGGCGACTATGTGTTCGAGGTCGCGGACCGACGCCGAGTGCTCGACGTCGTGGACCGGTTCGATCCGCAGGGCGCGCAGCAGCAGATTCGAGGCCTTGTCGAACAACGCGATCAACCAGCCGAAGACGGTCAGATAGATAGTGGTGGACCGGGCGAGCCACAGCGCGACCGGTTCCGGCCGGGCGATCGCCAGGTTCTTGGGAAACAGCTCGCCGAACACCATCTGCACGACCGTGGAGAACAGGATCGCGATGACCGTGCCGATCGCGACACCGACACCCACCGGGATGCCGACGTTGTTCAGCAGGTCACCGACCCCGGAACCGATCAGGGGTTCGGCGACGTAACCGACGAGCAGGCCGGTGACGGTGATGCCGAGTTGGGCTCCGGAAAGCATGAACGACGTGCGCCGGGTGACGGAGAGTGCGCGTTTCGCGGCGGCGTCACCGGATTCGGCACGGGCTTTCAGGCGGGAGCGGTCGACCGCCATGAAGCCGAATTCCTGGGCCACGAAGTAGCCGGTCACGGCCGTGATCGCGAGGACCACCAGGATTCCCAGGAGGATTCCGAGAACGGTCAGCATGTCGCCATCCGATCAGGATCGACGCCCGGGGCGTCGGGGAAGATCTCGCAGGGGGCTGCTCGTTCCGAACTCGGTTCGGAACTGGGTGCGGACGGGTGTCGTCGGCGTTTTCGGCGCTTTGCGCGTCTCATCGTCTCTCTCGCTGGTACTCGAATACCCCTACAGGGTGCCGAGTCTTCGGGGTGGCTCGCAACTGCTTGCGATGGGAACACAACGAACGACTGTCACGCACGGTTCCCCGACGTGACCCACCGCGCTCCCGCGGACAGGGTCAATCTCGCATCGACCCGTAGTAGCGACGCAGGAATTCGTCCCGGTACTCGACGTAGGTGCCGTTCTCGATCGCCTGACGTGCACGGTCGACGAGTGTGACGATGAACGACACGTTGTGCAGGGTCGCGAGCGTCGGACCGAGCCCCTCCTTCGCCTTGAACAGGTGGTGGAGGTAGGCCCGGCTGTACTGCGAGGTGTAGTTGTCGATCTCGGGGTCGAGCTGCCGGAAGTCATTGCGATACTTGGCATTCGTCACGTTGTACCGGCCGTCGAGCGAGTAGATCGCGCCGTTTCGGGCGACGCGCGTGGGCGACACGCAGTCGAAGGTGTCGACGCCGTTCTCTATCGCGGTGAAGATGTCGTCGGGCTCGCTGATGCCCAGCAGATGCTTCGGCGCATCCTCCGGCAGTTCGTCGTTGACCCAGCCGACGATCGTGCCGAGGTTGTGCTTCTCGAGCGCGCCGCCGATGCCGTAGCCGCCGAATCCCTTTCCGCCCGCGTCACGATCGGCCTCACTCAGGGCGACGAGATCGCGTGAAGCCTTGCGCCGCAGGTCCTCGTACTGGGCTCCCTGGATCACGCCCCACAACGACTGCTGGGGACGGTGCGCGCGTTCGACGCTCAGGCGGTTGTGCTCGACCAGGCAGCGGAGGGCCCAGAGTCGGGTGCGCTCGAGCGAGCTCTCCTGGTACGCACGGGTGTTCATCAGGGTGGTGAGCTCATCGAAGGCGAAGATGATGTCTGCACCGAGCTGGTGCTGGATCTGCATCGACACCTCGGGAGTGAAGCGATGGGCCGAGCCGTCGAGGTGCGACTTGAACGTCACGCCGTCGTCATCGACGCGCGAGAGCCGTTCCTTGCCGTTGGCGGTGAGCTCGTCGTCGGGGTTGCTGACCTCCATGGCGATGACCTTCTTGAAGCCGGCGCCGAGCGACATGACCTGGAATCCGCCGCTGTCGGTGTAGGTCGGACCCCGCCAGTTCATGAAGGCACCGAGCCCGCCGGCCTGATCGATGATCTCGGGACCCGGCTGCAGGTAGAGGTGGTAGGCATTCGCGAGGACCGCCTGCGCGCCCAGCGCGGAGACCGACTCGGGCAGGACGGTCTTCACGGTCGCCTTGGTACCCACCGGGATGAAGGCGGGGGTCTGGATCTCGCCGTGCGCGGTGGCGATCACCCCGGTACGGCCCCGGGTGCCGGGGAGGGTGGTTCCGACGGTGTAGGCGGGGTCGGTGACTTCGGTTCCGGTACTGCTCACCGGTGCATCCTCCCAGGTCGGCGCCCTCCACCCAAACCGGCGGCGCGATCGTCGGGCCCGTCGGACGCCGCGAGGACGCCGCGGTTCGATGTTCCGCCGATTCGATACGGTGGGGCCATGTCGTGCAGAACGCGCCGCGCCATCTCCTCCGGGACCAGGCTCGCCACCACCGCTCTCGGCCTGTCATTGGCCCTGTTCACGCTGTCCGCGTGCGGCGAGGAGCAGGACGTCACCGACACGTCTGCGACCGCCGGGAACAGCGCGGCGCCCGCGGCGGAGCAACCAGCCGACGCTCCGTCGACCTCGGCCCCCGTGGTCGCCGGCCGCAAGCCCGCGTCGACCCGTGCCGAATCCGTCACACCGCGCGCCGACGCGGACGATTCCGCCCGGAGCGGCCCCGGCGCCACCTGCGGCACCATCCCCGGGCCGGACGGCGCACTACGTGTTCTGATCCTCGCCGGCGACGTCGATTGCGACCAGGCGAAGACGATCGGCGGCGAGTACGGCCCCAAGATCGTCAGCGGCACTCAGCAGTCGGTCTCCGGCTGGACATGCGGACCGTCGCAGTTGCAGGGCGTGCTCGCCGCCTGTCAGAAGGACACCACCGTCATCGGTTTCGCGCCCTGACCCGACCCGCTCGCCGGACGGCTTGACCCTCACGCGACGTCAGACCCCAAGGTTGCCCATGTGAGTGAAGAGAAGCGTCACCCGCAGCGCGATCATCCACCGGGCCTGACCGTGGGCGCCGTCGCGGGGATGGTCGGGGTCAGCGTGCGCACGCTGCACCACTACGACCAGATCGGGCTGGTGACACCGTCGCGCCGCACGACGGCCGGATACCGCGTCTACGACGACACCGACGTCGAACGGCTCTACCGTGTCCTGACCTACCGCGAACTGGGCTTCTCACTCGAGCGGATAGCGACCCTGCTCGACGATCCCGATGCGGACGAACTGCATCAGCTCCGGACGCAGCACGCGCTGCTCACCGACCGGATCGATCGCTTGCACCGGATGGTCGTAGCGGTGGAGGAGATGATGACCACGAAGAAACGCGGAATCCAACTGTCCGCGGCCGAGCAGCGAGAGATCTTCGGCGACGACTGGCGCGGCGAAGAGTACAGCGCGGAGGCCGAACAACGGTGGGGCGAGACCGATGCGTGGCAGGAGAGCCGGAAACGCGTCGCCCGGTTCTCGAAGGAGGACTGGCGCAACATCAAGGCCGAGACCGATGACCTCGAACGGCGCCTTGCCGACGCGATGCTCCAGGGACTGACACCCGGATCTGCCGAAGCCGACGCGCTCGCCGAGGAACACCGTGCCCAGATCGGGCGGTTCTACGACTGCTCGCACGAGATGCACGTCGGACTCGCCGACATGTACGTCGCCGACCCGCGCTTCACCGCGCACTACGACGAACAGGCACCCGGGCTGGCCGTCTATCTGCGTGAGGTCATCCGGACCAACGCCGCGAAACACATCTGATCGCGGCGCCGGCCCGGCATCGGTGTCACTGGTCCAGATAACGCGTCCGAAGTGTCTCCGGGACAGCGGGATCCAGGCCCAGCCCGTCGCGGAAGTAGCCCTCGACGTCGCCGTACTCGGCGGTCATCTCGTCGAACGCATCCTCGAGGTACTGCCGCCGGACGCCGAGAATCGCCGACAGGATGTCCGGATCACCGCCGGCCTTCTCGAATGACGCGAAGACCGGATGCAGTGCCGGGATCAGTTCGTCGTTGGTGAGCAGGTAGTCCTCGAACACCTCGTCGCGACCGACGCCGAGCACCGTGAGGAACGTCGCGGCGCCCCAGCCGGTGCGGTCCTTGCCGGTCGTGCAGTGGAACAGTGCCGCCCCGGGTCCGGCCGGCTCGGCCAGGGCCTCGAAGAACTTCCGGTAGGACGTACGGGCACTCGGTAGGTTCACGATCTGCCGATAGGTACCCGCCATCATCGCTTCGGCCTGCCCACCGCCGAGGGCTTTGTTGGCCTGGGCGACCATCGCCGGGTCGGCGAACACTTCGTTGAGACGGGCCGGCATGGCGGTCGACGAGTCGGCCAGGACGTCGAAGTGGGTGTCGGTGACGCCCGGCAGGTCCGGGTCGGGTGCAGCGTCCCGCTCTGCAGCGGTACGGAAGTCGTAGACGGCTGTGATCCCCAACTCGTCGAACTTCGCCAGGTCATCCCCGGCCAGACGGTGCAGCTCGGTGGACCGGAACACCAGGCCGGCGCGCACCCGGCGTCCGTCGGCAGCCGACCAACCACCGAGGTCCCGGAGATTCGGCACAGTGGCGAGCGCCACGGCATGCCCATGGGTGAGATCTGTCATGAAAAGAGATTCTGACAGCCCAATCCGATCGGCCTTCGGCGACGAATCTCCCGAGTGCTCAATATGTGCCATAAATATCCGTCCGATGATCCCATGAGGCACTCTGATGACGTTGAGTCGACGAGAAGTTGGCCGCCGGTTACCGATACCCGCGAGTAACATTAATATCGTGCCGTCTTGGGAGATGACTCACAGATGGCCTTTCTCTTCCCGGGGAAAGTGAGCAACAAAAGCGCAACCCATACGATTCCGGTCACATCATGAGGATTGCCCCCGATCACCCCAAACGTGCTGTTCGCAGGAGGTGGCGGGGCAGTGATATCCGAACCTCGGCGGCGTTACAGGGCGCCAGGTGAATTTCGTGCCATGATCCTCCACGACAGCCTGCGCAGTCGCATTGAAAATGCCGGATATCCCTGGGCTAAGTTCCCTTTCATGTCCAGCAAAGTGGCGGTTCACGGTCGCACAATCATCCGAAATGTGCGGGTATTCGACCGGCCGTCCGAAGGACTGATCAACGGCACGGACCCACTGACCGAGGGCGACGCCGAGCGGATCTTCAAGAACCTCTGATTCAACCCCTGCCTGTCGTACTGCCTTCCGGCGGTACGGCAGGCAAGTCGGTTGTACCGACCCCCAAGAGAAAGTTGGACGATGTGGTCTTCGGATCGGGCGGCAGCGATGCGTGACGCCCCGGAGCCTGGCGGCACCCCCTCGGACGCAACCCTGATCGAAGCCCGCGAACTCTCCGTGGATGCTTCCTGGGGCCACATCTGCGGTCCGGTCGACCTCCGGGTCCGCACCGGCGGAGTCACCGTCCTCGCCGGGCCGGAGGGCCGCGGCCGAACCGCACTGTTGCTCACGCTGGCGGGTCGCATGCGCCCGACGAAAGGCGAGTTGGTCGCCTTCGACCGCTCGAACGACGCCCACCATCTGTTCAAGAACGCTGCCGTGGCATGGATCGACGAGGTCGACGACATCGAACAGACCATTCGCGTCAGCGACGTCATCACCGAGCAGATCCGGTGGTCGGCACCTTGGTACAAGTGGGTCACGCCCGCGCTCGAGGAAGACCTCGAGCGCATCTGCCGACCCGTCTTCGGCCCGTACCCCCTGCCGGCGATGGAGTCGTTCGTCGAAGAACTCCCCGAACTGACCGCTGCCCTCTTCCGTATCGCGGTGGGCAACCTGCGACGTCCGCCGCTGCTGGTCGTCGGCGGGGTGGACAACCTGACGCGAAGCCAGAACCAGCTTCACCTGATGGACCGTCTCGTGGACCTGGGCCGCACCCAGACCGTGATCACCGCCGACATCAACGCCGTGTCCCCGGCCGGCGGTGTCCGTGACGTCATCGGTGTCCACAACCTCACAGATGGCCAGTTCGTCGGCCTCGAGCACGAAGATCGGACGTAGAGAACATGTTTGCCGCATTCTCGCCGGGCAGCGACATCAAGCGCTACTACCGGGGACGGATGCCCCGGCTGGCGCTCGTGGTCATCATGCTCATGCCGCTCCTGTACGGCGCGATGTACCTGTGGGCGTTCTGGAATCCGTTCGCCGCCGCCGACAAGATCCCGGTCGCCCTCGTGAACGAGGACACCGGCGCGGTCGTCGAGGGACAGAAGCTCGACGCCGGCGCCCAGGTCGCCGCGGGGCTGATCGAGTCCAAGCAGCTCGATCTGCACGAGGTGTCCGCTGCCGAGGCGGCCGACGGTGTCGCGCACGGCAAGTACTACTTCTCGATCACCCTGCCCGCCGACTTCAGTTCGGCGATCGCGTCACCCACGAGCGACAAGCCGCGCTCGGCGCCGCTGGTGTTCACCTACAACGACGCCAACAACTACCTGGCGACGATCATCGGCCAGGACGCCGCGCAGCAGGTCGTCAACAAGGTCAGTGCACAGGTCGGGGCCCAGACCTTCGACATCGTCCTCAACGACGTGGGAACCGTCGCGGGCAAGCTGACCACCGCGGCGGACGGCGCGAACGAACTGGCCGCCGGCCTGAAGACCGCCAACACGGGTGCTCAGGAGATCGCCACCAACCTGGTGACCGCGAAGAACGGCGCCGCCGAACTCGCCGGCGGTCTCGGCGAACTCGACTCCGCACTGCTCCGCGCGACCGACCCGCTGCTCGCGGCGATCGGCAACGGAGATCAGACCGGCCTCACCGCCGCGGAGGTGAACGCGGCCGCAGATCGCCTGGCCCGCAACGCCGGAGCCGCGTCGAACGAACTCACCACCGCGGCGAATCAGCAATCGCAGGCCAGCAAGGGACTGGAGTCGGTCATCGCTCGGCTCGGCGCCTCCTCGGACCCTGCGATGCGTGGGCTCGCCGAAGCCCTCAACCCGGCGCGGCAGTTCCTGCGCACCAACGGTCTCGGACCGGATGCGAACAACCAGCTCACCCAGCTGAACAGCGATGCCACTCTGCTCTCTCAGCAGCTCGGCAACCCGAACAGCCCCCTCCGACTCGGTCTCACCCTGGTCGAGGACGGCGGCTTGCGCAACGACATCATCGCCGCACGCGGCGCCGCCGACGAATTGAAGAGCGGTTCCGCCGAACTCAGCACCGGTCTCGGTGAGCTGAGCGCGGGCGCCGACCAACTCGCCGCCGGCACCGAGCAGTTGGCCGCGGGCTCGGCCGAACTGGCATCGGGTCTGGACGAGGGCGTCAAGGCCATCCCGTCCTGGAGCAGCGAGCAGAAGAAGGAGATCGCCTCGACGCTGGCGCAGCCCGTCGAGTTGCAGGAGGACTACACACACGAGGCACCGACCTTCGGAACGGGTTTCGCCCCCTTCTTCATGTCCCTGGCATTGTTCGTCGGCGGCATCATCACGTGGATGTTGTTGACGCCCTTGCAGTCCCGCCCGATCGTGCAGGGCTTCTCGTCTCTGCGCGTCGTATTGGCCTCGTACGCACCCGCGTTCGCCATCGGCTTCATCCAGGCGACCATCCTGTACTCGGTGGTCACCTTCGCCGTCGGACTGCGAGCCGAGTACCCGATATCCACATTCTTGTACCTGTTGCTCGTCGTCGCCACCTTCATGGCGATGATCCAGATGTTCAACGCCGTGTTCGACGTGGCAGTCGGACGTGTTGTGACACTGGCATTCCTGATGATCCAGCTGGTCTCCGCGGGCGGTATCTACCCTGTGCCGACCACGGCCACACCGTTCCAGTACATCCACTACGTGGACCCGATGACCTACACCGTGGAGGGCCTCCGACAACTCACGGTCGGCGGCATCGACTACCGATTGTGGCTCGCCATCGGCGTCCTCAGCGGTATCACGGTGGCCTGCCTGCTCATCTCGTCGTGGGCCGCCCGCCGAAACCGCCAGTACACGATGGACCGTCTGTATCCGCCGGTGGAAGTCTAGGGAGGTCGTGACAGGCAAGCCCCCGTGACTGTCGTCTACCTCGAGTAGATCGCTTCAACCGCCCCATTTCCGGTATTGAGCGCCTTAGCATCTGAACACCAGGAGGAATACATGACACGCAAATCGACTTCACATGCCCGCACGAACACGAACATCGGCGACAACCTCAATCTGCGTACCGTCTTCACCCGCCCGGGTGAGGCCACCGATCTGCCGAAGTTCTCACTGGCCGACGACATGCTGCTGCCGGAGACCGCCTACCAGATCGTCCACGACGAGGCGATGCTCGACGGCAACGCCCGCCTGAACCTCGCGACCTTCGTCTCGACCTGGATGGACGGCGAGGCGAAGAAGCTGTACTCCGAGACCGTCGACAAGAACATGATCGACAAGGACGAGTACCCGCAGACGGCGGCCATCGAGGACCGCTGCTGGAAGATCCTCGCCGACCTGTGGCACAACCCGGACGTCGACCAGGCCATCGGCACCTCGACCATCGGTTCGTCGGAGGCCTGCATGCTCGGCGGCCTGGCTCTCAAGCGCCACTGGCAGGCCCGCCGCAAGGCCGAGGGCAAGTCGATCGAGAAGCCGAACCTGGTGCTCTCCACCGCTGTCCAGGTGTGCTGGGAGAAGTTCTGCAACTACTTCGAGGTCGAGCCGCGCTGGGTGCCGATCAGCCCGGAGCACATGGTCCTCGACGGCCACGAGCTCGAGAAGTACGTCGACGAGAACACCATCGGTGTCGTCGCGATCATGGGTCAGACCTACACCGGCATGTACGAGCCGGTGAAGCAGATCGCCGCCAAGCTCGACCAGATCCAGGCCGACACCGGCCTGGACGTGAAGATCCACGTCGACGGCGCGTCGGGGGCGATGATCGCACCGTTCTGCCAGCCCGACCTCGAGTGGGACTTCCGCGTCGAGCGCGTCGTCTCGATCAACACCTCCGGCCACAAGTTCGGTCTCGTCTATCCCGGCGTCGGCTGGATCGTGTGGCGCGACACCGAGGCACTGCCGGAGAGCATGGTCTTCCACTGCAGCTACCTCGGTGGCGACATGCCCACCCTGGCGCTGAACTTCTCTCGTCCCGGCGCCCAGGTGCTGCTGCAGTACTACCAGTTCCTGCGTCTCGGCCGTGAGGGCTACCGCCAGGTGCAGCAGGGTTCGCTCGACGTCGCGCAGTGGCTGTCGTCGCAGATCGCCGAGATCGACGCCTTCGAACTCGTCAGCAAAGGTGACACCATCCCGGTGTTCGCGTGGCGCCTGAAGTCCGGTCACACCGACAACTGGAACCTGTACGACCTGTCGGATCGCCTGCGCATGAAGGGTTGGCTGGTCCCCGCCTACCCGATGGCCGACGATCTCGCCGACCTGACCGTCCAGCGCATCGTGGTCCGTGCCGGCCTCAGCCACGACCTCGCCCGCGCCCTGATCGCGGACATCCAGACCGAGGTCGAGTTCCTCGATCGTCTCGAGGGCCCGATGCCTGTCGAGGGCGATCGGTCGCACTTCCACCACTGATCGCCGAGCCCCTCGGCGATTCGGATCTCCTGTCCCCGGCCTGGCATCCCCTTCCAGGCCGGGGACGCATCGTCGCATACACAGACAGGTAGAAAATGAGCATTGCCGCGTCATCCCCCAGGCGCAGCGAGATCTTCATCCCGACACTGAACAAACAGTGCTGGGGCTTCATGATCGGTTCGGCGTTGTTCGCGCTGGGCTCCGCACCCGGTTTCGGCTCCTGGGCAGGGGCGGCGACCGTCAACGTCTGCTACTTCGTCGGTGCCTGGTTCTTCACCGCCGCAGGCCTCATGCAGCTCTTGCTGAGCGGCCCCGTGACCACGCGCGTCGACTACGGAAACGGCGTCATGGTGCGGGCCGACTGGCTCTCGGCGGCAACCCAATCGCTCGGCACGGTACTGTTCAACGTGAGCACCACCGCCGCCTTGACCGCACACGCCGTTGTGTCACAACGCGATCTGGTCTGGGCGCCCGATGCGGGCGGGTCCATCGCCTTCCTCCTCAGCGGCTTCCTCGCGGTCCGCGGATACCGGCATGCACACCGCTTCTTCGATCCCGGAGCTCGTTCCTGGTGGTCGGTCCAGATCAATCTCCTGGGCTGCATCGCGTTCAGGGTAGCGGCCGTCGGCTCCTACATCTCCGAGGCCGGCGTGACCGTCGACGCAATCCTGGCGAATGTCGGGACGTTCATCGGTGCGATCTGCTTCTTCCTGACGTCCTTGCTGGTCCTGCCGGCGTGGGACCGCAGCACTTCGGGTGGGTCGGTATGACCCGGACGCACACACACCGGCGATCGCCCCGTCCCGGCCAGGGCGATCCCGCACCGGGGAGCCGGCGATGACCGAGTTGTTCCGCGACAACGGCTCGCCTGCTCCACTGCCGCCGCAGATGATCGAAACGTGGGAGCGCCGAGTCGGCATCCACCGCAGCATCATCCAACCCGAACCGATCCGGCTCAGCGGCCCCGAGGGTATGCGCCACTACGGGCAGCACGTCGAGGTGCACACCGACGACCCCGACTCCTTCGACTCGCTGATGTACGTTCGTCAGCTGTCGATGATCGGCACATTCTGCAGCCTCCACACCCCGCTGCAGGTTTCTCGGAACCCGCGCCTCATCGACGAGCAGCCCTCCGAGGACCTCGTGATCGGGGTGCACACCCTGGAGGGCCGGCACATCATCCGGCAGGGGTCGCGCGACTTCGCGTACGGGCCTGGTCAACTGGCCTTCGTCAGCAACGCGTCGCCGTATCTCGAGCGGACCTTCGAGATCAATGACCCGGCCGGGCTGGTGATCCCGCTCGAACTCCTGGGGAACCAGCGCCGTATCGCCGAACGGGCACGCCGGCCGGTGGCCTCTCACACACTGTTGGCACGCGCCACCGCGTCGTTCATCCTGCAGTTCGCGTCGGACACCGCGGTCGGCGTCTCCGAGCCGGATCCGGACACCGAGATGGCCGCCATCGAACTGGTACGCGCTGCGCTCGGACAGCTCGACTACGACAATCGGCAGATCACCGACAACGCGCTCTTCGTGCGGGAAGCGGTCTCCGACCTCATCGAGCGTCATCACCGCGACCCGTCGTTCACGCCGAACACGATCGCCCGCTACCTGCACATCAGCCGTCGTCAGCTGTACCGGCACTACGAGGACACCGAGGACTCGCTGGCCGCGCGCATCGCCGACCGTAGGCTGAAGACCGCCTGCGAGCTCCTCCGAACACGTCCCGACTTGGCGGTTTCCGAGGTGGCGCGGATCTCCGGCTTCCCGTCGAGTCCCACTATGCGCAACCGCTTCCGAGCCGAACTCGGGCTCGGCCCGAGCGAGTATCGCGCCCGTGCCGCCGCCGAGAACGAGGCGTCGGGATCCTGGGACCACGTGTGAGCGACGGCTGAGGCGGCTCTCAGCGCAGCAGTGCTTGGGCCACCCGCTCCAGAGCGGCGACGCGACTCCCCTTGACCAGCACCGCATCTCCCCCGGCGAGGTCGCCGAGCGCGGCAACCGCCTCGTCGACGCCGGAGGTGTGGCGCGCGGTGTCGCCGTAGTTCGGTTCGTCGACCGCGATGACCTCGATGCCGAGCTCGCGTGCCTCCAGCGCGATCGCGAGGTGCTGCCCGGGCGAATCCGCACCGAGTTCGGCCATCGTGCCGAGGACCGCGACGCGTCGTCCCGCCGGTAGCGCGGCGAGCGACTTCAGCGCCGCCGACATCGACGTCGGGTTCGCGTTGTAGGCGTCGTTCAGCACCGTCGCGCCGTCCGAGGTCCTGGCGAGTTCCATTCGCAGACCGGACAATCCAGCTGCCGACAGACCACTCGCGATGTCCTCGATCGCCACTCCGAGGCCGCCCCCGGCGGTGGCCGCCGCGAGCGCATTGGGAACCTGGTGCTCACCCCGCGCCCCCAGTCGCACGTCGGTGGAACCCCACGGCGTGTGCAGACGGAAGGATGCCCGCAGCTCCTCGTCGACGACGATGTCCGAGGCGTATACGTCGGCATCGGACGACAGGCCGTACCGCAACACCCGGGCCGAGGTGCGGTCCGCCATCGCCGCCACATAACGGTGGTCGGCGTTCAGAACGGCGATCCCGTCGGCCGGAAGGGACTCGACCAGCTCGCCCTTCGCGCGGGCCACCGACTCGATGTCCCCGAAGAGTTCCAGATGCACGCCTTCCACGCGGGTGATGACGCCGACGGTCGGCCTCGCGATGGAGCACAGCAGGTCGATGTGGCCGATCCCGCGGGCACCCATCTCGAGGACGACGGCCTCGACGTCGTCGGCGGCGCCGACGAGCGTCAGCGGGAGTCCCAGCTCGTTGTTGAAGGATCTCTCACTCGCCGCGGTCCGATAGGTGGTCTGCAGCACGCCGGCGAGGAGGTCCTTGGTCGAGGTCTTGCCGACCGACCCGGTGATCCCGACGACGCGGTCGGGAATGCGGCGGCGGACCGCGCGACCGAGGTCGGCGAGCGCGAGCGCGGTGTCCGGGACCCTGATGGCGGTGCCGCGGGTGGCCTCGTCCTGCGAGGTGAAGTAGGCCGCCGCGCCGCTTTCGAGGGCCGCCGGGATGAAGTCGTGGCCGTCGCGTTCGGCGACGATCGGCACGAACAGCTGCCCCGGCCGGACGCTGCGCGAGTCGATGCTCGCCCCGTCGATCTGCACGTCGGCACCGATCAACTCGCCACCGACCGAAGCCGCGATCTCACTCGCCAAGAAATGCACGACCTCACGCTAGCCGACGGGCGGTGTCCGATTCCCCGAGCCGCCTCGGTGCTGACCTCGACACGCGGCGTCCTCGCTGCGCTCGGTCGTCGCGGCTCGGCCGGCAGAGGGGTTGAGCCGGCGACGAGCGGAGCAGGCGCGTACCTCCGCCGGTTGAGCCGGCACCGAGCGGAGCGAGGAGCCGTGTCGAAATCCACAACCGGCCACTCCACCCCGAGAACTCGGTGGCCCGGGGCCGTATCGTGACATGCATGTCTTCGCGGCTCCTGCGTCTGGTCGTCCTCTACGGCGGGGTCTCCGCCGAACACGATGTGTCACGGGTCACGGCCGCGCACGTGCTCGCCGCCGCCGACCGGGCGAAATACGACCTGGTCCCCATCGGCATCGCCAAGGACGGCACCTGGCTGCGGAACGACAAGGCGATCGCCGCGATCGCCGACGGCACCGAGCTCCCCGACGTCCTGGAGGTGGCGGGCACCGTCGTCGAGCCGCTGGCCGAACTCCGCGGCCACGCCGACGAGGCGATCACCGTCGTGCTGCCGCTGCTGCATGGTCCGCACGGCGAGGACGGCACCATCCAGGGGATGCTCGAGCTGTTCAAGCTGCCGTACGTCGGCGCCGGGGTGCTCTCGTCTGCGCTGTGCATGGACAAGGCGATGGCGAAGATCGTCGCTGCGCAGGCCGGCATCCCGCAGTGCCGCTGGGTCGAGTTCCGCGACGGCGTCGACGACCCGGACACCATCGTCTCGCGGGCCGTCGACGAGCTCGGACTCCCGGTGTTCGTGAAGCCTGCGAACCTCGGGTCGTCGGTCGGCATCACCAAGGCGCACGACGAGCGCGAGTTGGACTCCGCCATCAACCTGGCCCTTCGCTACGACGACGTGGTGATCATCGAGGAGAACATCACCGGTCGCGAGATCGAGGTCGCCGTCCTCGGCGACACGGCCCCCGAGACCTCGGTGCCCGGTGAGATCGAACCCGGCAGCGAGTTCTACGACTACGAGGACAAGTACGTCACCGGCGCCGCCCGGCTCGTCATCCCCGCGGTACTGCCGGACGACGCGATCGCCGAGGTCAGGGAGCTCGCCGCCCGGACGTTCACGGCGATGCGATGCACCGGCATGGCGCGGGTGGACTTCTTCTACGAGGCAGCCGGGCGAGGGTGGCTGCTCAACGAGGTCAACACCATCCCGGGGTTCACGCCCGGCTCGATGTACCCGAAGCTGTGGGAGGCCACCGGAGTGTCCTACCCCGACCTCATCGACCAGCTCGTCACCTTCGCGCTCGAGGTCCACCGGCGGCGCGTCGGGTTCTCGACCGAACACTGAGCTGCCCCTCCGGCCGTTCCGGACCCCCGCCCGCACGGCACCGACGGCCGACGCGCGGGCCAAGTCACCCGAACCCGGCGTCGAACGGCGGTAGCATCGCACGCGTGACCCCCACCCAGGCTGCCCGGTCGCTGCGCGTGCTGGTCTATTCCGACGATTGCGAGACCCGGGCCCAGGTCATCGGTGCACTCGGCACCCGGCCGTCCCAGAGCATCCCCGAACTCAGCTTCATCGAAGTCGCCACGGCTCCAATGGTGTTCGCCCAGCTCGACGCCGGCGTGGTCGACGCGGTGATCGCCGACGGCGAGGCTTCCCCGGCAGGCGGGATGGGGATCGCCAAGCAGATGAAGGACGAACTCGACCCGAGCCCTCCCGTCCTGGTGCTGCTCGGCCGCGCCGACGACCGCTGGCTCGCCGAATGGTCGCGGGCCGATGCCGTCGCGCCACTTCCGGTCGACCCTCTGGGGCTTCCACAGGCCTTCGTCCAGATGGTCGAGAAACGCCGAAACGTCTGAAACAGGTGACTCCCGCGGGACGAACACCTAGGCTTGTGGTGTAGCTCACAACCGCGTCCGGAGGTTCCGACCGAACCCCTGACACGGGCAGGACAATCGCCGAGCCGGAGCCGCCCACCAGGTGTTTCCGGCCGACCGGAGCGAGGAGGAGTCCACGCTTTGAACGCCTACGTCCCGATCATGATCCTCGGGGCAATCGGCGTGGCGTTTGCCGTTTTCAGCGTCTTCATCGGCGTCGCGATCGGTCCGAAACGGTACAACCGCGCCAAACTCGAGGCGTACGAGTGCGGCATCGAACCGGTGGGACAGAGTCTCTTGACTCCCGCCTCCCGTCGCGGAGGCGCCGGCCCCACCTTCACCGGCCCGATCCAGCGAGTGCCGGTCAAGTACTACCTCACCGCGATGCTGTTCATCATCTTCGACATCGAGATCGTCTTCCTCTACCCCTGGGCCGTCGCCTTCGACTCCTTCGGCTGGTTCGGCCTCGCGGCCATGCTCTTGTTCATCGTCAACGTCTCGGTCGCCTACGCCTATGAATGGCGCCGCGGCGGACTGAGCTGGGACTGAGGACTTTTCACCCGGTCAAGCGTCTGCAAGGAGGTCAGTCATGGGACTCGAGGAACGACTCCCCAGCGGTTTCCTGCTGAGCACCGTCGAGGATCTCGCCGGCTTCATGCGCAAGGGGTCGCTGTGGCCGGCCACCTTCGGGCTCGCCTGCTGCGCAATCGAGATGATGTCCACCACGTCGGGCCGGTACGACCTCGCACGGTTCGGCATGGAGGCCTTCCGCGCATCGCCGCGGCAGGCGGACCTGATGATCGTCGCCGGTCGCGTGAGTCAGAAGATGGCGCCGGTCCTCCGGCAGATCTACGACCAGATGGTCGAACCGAAATGGGTTCTGGCGATGGGGGTCTGTGCATCGTCCGGCGGGATGTTCAACAACTACGCGATCGTCCAGGGTGTCGACCACGTCGTACCCGTGGACATCTACCTCCCCGGTTGTCCGCCCCGTCCCGAGATGCTGCTGAACGCAATCCTCAAGCTGCACGAGAAGATCCAGGAGATGCCGCTCGGGGTGAACCGCGAGGAGGCCATCTGGGCCGCGGAACGTGCTGCGTTGCAGTCGACTCCGACCATCGAGATGAAGGGGTTGCTGCGATGACCGAACTCGGCATGCCCGACCCCCATCCCCGAGACCTCAAGCCACCCGACCCCGAGGTCATCGGCGTCCGCCATGGACTGTTCGGCGCACCCGGCACGGGCGACACCTCCGGATACGGAGGACTGATCGATCCGATCACCCTGCCGCCCAGTTCGACTCGCCCCTACGGCAGCTACTTCGACGAGATCGCCGACGTCCTGGCAGCCGAACTCGGCGACACCTACGACGCCGCCGTCGAGAAGGTGGTCGTCTTCCGCGACGAGATGACCGTCCACGTCGCGCGGGAACATCTGCCCTCGGTCGCACTCACCCTCCGCAACGCACCCGGGCTGCGGTTCGAGCTGTGCCTGGGGGTCAACGGAGTCCACTACCCCGGTGACACCGACCGTGAACTGCACGCCGTCTATCCCCTGGCCTCGCTGACCCACAACCGCCGCGTGCGTCTCGAGGTGTCGGCGCCCGACGCCGATCCACACATCCCGAGCCTCTGCGACATCTACCCCACCAACGACTGGCACGAACGCGAGACCTACGACTTCTTCGGCATCGTCTTCGACGGCCACCGATCGCTGACGCGCATCGAGATGCCCGATGACTGGGAGGGACATCCACAGCGCAAGGACTACCCGCTCGGCGGAGTACCCATCGAGTACAAGGGAACCCGCGTCGACCCACCAGACCGGAGGAGGTCGTACAGCTGATGCCCGACACAGCCACCGGATCGTCGAAACCCCGATCCTCCTCCGCACGCGGGGAGACACCGCCGCGCACCTACACCGTCTCGGGGCAGGACTGGGATTCCATCGTCTCCGACGTCCGCACCCGCGCCGAACAGCAACCCGGCGACGAACGCATCGTCGTCAACATGGGACCCCAGCACCCGTCGACGCACGGCGTCCTGCGCCTCATCCTGGAGATCGAGGGCGAGACGGTCACCGAGGCACGCTGCGGAATCGGGTACCTGCACACCGGGATCGAGAAGAATCTCGAGTACCGGAACTGGATGCAGGGCGTCACGTTCGTCACCCGGATGGACTACTTGTCGCCGTTCTTCAACGAGACCGCATACTGCCTCGGCGTCGAGAAGCTCCTCGGGATCACCGACGACATCCCGGAGCGTGCCACCGTCATCCGCGTCATGCTGATGGAATTGAACCGAATCAGCAGCCACCTCGTGGCACTGGCGACCGGGGGTATGGAACTCGGCGCCGTCACCGCCATGTTCCTCGGGTTCCGGGAGCGCGAACTGATCCTAGACCTCTTCGAACTCATCACCGGTCTGCGCATGAACCATGCCTACATCCGCCCCGGCGGGGTGGCCCAGGACCTGCCGCATGATGGACCCGAACAGGTCGCCAAGGTCCTCGCAGAACTTCCGGGACGCCTGGACGAGCTCGGAGATCTGCTGAACGACAACTACATCTGGAAGGCACGGACGCAGAACGTCGGATACCTGGATCTGACCGGCTGCATGGCGCTCGGCATCACCGGACCGGTCTTGCGGTCGACCGGCTATCCACACGATCTGCGAAGGTCGCAGCCGTACTGCGGCTACGAGACCTACGACTTCGACGTCATCACCGCCGACACGTGTGACTCGTACGGACGCTATCTCATCCGCGTCAAGGAGATGCGCGAGTCGATCCGCATCGTCGAGCAGTGTCTCGAGCGGCTCCGTCCCGGCCCGGTGATGGTCGCCGACCGGAAGTTGGCCTGGCCGGCGGATCTCGCGCTCGGCCCCGACGGTCTCGGCAACTCACCCGAGCACATCGCCCGGATCATGGGTACCTCGATGGAGGCGCTGATCCATCACTTCAAGTTGGTCACCGAGGGTATGCGGGTGCCGGCCGGGCAGTGCTACATCGCGGTCGAGTCCCCCCGCGGTGAACTCGGTGTCCACCTGGTCAGCGATGGCGGCACCCGACCCTATCGCGTCCACTTCCGCGATCCGTCGTTCACGAATCTGCAAGCGGTGGCGGCGATGTGCGAAGGCGGCATGGTCGCCGACGTGATCACCGCGGTGGCCAGTATCGACCCGGTGATGGGAGGCGTGGACCGATGACCGATCCCGTATTCGTGGACCTGTCCACCTCCCCGCCGACCGAGGACGCCGCGCCCGCACAGTGCACCCCGGCGACGACCATCACCTTCGGTGGCCCGTCGGCATACCCGACCGAGGTCGCCGAACGCCTCGCCGAGCAGGCGGCGCCGATCATCGCGCGCTACCCGCAGGCGAGGTCAGCGCTTCTCCCCCTGCTCCACCTGGTGCAGTCCGAGGACGGTCACATCACCCGGGCGGGCATCGAATTCTGTGCGGGTCAGCTCGATCTGACTGCGGCACAAGTCGCCTCGGTCGCGACCTTCTACTCGATGTACCGCCGTTCGCCGACCGGCGAATACCTCGTCGGCGTGTGCACCAACACGTTGTGCGCCACCCTCGGCGGCGACGAGATCCTCCGCGCGGTCTGCGACCACCTCGGTGTCCAGCCCGGGGACACCACCTCGGACGCCCGCATCACGGTCGAACACGTCGAATGCAACGCCGCCTGCGACTTCGCGCCCGTGGTGATGGTGAACTGGGAGTTCTTCGACAACCAGACACCGGAGTCGACGATCGAACTCGTCGAGGACCTCCGTGCCGGTGTCGGCGTCGAACCCGCCCGCGGCACCGGGAGGGTGCGCTCGTTCCGCCAGACCGAACTCGAGCTCGCCGGCGCCGGGCCCGCAACGCCACCCCCGCCGGTTGAGCCGGCACCGAGCGCAACGAAGCCACCCCCGCCGGTTGAGCCGGCACCGAGCGCAGCGAGGAGCCGCGTCGAAACCCCCGAACCACCCGAACCCGATCCGCCGGAAACCCCGGTCCTGTCCCGCCACTGGGACGAGCCCGAGTCCTGGTCCCTGGCGAATCATCTGCGCCACAACGGCTACCGCGGCCTGCGTACCGCGCTCGACACCCCGCCCGCCGACGTCATCGAGATGGTCAAGGCCTCCGGCCTCCGGGGACGCGGGGGTGCCGGATTCCCGGTCGGGATGAAGTGGTCGTTCATCCCCCAAGAAGAATCTCCCGACGCCGAACCGTCGATTCCGCACTACCTCGTGGTCAACGCCGACGAATCCGAACCCGGCACCTGCAAGGACATGCCGCTCATGCTCGCGACGCCGCACACCCTGATCGAGGGGGTGATCATCGCGGCGTATGCCATCCGCGCGCATCATGCGTTCATCTACGTCCGCGGGGAGGTCGCCTCGGTTCTGCGGCGGCTTCGCACCGCGGTCGACGAGGCATACGCCGCCGGCTATCTCGGCACCGACATCCTGGGATCGGGCTTCGACCTGGAGCTCGTCGTGCACGCCGGCGCCGGCGCCTACATCTGCGGTGAGGAGACGGCTCTCCTCGACTCGCTCGAAGGCCGTCGCGGCCAACCACGCCTGCGCCCGCCGTTCCCGGCGGTCGCCGGTCTGTACGCCAGTCCGACCGTGGTCAACAACGTGGAATCCATTGCGAGCGTGCCGTCCATCATGCGTAACGGCGTCGACTGGTTCCGCTCGATGGGTACCGAGAAGTCCCCCGGTTTCACCCTGTACTCGCTGTCCGGCCATGTCACGCATCCGGGCCAGTACGAGGCACCGCTCGGTATCACCCTGCGGCAGCTCCTCGAACGCGCCGGCGGCGTACGCGCCGGACACGAACTCAAGTTCTGGACCCCGGGCGGGTCGTCGACGCCGCTCCTCACGCCGGAGCACCTCGACGTCCCCCTCGACTACGAGGGAGTCGGTGCCGCGGGCTCCATGCTGGGCACCAAGGCTCTTCAGATCTTCGACGAGACGACATGTGTCGTCGGCGCGGTCCTGCGCTGGACCGAGTTCTACGCGCACGAGTCGTGCGGAAAGTGCACACCGTGCCGCGAGGGCACGTACTGGCTGGTGCAACTACTTCACCGGCTCGAGCACGAGGGCGGCACCACCGCCGATCTCGACACCCTCGCCGACGTCACCAACAGCGTCGTCGGAAAGTCGTTCTGCGCGCTCGGCGACGGCGCGGGCAGCCCGATCGTGTCCTCGCTGAAGTACTTCCGTGAGGAGTACCTCGCTCATCTCGACCACGGTTGTCCATTCGACCACTCGCTGTCGACCGTCTTCGACTCGCCGGGTGGCAACCCGACGGGAGGTGTCCGATGACCCTCACACACGGTAGCGATCCGACGACCGGGGCAGACCTCGTCGGGATCACCATCGACGGGCACGAGGTCCGGGTTCCGAAGGGCACCTTGCTGATCCGCGCCGCCGAACAGATCGGCATCACCATCCCCCGCTTCTGCGACCACCCGCTGCTCGACCCGGTCGGCGCCTGCCGCCAGTGCCTCGTCGAGGTCGAGGGTCAGCGAAAGCCGCTGGCGTCGTGCACGACAACGGCCACCGACGGGATGGTCGTCCGGACGCAGCTCAGTTCCCAGATCGCCGCCGATGCCCAGCGGGGCGTGATGGAACTGCTGCTGATCAACCATCCGCTCGACTGCCCGGTGTGCGACAAGGGCGGCGAGTGCCCACTGCAGAACCAGGCCATGTCGGCCGGCCGCAGCGAGTCCCGGTTCGACGGCGTCAAGCGCACGTTCACCAAGCCGGTCCCGCTGTCGTCCGAGGTCCTGCTCGACCGCGAACGATGTGTGCTGTGCGCCCGGTGCACGCGGTTCTCGACACAGATCGCGGGCGACCCGCTCATCGAGCTGTCGGATCGCGGTGCGCTGCAACAGGTCAGCATCTACGAGGACCAACCGTTCGACTCGTACTTCTCCGGCAACACCGTGCAGATCTGCCCGGTCGGCGCGCTGACCGGTGCGCAGTACCGGTTCCGTGCAAGGCCTTTCGACCTGGTCTCGACACCGAGCGTCTGCGAGCACTGTGCGAGCGGATGCGCCCAGCGCACCGATCACCGGCGCGGCCAGGTGCTCCGCCGCCTCGCCGGCGACGACCCCGAGGTCAATTCCGAGTGGAACTGCGACAAGGGGCGATGGGCGTTCGCGTATGCGACCGCGGCCGACCGTCTGACCTCTCCCCTGATCCGCGACCGGCACGGCGAACTTCGGGAGGCGTCGTGGGCCGACGCGATCCGTGTTGCTGCGGAGGGGCTCTCGGCGACCATCGGAAACGTGGGTGTCCTGACCGGCGGACGTCTCACCGTCGAGGACGCCTACGCCTACTCACGTTTCGCCCGCACGGTCCTGAAGTCCGACGACATCGACTTCCGTGCACGCGTCCACAGCACCGAGGAGGCGTCCTTCCTCGCGAGCCAGGTCGCGGGGCGCGGGCTCGAGACCACCTACGACGACCTGTCCGCCGCCCCGGCGGTACTCCTCGTCGGTGTCGAACCCGAGGAGGAATCCCCGATCGTCTTCCTCCGGCTGCGCCGGGCGGTGCGGACCGACCGGCTGCGGGTGGCCACCGTGGCGCCGTACGCGAGCCGCGGAGCACAGAAGCTCGACGCGCGACTGTTCGCTACGAAGCCCGGTGCCGAGGCGGAGATCCTCACCTCGGCCGAGGTCGCCGACCATCTCCGCGAGCCCGGATCGGTGATCGTCGCCGGTGAGCGGCTCGCCGCCGCTCCGGGTGGGTTGCGGGCGGCTGCCGATCTCGCGGACCGCACCGGCGCCCGCATCGCCTGGATTCCCCGACGGGCCGGCGAACGCGGTGCACTCGAGGTCGGCGCCATGGCCGGGCTGCTGCCGGGCGGTCGACCGATCACGGACCGCAGTGCACGCGAATCGGTGTCGGCTGTCTGGGGGCCCGGCATCCCGACGCGACCCGGTCGGGACACCACCGGCATCCTCGACGCGGCCCGGTATCACGGACTGTCACTGGTCGTGGCCGGTGTCGACCTCGAGGATCTCCCCGACCCGGCGGCCGCGAACGAAGCCCTCACCGCCGCACCGTTCGTCGTGAGTCTCGAACAGCGACTTTCGACGGTGACGCCGCACGCCGATGTGGTGTTCCCGGTCGCGGCGGTGGCCGAGAAGGAAGGTACCTTCGTCGACTGGGAAGACAGGCCGCGCAGCTTCACCGCCGCGCTCACCGAGTCGGGGCACATCCCCGACCACCGGGTCCTGGACGCCCTGGCCCGGCGTCTCGGCGTCGAACTGCGCTGCGACGGGCCTCAGACCATCCACCTGGACCTGCGCCGGATCGGGGCGTGGTCGGGTGACCGCTCGCCCGTCGTCGCTCATGAACGTCCGCTGCGCGCACCCGAATCCGGTCAGGCCGTGCTGGCGACCTGGCACATGCTGCTCGATCTCGGTCGTCTGCAGGACGGTGAACCGCACCTCGCCGGGACCGCGCGTCGACCGGTCGCGCGCATGTCGGCGAGGACCGCCGCCGAAGCCGGTGTCGCGGTCGGCGGGCGGGTCCGGGTCAGCACCGCCGACGGGGAGATCGCGCTGCCCGTCGAATACGCCGACATGCCCGACCGGGTGGTCTGGGTCCCGCTCAACTCGCCCGGATCGCGTGTCCATGCGGACCTGCGGGCACAGGCGGGCGATCTCGTCGCCTTGTCGCCTGCCTCGGCGGCCGACGTCGCCGGAGGCGTCCCGATGAACACAGCCGGAGGCGTCCGATGAACACGCTCACGCTCGCCATCGACTACCCCGACCTCACCGATTTCGGCCACGACCCCATCTGGCTCATCGTCGTCAAGGCCGTCGCCGTGTTCGCCTTCCTGGTCGTCAACCCGCTGGTCGCGATCCTGCTCGAACGCAAGATCATGGCGCGCATGCAAACCCGGATCGGACCCAACCGCGTCGGACCCCGCGGGATTCTCCAGAGCCTGGCCGACGGCGTGAAACTCGCGCTGAAGGAGGGCATCATCCCGACCGGCGTGGACAAGGTGATCTACCTCCTCGCACCGATCATCGCGGTCGTACCGGCGGTCATGGCGTTCGCGGTGATCCCGTTCGGACCGATGGTCTCGGTGTTCGGCCACGAAACCCCCTTGCAGCTCACCGATCTGCCCGTCGGGGTGCTCTATGTCCTCGCCGTCACATCGGTCGGCGTCTACGGCATCGTGCTAGCCGGCTGGTCGTCGGGCTCCACCTATCCACTGCTCGGCGGGCTGCGGTCCACCGCCCAGGTGATCTCCTACGAGATCGCGATGGGACTCACGTTCGCGGCGGTGTTCCTCGACGCCGGGACGATGTCGACGTCCGGGATCGTCGCGGCGCAGGAACACCACTGGTACTTCCTGCTGCTGCTCCCGTCCTTCGTGATCTACGCGATCTCGATGGTCGGCGAGACCAACCGCGCCCCGTTCGACCTGCCCGAGGCCGAGGGCGAGCTGGTGGGCGGCTTCCACACCGAGTACTCGTCGCTGAAGTTCGCCATGTTCATGCTTGCCGAGTACATCAACATGGTGACGGTCTCGGCCCTCGCCACCACGATGTTCCTGGGCGGCTGGCAGGCCCCGTGGCCGCTGAGTGCCTTCGACTGGGCGAACTCCGGATGGTGGCCCGTCCTCTGGTTCACCATCAAGGTCTGGGCGTTCCTGTTCGTGTTCATCTGGCTCCGAACCAGCCTGCCGCGGTTGCGGTACGACCAGTTCATGAACCTGGGCTGGAAGGTGCTCATCCCGATCTCGCTCGCCTGGGTGATGGTCGTGGCGATCATCCGCGCCTTCGTCGGCGGCGACAACGCCGAACTCATCCGGGCCCTCATCTCGGCGGGCGCCGGTCTCGTGGTGACCGGCCTCATCGCCTATGCGATCTGGCGGATGATGCGGGTACCGGAGGTGCCGGAGACGGCCGCCGAACCCGAACGTCCGGCAGCATTCGACGCCATGGCCGGCGGGTTCCCGATCCCGCCGATGCCCGCACCGGACTCGAGATCGCAGCCGGTCCGCACCGATCCCGATCTGCCCCTTCCCGCCGATCAGACGCCGAGCAGGGAGACCACCGATGCCTGATTTCCTCAAGCCCGTCAGTGGATTACGCGTCACCTTCGGTGGCATGTTCCAGCCGAGCATCACCGAACAGTATCCCGAGGAGAAACGACCGACCGCACCTCGCTATCACGGTCGGCACCAACTCAATCGGCACCCCGACGGACTGGAGAAGTGCATCGGGTGTGAGTTGTGCGCCTGGGCGTGTCCGGCCGACGCCATCTATGTCGAGGGGGCCGACAACACACCAGACGAGCGGTATTCGCCCGGTGAGCGATACGGGCGGGTCTACCAGATCAACTATCTGCGGTGTATCGGCTGCGGACTCTGCATCGAGGCGTGTCCGACGCGTGCGCTCACGATGACCAACGACTACGAACTCGCCGACGACAACCGCGCCGACCTCATCTACGAGAAGGACCGGCTGCTGGCGCCGCTGCAACCGGGCGTCGAACCGCCGCCGCACGCCATGGCACCGGGATCGACCGAGGAGAACTACTACCGGGGTGAGATCACCTCCGACGGCCGGCTGACCCCGTTGCCGACTCCGACTGTGCGCGAGGGTGCACGGGAGCCGCGGCCATGACGCCCGGATCGATGACGACGCTTCTCGCCGACGAACTGGTCCGCACCTCGACCGCGGAGGCCGTGCAGTTCTGGGTACTCGGCGTCGTCGCGGTGGTCGGCGCACTGGGTGTCGTGTTCGCCACCAAGGCCGTGTATTCGGCGATCTTCCTGGCCACCACGATGATCGTTCTCGCGGTCTTCTACGTGGCCCAGGGCGCACTGTTGCTCGGGGTCGTGCAGGTGGTCGTCTACACCGGCGCGGTGATGATGCTGTTCCTGTTCGTGCTCATGCTCATCGGCGTCGATTCATCGGACTCACTCAAAGAGACCCTGCGAGGGCAGCGCGTGGCCGCGTCCCTCGTCGGACTCGGCTTCGGTGTGCTCCTGATCGCGGGGATCGGCAACGCAACCATCGCGGTCACCACCGGCGCGACCGCGCCCGGCGCACTTGATACTGACAGCAACTACGGCATCGAGGCGATCGCCGAACTGATCTTCGTCCGTTATCTGTGGGCCTTCGAACTGACCGGCGCCCTGCTCATCGCCGCCACCCTCGGCGCGATGGTCTTGGCCCACCGGGAGCGGTTCGGTCCGCGCCTGACCCAGAAAGAGCTGTCGCAGGCCCGGTTCCGTAGCGGCGTCAACCTCACGCCCCTGCCGAGTCCCGGTGTCTACGCCCGCCACAACGCGGTCGACGTCCCGGCGCGACTCCCCGACGGGAGTCCCTCCGACCTCTCGGTGAACGCCATCCTGGCCGCACGCACGTTGCGGCAGAAGAACTCGAAGGGTCCGAAGAATCCCGAGGGCCAGAATCCCCGGGGGCGCGCATGAACCCGGAGAACTACCTCTACCTCTCGGCACTGCTGTTCACCATCGGCGCTGCCGGGGTCCTGCTGCGACGCAACGCGATCGTCGTGTTCATGTGCATCGAGCTGATGCTCAACGCCGCCAATCTCGCCTTCGTCACGTTCGCTCGGATGAACCAGTCCTTCGACGGGCAGGTGATCGCCTTCTTCACGATGGTGGTCGCCGCAGCCGAGGTGGTCGTCGGGCTCGCCATCATCATGACCATCTTCCGATCGCGCCGCTCGGCGTCGGTCGACGACGCGGATCTGCTCAAGCGGTAGAGGAGGATTGGTGAACGCCGAACTGACCGCGTCACTGCTCTGGTTGGTCCCCGCGCTCCCGCTCGCCGGTGCGGTGATCCTTCTCCTCGGCGGTCGTGCCACCGATCGCTGGGGTCATCTGCTCGGTACCGCCGCGGCGATCGCGTCGTTCGTGGTCGGACTGGTGATGTTCGCCGGGATGGTGTCCCGCCCGGCCGACGACCGCGGGGTGACCGACACACTGTTCCGCTGGGTGCCGGTCGGAGACTTACAGGTGGACTTCGGTTTCCGCCTCGATCAGCTGTCCATGTGCTTCGTCCTCCTGATCACCGGTGTCGGGTCGCTGATCCACGTCTACTCGATCGGCTACATGTCCGACGACCCCGACCGCCGACGATTCTTCGGCTACCTCAACCTGTTTCTCGCGGCGATGCTCGTCCTCGTCCTCGCCGACAACTATCTCGGCCTGTATCTCGGCTGGGAGGGTGTGGGCCTGGCGTCGTATCTGCTGATCGGCTTCTGGCAGTACAAGCCGACCGCGGCGACCGCGGCGAAGAAGGCCTTCGTGGTCAACCGCGTCGGCGACATCGGACTCGCCGTCGCACTGATGATCATGTTCGCCACCTTCGGATCGGTCGCGTTCACCGCGGTCTTCGACGGCGCTCCCCAGGCCGGCGAAGGAACCCTCACCGCACTGGGTTTCGTGCTCCTGCTCGCGGCGTGCGGCAAGTCTGCTCAGGTACCGCTGCAGTCGTGGCTCGGCGACGCGATGGAAGGTCCGACCCCGGTGTCCGCGCTGATCCACGCGGCGACGATGGTGACCGCCGGCGTGTATCTGATCGTGCGCTCGGGTCCGATCTTCGACCTGGCACCCGTCGCACAGGTCGGTGTCGTGGTGGTCGGATCGGTGACGCTGTTGTTCGGTGCGATCATCGGCTGCGCCAAGGACGACATCAAGAAGGCGCTCGCGGCGTCGACGATGAGCCAGATCGGGTACATGGTCCTGGCCGCCGGACTCGGTCCGGCCGGCTATGCGTTCGCCATCCTGCACCTTCTCACGCACGGCTTCTTCAAGGCCGGCCTGTTCCTCGGTGCCGGATCGGTGATGCACGGGATGAACGACGAGACCGACATGCGACGCTACGGCGGACTCCGCAAGCTCATGCCGATCACCTTCGTCACCTTCGGCGTCGGCTATCTCGCGATCATCGGAGTCCCGCCGTTCGCGGGCTTCTACTCCAAGGACCACATCATCGAGGCCGCGTTCGGGGAAGGCGGCGCGAAGGGGCTGATCCTCGGTGGTGCAGCGCTTCTCGGGGCGGGTATCACCGCGTTCTACATGACCCGCGTGATGCTCCTGACGTTCTTCGGGGAGAAGCGGTGGCACGACGGCACGGATGCCGCTGTCCCGCATCCGCACGAGTCGCCCAGGGTGATGACCGGACCGATGGTTCTGATCGCACTGGGTTCGGTGGCCTCCGGCGGGCTGCTCGCGATCGGCGGGTCGCTCGAGCACTGGCTGGAACCGGTCGTCGGCGAACACACGGCCCATCATCTGATCCCGGTGTGGGCGATGACCGCGATCATCCTCGTCGTCGTCGCGGTCGGCGTCGCGATCGCCTACCGGCAGTACGCCACCCGGCCGGTGCTCGTCCTCGCACCCGAGGACGTGTCGGTGCTGACGGTCGCGGCACGGCATGATCTGTACGGCGACACGATCAACGAAGAGCTGCTGATGCGTCCCGGACAGCGCGTCACCGCCGGCCTGGTCGCCGTGGAGTCCGACGGCGTCGACGGTCTGACGAGTGGCGTCGGCGTTGCCGTGACCCGCACGTCGCGTCGAATACGCAGGTGGCAGAACGGTTATGTGCGGTCCTACGCGCTGTCGATGTTCGCCGGGACGACCCTGATCGTCGCGCTCGTGATGGCGGTGAACGTGCTGTGAACATCCCCTGGCTGACGATCCTCTGGTTCGCACCCGCGGTGGGCGCGGCCCTCGTTCTCGCGATACCCGCTAGCCGTCCCGCGGCGGCTCGATGGTTCGCCTTCGCCATCACGCTCGGAGTCCTCGTCGTGGCCGTCGGCCTCGCGATCGGATTCGATCCGGCCGGTGAGCGATACCAGTTCACCGAAGACGTGAGCTGGATTCCGGCGCTGGGAACCCGATACGCGTTGGGGCTCGACGGGATCGGCCTGGTCCTGATCCTGTTGACGGCCGCACTCCTGCCCCTGCTCCTGCTCGCCGGCTGGCACGACGCCGAATCCGCCGGGTCGCTGGACCATTCGGGCGGACGCGCCCAGAAGGGTCCGCACATCTACCTCGCACTGTTCCTCGCCACCGAGGCGATGGTGCTGATGAGCTTTGTCGCGCTGGACATCCTGCTCTTCTACATCTTCTTCGAGGCCATGCTCATCCCGATGTACTTCCTCATCGGCGGCTTCGGCACCGGACCCAACCGCTCCGACGCGGCGGTGAAGTTCCTGTTGTACAACCTGTTCGGCGGTCTGCTCCTGCTCGCCGCCGTGATCGGCGTGTACGTCGTCTCCGCACAGAACAGCGTCGGGGCTGATGGCGGCGGGACTTTCGCGCTCGGCGACATCGTGGCCGCGGTGTCGAGCGGCCAGATCGACGACACCACCGGCCTCGCGAAGTTGCTGTTCCTCGGTTTCATGTTCGCGTTCGCGGTGAAGGCCCCGCTGTGGCCTCTGCATTCGTGGCTTCCCGATGCTGCGGTCGCGGCCACCCCGACGTCGGCGGTGCTCATGATGGCCGTCATCGACAAGGTCGGGACCTTCGCGATGCTGCGGTTCTGCCTGCAACTGTTCCCGGATGCGAGCCGGTACTTCGCGCCGCTGATCTGCGGACTCGCGGTCGTCAGCATCGTCTACGGTGCGATCCTGGCCATCGGCCAGACCGACGTCATGCGCCTGATCGCCTACACCTCCATCTCGCACTTCGGTTTCATCATCCTGGGCATCTTCGTGATGACCGATCAGGGACAGACCGGTTCGGCGCTGTACATGGTCAACCACGGACTCTCCACCGCCGCCCTGTTCCTCATCGCCGGGTTCCTGGTGTCGCGCCGCGGCAGTCGGCTGATCGCCGACTACGGCGGGGTCCAGAAGGTCGCCCCCGTCCTCGCCGGCACCTTCCTCGTCGCGGGCCTGGCAACCCTGTCGCTACCCGGCCTCGCCCCGTTCATCAGCGAGTTCCTGGTCCTCATCGGCACATTCACGCGCTACCCGGTGGCGGCGGTCCTCGCATCATCCGCGCTGGTGCTCTCCGCGATCTACATCCTGTGGACCTATCAGCGCATGATGGGCGGCCCCCCGAAGCCCGACGACGTGCGGGTGTCGTCGATACGCGACCTCGCCGGCCGCGAGCTGGCCGTCGTCGTACCGCTCCTCGCGCTGCTCATCGCCCTGGGGGTCTATCCCAAGCCGATGATCGACCTGATCGATCCCGCGGTGCAGAGCACGCTCACCACGGTCGGGGTCACCGATCCCGCACCCGCGGTGGCGGACCCGGTCCCGATCCCGGCCCACGACCGGCCTGAGGGCCCCACCACCGATGCGGAGGCCCACCGATGAGTCCGTCCGTCGTTGCGCTGAGTTCGACGCCGCTGGCCGCGATCGAGACCCCGAGCGTCGAGTACGCGGCCCTGTCGCCCATGTTGATCGTGTTCGGCGCAGGTGTCATCGGGGTCCTGGTAGAGGCCTTCGCTCCGCGCAGGCTGAGGTACCCACTGCAACTCGGGCTTTCGCTGGGCGGACTCGTCGTCGCGCTCGCTGCGCTCGCCACCGTGACGGCCGCACAGACAGCGGACGGCTCGAACGGACAGTTCGCGATGTCGGGGGCCGTCGTTCTGGACCGCCCGACCCTGTATCTGCAGGGACTCCTGCTGATCATCGCGATCATCGCGGTCGGGTTCATCGCCGAACGTCGGCTCGAGCGGGTCGTCGCGCCGGTCACCATGCGTACCCTGGCCGGCGCCGCGGTCACCGACGATCAGTCCGGCAGAGCAGGATTCAACGGCGGGGGCGTCGACGCGGACATGTTCACCCCGTCCGGCGCCTCGGTCCCGAACACCGACGCCGAGTTCGAGGCGACTCGTGCCGGGGCGGTGACGACCGAGGTGTTCCCGCTGGCACTGCTGGCGGTCGGCGGCATGATGCTGTTCCCGGCGTGCGGTGATCTGCTCACCATGTTCATCGCGCTGGAGGTCTTCTCGCTGCCGCTCTACCTGTTGTGCGGGCTGGCTCGGCGTCGTCGGCTGATCTCGCAGGAAGCATCTCTGAAGTACTTCCTGCTGGGCGCCTTCTCGTCGGCCTTCTTCCTGTTCGGTGCAGCATTCGTCTACGGGGCGACCGGCTCGTTGAACCTGTCGACGATCGGTGCGTCGATCACCGACGTCGCCGGTACCGGTGGCGACACGACGCTGGCGCTGATCGGTCTGGCGATGCTCGCGGTCGGGTTGTTGTTCAAAGTCGGTGCGGTGCCGTTCCATTCGTGGATTCCAGATGTGTATCAGGGAGCCCCGACCCCGGTCACCGCATTCATGGCATCGGCCACCAAGGTCGCCGCGTTCGGTGCGCTCCTCCGTGTCTTCTACGTCGGTTTCGGGGCGCTACGCGATCAGTGGGAGCCCGCACTGTGGGCGGTGGCGATCGCGTCGATGGTCATCGCCTCGGTGATGGCCGTGACCCAGAACGACATCAAGCGGATGCTCGCCTACTCGTCGATCGCACACACCGGGTTCATCTTGCTCGGCCTGATCGCCTTCGACGATGCCGGGCTCGGCGCGACGCTCTTCTATCTGGCCGCCTACGCCTTCACGACCCTCGGCGCCTTCGCGACCGTGGCGGTGATCCGCGAACCCGACGCGGACACGAGCACGTCGGCGCGCACGGCCGCGGTCCACGGCACCGCCGCGACCGTCCGCAATCCTCATCTGTCCGGGCGTGAGGCGACCGATCTCACCCAGTGGTCGGGTCTGGGCCGACGGTATCCCTTGGTCGGCGCCATGTTCGCGGTCTACCTGCTGTCCTTCGCCGGCATCCCGCTGACGAGCGGCTTCATCGCCAAGTTCGACGTCTTCGCCGCGGCCGCCGGCAGCGGTAGCGGCGTTCTGGTGGTGATCGGTGTGATCAGCAGCGCGATCGCCGCCTACGTCTACATCCGCATCATCGTCGCCATGTTCTTCGACGACGTCCCCGCCGGCGAGGCACCGCACGTCGTGAAGCCCAGCATCCTCACCACCACAGGCATCGCGGTCTGCACGCTGGCCACCGTCGTGCTCGGCATCTTCCCGCAACCGCTGCTCGACCTCGCCGACACGGCCGCGACGTTCCTGCGCTGACCCGCAAACCCACCCCTTTTCAGCATTTCCACCCCCCTGCGAGGGGGTGGAAATCTCCATCCGTGGTGGGTTTGTGGAGCAGGTCGACGATGCCGTGCCATCCTGGAAGCCGTGGATCTCGTCAGGCACCTGCGGTTCTTCGTCGCCGTCGCCGAGGAGGGCCACTTCGGGGACGCGGCCGCCCGGTTGGAGATGACGCAGCCACCGGTGTCGCAGGGGCTGCGCCGCCTGGAGAGGGAACTCGGGGTTCAGCTCATCCGGCGCACCTCCCGCGGTGCGGAACTCACCGACGCCGGTCGCGACCTGTTACCCCGGGCACGACTCCTCATCGACGACGCGGCGCGGTTCCTGGGCGAAGCCCGACGCCTTCACGAGGGTTCTGAGGTACTGCGTTGGGGTGCAGTACCTCTCGCGGGGAGCGCGGCCGTCGCCGCTGTCGCACAACGCCTCGGCGACGTGTCGTCCGGTCAGGAGATGGTGAGTGCCGCGGCGGTGAGTCTGATCGAGCAGGTGTCGGCGGGCACGCTCGACCTGGCCATCGTCGACGCGCCCTGCGTCACCGGCACTCTCACCACCGGCCCGGTCGTCGTGTTCCGACGCCACGTCGTCGTGCCGGCCCGTCATCCGGTCACCACCGCAGCACGTCCCCGGTTGCGCCACCTTGCGGGCCTGGACTTCTGCCACCCGCCGCGCGCCGCGAATCCGCCGGCTCATGACCAGCTGATCGACCGCCTCCGCGAGTCCGGACTCGATCCAAGAATCCTGGCCGTCTCGTCCTCCGAGCACCTGGTGGCCGCGGTCGCCGGTGGCGGAGCCGTCGGCCTGACCGTTGACCCGGAACGTCTCGCGTCGCTCGACGGCGTTCGGTGTCTCCCCATCGGGCGCGACGCCACGGCGCTGCGACTCCGGGTCGTCTACCGGGAATCCGCACTCGCCGAGGTCGCGGACGTGTCAACGGCGGCACTGTGGAAGATCAGCAAGGCCGCCGGGTGAACCCAGAACCAGCTGAGCTGCCCCTACACGTGCGGAAGCGGGTCGACCGCGACGTCACGGAGACCCTCGCCGACGCCGGCTGTTCCGGCTGGATACATGCGACGACGATCGGCTCCCCACGGATCGGATACTCCTTCGACGCCGACGCTCCGGTCGTCCTGGCCTCGGTGTACAAGCTCGCTCTACTGATCTCGTTGTGCCGCAGCGCAGATCGCGGTGACATCGACCTGACCTCGTCGGTGACGGTCGACCCGACACAATGGGCACAGGGTCCGACCGGACTGGCCGCGTTGCGCGATCCGATCACACTGAGCCGGCGAGACCTCGCCACCTCGATGATGACCGTCTCCGACAACGTCGCCGCCGACGTCATCCTCGACGAGATCGGACTCGACCGCGTACGCGAGGACCTTGCAACGCTCGGTGTCGCGAACACCCGGATCGTCGGCGGAGTCGCAGAGCTACACCAGCGTCTCCAGCGGGAAACCGGGACAAGCACGGTGGCAGAGGCTTTCGCCGCGCTCGCAGACCCGGATGACGACACGTCGGTCAGCGCCTACGACGCCGCGTACTCCAGTTCGTCCACGCCTCGGGACTGCACGACGCTGCTGTCCGCGGTCTGGACCGACCACGCGGCGTCGAACGAGATGTGTGCGTTCATCAGGGACACCATGCGTCGTCAAGTGTTCACCTCGCGCCTCGCGTCTGGATTTCCGTTCCGACGGGTCACCGTTGCGGGCAAGACGGGCACCCTGGTCGCGATCCGCAACGAGATCGGCGTCGTCGAGTTCCCCGGTGAGTTGCCGGTCGCCGTCGCGGTCTTCACGTCGAGTGCACGGTCTGAGCCCGCACTGCCGCACGTGGACCGGGCCATCGGTGAGGTCGCCCGGACGGTCGTCACGGAGCTCCGCACTCCCGCTGAGTAGCGCGGCAACCTGCCCCGATAGCGTTTCGCTATGGCGTCATCGCGCGTCGTGACCTTGCGTGGGGAGGCTCGGGTCGGTTGTCTGGCCACATGCGTCGGTTGTTGGTGATCCTGAGTGTTCTCGCGGTGCTGGTCGGCACGTTGTCGGGGTGTTTCCTGTCGAAGGACTCGCCGGAGGACACGTTGCAGTCGTTCGCGGACGCACTGCAGCGAGGAGATGTCGACGCGGCCGCCGGGCTCACCGACGACCCGACGACGGCTCGCACGACGATCCGGTCGATCTTCGACGGTATGGGCTCCACCCCGAAACTGTCGGTCGCCGCCGACCTCGTCGACGACAAGAAGGTCACCGGAACGCTCGACCATCAGTGGCAGATCCGAAACACCAATACGGCCTACCAGACGTCGGTCGTTCTCGCCGAGACGGATTCGGGCTGGCGCGTCCGGTGGCAACCATCGGTCATGCACCGGCAACTCCGCGCGGGACAGTCCTTCTCGTACAGCGACGACCGCGCCTACCGCACACCGGTTCTCGATACCAATGCGCGCCCGCTGATGACGTGGCAGCCGGTGACGTTGATCAGTCTCGAACGGGCACAACTCGCTTCGGCCGAGACGTTGGCCCGTGCGCTGCGACCGGTCGAACCGTCGATGACGGCGGCCGGGATCCGCAAGCTCTTCGACGGCAACAACGCCCCGCGTCAGACCGTGATCAGGCTGCGTGAAGCAGATCTCGAACGTGTCCGGCGCAGCGTCGAGTCGACCGCCGGCGTGACGAACACCGAGCAGGGTGCGCTCCTCAGTGCCACCAGGGACCTCCATTCGCCCGCGATGTCGGGACTCGAGGACATCTGGCGTGGCGCGATCGACGCCACGGCCGGCTGGTCGATCCAGATCGTCGACAACGACGGCACTCCAACGCATCTCGTGGACTCCGCGCAACCGGGCACCACGCCGCCGATACGCACCTCCATCGACCGAGACATCCAGACCCGGGCACAACGCGCCGTCGACGGTGAACGACGTCCCGCGATGATCGTCGCCATCTCCCCGTCGACCGGCGGGATCGTCGCCGTCGCCCAGAACGACGCCGCCGACAGGTCCGGCGCGGTCTCCCTCACCGGCTTGTACCCGCCGGGATCGACCTTCAAGACCATCACCACCGCAGCGGCATTGGCCGCCGGGGTGGTGCAGCCGACGTCGCAGGTTCCCTGTCCCGGGCGCACGACGATCGAGGGACGAACCATCCCCAACGAGGACGACTTCGACCTCGGAACCGTCGCGCTGCCAACAGCTTTCTCCCGCTCGTGCAACACGACCATGGGAGCTCTCGCGAACAGACTCCCCGCCGACGGGTTGACCACGATGGCCCGCCGATTCGGCATCGGCGCCGACTACACGGTCCCGGGCCTGACCACCGTCACCGGACGAGTGCCCGTGGCCGACACCCCTGCCCTGCGCGTGGAGAACGGAATCGGTCAGGGCACGGTGACCGTCAGCCCGTTCGGTCTGGCGCTGGCCGAAGCGAGTCTCGCGCGGGGTGAGACCGTCACGCCCACGCTGGTCGAGGGACAGCGCACCACCGGCGACACCGAACCCGAACAGATTCCCGACGACGTGGTCCGTGCACTGCGAAGCATGATGCGCGACACCGTGACCCGCGGTACCGCCACCGCGTTGCAGGACATCCCCGACCTGGGCGGCAAGACCGGCACCGCCGAGTACGGTGACAACAAGAACCCACACGGGTGGTTCGCCGGTATCGTCGGCGACCTCGCCTTCGCGACGCTCGTCGTCGGCGGCGGGTCGTCGGCGCCCGCCGTGCAGGTCAGCGGCGAGTTCCTGCGTCCGCTGCGGTCATTCGGCGGATAGGCCGGCCAGTATCCGGGCCATCAGATAGCCGGACACGCGTAGCTCACCGTTGTTCCCGTCGCGGGGATAGTCGGCATGCCCGAACGCGCCTTGCCGCTCCACACCGTCGGCGGTGGTTCGATCGTCGACTTCGAGTTGCACGAGGTCGGTCGAGGTTGGCCGCGGACCGTTGGGGCCGACGGGCCCGAGGGACTGACCGTACGAGATGCTGTCGCTCTCGCCCTGCATGACGAACCCGTGACCGTCCTCGAGCCCCAGCTCGGGTTCGTCGTTCGCCTCGAATCCCGGAGAGCCGTAGAAAACGGCATCGTCGACCGGATGTCCGCCGGGGGTCTGCAGCGCCAGTCCTTGCGTCAGCGACCTGTAGGAGTGCCCGAGTGCGACGATGTGCGGGTCCGCCTTGTTCGACGTCGCATCGATCGCACGGTAGAAGTTCGCCAGTTCCGGCGCACCGTCGCTCGCCCGATCCTGTTGCGCCACTTCCAGCCACGACCATCCGGACGGACGGCTGCCGTCGGAGTCCGGCGGTTCGAAATCGAGCCACGAGACGGTGGCGACCCTCTCGTGTCCGCGTCCGGCGCGCTGGAGCTCGTCGAGCGTTTCGTCGCGCAGAGCTGCCGACTCACCCAGCATGGATCCGAAGCTGTTCCGGATGTTCGTGTTCAGTCCCGGCGTCGTGACCGAGACATGGTCGGCATCATCGGGATTGCCGATGGAGATCGCCGCCTTGCCCTGCTCCCCGGAGAACATGTCCATCACCAGCAGCATCCGACCATTCAGATTCGACGGGCTCCACTCGTTGTCGGCCATCAACTCCTGCAGCGTCTGCACATCCCGGATCTTCTTCCCGACCTGTTCGAGTTCGGCGTCCTCGTTGGTGAAGAGGCCGCCGAACCTGATCTGCCTCGTGAGCTGATCCCGACGATCCTCGAGCTGTCTCAGCACGTCGTCGAGCCGGGCGACGTTCGCAGCATGTCTGATCGGCGACGGGATGCCGTCGACGTTGCCCAGCAGATCCGGTCGGTCGCGTAACAGCTCCTGCTGTTGCTCGGGAGCCAGCGCGTCCCAGTAGGCATTCACCTCGTCGGGCGACTTGCCCGCCGGCGGTTCGAGAGGGGTGAGCCCGCCCTGTCCAGCCCCCGCCTTCGTCGCCTCTTCCATGCTCCCGGCATCGTTCGCGGTGATCTTGCCGTCGCGGATGGCGTCGAACACCCGCGCGGCATCGGCGTCGACATCGGTTGCCTGGGTGATGAGTGCCTTCACCGCGGTCTCCAGTGCCTTCCGCAGGTCCTCCCGCGCTTCGTCGTCCTCCGGGTCGGGTGTCGGTGCGGCGGTCACGGACCCGTCGTCGTGGATGGTCATCGACGCATCCGCGGCCTGCACCCGTAGACCGGCGAGTCGGCCTTGGAGGTGTTTGACCGCCGAGGAGGTCTCGACGGCGAGCTGCCGGGCCGCACCGAGGACTGCGGCTTCGTCGCGGAGGTCATCGACCGTGACCGCGTACAGCTGTCGGGCGGCGTCGGCCGCATCGCCGAACCAGCCCGGCAGCTCGCCGGCTGTCCGTAGCGCACCCTCGATCTCGCCGACGGTCGTCACGCGTTTCGCGAGGGAGTCGGCCATCGTGTCGAGCGCGCCGGTGTCCCAGGCGTCGATTCGGGCAAGATCCGTGGAGTCAGCCCGGCGACGAGGCGTTCGATCCGTCCGCGGCCGGCGGAGTCACCGCTTCCGCGGGGCCGGCGGGGAGCCTGCACGGCGTCCGGATCGACAGTAGCGCTGCCTCGAAGGTGCCGAACTTGACGGAACCGTTCTCGTCGTCGGAGAACCGGACCTCTCGGTCACCCGGCTGATTTCGTGTCCACGTCTCGTTCGTCAACCCCGCCGCGGCAGCGGCAGAACGCACGATCTCCACGGCTCGGGGCCACTGCTCTTCGCTGATCGGCACCGGGGATGTCCGACGGTCGAGCTGGACGGTCCTGCCGTCGGTCTCCAGCCACTCGCCCGAGCAGGGGTTCCGGTAGTCCGGGAACAGGTTGTCCGGCGGATTGGTCGATTCGAACCTCACGCCGGGCGCGATCACCTCGACCTGCTCGACGATCGCCTCCCGCATGGCGCGGAAATCATCCAGGGTCGCTTCCAGGCTCGGTAGCCCGCGAAGCTGCCCGTTCAACTCCGCCACTCTCGCCGCGGACACGTCGTCCGACGGTCCGAACGTCGCTTCGTCCACCGCGGAGCACCCCCCTCCACACAGAACGGCCGCGAGTACCACCGCAACCCATCCCGCACGCATCACGTAACCCCCGACCGGCTCTGCGGGTAGCCTGCTACCTGCACCAGAAACATACTTCAACGCACGGGGGTGCCGGTATGTCTGCTCACGAGTCAGAGGTCGATCCCGAAGTTCTGTGGCACTCCGCCCGAACCATCACGACGACCGCCGACCTTGCGGAGACCCATCTCAAGAGCAGCGATGCGGCGGTGGCCTCGTGCGGTCGCGGCTGGTCGACCATGGCGTCCGCGGGCTTCGACGAGTTCGTGGACCGCTCGGACCGATTCACCAGAGACCTGTTGCAGAAGCTCGCGGACCTCGAGCAGAGCACCCGGGCTGCAGCCGCACAGTACGAACGCACCGACGCCGCCAGTGGTCGGGAGATCGCCGCGACCGCTGGAGATTCCCGTCTTTTGAACCTCTGAACCTTGACCGCCGGCGTGTCATCGGCTCAGATGAAACGCATGGGCGACGAACTGTTCGAGCACAAGACCAAGACCACGCTGACCCGCGAAGAAGCGGCCCAGCGGCTTCGCGACCTCGCCGATGCGATCGCCCGGCACAATGAGGTGTCGTTCGTCGCCAACAACAAGACCGTGCGAATCGACGTCCCCCCGCAGGTCAAGCTCAAGGTCGAGTTCGAGCGCGGCGAGAAGGAATCCGAGATCGAGATCGAGATCTCCTGGTAGCCCCGCTCCCGACCGCCGATGCCCGGTCGGATTCGGTCCAGTCCTCGGTGATGCCTCTCGCCGATCGGCTCGACGACGCCAGTACCCACACCGCGCCGCCCAACGCGTAATCGTCGACCTGCGCGCTCGCGTCGAGGAGCGTCGAACCGACCCGCTCGGAGTCGGCGATCCTCGTCGTCAGAACAAATGCCCCGCGACTGAGGCGTCGAACACAGCAGGAACAATCCCGCTTAGTTGCGTGTTACAACCTTCACGTCTGCCTTTAGTTGCAGCTTTCAACAATTTGCCGTCCACGTGCGCGAACATCGCCGGCAGCACGCGGACGCGTACCGCGGAGGTATCAGAGTATGAGCGCACCCGCCGCCGGGCCGGTGGAGGTCGAGGACATCCCGATGACCCATCGCCAGCGAATCGAGGCACTGGTCGGCCTCCTGCTGGGGATGTTCGTCGCCTTCCTGTCCTCGACCATCGTCTCCAATGCACTGCCGACGATCATCACCGATCTGCACGGCACACAGAACCAGTACACCTGGGTGGTCGTCGCGACCCTCCTGGCGTCGACCGCCACCACCCCGATCTGGGGCAAGTTCGCGGATCTGGTGAGCAAGAAGCTGCTGGTGCAGATGTCACTGGCCCTGTTCACCATCGGATCCGTCCTCGCCGGGACCTCGCAGTCCGTCGACATGCTCATCGGGTTCCGTGTGATCCAGGGTCTGGGTCTGGGCGGTTTGCAGGCGTTGGTCGTCATCGTGGTGGCAACCATGTTCAGCCCGCGTGAGCGCGGTCGCTACCAGGGTCCGATGGCCGCGGTGATGTCGGTCGCCACGGTTGCAGGTCCGCTGATCGGCGGGCTGATAGTCGACACCAGTTGGCTCGGCTGGCGCTGGACCTTCTACGTCTGCGTGCCGCTCGCCGTCGCGGCACTGCTGGTCATCCAGCGCACGCTGAACCTCCCCGTGATCCGCAAGAAGGTCAGCATCGACTACGGCGGCGCTGTCCTCATCGCCGCGGGTGTCAGCATTCTGCTGATCTGGGTGACCCTCGCCGGGAAGAGCTTCGACTGGGCGTCGGCGGCGTCCTACGCACTCGTCGCGCTGGGGCTGGTGCTGCTGGCGGCCGCGGTGTTCGTCGAGTCGCGGGTGAGCAGCCCCATCATCCCGTTGCATCTGTTCCGCGATCGCACGACGACGCTGGCCACGCTGGCAAGCGTCGCCGTCGGTGTCGCCCTCTTCGGTGGTGCGGTGTTCCTGGGTCAGTACTTCCAGGTCGCCCGCGGCTACTCGCCGACCGCGGCGGGCCTGCTCACACTCCCGATGATCATCGGCTCGATGGTCTCGGCGACCATCTCCGGACAGATGATCACCCGCTTCGGACGCTGGAAGGTCTACCTCGTCGCCGGTGCGGCGCTGATGACGGTCGGCTTCGGACTGCTGGCCACGATCGACGCGCACACCGACATGAGGATTCTGGGTGTGTACCTGTTCGTCCTCGGTATCGGTATGGGTATGACGATGCAGAACCTGGTGCTGGCGGTCCAGAACAACGTCAGCCCCGCGAACCTGGGTGCGGCCACCTCGACCGTCACGTTCTTCCGTTCGCTCGGCGGCGCGTCGGGTGTGTCGGTGCTGGGTGCGGTCCTGTCCAGCCATGTCTCCGACCTCATCGCGCAGGGGCTGAGTGCAGTCGGCATCAACGCCGGGCAGACCGGCGGCTCGCAGGCCGGCTTGTCGAACCTGAACGAGTTGCCCGGCCCGATCGCCGATATCGTCCGCGGCGCGTACGGTGATGGCACGGCCCGCATCTTCCTGGTCGCCGGAATCATGGCGGCGCTCAGCCTCGTCGCCATCTGTTTCATCAAGGAGGTCGCCCTCAAGACGATGAGCAGCGATGAGGAGCGCCGGGCCGAGGCCGCCGCGGCCGCACTGACCACAGAGGACACCAGTCCGCGATGAAGACGATCGCGGTCGGGCTCGACCACAGCCAGGAGTCGGAAGCCGCCGCACGATGGGGTGCGGCGGCTGCCGTCCGTCGCGGCGGGCGGCTGCTGCTCGTCCACGGATACGCTCCTGCGGGCGCCGCACAGGGCCTGGCCGAGTTCGACATCGAGAACATTCGCGATGCCGCGCTCGCCCGGGCGGACGCGGTCGCGAATTCCCTTCGCGCCGACCATTTGCAGCTACGGGTGGACACGCTCGTCAGGCCAGAGCTCCCGGTCCCGTTGCTGCTGCAGGTGTCGGAGCACGTGGACCTGCTGGTCCTGGGGCACCACCGCGCGAACTGGCTGGAACGACTCACCTCCGGAAGCGTCAGTGCGATTCTCACCGCACGGTCGAAATGCCCCGTCGTCACCGTGCCTTTCGGCAATGTGTGCTTCGACGGCCCGGTCGTCGTGGCGGTCGACGTCGACGCGCCGTCGGATCAGGCCATCAAGACCGCCTTCGAGCGGGCACGCGACATCGGCCAGCGGGTGACCATCATCTGCGCGATACCCGACGACGCTGCGCCAGAACAGATCTCCGATGCGTACGCGCGCGCCGACACCCTCCTGGACCCGTGGCGGCGGCAGTACCCGGACTGCCCCGTCAACGTTCAGCTCGTCAACGGCGATCCCCATCGCTCGCTCGCCGAAGCCGTGCCGCAGGCGTCACTTTTGGTGATCACCCGACCGCGCGCCGGTACCGCCTTCCCGGTCTGGACCACCTCGGTGACCCGCGCCGCCCATCACGCGGCGCGACACCCGATCGCGGTGGTCGATCACTCCGCGTCCTGACTTCCGAGAGTTCGGATCAGCCCACCTGCGGAGGCACTCCGCCGGGATCAGGTTGCGTTTATGCCCGCGACCCGGGACAGAACGCAACCTGATCAGACGCCCGCCTGCTCACCAGCACCTGCCGACGCAAGCACGTATCCGCACACCACGACGACCGCGCTGATGACCGCGGCGACCGCGAACACCGACCACAGCGCGACCTTGACCAGCAGCGCTCCGACCAAGGCGCCCAACAGGATTGACACGATGGCCGCGGATCGACGGTTCACGATCGTCGCGCGACCGGGCCGTGCGAACATGTCGATCGCCCATGCGGTGATCGTCGACGTCACGACGACGGTCGTCACGTCGGCGACACCGATGTTGCGCGCCGCCGCAGCCTGCATGCCCATCGCGCACGCGGTCATCCCGACGGCGAACATCGCTGCCACATGCTCCGTCGACTGTGCCCAGATGATGACCGCGGTACCGGCGACCAGCGACGCCGACACCGCAAGCACAGCGGTCAACCGCGGACTCCACCCACGCCGATCCGACCGTAGGAACAGGCTCGCCAACCCGGCGCCGAGGATGAACGCGACGAGGGCGAGCGCCACGGAGAACACCGGCAGTCCGTCGGCGCCGGCAGCACCCATCCCGAGGATCAGGACGTTCCCGGTCATGTTCCCCAGGAACACGGTGTCGAGACCGAGGAAACCGCCGGCGTCGACGACGCCGGTCGCGAACGTCAGCACGAGCATCAACGCGAGGTCTCGGGCCGCTTCCCGGTCAGCGCCGGGGGAACTGTCACTCGTGGTCAAGCGCGGCTCCTTCGGCCCTGGATCTCGCCGTCGACGCACGGCAGATCGTCGTGACCAGCACTGTTCGGTCGCTCCGATCGTAAGGCGGCGAGCAGCCGGATGTCCGGCGAGTCCGGTTCCCGCGTGTGCGTTTACATCCCGAGCGCTCGCGGTCATCGTGGTCGGCGCACGGCCGGGTATCGTCGTCGTGTGGTCGGAAGCGTCGACGAATCCATGAGCGGTACAGAGCGTTCCGGCCACCGGCAGCTCGGCAACCCGGCACGTGCTGCCCTCACCGGCCCCCATGCGCGGTTCGCCGAACGTGTCGGCACCGCGCTGCGGTACCACCCCGATGTCTGCCCGATGGCGGCCCTGCCGGACGACCCGACCCCCGGCGACTGGGCCGACGCCGCCCGACTGGTCGGCCCCGGCGGTTCTCTCTTCATCCCCGTCGTCGCCGACGCCCCACCGGCGGAATGGCAGACGACCATGCGTCGACCCGGGGTGCAGATGATCGACGCAGGCGTGTCCGCGGAACCCGACGCCGAGGCGGTCCCCCTGGCCGCGGGCGACGTACCGGAGATGATCGACCTCGTCCGGCGCACACGTCCCGGACCGTTCCGTCCGCGCACCATTGAGATGGGCACCTACCTCGGCATCCGGCGCGGTGGGCGGCTCGTCGCGATGGGTGGCGAACGACTCGCCCTACCGGGTTACACCGAGATCAGCGCGGTCTGCACCGATCCCGCGCACCGCGGCGAAGGACTTGCGTCACGACTGGTTCTCGCCCTCGCCCACGGCATTCGACAGCGTGGCGCCACCCCGATACTTCACGCGGACGCGACCAACGTGAACGCCATCCGCCTGTACGAGCAACTGGGTTTCGAGATCCGCGCGGAAGTGCTGTTCCAGGTGATGCTGGCCCCTTCGTGACGTGCGCTCCGCAAGCTCCGGGCACTCCTCAGGGAGCAGGTGACGCGCTACGCGGCATCACTTTGTTTCAGCGACTTCGCCAGCGGCGCGATCTCGTCCAGGTAGATCGCGGCCAGAACACCGGACTCGTCGGCGAGGTTGCGCACGCGGTCACTCTCCGCGCGGTCCCGTTCCGCGTCGACCACGTGCTCGAATTCGTCTATGGCACTGACCCGCTCGAGCCAGGACTGCTTGTCCTGACGCTGTTGGATGCGGGCGACGATCTGCTCGTACTCGGCGAATGCCTCGACCCGCGCGACGAGGCCGTCAAGCCGACCGGACAGCAGCCTCGACTTCTCCGCGAACGTCGCGATCACCTCGTCGTCGACGCCGAGATGTCCCGCGGGCGCGTCACCGAGGATGGCCAGCTGGTCGCGCAGCCCGGCCGCTGCGGTCGTGATCGCGGTGGCCTCTCCGACCAGGTCGACGCGCACGGAATGCCGGTCGAAGAAGTCCAGCTTCCACGCCGGATAACGGCTGACGCTGTCGGCGACGAGCGCCGTGGTCCAGACGATCTTCCCGATGCGATCCTTGTTGAGTTGTGCGAGTTCGGTCCAGTCCCCGAGCCGGTCGCGAGGTTCCGCCTGGCCCGCCTCGTCCGGATCGGAGTTGCCCGGACTCCGGTTGTGCCAGAGATCGAGAGCAAGGACGAGGTAGTCGTTCGCGCCACCCGCCGGGCTGCGGGTCCACTGCCCCTCGATTCGGCGCTGTACCGACTGACACGACGCCCACCGCGCGGCCTGGGCCAACCGCAGCTCGTCGGCGAGTTCGCCCAGTGCATCGGTCGACGGTCGAACAGCGACGTGCGACGCCTCGACCGGGGAGTCGTTCCGCTCGGCTCGACGCCGCGCGCGGTCGTCTCTCATCCCGGTGAACATCGCCGAGAACGCGCCGACGGCCAACGACATCAGCAGGTCGAGAGCCACCACGACCACCACCACGAAGACGGCCCCGGCGACGAACATCATGCTTCCAGTGAACCACTCGGCGACGCTTACGTGGCCTGTTCGCGACTGGCATCTACCACGCGAGGATGTCGGCCACAGCCAGGCCACACCACCGATCTCGCCCCAAGCAATCGCTTGGTTTGTTACGTTCGGCAACGATGGGATTCCTGAAACAGACCACTCCCGACATCGACTTCCCGACCTGGAGCCAGGGCACACGCGCGGAGAAGATCCGGCCCATGGCGCGACATTGGGCCGAGGTCGGGTTCGGGACCCCGGTGGCACTGCACCTGTTCTATGTCGGCAAGATCCTCGCCTTCATCCTGATCGGCTGGACGATCGTCATCACGACGCCGGGCATCGACGGCTTCCTCGACGTCACCGCCTGGTACAACGAGCCGATCGTCTTCCAGAAGGTCGTGCTCTACACGACGCTCTTCGAGGTGGTGGGTTTCGGCTGCGGGTTCGGCCCGCTGAACAACCGCTTCTTCCCGCCCTTCGGCTCGATCCTCTACTGGTTGCGCCCCGGGACGATCCGTCAGCCCCCGTGGCCCCGGATCCCACTGACCGCGGGTGACGCCAGGACCCCCGTCGACGTCCTGCTCTACGGCGCGCTGATCGTCGTCGTGCTGATCGCCCTGTTCAGCCCCGGTTCGGGCGCCGTCCCCGAACTCGACACCACCGTCGGCGTCCTTCCCGCGTGGCAGATCTGGACGATCCTCGGACTCCTCGCCGCGATCGGACTCCGGGACAAGACGGTCTTCCTGGCCGCACGCGGCGAGGTGTACGGCGCGCTGACGGTGACGTTCCTGTTCGGCGGCGTCGACATGATCATCGGCGCCCAACTCTTGTTCCTGTGCATCTGGCTCGGCGCGGCGACGTCGAAACTGAACAAGCATTTCCCCTTCGTCATCGCGACGATGATGTCCAACAACCCGATCTGGCGGTCGCCGAAGATCAAACGCAAGTTCTTCGAGGACTTCCCCGAAGACCTCCGACCCGGACGCCGGTCCCGTTGGATCGCCCACTTCTCCACGGCCGTCGAAGGACTCGTCCCGATCGTGCTGTTCTTCTCGCACGGCGGGTGGGTCGGCGGGATCGCCGCCGCGATCATGCTCGTCTTCCACTTCGGCATCCTGTCGTCGATCCCGATGGGAGTCCCGCTGGAGTGGAACGTCTTCATGATGTTCGGCATCCTCGCGATCTTCGTCGGCCACCCGGGCATCGGGCTCACCGACCTCGAATCCCCGTGCCCGCTACTACTGTTCGCGGTGTCGGCGACGACGGTGGTCGTCGGGAACCTGATGCCGCGCAAGGTGTCCTTCCTGCCCGGCATGCGGTACTACGCGGGCAACTGGGACACCGGACTGTGGTGCATCAAGCCGTCGGCGTCGGCGAAGATCGAAGCGGGCATCGTGGCCATCGCGTCGATGCCGGCGGCCCAACTCGAACGGTTCTACGGCAGTCCCGAAGCCGCCCAGATCCCCCTCTACATGGGATATGCGTTCCGCTCCTCCAACAGTCACGGCCGCGCACTCTTCACGCTCGCACATCGCGCCATGAGTGGAACCCCCGAGGAACAGTACGTACTCACCGACGGCGAACGGATCTGCAGCACCGCGATGGGCTGGAACTTCGGCGACGGCCACCTCTCCAACGAGCAGCTCATCGAATCACTCCAGCGCCGTTGCCGATTCGAGCCGGGCGAGGTGCGGATCGTCCTGCTCGACGCCCAGCCGATTCATCGTCAGACGCAGGAGTACCGCCTGATCGACCCGGCGATCGGCGTCTTCGAGAAGGGCTACGTCCGGGTCGCCGATCTCGTCACCCGCCAGCCGTGGGACGACGAGGTCCCGACGACAGTGACATGGCGCGCCGATGGTGGCCGCACTGATCCTGCCTGAGGCCGCCTGCCGTCGGCGCGACCGGTCCCGGACTCACAGGGTGCGGGCGATGATCTCCTTCATGATCTCGTTGGTTCCCGCGTAGATCTTCTGCACGCGGTTGTCCGCCCACAGGCGGGCGATCGGGTACTCGTTCATGTATCCGTAGCCGCCGAACAGCTGGAGGCATTCGTCGGCGACCGCCATCGCCCGGTCGCTCGTCCACCATTTCGCCATTGCGACCGTGGGGATGTCGAGCTTTCCGTCGATGTGCTTCACGATGCAGTCGTCGACGAAGACACGCGCTATCCGTGCCTCGGTGGCCGCTTCGGCGAGTTTGAACTTGGTGTTCTGGAAACTGAAGACAGGCCGGCCGAATGCCTCGCGCTCCTTGGTGTAGGCGATCGTCTCGGAGACGGCCTTCTCCATGCCGGCCACCGAGGCGACCGCGATGATCAGCCGCTCCTGTGGCAACTGCTGCATCAGCTGGATGAACCCCTGACCTTCCTGCTCACCGAGCAGGTTCGACGTCGGCACCCGGACGCCGTCGAAGAACAGCTCCGATGTGTCCTGTCCGCGCTGCCCGATCTTGTCGAGGACCCGTCCGCGACGGAACCCCTGCCGGCTGGATTCGACGAGGATCAGGGAGATGCCCTTGGCACCCTCGGACGAGTCCGTCTTGGCGACGACGATGATGAGGTCGGCCTGGCCGCCGTTGGTGATGAAGGTCTTCGAGCCGTCGATGACGTAGTCGTCACCGTCGCGGATCGCCCTGGTCTTGACGTTCTGTAGGTCGGAGCCGGTACCCGGTTCCGTCATGGCGATGGCGCCCACGACCTCCCCGCTGGCCATCTTGGGGAGCCACGTCGACTTCTGCTCCTCGGATCCGTACGCGAGGAGGTAATGCGCAACGATGCCGTTGTGGAGGCTGACGCCCCATGAGCTGTCGGCCACGCCGGCCTGCTCCTCGATGAGCACCGCCTCGTGCGCGAACGTGCCCCCGCCGCCGCCGTACTGCTCGGGGATGGACATACACAGAAGCCCCAGTTCACCGGCCTTGAGCCACAGGTCGCGATCGACATGGTGCTGCTCGATGAACTTCTCGGTGTTCGGCTTGATCTCTTTCTCGCAGAAGCTTCGCGCCAGTTCACGCAAAGCGCTGATGTCGTCGTCCTCCCAGGGGGAACGTTCAGTCACAGGGGTCAGCCTTTCGTCGCGGGACCGTCGACGCCGATCGTAACATTGAACGATGTAACGGTTGGCGCACCGCGCATCGCCGCGCCTCGTGTACGGGAGAACGCGGGCGATCAGGCCGCGGCGTGTCCGAGGTGCGCAACCGGGAGTCGTACGTCATGATCGGATGCACACGCCGAGATCAGCGGCCCCCGTGCCCGATCGTCGTGCGCGTCGAATCGACGCCGGGTCCCGCGCGCGCCTTCCCCCGCCTTCGGATGCTCAAATCGACTGCTGTCCAATATCTTTCCGACGCGTCGCGATGCAGAACGATCCGAAATCGGTCACACTGTGAGCACACCAGCCTTCGCCGAGAGGGGTCAGTTGTGACCAGGATCTTCGATGCAACCACTTGGGGAGCCGAGCTCTGTGCCGCCGGCGACGACGTCCTCGCCGGCGAGGTCTCACTGCGTGAGGAATCCCTGAGGCGCAAGGTCGCGTTCTACCTCGACGCCGAGGGACTCCCCTTGTGCCAGTCCTCGTGCGACCCGTCGCAGTGGCATCCGACGCTGGTGACCCGGATGACCTCGGTGGTCGTCTCCCATGGGCGCGCCGTCGTCTCCATCGATGCGGCTCTCCCGTTGCACTCGTCGATTCTCGACATCGCTTTCCCCGGAGCAGGTTCTGGTGGCTCGATGATGGACATCACCATCGTCGACCTGTCCCGGCACCGCCGTACCCTGCACGCCGAGGTCCCGTCACATCTGGTGGTGACCGGCACCATCGCCGTGGCACTCTCTCCCGTCGGGTCGGCGCTGCGCACCGCGCCATCGGGACGCACGATCGGGATCGGCTGACCTCGCCCCCGGCGCCCGCTCAGGCGTTCCCATCGGGGATCTGCGGGACCGTCGACTCCGACGCAGTCGCCGCCGACGGTTCGTCGGCGATCCGGGACAACAGCTGCAGCGCATGCCGGGACGCGGACTCCGGCTCGGTCCGGTAGACGAAGATCGTCTGCTCGGGATCGTCGCCCGGGCTCAGGGCTTGGTAGGAGACCGTCAGATCACCCACCACCGGATGGTGGTACCGCTTGGTGCCGACGCTCCGCTCATGCACGCGGTTGCGCGACCACAGCTTGACGAATTCCGGGCTGTGGATGGACAGTTCACCCACCAGAGCGCCGAGCCGCGGATCGTCGGGATGCTTGCCCGCATCCATGCGCAACATGGCAGCGGTGTCCGCGGCGACGCCGTCCCAGTCGACGTACAGGTCGCGCGCGTGGGGGTCGAGAAAGACGAATCGGGCCTGATTGCGTTCTGCCGCAGGCCGGTTCTCGAAATCGGCGACCAGGAGTCCGGCGAGTCGGTTGTGGCCCAGCACATCCAGGCGGCGCCCGAGTACGAACGCTGGTTGCAGTGCGGCGTCGAAGGTCTCGAGCAGTTCGAGCGTCGACGCGTGGAGACGCTGCGGCTTGTCGGCACGGCGTCGGCGAGTCGGTTCGCGACGGGCGATCGTGTGCAGGTGGTTGCGTTCACTGTCGTCGAGTTGCAGTGCGTCGGCGAGTGCGTCGAGGACCTCCAGCGACGCACTCTTGCTCCGCCCCTGTTCCAGCCGCGTGTAGTAGTCGACGCTCACTCCGGCGAGCATCGCCAGTTCCTCACGACGCAGGCCGTTGACCCTGCGACGTCCCACCTCGGCTATCCCGGCGGCGTCCGGTGACAGCCGACCGCGGGCCGCGCGAAGGAAATCGGCGAGTGACGGTTCGAGTTGATCGGCCATGTTCCCATCCTGCGGACTCGTCTGACCTGCGTCAAAGGGTGAGGGTGGCCCAGTTTGTCCCAGGAAGAACTCTCTCTTCACCGATGGCTGCCGGGTCGTGACGATGGATGTCATCGCCTCGACGGCGATTCACCACCACCCCAACAGGAAGTGAGTACACGAACATGTCTGTCTAGATGATCACCGGAGCGGGCCGCGGACTGGGCCTCGAGATCACACGAGCCGCCCTGCAGGCCGGCGACCACGTCGCGGTCTGCGCACGACGCACCGACTCCATCCCCGACGACGTCCGCAACCACCCCGATGTGTTGCCGGTACCTCTCGACGTCACCGACATCGGCCAGGTCGCGACCGCAGTCGCGTCCGTGATGGAGCGGTTCGGAACCGTCGACGTCCTCGTCAACAATGCCGGACGCGGCCTCCTCGGCGCCGTGGAGGAGATCACCGATGCCGAGGCGCGGTCGGTGTTCGACGTCAACGTCTTCGGGCTCCTCAACGTCACCCGTGCGGTCGTACCACTGATGCGCGCGGCCGGCCGGGGCAAGCTCGTCCACATCGGGTCGCGCGGCGGCTTCGAGGGCGAGCCCGGCGTCGCACTCTATTCGGCGACCAAGTTCGCGGTCGCGGGTATCAGCGAATCCCTCGCCGGTGAACTAGCGCCGTTCGGAATCCAGAGCACGGTCGTCGAACCCGGCGTGTTCCGCACCGATTTCCTCGATGCCAGCTCGCTACAGTTGCCGGCGAATCAGGTTGCCGCATACGACGGTACGCCCGCACACGCGACTCTCGAGTGGGCCGAGGAGACCAACCATTCCCAGCTCGGCGACCCGGTCAAGGGTGCCGCGTTCATCCACCGGATCGTGTCGTCGGACGATCCACTGCCCCTGCATCTTCCGGTGGGCCAGGACGCACTCGACCGACGGGTGGCGATCACCGAACGCATCGAGAAGGAGATCGCTCCGTTGCGTGCGGCATCCGCTGCCACCGCGTGTGACTGACCGGCACCCGGAATCGCCACCTCACGTCCAGAATCGCAGCTGCCCAGCGGGATTCCCACGGAGGTGGCGATTCGGCCGTCACCGGAGTGAGCGCAGCGCCGACTCGGCGGCGTGATACCCGCACAGCCCGTGGATACCGGCGCCCGGCGGGCTGGCCTGCGAGCAGATGTGCACGCCCGGAACACCGATCGCGTACGGGTCGATCGCGAGGCGAGGCCGCAGGACCATCTGCAGGCCGTCGTTGGCGCCACCGATGATGTCACCGGCCCCGAAGTTGGCGTTCTTCTGGTGCAGGGCTTCGGTCCCCGTACTCGCCGTGGCGACGATCCGATCACGAAAGCCCGGCGCGAATCTCTCGATCTGCGAGACGATCTGGTCGGTGGCGTCGCCGTCGAAACCGCCGGGGACGTGGGCGTAGGCATAGATCGGGTTGATTCCGCCCGCACTGCGGGTGGGATCGGCGACGTACTGCTGACCGAGCAGGACGAACGGCCGCGACGGCATGACCCCGGCGGCACGTTGCTTCTCCGTATACGCGATCTCGCCGAAGCCGCCGCCGAGGTGAACGGTTCCGGCCCGCACACACTCCGGATTGGTCCACGGGATGTCACCGTCGACGGCGAAGTCGACCTTGAATGCGGACGAGCCGACGCGGTATCTCCGGTAGGAGCGGCGAATCCGCGCAGGCATGGCGTCGCCGTATATCGAAAGCACCTGTGACGGTGACAGATCCAGGAGGACGAGGTCGGCGGGCGGGCGGGATGTCGGCGCGGGAGCTGACCCGGACTCCGGTCTCGATCTTGCCGCCGGCCTCGAGCAGCGCAGCCGACACCGCGGCGGTGATGGCGCCGGAACCGCCCTCTGCCACCGGCCATCCGTATCGGTGCCCGCTCGCGGCGATCATCAGGCCGAGCGATGCGGTCAGCGGCCGGTCGAGGCGGGAGAACAGGTGCGCGGCGATCCCCCCGTAGAGGGCCCGTGCGCGTTCGGTGCGAAACCAGCGGGCCAGCACGGTGGCCGGAAGTACGGCTCGAGGACCGAAGGCGGCCAACCGGATCGGGTGTCCGGGGATGCCGACGATCGGCCCGAGGAGATCTTCACCCAGGTCGTCGAAGTGTTCGGCCAGATCGCCGAACATCGACCGCCAGCGGGCCCCGTCGACGCCGAGACCAGCGGCGGTCTCGGTGATCGACTGGTACAGGAGTCCGGCTTCACCGGAGTCGAGCGGGTGGGCACAGTCGATCTCCGGCCACTTCCACACCAGCCCGTACTTCTCGAGTCCGACCTCGGCCCAGAACGGCGACCCCACCCCGAGAGGATGGAACGCCGAACAATGATCGTGGATGAGGCCGGGCACCGTCAGCTCCCCGGACCGTGCGCCACCCCCGACCGTGTCCGCGGCCTCCAGCACCTGAACCTGCACTCCGGACCGGGCGAGGTGAAGGGCGGCGGCGAGCCCGTTGGGACCACCGCCGACCACGACTGCAGTGGTCACCGACTCCCCTGACCTCTCTCCGGGACCGGCGACGCGCCACAGTCGTCGGGTCGCATCCGCCATTCACTCACCACCTCAGAATCGGTGACCCGATGACGGGCGTCAACGTCGAGACTCCGGTCGACGCCGTCCAGGAAGTCGACGATCGCTGCAGCGAGGCGATCCGGAGCCTCGAGCGCGACGTGACGTCCGACCGCCTCGAACTCGATCGTGGACAGAGGTCCGCCCGAAATCTGAGCGAGCGTCTGAGCGGTGAAAGCTCCGCCGGAGGTCCCGACAGCGAGCATCGGCATGGTCAACGGCACCGAGGCCCGGTCGCGGAACTCTTCTCCCTCGGCGAGCATGGACCGATACAGGCCCGCCGCCCCGCGCCAGCCCCCGTCTCGGGCGAAGACCCGCACGAACTCGGCGATGTCCGTTTCGTCAACCGCCCCCGGCACGGTTGTCATCGTCGGGAACGCCCACTGCTCCAGCACTTCCCGTTCGCGCCCGCCGAAGAGCAAGTCGGCGATGCCCGGCGCGGCCAACGTACCGATGTGCCACGAACCGCCTCGGGTCACGTCCCCGAGCCCCTCCAGGCCGAACCCGGCCAGACCCATCTCGACCGCGATCAGACTGCGCACGAGACCGGGATGTTCCGTTGCCAACCGGTAGACCGCTCCACCCGAAATATCCTGTCCCAGAACATGCATCGGGCCCACATCGAGGTGCCGGATGAGTTGGCGCAGATCATCCGACGCCGTCGCGCTGTCGTGGTCGTCATCCGCGACCGCGGAGTCGCCGAAGCCACGGAGATCGACGGCGAACACCCGGTGACGCCTCGCCAGCAACGGAATCAGTCGGTGGAACGTCCACCATGATTCCGGGAAGCCATGAACCAGGAGGATGGGCGAGCCACCGCTTCCCGCCGAAACATGGTGCAGCGTCGTTCCGTTCACGTGCGCTACGTGGTGTTCCACGCCGGGGATCGTGGCCCTGGCCACACTTCGGGTATTCACACTCATGACAAGCCGTTTTATTGGCAACCGGGTTGTCAATAACCTAGAACCTGACAACCGGGTTGTCAATAGGGTGGGTGAGCAGTAATCTCCCGACGTGGACGTTTCCCATGGTGCGCAGTTCGCGCGAATGCTGGTCGAGACCTTCGATGCGATGACGCGCGAGGTCATCGAGGAGCTGACCGCGGCCGGCCACGCCGGGCTCACGGTCTCGAATGAGCTCGCCATGGAGGCCATCGACGACGGGGCGGGCACCGCCGCCTCCCTGGCCCGTCGCCTCGGCGTCTCCCGTCAGGCCGCCGCCAAGACCATCACGACCCTCGAAGGCCTGGGTTACGTCGAACGTGCTGCCGACACAGACGACGCGCGCCGCAAGAGCCTGAGGATCACCACCCGGGGCCGGGAGGCGATCGCGATCGGGAGCTCGGCGTTCGAACGGATCCGGGTCCGGTGGGAATCCGCAGTCGGCGCCGACCGTGCCGCCGAGACCGAAGAGGCCCTCCGTACGCTGCGGGACGACATCGCCGGCAGCTGACGAAGCAGCATCCGAGAAGCAAGATGGCCCCCGTCTACACGACGGGGGCCATCTCTGGCGGTGGCGGAGGGATTTGAACCCTCGGTACGGGGTTACCGCACACAGCATTTCGAGTGCTGCACCTTCGGCCGCTCGGACACGCCACCGCGAAAGACTGTACCGCAGCGGGGCGGCGAGTCTTAAATCAGCTGGTCAGAGCGATCAAACCGGGTACAGCGGGCAATCAGTGGCCGGTCAGCTTGTCCTTGACGTCGTCGACCTTGCCCTTCACGGCGTCGGCGGCCTCGGTGATCTTCTGCTTCCCCTGGGCCTGGGCCTGATCGCCCTTGCCCTCGTTCTTCAGATCCTGATCGTCGGTGAGGCTGCCGGCGGCTTCCTTGCCGCGGCCCTTCAACTCTTCGGCTTTGTTCTTGGCGTCGTCAGTGGTTCCCATGAAGCCTCCTCGATGAGGTTCGGCACGGCCGGATGCCGGCCGAGGTGGAAGAACTCGGCGATCTACCCGCGCCGGTGGCTCGACGCGAGCGTCGCCATGCAGGAGCTGACTCCTGCGTTCCACGGTGCCACAGACCGGCGACTCCGTGCAGAACTCCAGGTCAGACGTCAGATCAACGACTGTTGAACTTCTGGGCCACCTCGGTGATCTTGTCCTTGGCGGTGGTGACGACCTCCTGGACCTTCTCGTTCTCGGCGAGCTCGCCCAGCTTGTCCTTCGCGGTGCCCAGCGCATCCTGGACCTGCTTGCTCTCGACCAGTTCGTCGATCTTGTCGCGGGCGGTGCCCAGTGCCTCCTGCACCTTGCCACTCTCGGCCAGTTCGTTGATCTTGGCCTTGGCGGTGTCGAATGCTGCGGTGACCTTGTCGGCCGGGTCGGACATGGCTACTCCTCGAGGATCGGGTCGGGACTCGATCTCCAATCTGCCAGAGCAGCGCGGTACCGACCACCGGTCGCGACCCTGCGATCTCACCGATCTTTTCGTCTCACATCCCTGAGAGTGGTGTTCAGCGCGCTCTCCGTGTCGCGAAGAAATCGACCATCAGCGCGCGGCACTCGGCCTCGAGGACGCCGCCTTTCACCTGGGGGCGGTGGGTGAGTCGCGGGTCTCGCACGACGTCCCACAGGGACCCGACGGCCCCGGTCTTGGGTTCCCACGCGCCGAACACCAGCGCGTCGACGCGGGACAGCGTGATGGCGCCGGCACACATCGTGCACGGTTCGACCGTCACCGCGATCGTGCAGCCGGGGAGTCGCCAACCGTCACCGAAGGCGCGGGCTGCGGCACGCAGGGCGAGCACCTCGGCGTGCGCCGTCGGATCGCCGTCTGCTTCCCGACGATTGGCCGCGCGCGCCAGTTCGACGCCCTCGGGGTCGAAGACCACGGCACCGATCGGGACGTCGTCGGTTCCCGACGACGAGGCGGCGTCGAGTGCCGCGCGCACCATGTTCTCCCAGGCGGGGGCACTCATCGTGCGCCGGCGCCGGTCAGTGGCCGAGTGAGTCGAGAACCTTGCCCAGTTCATCGGCGAAGCCGAGCCGGGCGGCGATCATGCCGAGCTGTTCATCCGCGTAGAGGTCGGTGTCGCCGACGATGACGCTCATGACCGCGTCGGGCAGGCCCAGGTCGGCCAGGACCGCCAGGTCGCCCTCTTCCCACGGTTCGACGGTGTCGAGCTCGTCCGGGTCGATGTCGGGCACGTCGAGGTTCAGGGCGTCGAGGACGTCGGCCGCGACGTCGTAGTCGACCGCCGCGGTCGCGTCGGAGAGCAGCAGCCGCGCACCCGACGGCGCGGGCCGGACGATGACGAAGAACTCGTCGTCGACGTCGAGCAGCCCGAACACGGCGCCGGCCGAACGGAGCTCGCGAAGTTGTCGCTCGGCGTCCTCGAGATCAGAGAGCGCCGACGGCTTGAGCGCAGTGACTTTCCATCCGCTCTCGTCGCGCACCACCGCAACAGCGAAACCGTCGATGTCCTCTTCCACGTCCTGCGTGTTCGAACCCGACTTCCCATATCCGGCACCGGCCATGCAGCAAACCGTAGCCTCTATCAGCTGCAGTCCCAAGTCCCGGAACGAGCGGAGATCGAGGTATGGGAACGTTGTCAGCGTGACTGCTGACTCGTCGTCCTCGCGTTCTGCGCCCTCGACGCCGGTGTGCGTGCTTGGCCTGGGTCTGATCGGCGGCTCGCTGTTGCGGGTTCTGCACGACGCCGGGCACGAGACGTTCGGTTACAACCGGTCGTCGGCGACCGTCGACGCAGCAACCTCCGACGGATACCAGGCGTCGACGGATCTCGTCGCCACCTTGCGCCGTGCGGCCGAGACGGAAGCCGTCATCGTCCTGGCGACCCCGGTGACGACCATCGAACCCATCGTGTCGGACATCGCCGAACACGCACCTGGCGCTCTGCTGACCGACGTGATCAGCGTCAAGCAGGAAGTGGAGAAGGTGATCGCGCGGGCACACCCCGGCGCGCGCTACGTCGGCGGGCATCCGATGGCGGGGACCAGTCGGTCCGGGTGGCCGGCAACCGATCCGACACTGTTCCGGGATGCGATGTGGGCGGTCACCACGACCGATCACACCGTCGCCGACGACTGGCTGGCCGTTGCGTCGATCGCACGGCTGGCGGGGTCGCTGGTGGTGCCCGTGGCTCCCGATGCGCACGACCGTGCCGTCGCCGCGATCTCCCACATGCCGCATCTGACGGCGGCCGCGACCGCCGCGGTGGGCGCCGGCGAGAGCGACCTCGCCCTACGCCTGGCCGCCGGCAGCTTCCGCGACGGCACCCGGGTCGCCGGAACGGCACCCGCGCTGCAGCGGGCGATGATCGAGGCCAACAGCATCGCCGTCCTCAACGTTCTCAGCGAGACCATCGACCGTCTGATCGCCGCGCGCGACGAGTTGCGTGATCACGGGACGGCCGAGGTCCTGGTCGACGACGGACATCGAGCACGCACCGCGTACGAACGACTGCACGACGGTAGCCCGGAGCCCATCAGTGGAGTGACGATCGGCGAGCCGGGTTGGCAGGAGGAACTCCGCCGCCAGGCGCATCAGGGCCGGGTGTGGGTGGGCTAGGCCTACCGCAAGGTCTGAGTGGGCTAGACCCGGCGGGCGAGTCCCGGGTAGTCGGCGACGAAGTCGTTGTCGTCGAGGGTGATGGTCGTGGTGGCCAGCGGCGACACCAGGTCGACGCCGTCCGCGGTGGCGGTGTAGGACATCGTGGCCGGCTTCACCTCACCGCTGGGCAGGTACATGTACATGACGGGTACCTCGACGGTGCCGTCGGCCGGCGTGATCCCCATGCGGCGCAACGGGAGCGCGTTGAACATGGGCGACAGCGCGAGGTCGACGTCCTCGGCACCCTCGAAGTCCGATTGGATGATCTCTCCGTCAGGGCGACGGATGAGCCAGGTGCCCTCGTTGTCGCGGGTGATTCCGAACTGGGTCTCCCCCGTGTCGCCGCAGATGAGGTGCACCGTGAGACGTCTGGTGATGCCGGTGTCGGTGGTCTGTAACTCGTACGACGCGGAGAACGGCTCGTGGTCGTCGGTCGCGGCGGCGATGATCCGGCCATAGGCCTTCACGCGTGCGCCGGAGACGACCAGGCGGACCTGTTCGAGTCGGTCGGTGTCCTCGCCACGCCACGTCAGCACGGTCTTGAACTCGTCCGTGGCGGCGGACGACTGCTCACCCTCGGGGGCTGTCTGCGGAGAACTCACACGACTACGGTAGCGAGCCGACCCGCCGATCACACATCGGACGTGCTGGTCACTCGACCAGATGGACGACGTGGCGGCGCGAATCTCCGCCGGTCACGCGATACACGAGGCGGTGCGTCGGGCCGACGACGCCGTCACCGTGTCCTCCACCACCACTTTGCCGTCGACCTTGATCGAACACTTGGCGCCGCTCCCGGTCCCGGCGATCACCAGGAGACGCAACGGATTGTCCCCACCGGTGAACTGGACACTCCAAGGATTGGATGGCGCGAACTCCGACCTCAGACCCATCGCGTCGACGTAGAGGATGGTGGCCTGACCGTCGATGGCGACGTCGTAGGTCACCGGTTTGTCCAGGGGATTGACGCGTTCGTCGGGTCCGCCGGGCACGGGCCGGCCGGGATCGTCGGGAGTCAGTTGCGGTGGTTCGAATGTGCGCGGAAGCGGAACGTCGATGGTGGTCGGCGGGTCGGCGAGGGGCAGTTCGGTGGGTTCGTTCCGAAAAATCCCGCTGAACCCGACTATCGCGACGGCCACCAGCACGACGAGTCCGAGACACACGATGAGCGTCGAGGTGGAGACCTTCGTGATGCGTGACTCGTCGTCCGATACGGCCGCGGATCGGGCGGCGGCACGCGCCTCTTCCCGCTCGGCCTGCTCGGCGATGCGCAGCTCGGTGTTGGTGGGCTGGCCGGGCCGGAACAGGGCGGTGCCGTCCGGGGCGTATCCGAGCGGCGGGTACAGCTGCGGCCCGGGTGTGTGCCCATACGGATCGCTGCCACGATCCCGCGGGTCGCGGGCGTCGCGGTTCGGTCCGCCGTACGGCTGTCCCATCGTCGGCCTCCGGTCGAAGTGTTGTCTGTCTTCGACCTTACGGCGGGTCTCTGTGCCGGTGAGCCCGCGCGGTCCGGAAATGCTGGTCGCGCGGTGGGCAACCCGTTGTGGAATCGATTGAACGAATGGGGTCCCGGTCCGGCCGTGCTGCCGCCCCTACCCCCAGTTCACGGGGGCGGCAGCCCCCTGACAGACCCCACCGAAATCGTTCACCAGGTGAACTGAAGACACTCTCACATATCTGACAACGGTGTGCAACAGATGGGAGGCGTGCAGCAGATGGGCATGTGACAGCCGGGCCTGGGCCGATCGTTCTGCCCTCTTCACCATAAGCGCTGGAGGGGGCCTTGCGGCAAGCCCCCTCACCGGGTGCAGAATCGCCTTCCCACCTGCCGAGAGTCTCACCCGCATCGCCCAATCGGAGCCGCTTTGTCCGTGTCGCCCGCCCCGCTCGTCCCCGAACCCAGCAGCGTCTTCGACCTCCCGAGGAGGCTGTCCGCCAAAGCCGACCCCGTACTCATCGCGGACGACGAGCGCCACCTGGCCATGCTCGCCGCGAGTCTCACCGAGAGCATCGACGACGCCACCGCCCGGATCGAGGCCCTCCGACGGTCCGAAGGCGGTGGTGGACGACGAGCACTGGATCGCGATCTGGAGATCCACCAGACGCTCTCCCGCGTACGCGCTCTGCAACGCTTCAGCCTCGAGGCATGCCTGGGTCGTATCGTCGGCACCGACGGCGAGGTCCTCTACATCGGTCGCCTCGGCCTGACGGGGTCCGACGGTGCGACGTTGCTCGTCGACTGGCGTACCCCGCTGGCAGCTCCGTTCTTCGCCGCCACGCTGCGTGAGCCCGCGGGCCTGGTGAGCCGACGCCGCTACCGATGGACCCGAGGCCGCATCACCGACTACTGGGATGAGGTGTTCGTCGACGACCCGGCGGTCCTCGACCGGCACGCCGCACTCGACGACCAGTCGGCGTTCATCGCCGATCTCGCGGCCGTCCGTTCGCCGCGGATGCGGGATGTGCTGGGTACGATCGCTGCCGATCAGGACGAGATCATCCGCGCCGGTTCCCATGGGGCCCTGGTCGTCGACGGTGGTCCCGGAACGGGCAAGACGGTGGTGGCGCTGCATCGGGCCGCGTATCTCGTGTACGCCGATCCCCGACTCGCCGGGAATCGCGGCGGACTCCTCGTCGTCGGTCCGCACCGCCCGTACCTCGCCTACGTCGCCGACGTGTTGCCGAGTCTCGGGGAGGGCAGCGTACAGACGTGCACGCTGTCCGATCTGGTCGTCGAAGGAGCTTCGGCGACAACGGAATCCGATGCTCACGTCGCACGGCTGAAGTCGTCGGCGGGCATGGTCGGGGCGATCGAGCCGGCCGTGGCGTTCTACGAACAACCACCGACGACGCCGCTCGTCGTCGAAACCCCCTGGGCTGAGGTCACTCTCACCGCAGCGGACTGGGCGGAGGCATTCGATGTGCCCGAGCCGGGGACGCCGCACAACGACGGTCGCGACGAGGTGTGGGAGGAACTCGTGTCGATCATCGCTGCCCGGCATGACGATGACGTCCCGTTCGGAGCACTGCGTTGTGCTCTCGCGTCCAACCCGGAGCTCACGTCCGCGTTCAACCGCGCATGGCCGGTTCTGCGGCCGGCGGAAATCGTCGGCGACCTCTGGTCGGTGCCGGCGTACCTGCGCCGGTGCGCGCCGTGGCTGACGCCCGAGCAGGTGAGTGCCCTGCAGCGCGATCGCCCGGACGCGTGCACCGACGCCGACCTCCCGCTGCTCGACGCGGCGCGACGCCGGATCGGCGACCCCGAAGCCGCCATGCGGAGACGCCGTCGGCGGGCGACGGTCGACGCCGAGCACGAGCGGATGAGCCAGGTGGTCGAGGACCTCATCGCGGCGCAGGTGCACGACGACGGCGAGGGACTCATGACCATGCTCCGGGGTGAGGACCTGCGCAACGCGCTCGACGACGGGGTCGTCGCCGACACCGACACCCCGGACCGGTTGGCCGGTCCGTTCGCGCACATCGTCGTCGACGAGGCGCAGGAACTGACCGATGCCCAGTGGCAGATGCTCCTGCACCGGTGCCCGTCGAAGAGCTTCACGGTGGTCGGCGATCGCGCCCAGGCCCGCCACGGATTCACCGAGTCGTGGTCGGAGAGATTGCAGCGGGTCGGCTTCGACGGCGTCACCATGTCGGGGTTGACGATCAATTACCGCACCCCCGAGGAGATCATGACCGAGGCGGAACCGGTCATCCGCACCGCGCTGCCCGACGCCAACGTCCCGACCTCGGTGCGCCGCACGGGGATTCCCGTCCGGCACGGCGATCGCTCGGAACTCGCCGGAATCGTCGACGAATGGTTGTCCGCGCACGACGAAGGACTGGTCTGCGTCATCGGCGCTCCGGATGTCGCCGATGCCGACCGGGTTCGGTCGCTGACCCCGACCCTTGCCAAAGGGCTCGAGTTCGATCTCGTCGTGCTCGTCGATCCGGAGTCCTTCGGCGAGGGGATCGAAGGCGCCGTGGACCGGTATGTGGCGATGACGCGGGCGACGCAGCAGTTGGTGGTGCTGAGTTAGCCGGGCCGGTCCGACCTGGCAGATCCGTCGACTATCGGGTCTAGTCGGCTACTACGACGC
>NZ_BANS01000006.1 GCF_000332995.1 Gordonia amicalis NBRC 100051 = JCM 11271
CCTCGAAGGGCTGGCGAGATGACGTCGCCGGCTCTTCGAGAGCTGCCGAAAACTTCGTCCACATGAGCAGCACCCGAGGGCATATCCGGGCCGCTGCGAAATGCTGGTTCATGAGCTGTCCATCAGGCCGTGGTGTCCGCGGAACGCGCGGGAGGGCGGAGACGGATCCGTTCGTCGTTGCCTTCGAGTTCCAGGCGGCGGGCGAGGACCGAGTTGTTGCTGGCTTGGCTTTCGTGACAGTTGATTGCAGCCCGCTGTATGGCGCGGTCGACGGCGATGTCCACGGTCCCGTCGCCGTCGAGGGCGACGAACGTGGTGTCGAACTCGGCGTTGAGCTTCGCGGCGACGGCGGGGGCGACGCCCCACTCGAGCACCATCAGCTGATGACGGTCGGCGACGCGATGAGCTGTGGCGGTCGCGGCCTGGTGATCGGGGTGTCCGGTGACGCCGCCCGGTTCGAACACGACGAGCGTGGCCGCATCACCGAGGTTGTCTTGCACGACCTCGTCAAGGGCAGCGGGCGCGATCTCGCGCAGATGACCGTCGGGAAAGTCGTGGAGCACGATGTCGCTGACGCCCAGGCGTTCGGCGGCGGCGGTCAGCTCGTCACGGCGCACGGTCGCAAGGTCCGCGACGGCTCCGAGGGTGCTCGCTTCACCGTAGGTCAGGCACACCACCCGCACGACGGTCCCGGCTGCGGTCAGTGCGGCTAGTACGGCACCCAACCCGAAGCTTTCGTCGTCAGGATGGGCCAGCACCGCCAATGCCGGCCCGCGGCCGGCGACGTCATCGAGCACTGACGTACCCCCGCCGCTAAACACCTCGGCCGCCTCGGCGGTGGCGTCGGCCCTCTGATGTTCGGTGGGGCTCGCACCAGACGAACAGCGGCGCAGCCCCCGCACGATGGCCGGAGGTCGACCTACGGTGTTTGGCCATCGTGGTCATCTCGGGTGGGAGAGATCGCGGGAACGCGTTCCATGCCATCGTTTACGGTCCGGGTGCGGCGTTCTCGCTGCTGGAGGCCCGTTCAGCGTGGAATTCGTTGAACGCGGCAAAGGCGCGGGGCCCGTATACGGTGGCCGGCCCACCGGCCATCATGATCGCGACGCCGATGGCTTCGGCCGCTTCCTGCGGTGTGCTGCCCTGTATGGCCGCGCCACGCGCATGTGCGGCAATGCAGCCATCGCATTGCGTGCTCACAGCGATCGCCAAGCTGATCAGTTCCTTGGTCTTGGCGTCGAGCGCCCCGGCGGTCAGGGACGCTGCGTAGAGTTGTCCGAAGCTCTCGTAGATCTGCGGGATCGCCTGGCGCAATGCCCGGGCGGGTGCGCGAAGTTCCTGTTGGACATCCTTGCCGTAGCCCATGCTGTGCCTGCCTCCCACTGTTCGTTGTCGTGGCCTGATGGTGGTCAATGCGGGGTGCCGTCGGTGCCGGGGTTCTCGTGTCTGGAGGTCAAGCACTGCGGGGGCAGGGGGAACCAGCGCAGCGCTTCGAAGTGCGCGGGGAGACGAGTCGGGCCGTCGGGGACCTTTTCCGGGCGGGCCTCGAGCAGCGTGCGGGCCTCGCGCAGGTGGTCGACCAGTGCGGCCTCGTCGAGGGTTTCGCGTTCGGTCGGGTAGTGCAGGATGCCCGCGGTGTCGTAGAACAGGTCGGTCAGCCGCAAGGGCGGCTGACGAACTTCTCCACGGTGGTGCCACAGGCCAGTATCGGGGCTGAAGGTGTAGTCCGTGAGGAGCCGATGGCCGTACCGGGCCAGCAGCTCCACGGCCTCGATCAGGTAGTCCCGCACAGTGTCGGAAATGAAGTAGTTGAAGTTGATGCGGGTCCAGCCGGGTTTGATGCCCTCGCAGCCCAGCGCGATCTCGTCTCGGAAGGCGCGCGACTGGTGCGGGTCGATGCCCAGGAGCCGATGCCCGTACGGGCCGGCACAGGAACAGCCACCGCGGGCCTGGACCCCGAACAGATCGTTGAGCAGCGCCACGACGTAGTTGTGGTGCAGGTAACGATCGGTGCCCGATCTGAGGCGGAAGGACACGATGGACAGCCGTCGCGCATCAGGGGGGCCGAGAATCTCGATACTCGGATGGCGGTGCCACCGGTCCAGGGCGTGGCACCACAGACGTCGTTCTCGCTGCTCGATGAGGTCGGTCCCCACGGCGTCCTTGAGGGCGAAGACCAGGCCGGCGCGGATCGACTCGATGATCGCCGGGGTGCCTCCCTCTTCCCGGGCCACGGGATCGTCGAGGTAGCGGTGGCCGATCGGGTCCACGAAGGCCACCGTGCCCCCACCCGGCACGGTGGGCACGGTGTTACGCACCAATTCGCGGCGGATCACCAGCACCCCCGGGGTCTGGGGACCGCCGACGAACTTGTGTGGCGAGAGGAAGATCGCATCCTTGTAGTCGCCGCGCCCGGGAGTGCTCTCCCGCATCCGGATCGGGACATACGGTCCGGCGGCCGCATAGTCCCAGAAGGACAACGCGTCGTGCTCGTGGAGTAGGGCGGCGATCCGGTCGGTGTCCGACAGAACGCCGGTGACATTGGAGGCGGCCGAGAAGCTACCGATGCGCAGCGGCCGGTCCGAGTGCTCGATCAGTTGCTGCTTGAGTTGCTCCACGTCGATGTGACCGTCAGCGTCTTCGTCGATCACCACCAGGTCAGCGATTGACTCACGCCACGGCAACTCGTTGGAATGGTGTTCGTAGGGGCCGACGAACACCACGGGGCGTGGCGAGTCGGCGATCTGCTCGTCCCAGCCGTAGCGTGCCGCCAGCCCGGACGGGACACGGAGTTCGAGGATTCCGACCAGCTTGTTCACCGCCCCCGTCGCTCCGGACCCGCAGAAGATCACCAGATCGTTCTCGGTGCCGCCGACGGCGTCGTGAATGAGTTGGCGTGCGTCCTGCCGCAACAGTGAGGTCTGCAGTCCTGTGCCGGAACTTTCGGTGTGAGTGTTGGCGTAGCGCGGGAGCACTTGTCTGCGGATGAAGTCCTCGAGGAAGTCCAGTGACCGTCCCGAGGCGGTGTAGTCGGCGTAGGTGATCCGGCGTCGACCGTAGGGGCCGTCCAAGATCTCGCCCTCACCGATGATTCCCCGCCTGATCCGTTCGAGCAGGAGCGAGGTGGGGGCCGATTCTGCTGAGGTATCGGAGCTCCCGGTCACCACCGTCATACGGAAACTCCCTCCTCCAACAAGGTGTTCGCCCCCCACTGTGGCCACAGTGCGCTCGAAGGCGGGGGCTGCACAAGGGCCGTTAGGCCCGGGCGTGAGAGCTGGATCGCCGGCCGGTGACGCCAGTGGGCGGCCAATCAGTCGACGTCGGCCGACCCGCGGCACCGGCGCTCGACGACACGTTCGCCGGGGTGTCGACGGTTTCCCGAACCCCGGGCTGAGCATGTCCACCCATCCCCGAGTGCAGGTCCGGCCCGGGCCGGCAGAGCGGTGCGGCGTCGTACGCGGGCGGTGACACTCGGCCCTTCCGCCCGGTGATGCCGCCGGAAGACCAGCGCTGGGTTGCTCTCACACAAGCTTCACACTTCGGGACGGGGTCCCTTCACTCATGGTGAGTTAACTCGGTGGGGAGAGAAAGGTGGTGCCGGTGATGAACAACTGGCGAAGAACAGTGACAGCACTCGCGGCAGGAGCGACGATCGCAGTCGCTGGATTCGGGGCGGCCGTCGCGTCAGCACAGGAACCGGACGAGAGTGCTGGGGGTGCGCTGTCCTCCCAGGAGCAGTCCGACCTGGTGATGATGCGGGAGGAGGAACGCCTGGCACGAGACCTGTACCAACAGTTCGCACAGCAGTGGGGAGCCCAGATCTTCGAGCGCATCTCCACCAGCGAACAGCGTCACTACGATGCCGTCGGCACTCTGCTCGGCCGGTACGGTGTGAGCGACCCGTCGGCCGGGCTCGCGGCGGGAACCTACTCCGACCCGCAGCTGCAGAGCGCCTACGACGGTTGGCTCGCCCGCGGCCTGGCCTCGGTCGAGCAGGCGTACGCGGTCGGGGCTGAACTCGAGGCCGCCGACATCACCGAGTTGACGACCGCGATCGAGGTCAGTGACGAGGACGCGATCGACCGCGTGTACGGCAAGCTGCGCACCGGTTCCGAGCACCACCTGGAGGCCTTCCGGGCGGCCCTGACCGGCGAGGAGCCGGCCGGCGGACACTCGCCGGGCCAAGGGCAGAAGCACGGGCAGGGCAAGGGGCAGAAGCACGGGCAGGGCCAAGGGCAGAAGCACGCGGAATAATGCACGGTCTCCGGGCGATCGGTCCGCTGGCGGGTGCAGCCACCCGGCGCACGTCGCGGAATGTACGGCTCGCGGGCCGGTCCGCTCGGGGCAACCCCGGTGCAGGTTTCCCTCGTTGCGGAAGACCGGGTTGTGTCAGCGTCGGATCGGGTGGTCGCTTCGAGTGGGCAACTGCAGGGTGAACCGTGCTCCGTGACCGCGGCCGGGAGAGTCGGCCGACAGGTCGCCGCCGTGGGCGCGGGCGATACCCCGGCTGATGGTCAAGCCGATGCCGGAGCCGAGATCGTGCTCGCCCCGGCGCCTGGACGGTACCCGGTAGAAGCGTTCGAAGATCCGTTCCACATCGTCCGGGTCGAGTCCCTCACCGGTATCGGTGACGGTGACCGTGGCGACGTCTCGATCCGCGGTGATGTCGATGTTCACGCCGCCGACCTCGGTCGCGGCGAGGGCGTTGCCGAGCAGATTGATCAGCACCTGCGTGATCCGGTCTGCATCGGCACACACCATCACCGGCCGGGGCGGCGGGTGCACGGTCACGGTCAGGCCGGCATCGTCGAATTGGGGGCGCATCCGACCGGTGACCTGTACGACGAGGTCGGACAGATCGATGTCGGCCGGGTGCAGGTCCAAACGACCTTCCTCCGCCCGGGACAGGGTGGACAGATCATCGGCGAGCCGGCGCAACCGGCCGACCTCGGTTTCGATCTGGACCAGCTCTGCCGCGTCGAAGACACCGTCGAGGACACCCTCGGCGTAGCCATCGATCACGGTCAACGGGGTGCGCATCTCATGCGCCACCTCCGACAGCAGCCGGACCCGCCGGGCTTCTGTGTCGGCGAGGCGGACGGCGAGATCGTTGACGTCGGCGGCGACCGCAGCAAGTTCAGCCTCCGGCGGCACCGGGATGCGGTACCGGTAGTCGCCGGTGGCGATCGCCCGAGTGCCCGAGCGCACCGACCTCAGCGACCGCAGCAGGCGTCGGGACGCCAGCAGCCCCAGCGCGGCGGCGGTGATCACTCCGGCGAGCACACCGAGCAGCAACGCCGTCGTGACCGCATCGGCCACGACCTCCCGTAACGGAGAAGACCCGTTCGTGCGGTTGCGGCCGCTGCCGGGGCCGGTGGCGCGTTCTTCGAACACCGCCGGCGCCGCGACACGGACGACGGCGAACGTGACCAGTGCTCCGACCACCGCCACCAGCACATGGGAAGCGAACAGTCGCATCGTCAAGCTCGGCATCGGGAGCCGGAGACCGCGGTTCACCGGTCGGCCCCGGCCGTGGCCACGAACTTGTAGCCGACTCCGCGGACGGTCCCGATGAAGCGGGGGTCGGCGGCGTCGTCGCCGATCGCCCGGCGGATGCTGCGGATGTGCACGTCCACGACCCGCTCGTCACCGAAGAAGTCTCCACCCCACACTTTCTCGAGTAGTTGCCTGCGTGAGTACACACGGCCGGGGGACCGTGCCATCGCCAGGAGCAGGTCGAACTCGAGCGCGGACAGTTTCACGGGTGTGCCGTCGACTGTCACTTCCCTGGTGTCGGGATCAACGGTGAGACCGGAGGCCGATACTCGGGAGGGTGCGTCCGGGGCGCCTCGGGCGCGGCGTAGGACGGCACGGACGCGGGCGGCGACTTCTCGGGGTGCGAACGGCTTGGTTATGTAGTCGTCGGCGCCGACCGCCAGACCCACCAGCTTGTCGACCTCTTCGGCGCGCGCGGTGACCAGCACGACGTACACGTCGGAGAATCCGCGGATGCTGCGCAGTACCTCGAGACCGTCGAGGTCGGGAAGGCGGATGTCGAGCAGCACCAGATCGGGACAGCGGGACTGCACCAGGGTCAATGCTTGCGAGCCTGTCGCGGCTTCGATGACGTCGTAGCCGTCCGCCTCGAGATAGCCACGCAGGACGCGACGGATATGGGGTTCGTCGTCGACGACGAGGACGCTACGAGGCACGGTTCTCCTCTTCAGGTCCGGTGAGTGTAGATCCGGCGGGCCGCAGGACCGGGCAACGGACCGCTCTGGACAGAAAGATCGGTCGAGGCGTTCGACGAGGGTCGATCGACGGCGACTCCGGGCACACTGTATCGCTTCAGTAGTCGCCCGATCGCGTCGTGATGACGCTGCTCGCCGTCGGAAATGTTGCCGAAGATCGGCACACCCCACGCCTGATGGGACCGCCGGTACAAGTCGCGCGCCAGCCGTTCCTCCTCGCGCATCAGGAGCAGGTCCGCCCGCTCGCTATCGGACAGGGGCATCGGTCACCGATCCCGAACTGTCGTCGACGTCCGAACACCCGATCAGCGCCCTGCTTGCCGCCAGACCTCTTCTCTTGTCGTGCCCCTCTGCGGACCGAAAGCCCCTGCACCGGACTTCACGTGCTGGACGGCCTCTCCTCGGGTGGCGGGGTACGGTCGCCGTCCGCCTCGCGGTCACTGCTTTCGATCACCGCCGTGACCTGCCGACCTCCACGGCCCGAGCCGACGTGCGCTTCGGCCCGTATGCGCTCGACCAGGTGGGGACTGTCTGAATAACGGTGGGTCCGGGTTGGCCTGACACGCCGAGCAGCGAGCTTGGCGGGAAGGATCGACCGTGACGGAAACGCTGGAATGAAGTGCCCCAGGTTTAGTTCCTATGTGGGTGCGAGGAGCACCTCAGGGAGCATTCCGATCGCACGCTCGAGCTATGAATGCTGAGCGAGACGACAACGGCCCGCCCCGCACAGCGGGACGGGCCATTTCGCTCGAGGGATCAGCTCGTCGCGGCCGCGAAGCTCGGCTTGAGCAGGTCCAGCACGTACGGAACCGAATTCGGCGACGGCGCGTTGAGACCGGTGATCTGCGACTGCGACATGAAGGTGACCGCGTTGTTCTTCACGGCCTTCAGATTCTTGTAACCCGGTAGCTTGCGGAGGGTTTCGGCCTGCTCCGGCGTCGCGGTGGCGACGACGAGGACGTCGGCGTCGAGCATCGGGATGTTCTCGGTGCTCAGGCCGAAGCGGGGATTGCGGGTGCGCTGGTACTCGGCGACCAGCTTCGGTGCCATCTCCATCTTCAGTTCGCTGAAGAGCTTCGCCGCGCCGTCGTTCGGGTCACCGAGAACCGACAGCTGGTCGTTTCCGTACATGAAGGCCAGCGCGTAGGTCTTGCCGGCGAGACCGGGGAACTCCTTGCCGACGGCGGCGACCTTCGCGTTGGTGTCGTCGATGATCTCGGTCGCCTTGTCCGGCTGGTGCAAGACGGTGCCCATGACCGTCACCATGTCCTGCCAGGGGTCGATCTCCTGGCCGCTGATGGAGTTGACCGTCGGCGCGAGCTTCGCGATCTGTTCGAATTCCGGGCTGTTCGAGGCGAAGCCGGGTGCGAAGATCAGATCCGGGTCGAGCTTGGCGATGGTCGTCGCGTCATCGCCCTTGGTCGGGTCGATGAACGTCGAATCGGCGAGCTTCTGGCCGTACCACGGCTGCAGTTCTCCCGTCGCCGACTTGGAGTAGTCGTAGTAGCCGACCGGGGTGACACCGAACGAGAGCGCCACGTCGGTCCACTGGTCGCCCAGGGTCACGATCCGCTTCGGCGTCTCCGGGATGGTCACCGACCGACCGTCGGGCAGGTTCAGTTGCACCGACCCACCGGCCGAGTCGTCGGAACTCGAACAGCCGGCCAGCAGGCCCGCGAACATGAGCACACCCGTGATGAGCGCGCCGAAACGAAGTCGTGAGGTCACGTCAGATCTCCAGAACAGTAGGTGTCGACGAACGGTGAGGGTCTCAGAGCGAGCAGGGCAGCAGGACGAAGCTGGCGATGAGGCAGACGCTGCTGTTCGACAGCTTCCACTTGTCACCGCTCCACACCCAGGTCATCGCACGGTTCTGGCTGCCCCGTCCGACGACGCTGATCTGCAGGGGGGCGGTCATCTTGTTGCCGCTGATCTGCACCGGACCGACCATCTGGTAGCTGAGGCCGACATTTCCGTAGGTGGTGATCGCCTGGGCGACCGCGTCGATCTGACGCAGGGCACGCTCGCCGCCCTGGAGTTCGGCGGCGCGAGCGGCACGGTTGCCGCGAGAGTTCATGACGATCTTGACCTTGGTGTTGAGCTGGCCTGGCGTCAGCGCCGTCGGGGCCGCGGCGGCCTGCTGCTGCGGGGGCGCGGCAGAAGTGCCCGGCGCGGGTG
>NZ_BANS01000005.1 GCF_000332995.1 Gordonia amicalis NBRC 100051 = JCM 11271
GGGCTGGTCTGCTGCGGCCCCGGGGCGTGTGAGGGCTGTCTGCTGCTCCTTGAGTAGCCCCGGAGCTTGCGGAGGGGCGTATCGAAAGGACCTTGCCAGTGTCGGTACCCGGTGGTGTCGGTACACAGTGGGACAATCGGCGGGTGAGGTTCTACCGGGATGAGGCCGTCGTGCTCCGTCAGCACAAGCTGGGCGAGGCCGACCGCATCATCACCCTGCTGACCGCGGAGCACGGGCTCGTGCGTGCGGTCGCCAAGGGGGTGCGTCGGACACGGTCGAAGTTCGGTGCCCGTCTCGAACCCTTCGCGCACATCGACGTACATCTGTATCCGGGCCGCAGCCTCGACGTCGTGACGCAGGTGCACAGTCTGCACGCCTTCGCCGACGCGATCGTCGCGGATTACGGCCGCTACACGACGGCCTGCGCGGTCCTCGAGACCGCAGAACGGCTCGCCGGCGAGGAGCGCGCCCCCACCCGCCAGTTGCACCGCCTGACGGTGGGTGCGCTGGAGGCGCTGGCCGACGACCGCCGGCCGCGGGAACTGATCCTCGACGCGTACCTGCTGCGCGCCATGTACAGCGCCGGTTGGATGCCAGCGTTGGAGGAGTGCGCGCGCTGCGCCACCCCCGGCCCGCACCGCGCCTTCCATGTCGCCGCCGGTGGGGCAGTGTGCCTGCATTGCCGTCCGCCGGGCTCGGCCACGCCGTCGCCCGGCGTTCTCGATCTCATGGAAGCACTGTTCCGCGGTCAGTGGGACCACGTGGAGGAGTCCTCGAACTCGCTGCGCCGCCAGGCCAGCGGCCTCACGGCCGCGCATCTGCAGTGGCATCTCGAACGTCAGCTGCGAACCCTGCCGCTCATCGAACGCACCGCGCCTCATAGGCTGATGGAAACGGGTGTCGAACCAGGTGCGGTCGGCGGGATGCGGGACAACGGGGTGAGGAGAGTCGACGATGGCGTTGCGGCCGGGTAGTTCGTCGAAGGGTCGCAAGCCGACGAGCCCACGCACGGAGGTTCGCCCCCCCGATCCCCATCCCAGTGGAGCGCGACCCCCGGCCATCCCCGCCCAATTCGTGCCCAGGCACGTCGCTCTGGTCATGGACGGCAACGGCCGCTGGGCCACTGACCGCGGACTGCCGCGCACCGAAGGACACAAGCGCGGCGAAGCAGTCCTGATGGACACCGTGTGCGGTTGCATCGAGTTGGGCGTCGGCTGGCTGTCTGCGTACGCCTTCTCGACCGAGAACTGGTCACGCAGCCCCGACGAAGTCCGCTTCCTCATGGGCTTCAACCGCGACGTCATCCGTCGCCGGCGCGACGAGATGCACGAGATGGGTGTCCGCGTCCGCTGGGCCGGCCGCCGACCCCGCCTGTGGCGCAGCGTCATCCGTGAACTCGAGATCGCCGAGGAGCTCACGAAGGACAACACCGTGATGACGCTGACGATGTGCGTCAACTATGGTGGCCGCGCCGAGATCGCCGACGCCGCCCGCGAGATCGCCCGGCGCGCTGCGCGCGGAGAGATCGACCCCGAACGCATCTCCGAGTCGACCTTCGCCCGCTACCTCGACGAGCCCGACATGCCCGACGTCGACCTGTTTCTGCGTCCCTCGGGTGAACAGCGCATCTCGAACTTCCTGCTGTGGCAGTCGGCGTATGCGGAGATGGTCTACCAGGAGAAACTCTTTCCCGACTTCGACCGTCGGGACCTGTGGGATGCCTGCCTGGAGTACGCCTCCCGTGACCGGCGCTTCGGTGGGGTGAAGCCGTCGTGACCGATGCCGCCGCGCTGCTCGAGCGTGCCGCCGTCATCGTGGCAGAGTTCGGCCCCACCGACCGCCCTGATGCGGAATCCGTTGTGGTGCAGGTTGGCCCGACTCGAGCGTCGCTTCGCGTGCTTACGCTCGCGGACGGCCTCGACGTGCTCGCCGTGACCCAGATGGTCGCCATGGACCTGCCGAACACCCCGACCCTGCGTGACGATGTGGAGACCTTCGGCGCGCAGCTGAGCTTCGGCAGTCTGCGTCGTTCCGATCCGACCGGTGTCACCACAGATGTGTTGCAGTACTACACATTTCCCGCCGGTCGGCTCGACGACCTGCCGTTGCTGACGGTGCTGCACATCGTGCTGGCAGCGGGTGTCGACGCCGCCGAGCGGCTGGTGGCCACGTAGCTGGTCGCGCTCGTCGCTCCGCGATCTCATTGCGCCCTTGCCCGGCGATCGGGCACGAGGGCAACCACGACTCGACGGCAGGCCGCTGGGTCAGTTGTCCTGGCACCCTTGGCAATCGGCGCAGAGGCCGAAGACCTCGACCGTGTGGTTGATGTCGGTGAAGCCGTGTTCGGCGGCGATCGTGGCCGCCCACTTCTCGACCGGATCGGCCTGTACCTCGACCGTGGTGCCGCAGTTGCGGCACACCAGGTGATGGTGATGTCCGGACGAGCAGTGGCGATAGCGGGTCTCGCCGGAACCGTCCCACAGAACATCGATCTGACCGGCCTGGCTCAGTGCTTGCAGGTTGCGGTAGACGGTGGTCAGGCCGATGGATTCGCCCCGGCCCTTGAGGATCTCGTGGAGTTCCTGGGCCGAGCAGAAGTCGTCGGTGCCGGCCAGCGCGTCGGCGATGGCCGCGCGCTGACGCGTGGAGCGGATTCCGGTGACCGGCTGCGGGCCGGTGGCCTCGACGCCGGTCACTCGTTCACCACCGACGGGCCGCGGTTGGTCTCGTTCGCGTGGACCAGTGCGTCGACGACGATGTGGGCGACGTGGTCGTCGAGCAGTTCGTAGGTGATCTCGCGGCCGTTGCGGTGGCCGCGGACGACGCCGGCGTCCTTGAGTACGCGGAGGTGCTGGCTGACGAGCGGTTGGCTCAGACCGAGGTGTCCGACGAGTTCGTGCACGCACTGGACACGTTCGCGCAGGGACAGGACGATCGCGACGCGGGTGGGGGAGGCGAGGGCTCGCAGGAGATCGGCAGCGGCCTCACGGGCGGTGGCGTCGGAGTCCGCGACCGGCCCGGACGCGCCGAACTGCCCGGACCCTTCGATCGGTTCGGTCGACATGTCACTCCTCCCGGACTGCTCGCGTCACAGCACTGCCGCCATTCTAACGGAAATCGTTTTCAAACAGCGAGGGCGGACTCAGCCCTCGGCTCGCTGCCGCACGCCGACCGCCGGAACGCCGTCGGGGCCGTTCGTCGCGAGCGCGTAAGTGGCGACCGCATGGGCGACGGCGGCGGCGTTGACGGCCAGTGATTCGGTGTTGACGTTGTCCACGGTGTCGCGCGGGCTGTGATAGTTCGGATCGAAGGGCTCGCCGGCCGTACCGCCCCACATCTCGGCCTGTTCCTTGCTCTTCTTCCGCTCGGCGCCGGTCGCCACGCCACCGGACGGTATGCCGGCCGCGATGAACGGTCCGTAGTCGGATCGACCGTCGAAGTCGTTCGGGCCCAACGGGATTCCGCGATCGGCGTAGAACTTCGCGAAGACGCGTTCGATGCCGTCGGAGCCGCCGGGCCCGGCGCCGGCACCCTGGTGTTCGGAGTCGTCGCCGTCGTAGGTGAAGTACCCGCCGTTCGGTGAGGCGAGCATGTCGAAGTTCAGGTAGAGCGCGATGGCGCGTCGCTCGGCGGCGTCGAGTCCACGAACGTATTCCGTGGAGCCGACCAGCCCGTCCTCCTCGCCACCCCAGAAGGCGAAACGCACCCGGTGGGGAACGCGCGGCGACGACCCGAGTCGCAACGCGGTCTCGAGAACTGCCGCGCTGCCGCTCCCGTTGTCGTTCATGCCGGGTCCCTCGACGACGCTGTCGAGGTGGGCGCCCGCCATCACGACGTCGTCGGTGGCCCCGGTGCGCGTCTCGGCGACGACATTGCGGGTGGTGACGGGGGTCGTCTCGGCATCGACCGACAGGCTCACCTCTGATGACGACCGCACGCGCTGCCCGTCGTCGGAGCTGATCCCGACCACCGGGATCCCCGGCCGGTCGTCGGGTCCGAGGGTCGAGCCGAGCATCGGCTTCGGCTCGTTGTTCACCACCACGACCCCGACCGCGCCGGCCGTCTCGGCGGTGCGCGCCTTGTCGGCGAAGGTGCACTGACCTCGGGTGACCACCGCGACGGAGTCGCGCACGGCCGGCGGATAGTCGCCGGGTGCGCATCCCAGTGCGCCGACCTCCACCGGTTTTCCGGTCACGGACTTGCCGCCGGTGCCTGCCGAGTACTCGAGAACGTGCGCATCGATCTTGTCCCCGTCGGCCGTCAGTTCCACGGGCCCGGCGTCGAATCGCTGGTAGCCGAACTCGGGTGTGGTGACCTCGAACCCGGCGGTACGCAGGAGCCCGGCGACGTAATCCACCGACGCGGCATGTCCGGGTGTGCCCGACGCCCGGGTTCCGCCGTGGTTGTCCGCGGTCTGCTGGAACGCCCGGACATGGCCCATGACACGGTCGAGGGTGACCGCGTCGGCCAGCCCATCCGGAGTGACCTCGACGACCGGCGGGCCGACCGCCGGCGTCGACACCGGAGCCGAGGACACGCTGCGTGCCGGACCCTCGCGTTGGTCTCCGCCGCAACCGGCGAGAAAGGCCACCGCGGCCGCGGTCGCGGCGACGACGGGCAACAGTCGTGCTCGAGTGATCACCCTGCCACTGTGACAGTTCCGGGGAGACGGCATCGGCCGGGCCGCGATCGGCCTGCTGGGGCGACTGGTTTAGTCGAACGGAGGGCCCGCTCGGTAGTCTGTAGGGGTTGCCGTGCGCGCCCGACCCCACCCGGTCGCACGCGCATGCGCAGAACAGTTCGAAGCCGAGAACCTCAACCCGTGGAGAGCAGTTAACCGTGGCCGCCCAGTCCAAAGTGGAATCCGTCGTCAACCTCGCCAAGCGCCGGGGTCTGGTCTACCAGTGCGGTGAGATCTACGGCGGCACCAAGTCGGCCTGGGATTACGGCCCGCTCGGCGTCGAGCTCAAGGACAACATCAAGCGGCAGTGGTGGCGGAACATGGTCATCAGCCGTGAGGACGTCGTCGGTCTCGACTCGTCGGTCATCCTGCCGCGTCAGGTCTGGGAGGCCTCGGGCCACGTCGAGGTGTTCACCGATCCGCTCGTCGAGTCGCTGCACACCCACAAGCGCTACCGCGCCGATCACCTGATCGAGGCCTACGAGGCCAAGCACGGGCACCCGCCGGAGAACGGCCTCGCCGACATCAACGACCCGGAGACCGGCCAGCCCGGCAACTGGACCGAGCCCAAGGCGTTCAGCGGGCTGATGAAGACCTTCCTCGGCCCCGTCGACGACGAAGAGGGTCTGCATTACCTCCGTCCGGAGACCGCGCAGGGCATCTTCGTGAACTTCAAGAACGTGATGACCACCGCGCGCAAGAAGCCGCCGTTCGGCATCGCGCAGATCGGCAAGAGCTTCCGCAACGAGATCACACCGGGCAACTTCATCTTCCGCACCCGCGAATTCGAGCAGATGGAGATGGAGTTCTTCGTCAAGCCGGGCGAGGACGAAGAGTGGCACCAGTACTGGATCGATCAGCGTTTCAACTGGTACGTCAACCTGGGCATCGATCCGGAGAACCTGCGACTCTACGACCACCCCAAGGAGAAGCTGTCGCACTACTCCAAGCGGACCGTCGACGTCGAGTACAAGTTCGGGTTCGCCGGCAACCCCTGGGGTGAGCTCGAGGGCGTCGCCAACCGCACCGACTACGACCTCACCACCCACAGCAAGCACTCCGGCGAGGACCTGTCGTTCTTCGACCAGGCCACCGGCGAGCGCTACACCCCGTACGTCATCGAGCCCGCAGCCGGCCTGACCCGTTCGCTGATGGCGTTCCTGTGCGACGCGTACACCGAGGAAGAGGTGCCGAATGCCAAGGGCGGCACCGACACCCGTACCGTGCTGCGCCTCGACCGTCGTCTCGCCCCGATCAAGGTCGCGGTGCTGCCGTTGTCGCGCAACGAGAAACTGTCGCCGAAGGCACGCGACCTCGCCGCAGAACTGCGCAAGCACTGGAACGTCGAGTTCGACGACGCGCAGGGCATCGGCAAGCGTTACCGCCGCCAGGACGAGATCGGTACGCCGTTCTGCGTGACCGTCGACTTCGACACCCTCGACGATCAGGCCGTGACCGTGCGTGAGCGCGACACCATGAGCCAGGAGCGTGTCGCCCTCGACAAGGTCGCCGAATACCTCGGCGGCAAGCTGCTCGGCGCCTGACCACCGCCCGCCACACCTGGTACCCCCGGTGTGGCGGGACGGGCACGATTCCGCCTGACCTGCGGTTGTCTGTCACAATTGAGGGCGAGTTGTCGCGCGGAGGAGGGCATGGGGCCCGTCATGCGCGCGACGAGAGAGTGAGTGGAGTCGTGTCTGTCAGCGGGAAAGTCGTCCATTACGACGCGAATCGGGGATTCGGGTTTCTGGCGCCGGAATCGGGCGGTGCCGATGTGTTCCTTCACATCAACGACATCGACATCGACGAGGACTCGCTGAAACCGGGTGCCAAGGTGACCTTCGACATCGAGGAGACCGACCGCGGTTCCAAGGCGATCAACGTCGCCGTGACCGAAGAGGCTCCGGCCGACGATTCGGCGGGTGCACGTGCGCATCGCCGCGACGATCACCACGGACGTGGCGACCGCGGCGATCGTGGTGACCGCGGGCATCGTCGTGACGATCACGGTCGGCGTCCGCGCGGTGGCGGTGGCTCGCTCGACGCCGGCGCGTTCACCGAGGAGCTGACCGAGCTTCTCCTCGACGCCGACGACGACCTGACCGCACGCCAGATCGTGGCCATCCGCCAGCGGGTCACCGATTTCGCGGTCGGCCGGGGCTGGGTGCTTGACTAGCAGTCAATCCGGTTCCGGCGCCGCCGGCCATGTCCTTCCGGACATGGCCACCTACGGCGACGAGGCCGTCGAACGTTTTGTCCCCGAAGGTGCCAAGGTCGCGAGCCTGCCGGGCACCCGGACGGATCACCGCAGCGCCTTCGCCCGCGACCGCGCTCGCGTGCTGCATTCCGCCGCATTGCGTCGCCTCGCCGACAAGACACAGGTCGTCGGGCCCCGCGAGGGCGACACCCCGCGTACCCGCCTGACCCATTCGCTCGAGGTCGGGCAGATCGGTCGCGGTATCGCCATCGGGCTGGGCGCCGAACCCGACCTCGTCGAACTCGCGGGCCTCGCCCACGACATCGGGCACCCGCCCTACGGGCACAACGGCGAGCGCGCGCTCGACGAGGTGGCCGCCGACCACGGCGGCTTCGAGGGCAACGCGCAGAACCTGCGCATCCTCACCCGGCTCGAGCCGAAGCTGCTCGACGCCGAGGGCCACAGCGCAGGGCTCAACCTGACGCGTGCCTCGCTCGACGCGACGTTGAAGTACCCGTGGACTCGACGCACCCCCGGCGGGAAGTTCGGCGCCTACGATGACGACGCCGCGACGCTCGACTGGGTTCGCCGGAACGCGCCCGGAACCCGGAAGTGCATCGAAGCCCAGATCATGGACTGGTCCGACGACGTCGCCTATTCGGTGCACGATCTCGAGGACGGCGTCATCGGCGGCCGAATCGACCTGCGTAGCCTCGGCGACCCGCAGGACCGACGGGAGATGGCGGAGATCGGCGCCAAGGAATTCCCCGGCCTGGACCCGGAGGCACTCGTCGACGCCGCCCGGCGACTCCACGAGATGGACATCGTGCGGGCGGTCGGAGTCTTCGACGGCACCCTCGACTCGTATGTCGCCCTCAAACGTCTCACCAGTGAGCTCATCGGACGATTCGCGTCGGCCGCCATCACCGGTACGCGCGCGATGGTGGGGGACCGGCCGGTGTCACGCTACGACGCCGATCTCGAGGTGCCCCCGCTCATCGCCGCCGAGGTCCCCATGCTCAAGACCATGGCGCTGCGGTTCATCTTCTCCAACGAACGACACAAGGCGACCCAGCAGCGGCAGCGCGAGCGGATTCACCGCGTCGCCAACTGGTTCGTCGAAGCCGCTCCCGGTGGACTCGACCCGATCTTCGTGCCCCGGTGGAACGCCGCGGCCGACGACGCGGCCCGGATGCGGGTCATCGTCGATCAGATCGCGTCGATGACCGAGGGCCGTCTGGAGCGCACGGACAAGCAGAACTCCGGGGCTCAAGCGCACCTGGGGTGAGGCCGTGGGCGGGGCGGCGTCTGAAAAGCGCCCCTGGTTTCCGCCCCGCGCTGAAAACCGCCCCTGGGAAGCGCCCCGGGCTTCCGCCCCGCTCCGATAACCGCCCCGGGAAAGCGCCCCCGGTTTCCGCCCCGCTCCGATAACCGCCCCGGGAAAGCGCCCCCGGTTTCCGCCCCGCTCCGATAACCGCCCCGGGAAAGCGCCCCCGGTTTCCGCCCCGCACCGATAACCGCCCCGGGAAAGCGCCCTCCACAGCTCCGGCGGCGACATATGGGTCGCGGCGCGGCGCTGTGGGGTTGTTTCCAGGGGCGGTTTTCCGGCCGGGGCGGATACCCGGGGCGGATATGAGGGGTGCTTTTCCGGCCGGGGCGGAAACCCGGGGCGGCTATCAGGGGCGGTTCTCGGCGCGGAGCGGAACTCGGGGGCGGAAACCAGGGGCCCTTCTCCGGGGTGGTTTTCGGGCCGGGGACCTGCCGAGACGCCTGATCCCTCTCGCGGACGGCGTGTGTCGAGTGCCCGGCCGGACCGATCGACCGGGGTCACTACACTGGACGCGTGGCAGGCCGAATTCCCGATCGTGACATCACGGCGATCCGTGAGCAGACGAGGATCGAGGACATCGTCGGCGACTACGTCGCACTGCGGCGAGCAGGTGCCGACAGCCTCAAGGGTCTGTGCCCGTTCCACGACGAGAAGTCGCCGTCGTTCCACGTTCGTCCCAACCACGGCCACTTCCATTGTTTCGGCTGCGGGGAGGGCGGCGACGTCTACAGCTTCCTGCAGAAGCAGGAGCACATCAGTTTCGTCGAGGCCGTGGAGCAGCTCGCCGACCGGCTCGGCTACCAGATCAACTACGAGGGCGGCGGCACCGCGATCAAGCGGGACCGTGGTACGCGTGCCCGGCTCGTCGCCGCCAACGCCGCCGCCGCGAAGTTCTACCAGGCCGCACTGCAGACCCCCGAGGCGCAGGCGGCGCGGGACTATCTGTCCGAGCGGGATTTCGACGCCGCGGCCGCCATCCAGTTCGGGTGCGGCTATGCGCCCGCCGGCTGGGACACGATGACCAAGGCGTTGTTGTCGCAGGGCTTCGAGTTCAGCGAACTCGAGGCGGCCGGTCTCTCCAAACAGGGCCGCAAGGGACCGATCGACCGATTCCATCGGCGACTGCTCTGGCCGATCCGCAATCTCGGCGGGGACATCATCGGCTTCGGCGCTCGCAAGCTGTTCGACGACGACAACCTCGGCAAGTACATGAACACGCCGGAGACCATGCTGTACAAGAAGTCTCAGGTCTTGTTCGGTCTCGACCACGCGAAGAAGAGCATCGCCAAGGGGCATCAGGTGGTCGTGGTCGAGGGTTACACCGATGTCATGGCGATGCATCTCGCCGGCGTCACCACCGCCGTTGCCTCGTGTGGCACCGCCTTCGGGGAGGTTCACCTCGCGCTGATCCGGCGCCTGATGATGGACGACTCGTACTTCCGCGGTGAGGTCATCTACACCTTCGACGGCGACGACGCAGGAAAGGCCGCCGCGCTCAAGGCTTTCGAGGGAGAGCAGTCCATCTCGGGTCAGACCTTCGTGGCGATCGCACCGGAGGGCATGGACCCGTGCGAGCTCCGTCAGGCCAGGGGAGACGCCGCGGTGCGCGACCTCATCGCCCGCCGGGTGCCGATGTTCGAGTTCGCGATCAAGACGCTGCTGACCGAACACGACCTCGACACCGCCGAGGGTCGCGTGCACGCCCTGCGTGACACGGTCCCGGTGGTCGCCCGCATCAAGGACGTCGCGCTGCGCGACGAATACGCCCGCCAGCTCGCCGGCTGGGTCGGCTGGGAAGAAGTGAGCCAGGTCCTCGGTCGGGTGCGCGAAGAAGGCGCAAAGATCCGGAAGGCCAAGGGCGGCGCCGATTCCGGGCGAGGCGGTCGACGCGGTGCTCCCGCGCGCAACCGGCCGGAAGCGGAGACGGCACCGACGTCCGCACGCCCCCAGCCCAACGACCCGCGGCTGTGGCCCCAGCGTGAAGCCCTCAAGGCCGCGCTGCAGTACCCGGCGATTGCTGGGACCGTCTTCGACTCGCTACCCGTCGAATGCTTCGACGAGCCTGCGTATGCCATTGTGCGACAGGCGATGATCAGCATCGGCGGCACGTCGTCGGGTCTGGGCGGGGCCGCCTGGGTCGACTCCGTGCGCAACGCCGTCGACGACCCGGTCATCGACCCGCTGGTCACCGAGCTCGCCGTCGAGTCGATGCCCGTCGACGAGGACAACATCGCCCGCTACATCACGAGCGTCCTCGCTCGACTGCAGGAAGTGTGGGTCGGTTCGCAGATCGCCGACATCAAGTCACGACTGCGTCGGATGGCACCCAGCGACGACCCGGACGGTTACAACGCCGTCTTCGGCGACCTCGTGGCCCTGGAGGCCTATCGCCGTAGCCTGCTGGAGCAGGCCCTCGACCCGACCGTCGACGTCGGCTGAGTCGCTCTCGGCAAAGGCCTTCCGCCGGGCGCGATGAGTCGGAACGGTTCAGGCGGTCTGTACATCGACCACGTCTGAACGGAGAACACCATGGCGACCACCATCTATTCGGCGACCGCGTCCCTCGACGGGTTCATCGCAGGTCCCGGCGGAGACATGTCCTGGCTGACGCGACGAGGTCCTCGTCTTCCACGTCCCGGTCTTCCTGGGCGACGGGGTCCGGATCTTCGATCGTCCCGGTGGCGGCGAGGTGCGGCTGACGCGGATTCCGGGCGAGACCGAGTTCTGGTGCCGGGTCGAGAGGTGAGCGGGGCCGGGTGTCGCGCGTGTGAGAGCCTGAATCCATGACGATGGTGTCGATCGGCGATCTCACAGTGAACTACTCGGAACAGGGGAGCGACGAATCAATCTCGGCGCCAATCGTTCTGGTGCACGGACTGGGTGAAGACGGTCGGAGTTGGGCGCACACGCAGCGCGACCTCGCCGACCGGCACACCTTCGCCGTCGACCTGCGCGGCCACGGCTCGACGACGGTCGGGGAGGCCGAGGGGACCCTGGAGCAGCTCGGCCGGGATCTCGTCGGGTTCCTCGAGGCCGTGACCGGGCCGGCCGTCGTCGTCGGCTTCTCCGCCGGTGGGACGATCGTCCTCTGGGCGGCTGCCGAGCGGCCGGATCTGGTGAGCCGGGCGATCGTGCTCGGTACGTCGTCGGTGGTGGGGCGAGCCGCGGCCGAGTTCTACACGCATCGCGCCGGTCAGGCCGCCGACACCTCGAGCGACGAGTTCCGGGCGGCGATGCGCGACGACACCGTCTCCGGGCTGGTGTCCGCCCATGATCGTGTCGACGAGATCGCGGCCAGGAGACTCGAGGCGATCGGGGAGGGTGCCGGCTATGCCAACGCTGCACGCGCGATGGCCCGGGTGCGCGAGCAGCCGCTGACCCCACGGCTTTCCGAGATCCGTCAGCACGTCGATGTGATCGCCGCGCAGGGCGACACACTCTGCCCGGAGAAGGCCGCTCGCATGATCGTCGACGGTCTGACGGACGTGACCTACCGCGTGATCCCGGACGCCGGGCACCTGATGAACGTCGACAACCCCTCCGCGGTGACGGCCGCGCTGCGGGAGGCGATCGCGGGCGACGACTGATCGTCGCCGAATGGTGGGGAGTGCGGGACTTGAACCCGCGACCAATCGATTATGAGTCGACGGCTCTAACCAACTGAGCTAACTCCCCGTACGGGCACCCGGCCCGCGGGAGGAGATTACCGCACTGTGCTTCGGTGGCTGCAGCCAACTGTCATGGAAAACGGTCGACAGTCGACGGCGCTACACTAGCGCAAAATCGGACACGGCGGACGGGAGGGTGCGCGGATGACGGTCGGGGAGGCGTCTCACGGTGGCGGTGAGCTGCCGGAGAGTCTTGTCGACGTGGCCGGCCGCCGTATCCGGGACGCCATTTTGAGTGGTGCTCTCGCGCCGGGTGCGAAGATCGTCGAAGAGACGTTGTGTGCCGATCTCGGGATCAGCCGGGCACCGGTACGTGAGGCGTTGCGGCTGCTCGCCCAGCAGGGGCTCGTCGAACACCAGCCACGTCGTGGGGTCCGGGTCGCGGAGTGGTCGCCCCGGGACATCCTGCAGCTGTTCGAGCTGCGCCAGGTGCTCGAACGGTATGCCGTCGAGGCCGCCCTGCCGTTGACCGATCCGGCATCGCAGCTCGCGCCTGTTCGTGCGGCGATCGATGCGATGCGCCGTGCCACAGACGATCTCGCGCGCGATGACGCGCACCGTCGATTCCATGCCGCCGTCGTCGGACTGGCCGGGAATCGACAGCTCGACATCACCCTCGAACCGATCCTGCTGAAGTTACAGCTGCCGATGGCGGTCAACCTGCGAACCGAGACCGCCGACCACCACGGCCCCGACGACGGGTTCCACCGGCACCAGGCGATCCTCGACGCACTCGAACGCAATGACGCCGCGGCGGCGATCGCGGCCCTCCACGATCACGGCCACCTCCACTACCTGGACCTGGTTTCGGCCACAGCCGGGGACGAACAGCCGCGCTGACCAGCTAACACAATCGACACACAGCCGTTCCGCAGGCGCCATGATTCTGTCGACAATCGACGGTATGACTCTTTTGGGCGGGCCCACCACCGGTCCCACGGTTGCCGAGATCCTCGACTCGCACCTACACGGGAGCGGATCCCCGACGCGGACCGCACGCATGGTCCTCGACGCCATCGAGGCGCGGGGTGACGACGGGACCTGGCTGTCGACCGTGCCGCGCGACGAGGTGCTCGCCGCGGCGGCGGAACTCGAGAGTCGTCCCGACGCACGCGACCTCCCGCTCTACGGCGTGCCGTTCGGCGTCAAGGACTCCATCGACGTGGCCGGCGTCCCGACGACTCTCTCCTGCCCCGGGTACGCGTACGTCCCCGACACGACCGCGCCTGTCGTACAGCGCCTGCTCGACGCCGGCGCGCTGTTCATCGGGAAGACCAATCTGGACCAGTTCGCCACCGGCCTGAACGGCACGCGGACCCCGTCCACGATGCCGCGCGGGGTCTACGGCAACGAGATGATCTCCGGCGGTTCGAGTTCCGGCTCAGCCCTCGCGGTGGCACACGGCGACGTCCCCTTCGCCGTCGCCACTGACACCGCCGGATCGGGGCGGGTGCCTGCTGCACTCAATGGCATCGTCGGATACAAACCGTCGCGCGGTCTGATCAGCACGGTGGGGCTGGTCCCGGCCTGCAAGTCCCTCGACTGCATCACGGCGATGACCGCGACCGTCGACGACATGGATCGTGTCATGAGCGTGATGATGGGCCGCGACGACGCTGATCCGTGGTCCCGCGACCGCGGACCCGGATTCGACGGCTCGACGATCACGGTCGGCCTCCCGCCGGTCGAGGAATTGGAGTTCTTCGGCGACGACGCCATGCGCGAGGCGCACCTCGCATTCCGAAACCGTCTGGCACATCTGGCCTTACCGGGTGGCGTCGAGATCGTCGACGTCTCCTTGTCGCCGTTCCTGGCAGCCGGGGAACTCCTGTACGCGGGACCGTGGGTCGCGGAGCGACTGGTCGTCTTCGGGGACTTCCTCACCGAGAAGCCCGACGAGATCCATCCCGTGGTCCGCGACATCCTCCGCAGCGGCGAGAAGTACACGGCCGTAGACGCTTTCGCTGCATTGCAGCGATTGCAGGAGCTGCGGTCCGAGGTCGGTCGGGTGTGGGAGGGAATCGATGTCCTCGTGGTACCGACGATCGGGCGGACGTTCACCGTCGAGGAGGTCCTGGCGCAACCGATCGCGACCAACACGATGCTCGGTCATTACACGCATTTCGGAAATCTCCTCGACCTCACCGGGATCGCCGTTCCGCAAGGTGTGACATCCGACGGTCGGCCCCACAGCGCGATGCTTCTCGGGGCCGCACTCACCGACGACACCGTGCTCCAGTTGGCGGCCGCTCTGCTCGACGAACCGCGCGACCGGTCGTCGTCGGCCGGTGAGGTCCGCACCTCGACCACGCTTCCCGCGTCCTGAAACCCGCGAACACCCACCTCGGAAGGCCATTCGATGCCCACGACCGTCATCCTCGACGCGCTGCCCGGTCCGATCGAACTCGACCTGGACCAGACCGCGCTGATCATCATCGACATGCAGCGGGACTTCCTGTTGCCGGGCGGTTTCGGCGAAACCCTCGGCAACGACGTCTCGCAACTGCAGCGCGTCGTCGAACCCCTCGCTGCTCTGCTCGACGCCGCGCGGGCGGTCGGGATGCTCGTCATCCACACCCGGGAGGGGCATCTGCCAGACCTGTCGGATTGCCCGCCGGCCAAGCTCAACCGCGGCCAACCGTCGAAGCGGATCGGCGACCCGGGGGCGTTCGGGCGCATCCTGATCCGCGGTGAGTACGGGCACGACATCATCGACGAACTCGCCCCGCTCGACACCGAGGTCGTCATCGACAAGCCCGGCAAGGGGGCGTTCTATGCGACCGAACTGTCGAAGGTGCTGGCCGACAACGAGATCACGCAACTACTGGTGACCGGCGTGACCACCGAGGTGTGCGTCCACACCACCACGCGTGAGGCCAACGACCGAGGTTTCGAGTGCGTCGTCGTATCCGATTGTGTCGGTTCGTACTTCCCCGATTTCCAGCGCGTCGGCCTGGAGATGATCGCGGCGCAGGGAGGCATCTTCGGCTGGACCGCGCCCGGCACGGCGATCATCCCGCTGCTGAACGGGCGAGCGCCTGTGGAACCCGCCGTCTGAGAACGATCCAACCTACCCAGACGAGACATCGGCGTCTCGTTTTCCCCATCAAACCCCAGCAGTCCGGAGGAATTCATGAGCGCCACCACCGATCCAGCCCCGACCACCGACCCGCCGTCACCGGCTGCAACCCCGAAGGTCGCGTGGTGGACGCGCGGAGACACCAACGCCTTCTTCGGTCTCGGTTTCAACATCCTCGTCAACGTGCTGACGTTGACCGGCTTGATGATCGGCGTGATCGGTCTCAGTCCGGACAACGTCCTCGGCACCGTGCTGCCCGCGCTGGGCGTCGCGCTGATCCTGGGCAACCTGTACTACACGTTCCTGGCCCGACGCCTCGCCGCGCGGGAGGGACGCGACGATGTGACAGCCCTGCCGTACGGGCCGAGTGTCCCGCACATGTTCATCGTGGTGTTCGTCGTGATGTTGCCGGTGTACCTGAACACCAAGGACGCCATCCAGGCGTGGCAGGCCGGTCTGGCGTGGGCGTTCATGATCGGTGTCATCGTCATGATCGGCGCGTTCGTCGGACCCTATGTGCGCAAACTGACGCCGCGCGCCGCGATGCTCGGCACCCTGGCCGGTATCTCGATCACGTTCATCTCGATGCGTCCGGCAGGGCAGATCTGGGAGGCGGCGTGGATCGGTCTGCCGGTGCTGGCGATCATCCTCATCGGTTTCTTCACCGATGTGAAGCTGCCCGGCAACGTCCCCGTCGGGCTCGCCGCGCTGCTCGTCGGTACGGCGATCGGTTGGGCAGGCGGGTTCATGTCGGTACCGGACCTGACCGCGGCGGTGGAAGACATCGCCGTCGGCATTCCGGATCAACGATTCGACCTGTTGTTCAACGGTCTCGGCGATCTCGCGCCGCTGCTGGGCACCGCGATACCGCTGGGCGTCTACAACTTCACCGAGGCGATGAGCAATGTGGAGAGCGCCGCGGCGGCGGGGGACAACTACAATCTGCGCAGCGTGCTGCTCGCCGACGGTGCCGGGGCGTGCATCGGTGCGGCGTTCGGGTCGCCCTTCCCGCCGGCCGTGTACATCGGTCATCCGGGCTGGAAGGACGCCGGTGGTCGCGCGAGCTACTCGCTGGCCAGTGGAGCAGCGATCGGCCTGCTGTGTTTCCTCGGTCTGTTCGGGGTGCTGAACTACCTGCTGCCGGTGCCGGCGATCGTGCCGATCCTGCTGTTCATCGGCTTGCTGATCGGGGCACAGGCCTTCCAGGCGGTGCCGCGCCTGCACGCGGTCGCGGTGGTCGCGGCGCTGCTGCCGAACCTGGCCGAGTGGGGGCGCGGACTCATCGACAACGCGCTCTCGGCGGCGGGGACCACGGTCGACGAGGTGGGCATGGAGGCGATGAACGGTGCCGGCGTGATCTACGAGGGCCTCAAGACGCTCGGCGAGGGAGCGGTGCTCGTCGGGCTGATCCTCGGCACGATCGTCACGTTCATCCTGGAGAAGAAGTTCCACTTCGCGGCCATCGCCGCGGCGGTGGGGGCGGTGCTCTCGTTCATCGGCCTCATCCACGCGCCGGAGGTGTCGTGGGCGGCCGCGCCCGAGGTCTCGCTGGGCTACCTGTTCTTCGGGGCGGTGTGCTTCGCCTACTGGTTCCTGCCCGGTGCGCGGACGCCGGTGGAGGTCGACGAAGCCGACGTCGTCGCCGGTCACTGAAGTCGTAGGATCTGCGGCAGTTGTGTCCGATGTCCGGACACAACTGCCGCCACGTCGTATGCCGTTGACCTGCCGTTTTGTCGTCCGGCAGCGGCATGCGCTAGAGTCTGTCCTCGGTTCAAGTGAAGCGCCCGCGGCGCCGAACGAGGGCCGAGCAATCCCCCATAGCTCAATTGGCAGAGCATTCGACTGTTAATCGAACGGTTACTGGTTCGAGTCCAGTTGGGGGAGCAACAACGACAGCCCGCCACTTGCGACAGCAGGTGGCGGGCTTCTTCGTGGGCCCGCAAAACCACCCTTTTTCGGCAGAATCACCGCCGCGCGCGTCGGGGTGGAAATGTCGAAAAGGGGTGGGTTTGCCGGGGCTGGCCCGACCTGCCGTCCCACCGATGAGTTCCGCTGCGGTGGTGAGTCTGTCCTGCATAGATCCCTCATGCCGGACGACGAACAGGAAACGACAAACCATGCCGCAGCTACTCAGAGTGCAGAATTTCGCGGTCTCGCAGGACGGGATCGGTGCAGGTGAGAATCAGACCTTCGAGAGGCCCTTCGGCGACACCGTCGAGCCCTGGGAACTGATGTCGTGGGCCGGGGCCACTGCCAGCTGGCCCAACCGCACCGATCCCGGCGGGACCCGGGGCCTCGACGACTACTTCACCCGGGACTTCACCCACAACATCGGCGCGGAGATCATGGGCCGCAACAAGTTCGGTCATCAGCGCGGCCCGTGGACCGACCACGACTGGCAGGGGTGGTGGGGCGACGAACCGCCGTTCCACACCCCAGTCTTCGTCCTGACTCACCACCTCCGACCGTCGTTCACCCTGGGTGAGACCACTTTCCACTTCCTCGACGCCACACCGGCGGAGGCAGCCGAGAAGGCGAAAGCGGCAGCCGACGGCAAAGACGTCCGGATCGGTGGCGGCGTCAGCACCGTGCGGGAGTTCCTCGACGCAGATCTCATCGACACGCTGCACATCGCGGTCGCGCCCGTCACCTACGGGAACGGTCTGCGCCTGTGGGATTCGCCGGAGGACCTGGAGGATCGCTTCGAGCACGAGGCGATCCCGAGTCCCAGCGGAGTCACCCACCATTTGTTCTGGCGGAAGTAGTTTTTCGCCAAGCCCCGGAATGTCTGCTGCGAGCGGGGTAGTTGTAGGGGTCATGACGGAACTAGCCGACAAGGCCGCGACTCTGCTCCAACTCCACAAACCGGGCGACCCGGTGATCCTGCCGACGGTGTGGGACGCATGGTCGGCGAACCTGGCGGTGTCCGCCGGGTTCACCGCACTCACCGTCGGCAGTCACCCGGTCTCCGATTCGATCGGCAAACCCGACAACGAGGGAATCGCCTTCGACGAGCTGACGACTCGGATCAAACAGATCACCGCAGCAGTCGACGTCCCGATCTCCGTCGACATCGAATCCGGCTACGGCGAAGACCCGAAGACGCTGATCGAGGGACTCATCGACGCCGGGGCCGTCGGCCTCAACATCGAGGACACCGTCCACAGCGAAGGCGGCCGACTCCGCGAGGCGCAGGAACACGCCGACTTCGTGGGCGCATTGCGCGCAGCGTCGGACGCCACCGATGTCCACGTCGTCATCAACGCCCGCACCGACCTGTTCATCAAGCAGGTCGGCGACGAGTCCGACCGCGTCGACCGTGCCATCGCCCGGATGAAGCTCTGCGCGGAGGCCGGAGCCGACGTGCTCTACCCGGTCGGCTTCCACGACGACGCCACGCAGAAGAGACTTGCCGACGAGTTGCCGCTTCCGGTCAACGCCATCGGGCACCCGACCAAGAACAACAAGGCGGCACTCGCCGCGCTCGGCGTCGGACGCGTGAGCTTCGGCCCGCTGTTCCAGAAGGTGCTCGCCGAACGGGCGGCCGAGGTGCTCGCTCCCTGGAAGTAGGGTCGGACCGAGCGAATCGGGCGCGGGTGTCAGAGGTCGGGTTTACCGTCGGGACATGGCACTCAGCAAGAGCGAACGAGAAGCGTTTCTGGCAGAACCGCATGTCGCGGCGCTGTCTGTGGAAGCCGAACCGGGGAGGGCGCCGCTGACGGTGCCGATCTGGTACCACTACACACCCGGCGGAAGACCGTGGGTGCTCACCGGCACCGAGTCCCGGAAGCTGAATCTCATCCGGGCGGCGGGACGGTTCACCCTCATGGTCGACGAGGTGTCGCCGCGGCTGAAGTACGTATCGGTGTCCGGCAACGCCGTCGACATGGTCGCCGGAACCCGAGACGACCTGCGCGAGTTGGCCTCTCGGTACCTCCCGCCGCAGGCCGTCGAACCGTACATCGAGATGGCGGAGAAGGAGCACGGCCCGCAGACCAAGCTGTACCTCGACCCCGAGCAGTGGGTGTCACTGGACCTCGGCAGCCTCGGAGATCTGCCGGTCATATGACGCCGGACACAGTGCCCGACGCGGCATCGCTACATTGAACCCATGCCGAAGCCTCGTCAGACCTCCGACGCCCCCGACGCCACCCCGGCGACGACCGACGTCGAAGATGGCGTGACCCCGCTCGACGGCGAGCAGTTCCTGCAGGCCAACCGCACGAACCGGGAGAAGTTCCGGGCCGAGGCGGAGGCCAGGGCGGCAAAGGCCGCACGCAAGGCGGGGCGTCGTGGGGAAGCAGACGACGCCGTCGTCGAGGGCGAGACCGAGCCGGACAGCACGGAAGCACGGGCCACGGGGGAGTCCGCTGAGGACCGCACACCCCGCAAGCTCGACCGGAAAGCCGCCACCGGCAAGAACAATCGCTGGACCGGCTGGGCGACCGGTCTCGGCAAGAAGACGTGGGCGGTCGTCGCGTTGACGGCCGTCGCCGTTGTGCTCACGGCGTCGACCGCGGTCCTGGCCGTCGCCTACGTCGACGCCGACCGCCGGGCCGACACCGCGGTCAGCACGATCGACACGACGATCCTCGACACCGCCCGCAAGTACGCCACCGAGATCACGACCTACAACTCGGCCGACTATTCGGACCTCGACCGTCGAATCCGGGAGATCTCGACCCCCGCGTTCACCCAGACCTACATCGAGTCCTCGCAGGACGCCCGTCGCGGCTCCACCGACGCAGAAGCGGTGTCGACCGCGAAAGCCGACAACGCCGGCATCATGTCCCTCGACGAGGGGAAGGCCGTCGTGCTCGTCACCCTCGACCAGACCATCAAGTCGCCGCAGACCGCGAAACAGTTCCCCGAGGGATTCCCGTACCAGTCGCGGGTGAAGGTGACGTTGGTCCAGAACGACGGTCGCTGGCTGATGGACGACTTCGCGGTGCTGTAGGGCTGGTTTCGACGCGACGCCTCGCGTCGCTCGGTGTCGGCTCAACCGGCAGGGGGGTGCGGTGAACGGGGTTTCGACGCGACGCCTCGCTCCGCTCGGTGTCGGCTCAACCGGCAGGACGACGCTCGGCGTCGGCTCAACGAGCGGGGCTTCGACTCAGCCGTTCTCTCCCAACAGGATTCGCGTCGACGGCGCCTCGATGCGCTCAGGGGAGGGTTGTGGTCTCAATCGCGTCAGGTCGGTGACGACGTTGAGCGCGGCGTGCACCAGGAAGCGGGCGTGGGTGATCGAGAGGTTTTCGCGTTCGCGGCTCACCCAGGTCGCCCACTCTTCCACGGTGATGCGCTGCTGGTTGCGGAGCGCGTTCCGCGCCTCCGGGGTGGCGTGGCCGATCTCGGTCTCGTAGACGCTGATCAGATCGGTTGTGCTGCAAGTCAACCGGACGTATCTGTGAACCATGCCGACGATTGCCTCGCGTGGTGTCGTCGAGTTGGCCAGGGCGTCGGAGATGGCGCTGGTGACGCGATCGGTCGCCCGCCAGAACGCGGCCTCGAGGATGGCGACCTTGCTCGGGAAGTGGCGGTACACGCCGGATGCCGGTAGGTCGGCGGCATGGGCGATGTCTTCGATGGTCACGTCGCGGAATCCGCGGGCCGCGAAGAGGTTGATCGCCTCGGTCAGGATGATCTCGCGTTTCGCGGCCGGCGCGAGGCCGTGAACGCCGGAGGCCACCGGTTCCACCGGATCGGGGAGGTCGACGTCGAGGAGGCTCATCGCGGCGTCGGGAATGAGGCTGGTGACCTCGCGTGCGGGCAGCGAGGCGCGGTGGGTGGTCGGACTGGCGGCGACGCTGGTCATCGCGGCGGCGATCAGATTCGCGTCAGCATCACCGAGCCCGGGACGAAGACGTCGCGCAGCCGCTCGGACGCGCCGGTGCTGATGGACGACGACATCCCGGACGATGGCGCGATCGTCCGGCTCGAGATACCGGGACTCCCACCGGTAGAGGCCACCCTTGCGACGGTTCTCGAACGAGGCGGCCGTGATCGCCACGAGAAGGGAGCGCAGCTCGTCGTCGCCACCGGTCTCCACCGCGTCGAGTGCGGACCGCAGCGACTGCGCGAGTACGGCGGTCGTCTCGGCGAACAGTGCGTACTTGTTCGGGAAGTGCCTGTACAGCGCGGGCGCGGAGATCCCGACCGCGTCGGCGATGTCCTCGAGACGGACCGCGTGATAGCCGCCGTCACTGAATGCCTTGGCCGACGCGTCGACGATGAGTCGTCTCCGGTCGGCGGGGCGGCGGCGTCGGGTGCCCGGAGCATCGGTCTGGGACGTCTCGGAAGGCGGCGTCCCCGGGCGCACGGTCATGGCGACCCACTCTAGCCGGATACGACGTTCACGAGACACATTCCGGTGCCTCGACCAAAAACACCAGGAAGAATCGTTGGAACGCGAGAATAAGTTAACCAAGATTCTCGTGATCTGCGTCGCACTGTGGTAAAAATCTAGGCGATGGCACAGATGGGATCACCTGTGTCTATTTGTCCGGTCACCAGTGGGGAGAACAGTGAGCGACGAGACCAGCCAGAGCGCAATCGTGACCTCGGTCGACGACCGCGGGGTTGCGCGGCTGACGATTTCCGTCCGGGGAAGATGAACGCTCTCGACACCGAGGCGAACCTCGGCATCAGGGCTGCGATGGAGCAGTGGTCGTCGAGTGACGACGTCCGGGTCATCGTGATCGACGGTGCGGGCGGAAGCTTCAGCGCCGGGGCCGATGTCGTCTCCATCAACTCGCAGTCGACCGCCAACGGGTCGTCGGGGCTCGACCCCGACCAGGCCCGCGGGATCATCTCCGCCGGTTCCGAGCTCGTGCGCGCGGTGCGGTCGGTCCAGGTCCCGGTCATCGCCTCCGTCGACGGACCGGCCGCGGGAATCGGCGCCTCGCTGGCTCTGGCCGCCGACCTCATCTACACGACCCAGCGGTCGTACTTCCTGCTCGCCTTCATCAACATCGGTCTGATGCCCGACGGTGGCGCGTCGATGCTGTTCACCTCGGCCGTGGGCCGGGTCCGCGCCAATGAGCTCGCCCTCCTCGGTGAGAAGCTCCGCGCGCCGGAGGCTCTCGCCGCGGGCCTGATCAACGGGGTCTACGACGATCGCGCCGCACTCGACGAAGCTGTCGACAAGGTCGCCGCGAAGCTGGCCGGCAAGAGCCGCTCCGCGCTGCGCCTGACGAAGTCGGCCCTCGACGCACACACGATGTCCGGCTTCGAAGCGGCCATCGAGCGGGAACTCGAAGGCCAGACCGAACTGCTGCAGTCGCCGGAGTTCCAGGCCGCCATCGCCGCCTTCGCGGGCGCCCAGAAGTGAACCTCGGCCCACGCCGAACACTCACCACCACACACGTTTTCACCCATCGCTCGACACGATGAAAGACAACAAGGAGACCGATCGTATGACCGCGACCGTCGACACCGTCACCGACCTCGCCACCGAACCGCTGCGCTCGCGCCGCAACCACTGGATCAACCAGGTCAAGCGCCACGCCTTCATGAACCCCGACGGCCCGGCCCTGAAGTTCCTCGGGAAGGTCACCACCTGGAAGGAGCTCGACGAACGGACCCGCGCCTTCGCCGCGGCGCTGACCCGTCGCGGCGTCGGGTTCGGTGACCGGATCCTCATCGTCCTGCTCAACCGCACCGAGTATGTCGAAGCGACGTTGGGTGCCAACCTGATCGGCGCCATCCCGGTGCCGGTGAACATCCGCATGAGCCCCGCCGAGATCGCCTTCCTGGTCAACGACAGCGGCGCCAAGGTCGTCGTCACCGAAACCCTGCTCGCCCCGCTCGTCGATGCCGTCGCGGCCTCGACCAATGCGATCGACCACATCGTCGTCGTGGGGGGATCCGACAAGGACAACCACCTCGATTACGAGGCGCTCGTCGCCGAGGACTCCTCGGATCTGCCGGAGATCGACGTCCCCGAAGAGACCGTCGCGCTGATCATGTACACCTCGGGCACCACCGGAAAGCCCAAGGGCGCCATGCTCACCCACACCAACCTGCAGGCGCAGGCAGCCACCTGCATGCAGGCGCTGCACACCCGGTCCGACGACATCGGCTCGTGCGTCGCGCCGATGTTCCACATCGCCGGGCTTGGTGCCATGACGCCGCTGTTCTACATGGGGGCACTGTCGGTCATCCACCCACTCGGAGCGTTCGACCCGAACGACATGCTCGACACCATCGAGCGAGAGGGCACCACCTCGATCTTCCTGGTGCCGGCTCAGTGGCAGGCCGTGTGCGCCGCCCAGCAGGCCAAGCCGCGCGACCTGAAGCTGCGCGTGATCAGCTGGGGCGCGGCCCCGGCCTCGGACACCGTGCTGCGCGCGATGAACGAGACCTTCCCGGACGCGCTGAACGTCGCGGTCTTCGGTCAGACCGAGATGTCGCCGATCACCTGCGTACTCGAAGGCAAGGACGCCCTGCGCAAGATCGGCTCGATCGGCAAGGTCGTGCCCGCGGTGACCGCCCGCGTCATCGACCCGGAGGGCAACGACGTCGCCCAGGGTGAGGTCGGCGAGATCGTCTACCGCGGACCCAACATGATGAAGGGCTACTGGCAGAACGAGCAGGGGACCGCCGACGCCTTCGCCGGTGGCTGGTTCCACTCCGGCGACCTCGTGCGTCAGGATGAGGAGGGGTTCCTCTACGTCGTCGACCGCGCCAAGGACATGATCATCTCGGGTGGCGAGAACATCTACTGCGCCGAGGTCGAAAACGTGCTGTTCGGTCACCCGAGCATCAGCGAGGCGGCGATCATCGGTCGCGCGCACGAGAAGTGGGGCGAGGTGCCGGTCGCGGTCGTCGTCCCCGCCGCAGGCGTCGAGGATCTGACCCTCGCCGACCTCGAGCCGTACCTGAACGAGAACCTGGCCCGCTTCAAGCACCCCAAGGACCTGGTCATCGTCGAGGAACTGCCGCGCAACGCCGGTGGCAAGGTCGTCAAGCCGACCCTGCGTCAGACCTACGGGTCCAAGGACGCCGGTCTGGCGAACTGACCGCTTCGATCGTTTCTTCGGCCCGTCCGGGCCCGCGCTGATCGGCGCACACACTCCGACCTGGGCGCGTGTTCCCAAGCGCCCAGGTCGCCGTGTTTCCAGCGTCTCGACGGTCCGTCGAACGGCGTAGGGAGTCGATGGAACACGGACTAGGACACGTTCCAATTTTGTGGTTGAGTGACTACAGTCACAAGCGTCGGCAACGACGCGGGTAGACCTCCCGGGGCGAGACGTTGCCGGGTCGAACGGAGGAGATCAGTGAAGACCAAAGGTGCGCTGCTGCGCGAGAACAACAAGCCGTGGGCGATCGAGGAGATCGAGATCGGTGACCCCAAGGCGCACGAGATCAAGATCAAGATGGAAGCAGCAGGCATGTGCCACTCCGATCACCATCTGGTGACCGGTGGCATCCCCATGGCGGGTTTCCCGATCCTGGGTGGGCACGAGGGTGCCGGCGTCGTCGCCGAGGTCGGCGAGGGTGTCACCGATTTCGAGGTCGGCGACCACGTCGTGCTGTCGTTCATCCCGTCGTGTGGCAAGTGTCCGTCGTGCCAGTCGGGCATGGCCAACCTGTGCGACTTCGGCGCCATGCTGCTGCAGGGCGAAGCCGTGTCGGACAACACCTTCCGCATCCAGACGGCAGCCGGCGAGAACGTCTACCCGATGACCTTGCTTGGCACCTTCGCGCCCTATATGGTGGTGCACGAGGCGTCGGCGGTGAAGATCGACAAGGACATCCCGTTCGAGGTCGCCGCTCTGTGCGGCTGCGGCGTCCCCACCGGCTACGGCTCGTCGACCCGCAGCGGTGACGTCCGCCCCGGCGAGGACGTGGCCATCGTGGGCGTCGGCGGCGTCGGTACGGCAGCCCTGCAGGGGGCGGTCATCTCGGGTGCCCGCAACGTGTTCGCCATCGATCCGGTGGAGTGGAAGCGTGAGCAGGCGTTGAAGTTCGGGGCCACCGCGGCATTCGCATCGGTCGAAGAGGCCGCCATGGCCATCGCGGAGACCACCCACGGCGGTATGTGCCAGAAGGTGATCGTCACCGTCGGTGAGGTCCACGGCAAGGATGTCGATCTGTGGATGGGGATCACCGGCAAGGGCGGCACCTGTGTGCTGACCGGTATGGGCAACATGCTCGAGAGCGACGTGACCCTGAACCTCGCCATGCTGACGCTGCTGCAGAAGAACCTGCAGGGCTCCATCTTCGGCGGCGCCAATCCCAAGCTCGACCTCCCGCAGCTGCTCTCGATGTACAAGATCGGCAAGCTCAACATCGCCGACATGATCACCCGCCAGTACCGCCTGGACCAGATCAACGAGGGCTACCAGGACATGCTGGAAGGCCGCAACATTCGCGGTGTCATCCGCTACACCGAAGAGGATTGGTGAGCCCTGTGCCCACCGGCCGGCACGCGTCCACGGGTAACGTGACCCGATGTGTCGGTCCTTGAATCTCTGACGGAATGGCCCGTCGACAATGTGTCGGCGGCGATCATCACCCGTGACGGGGTCGCCGAGGAATTCGGCGACCCCGCTCGCGACTATGAGCTCGCCTCGGTCACCAAACTCCTCGTCGCGGAGGCGGTTCTGGTGGCCGTCGAGGAGGGGGCCGTCGAACTCGACGACCCCGCCGGTCCGCCCGGTGCCACTGTCGCGCATCTCCTGGCCCACGCATCGGGACTCGCCTTCGACTCGCGGGACATCGAGGCGGGGGTCGCGGAGAAGCGCATCTATTCGAGTGCGGGGTTCGAGATCCTGGCCGAGACCGTCGAACAGGCGGCGGGCATCGCGTTTCCGGAGTACCTCGCCGACGCCGTCAGCGCGCCTCTCGGACTCGAATCGACCGAGCTCCACGGACCGGCCGGCCACGGTGCACGATCCAGCACCGCAGATCTGGCCCGTTTCGCGCAGGAGCTCCTCGCACCGCAGATCCTCGCCCCCGAGACGCTCGCCGATGCGACATCGGTGCAGTTCCCGGGACTCGACGGGTTCGTGCCGGGATACGGGAGGCATCGTCCCAACGACTGGGGCCTGGGCTTCGAGATCCGGTCGAAGAAGTCTCCGCACTGGACCGGGGCGGGCAACTCGCCGCGGACTTTCGGGCACTTCGGCCAGGCTGGGACTTTTCTCTGGGTCGACCCCGACCTGCAGGCCGCCTGCGTCGTCCTCACCGACCGGTCGTTCGGACCGTGGGCGAAGCCGTTGTGGAGTGAGTTCAACGATCGAGTCGTCAGTGAACTTTCGTCACAGAAATGAAGTTTTCTCGCACGAGAAACTAGCGCAACACGTGCATCTTGAGGCACAATAAATCCCACGAGTGTGATATCCGGAGTCGCGAGGTGTGTTGGGGAAGACGTTCCTCGTCGACAACGGAGGTGAAAAGGTGCGCAATCTGAACCAGTTTGCGGACATGACAACGGGAGTGGTCTACATCCACTCGGCGCCGGTGGCGCTGTGCCCGCATGTGGAGTGGGCTCTGTCGTCGACCCTGAATGCACGCGCGAACCTGAAATGGTCGGCACAGGACGCCGAGCCGGGTATGCAGCGTGCGACTGTCGACTGGGCGGGGCCGGTCGGGACAGCGGCACGTTTGGTGACCGCTCTGCGCGAGTGGTCGGCGCTGCGGTTCGAGGTCACCGAGAACCCGAGCGAGGGTGTCGACGGCGAACGCTACAGCTACGTGCCGGGTCTCGGGCTCTGGCGCGGATCGACCAGCGCCAACGGCGACGTCATCGTCGGCGAGAACCAACTGCGCTCGCTGATCGAATCGCAGCCCGACCGTGCCGGACTCGCCGGCGAACTCGAAGCCGCCCTCGGCACGGCCTGGGACGACGCCCTCGAGCAGTACCGCATGGGCGGTGCCGGGGCCGAGGTCACCTGGCTGCAGCAGCGGGTCGGCTGAGGAGCGCCCTCCGCAAGCTCTGGGGCTACTCAGGGAGCGTGAACTTCCCAGGGAGCGCGGTGAGTACATCCCGCGATCTCAGGGACACACGAGAAACGCCACCGGTGAGAACCGGTGGCGTTCTTCGTATGTCTGTCGACGTGTGGGTCCGTCAGGCGGTCACAGCGGGATGTTCTTGTGCCGACCGCGTCGGGCGGGTGCAGCCGCGAGTGCCTCGGCGATGATGCTGCGCGTGCGGGCCGGGTCGATGATCTCGTCCACGACGCCGATCGACTGGGCCCGTCCCACGCCACCGGCGATGGCCTCGTGCTCGGCGGCCAGGCGATCGTGGAGGGCGTCACGCTCATCGTCGGGTGCGGCGGCGAGTGCCTTCTTGTGCAGGATGCCCACGGCGGCCTTGGCACCCATGACGGCGACCTCGGAACCGGGCCAGGCGAACACCGCGGTGGCACCGAGCGCACGCGAGTTCATCGCGATGTAGGCGCCGCCGTAGATCTTTCGGGTCACGAGCGTGACGCGGGGAACCGAGCACTCGGCGAAGGCGTGGAGCAGCTTCGCGCCGCGGCGGACGACACCGTTCCATTCCTGGCCGACACCCGGCAGGTAACCGGGGACATCGGTGAGGACGATGAGGGGGATACCGAAGGCGTCGCAGAGGCGGACGAACCGGGAGGCCTTCTCGGCGCTCTCCGAGTTCAGACACCCACCCATGCGCAGCGGGTTGTTGGCGATGACGCCGACGCTGCGGCCCGACAGCCGACCGAATCCGACGACGATGTTCGGCGCCCACTTCGCCTGCAACTCTTCGAAACTCGAGATCTCGGTCTCGCCGTCGGCGGCCAGCGCCGTGTCGAGTAGCTTCTCGACGACCGGGTGGACGTCATAGGCGCGACGGGCGGATTCGGGCAGCAGGGCCTTGAGGTCGGTGTCGCCGGCGGCGGCCAGCTCACGGTTGAAGTGGCCCTGCTGGGTGAAGGTCGAGACGAGACGGCGTGCGCGCCACAGGGCGTCGGGCTCGGAATCGGCCACGATGTGGCAGACACCGGACTTCTTGCCGTGTGTGGTGGGACCGCCGAGCGACTCCATGTCGACGTCCTCGCCGGTGACGCTGCGGACGACATCGGGTCCGGTGACGAAGACGCGACCGGCCGGAGCCATGATCACGATGTCGGTGAGGGCGGGTCCGTACGCCGCGCCGCCGGCCGCGAAGCCGACGACCACCGAGATCTGCGGGATGTACCCGGAGGCCCGGACCATGGCCTCGAAGACCTGACCCACCGCGTGCAACGCCTCGACCCCCTCGGCGAGGCGTGCGCCACCCGAGTGCCAGATACCGATGACCGGCGCCTGCTCGGAGATGGCGGTGTCGATGGCGTTGACGATGTGAGCACATCCGACGACACCCATGGCACCGCCCATGACGGTGCCATCGGTGCAGTAGGAGACCGTGCGAACGCCGTTGACCAGGCCGACCGCGGCCTGGACACCGGACTTGTCGCGAGGGTGCAGCAACGACATGGTGCCTTCGTCGAAGAAGTTCGTCAGCCGCAACAGGGGGTCGCGGGGATCGGCGGCTTCTTCGCGGCCGGGCATGGGAGCCAAGGTCGTCATCGCAGTCTCCTCCAGGGGTGTCGGGCGTGGTTCGTCTCGGGCGCTGCCGAGATCGGCGAGGAGGCCGAGGACTCAGTAGTGACCGAAGGCGAGCGCCACGTTGTGCCCACCGAAACCGAACGAGTTGTTGATCGCGTAGTCGATCTGTCCGTAGCGCGGCTCACCGTGGACGACGTCGATGTCGCATTCCGGGTCTTGGTTCTCGAGGTTGAGGGTCGGCGGGATGACGCCTTCCTCGACGCTCTTGATGGTGAGGACCGACTCGAGAGCACCGACGGCACCGATCGAGTGTCCGAGAGCGGACTTCGGTGCGTACACCGCGGCATGCTGACCGATGGCGGCGATGATGCCCGCGGACTCGGCGGTGTCGCCGATCGGGGTCGACGTCGCATGCGCGTTGATGTGGGTGATGTCGGACTTCTGGAGACCGGCGGTCTGCAGGGCGCGAGTCATCGCGCGGGCATTGCCCTGACCGCTGGGATCCGGGGCCACCAGGTGGAATCCGTCGGAGGTGATGCCGGAGCCGAGGAGACGCGCGTGGATGTGCGCACCGCGGGCCCGAGCGTGCTCCTCGCGTTCGAGGATGAGCATCGCGGCACCTTCGCCGAAGACGAAGCCGTCGCGGTCCTTGTCGAACGGACGAGAGGCGGCTGCGGGGTCCTCGTTGCGGGTGCTCATGGCACGCATCATCGAGAATGCCGCGATCGGCACCGCGTCGATGCGTCCCTCGACGCCACCGGTGACGACCATGTCGGCGTCACCCATGACGATGTGGCGCCACGCGTGTGCGATCGCCTCGGCCCCCGACGAGCACGCCGAGACCGGGGTGATGACGCCTGCGCGGGCGCCGACGTTCAGACCGACGACGGCGGCCGGACCGTTGGGCATGGCCATCGACACGGCGAGCGGGGACACCTTGCGGTAGTTGCCCGTGCTTTCCATGGCCTTGACGGCGTCGACCATCGCGTCGCCGCCACCCTGACCGGTGCCGACGACCACGGCGAGACGGTCGGGGTCGACCTCGGGTTCGCCGGCCTGCGTCCAGAGACGCTTGCTCAGCACGTGGGCGATGCGCTCGACATAGGCCATCCGGCGGGCCTCGACTCGGGTGACCTCGTCGGTCGGATCCTTCAGCAGACGACCGCCGATACGAACCGGCAGGTTGTACCTGGTGATGAAGTCGTCGGTCAGGACGCGGATGCCCGACTCACCCGCCAGCAGTGCTTTCCACGTCGAGTCGAGATCTTCGCCGAGCGAGGTGGTCGCCACCATGGAGGTGACGACCACGCTCGGGAAGTTCCCACCCAGCGTCGAGTAGTCGCGGAGGGAGGGGGAGCTCATCAGTTCTGGTCTGCCTCGACCTGAGCCTTGATGGCAGCCGCAGCCTCGGGGTTCTCGCTCTCGAGCTTCTGGATGTACGAGACGGCGTCGCCGACGGTGCGCAGACCGGCCAGGTCCTCGTCGGGGATCTTCACGCCGTACTTGTCCTCGGTCTGGACGGCGATCTCGACCATGGACAGCGAATCGATGTCGAGGTCGTCGACGAACGACTTCTCGAGGGTCACCTCGGACGGCTCGATGCCGGTGACTTCCTCGATGATCTCGGCGATGCCGGCAATGAGTTGTTCCTGGGTGGCAGCCACTGTGTGGTTCCCTTTCCGTGTATCGGGTAGATGAGTTTCCGGAGCGCAGGACGGACCCGAGAGAGTCCGCGCGCTTGGACAGATCGGCGTCGGGGCCGATCTTCCGGGGGTCGCGGACTAACCGCGACCGCTATCCAAGTTCAGTGATCTTCGCGATGTCGCCGGGCTCCTTGAGCGCCAGCGATGGGGTGCCCTTCAGCTCGCGCTTGGCGATCCCCACGAGCGTGCCCGCCGGCGGCAGTTCCACGACGGCGGTGGCCGAGTTCTCACGCAGGTACGCCGAGCAGAGATCCCAGCGGACCGGCCTGGTCACCTGGCCCACCAGTTTTGTCAGTGCTTCGGAGCCATTCGTTACAGGCTGCCCGTCGGAGTTCGACAGCAACGTGCGATTCGGGTCGGACGGGGTGATCTTCGCGGCCGCCGCGGCGACGGCGTCCTGCGCCGGAGCCATGAAGTGGGTGTGGAAGGCGCCGGCGACCGCGAGCTTGCGGATACGGGCCTTCTCCGGCGGGGACGCGATGAGCTCGTCGATCTTGTCGACGGCTCCGGCCGCGACGATCTGGCCGACCGCGTTGCGGTTGGCCGGGACGAGTTCGAGTTCCTCGAGGCGGGCGAGCACGGCGGCTTCGTCGCCACCGAGAACGGCGGCCATGGTGGTCGGTACGAGAGCGCAGGCCTTGGCCATCTCGGCACCGCGGATCGCGGCGAGGGTGACGGCCTCGTCGGCCGAGATCACACCGGTGATGGCGGCGGCGGCGAGCTCGCCGACCGAGTGGCCGGCGACGACCGCGTCCGCGGGCAGCTCGCCGTTCTTGCGGGCCTCGTCGAAGGCGAGCAGGGCGGCGACCACGACCAGCGGCTGGGTCACCGCGGTGTCGGTGATCTCTTCCGCGGTGGCGGTGGTACCGAGTCGTTCCAAGTCCAGTTGAGTGAGCTTGGACCACGTGGCGATCTGATCACGGGTACCGGGCAGGTCGAGCCACGGCGTGAGCATGCCGGGTGTCTGGGAACCCTGGCCGGGAGCAAGCAACGAAAGCACGTGACCAGAGAACACCCTTTCCCCGCCCTATGTGGGTGTAGAGAAGCATGAACCTTGTCGCAGGGTTTTGTAGGGTTCCCACAAACTTCACCGAAGTGCCACCTGCTTCGTCATCAGGCTGAGATTCGTTACCGAAACGTGTTCTTAAGGCTCCTATCAGCATAAATGGCGAATCGGACATGTTACTCGTGTGGCCTATGGGGCAGAAGACTCCGTTTTGTGCCGTAAGTGTGTCAAACGACCGACGGTCGTCGCGATCCGTAGTACATACGCGTCGCGGGGGTTCGTCGGGTCGCGCCGTGTGATTTCCGCAATCTTCTTCAGCCGGTACCGGACCGTATTTGGATGTATGTACAGAACGCGCGCGCAGGATTCGACCGATCCGCCGGAGTCGAGATAGGCCTCGAGCGTCGTCGTCAGAGTGGAGCCTCCCGCCGACAGCGGACGGACCACCGATTCGACCAGAGCGGTCACCGCTGACTCGTCACCCTTGAGTGCACGTTCGGGTAACAGTTCGAGACTGTGGACCGGTCGCGGTGCACTCGGCCAGCCCACCACCGCCTCGATCGCGGCCATCGCCTCGGCGGCACTGGTGTGGGCGCTGCCGAGGTTCGGCATGGTCGGCCCGATGACCACCGGGCCGTCGGCGAAGTGCGTGAGGAGAGCCGAGACGAACTTCTCCGTCGGCCGTGCCGGTCCGCTCACGATCGCGACCAGCACCGAGCCCTGGACCACCGACAGCGCCGACCGGTCGAACTGCCGTGCCGTGTTGTGGATGGCCAGTGGCACCGAGACGTTCTGTTCGGGCGGCGGAGTGCCCACGATCACCGTCGCCGGGGCGTCCGAATCCCAATTCAGGGCGGCCGCCCGAGAGAGGAGCTGCGGTCCGGTGTCGCCGCGAACCACCGCGTCGACGACCAGGGCCTCGAGTCGGGAGTCCCAGGCGCCACGCGACTCGGCGGCCGAGGCGTAGATCGCCGCTGCGGCGAAACCGATCTCCCGTCCGTAGCGCAGGACCGACTCGGTGAGTGCACGGAGCTGGGCGTCGTTCCGGGCGAGCAGCGGCAGCCACTTCTCGAAGAACTCCATCGCCACGCGGACCATCTCGACGGTCTGCAGCAGGGTGATGCGGCGGGCGAGGTCCTGCGGTACCACCTGGAACGCTTGGACCGTGAACTTCACGTTGCCCTCGGGATCCTGGATCCACTCGACGAAGTTCACGACCGCGGTCTGCACGACCAGCTGCACACTCGCGCGCTGCGCGGCGTCGAGGTCGCCGAAATAGGGCAGCTGGTCCTGCATCGAGTGGACCGCCTCGGTGGCGAGGCGGCCGCTGTACTGCTTGACCCGCCGGAGCAGCGTGTCGGGCAGCGCGTCGTGCACGGTGGCGGGGGCCGGCACATGGGCACCCCGCGCACCGAACACGTCAGCCGGCGGTGTTGTGGGCTGATTCACTCGCGCGTCGGACACGACCTCAATCTAGTCCCTGTTCAGGCCATGCCGGGATCGCCGGTTCCCCTCGAACGGCGGCGGCCCGGTTTCCGGGTCAGGCCACGCCCGGATCGCTGGTCTGCTCGGGAGCGGCGGCCACGTCGTCGATCTTGTACTTGTCCGCGGCCTGCTTGGCCACCGACATGTCGAGGTGGCCGTCGCGGGCGAGCGCGACGAGGACCGCGACCACGATCGACTCGGCGTCGACGTTGAAGAAACGCCGCGCGGCCGGGCGGGTGTCGGAGAAGCCGAACCCGTCGGTGCCGAGCGTCAGGTACGTACCGGGCAGGTACGCACGGACCTGCTCCTGGACGCCGCGCATGTAGTCGCTGACGCCGACGAACGGTCCGGCCGCGTCGGCCATCAGTTCGGTCAGGTAGGCGGGCGCGGGCTCGGTGCCGGGATCGCGCAGTGCCTCCCGGTCGGCGCGGATGCCGTCGCGGGCCAGCTCACTCCACGATGTCACCGAGTAGACGTTCGCGCCGACGTTCCACTCCTCGGCGAGCAGTTCGGACGCACGCAGCGCGTCGGGCATCGTGACGCCGGAGACCAGGATGTTGGCCGGGTACTTCTTGTTCTCGGGAGCCTTCTGGAACAGATATCCGCCCTTGACGATGCCCGTGGCGTCGAGGCCCTCCGGCTTCGCCGGCTGGCTGATCGGCTCGTTGTAGACGGTGATGTAGTAGAAGACGTTCTCCGGGTCCTCGCCGTACATGCGCGTGAGACCGTCGTCCACGATGTGGCCGAGTTCGTAGGCGAACGCGGGGTCGTAGGCGATCACGGCCGGGTTGGTCGCGGCGAGCAACGGCGAGTGGCCGTCGGCGTGCTGCAGGCCCTCACCGGTGAGCGTCGTGCGGCCCGCGGTGGCGCCGATGATGAAACCGCGCGCCATCTGGTCGCCGGCCGCCCAGAAGCTGTCGCCGGTGCGCTGGAAACCGAACATCGAATAGAAGATGTACAGCGGGATCATCGGTTCGTCGTGGGTGGCGTACGACGTGCCGACCGCGGCGAAGCTGGCCGTCGAACCGGCCTCGTTGATGCCTTCGTGCAGGATCTGCCCCTCGGAGCTCTCCTTGTAGGCGAGCATCAGTTCGGCGTCGACCGAGGTGTACAGCTGGCCGTTACGGTTGTAGATCTTCAGGGTCGGGAACCACGAGTCCATGCCGAAGGTGCGGGCCTCGTCGGGGATGATCGGCACGATGCGCTTGCCGATTTCCTTGTCGCGCAACAGTTCCTTGAAGACACGGACCAGCGCCATGGTGGTCGCGACCTGCTGCTTGCCCGAACCCTTCGCGGTGGCCTTGAGGGCCGAGGAGGTGTCGGCCTTGAGCACCTTGGACTTCGTGCGACGGCTCGGCAGGAACCCGCCGAGGGTCTTGCGGCGGTCCAGCATGTACTGGAGCTCCGGAGAATCCTCGCCGGGATGGTAGTACGGCGGCAGATACGGATCCTTCTCGAGCTGCTCGTCGCTGATCGGGATGCGCGTGCTGTCGCGGAACGCCTTGAGGTCGTCGAGCGTCAGCTTCTTCATCTGGTGGGTCGCATTGCGTCCCTCGAAGTGCTTGCCGAGCGTGTAGCCCTTGATCGTGTGGGCCAGGATGACCGTCGGCTGGCCCTTGTGCGTCATCGCCGAGGCGTAGGCGGCGTGGATCTTTCGGTAGTCGTGGCCGCCGCGCTTGAGGTTCCAGATCTCGGCGTCGGAGAGGTCCTTGACGAGCTCCTTGGTCCGCGGGTCGCGGTTGAAGAAGTGTTCGCGGACGAAGGCGCCGTCGTTGGCCTTGTAGGTCTGGTAGTCGCCGTCGGGCGTGGTGTTCATCAGGTTGACCAGCGCGCCGTCACGGTCGGCGTGCAGCAACGCATCCCACTCGCGGCCCCAGATGACCTTGATGACGTTCCAGCCGGCGCCGCGGAAGAACGACTCCAGCTCCTGGATGATCTTGCCGTTGCCGCGCACCGGGCCGTCGAGTCGCTGCAGATTGCAGTTGACGACGAAGGTCAGATTGTCGAGACCCTCGGTGGCCGCGAAGCTGGCGAAGCCGCGCGATTCCGGCTCGTCCATCTCGCCATCGCCGAGGAACGCCCACACATGCTGGTCGGAGGTGTCCTTGATGCCGCGGTCGTGCAGGTAGTGGTTGAAGCGCGCCTGGTAGATCGCGTTCATCGGGCCGAGACCCATCGAGACGGTCGGGAACTCCCAGAAGTCCGGCATCAGGCGCGGGTGCGGATACGACGGCAGACCGCCGCCCTCACCCGCGTGGCTGTGTTCCTGGCGGAAGCCGTCCATGCGGGCCTCGTCGATGCGGCCCTCGAGGTAGGCGCGTGCATAGATGCCGGGGGAGGCGTGGCCCTGGATGAAGATGTGGTCGCCGCCGCCGGAGTGGTTCTTGCCGCGGAAGAAGTGGTTGAAGCCGACCTCGTAGAGCGACGCCGACGACGCGTACGTCGAGATGTGGCCGCCCACACCGACTCCCGGGCGCTGGGCGCGATGCACCATGATCGCGGCGTTCCAGCGGATCATCTGACGGAAGCGGCGCTCGACCTCCTCGTCACCGGGGAACCAGGGTTCTGCCTCGGTGGGGATGGTGTTCACGTAGTCGGTGGAGGTGAGCGCGGGGATCGACACCCGCTTCTCGCCGGCGCGTTCGAGGAGCCGCAGCATCAGGTAACGGGCGCGTCCGGGCCCCGCGGCGTCGAGAAGGGCGTCGAACGAATCGAGCCACTCGGTGGTCTCGTCGGGGTCGATGTCGGGCAGATAGGACGCGACTCCTTCGCGGATGACGCGGACCCGGTGTCCGCTTCGTCCGGCAGCACGTCCATTGGAGCTCGAGTCGGCTTGGCCGGCGTGCTCGCTGGGAATCGTGTCCTGCGTCGCCTGGTCCATCTGGTCGGTCACGGTGATGCCTACTCCCTCTGACAGGCCGGACTCGGGGTGGTGGTCCGACTGCATGGCGTACGACACTGCAACTCCTTTTGTTGTGCGGTGTCACCCCTCATCGTGCCCCATGTGAGGGGGCTTGGCACCGCTGGATCTGTGTAGGCTGTCGCGATCGCGAAGGTGCTGTAGCGTCCTTGCAGCGTTACCGATGAGTAGGGGGATGGCGATGCTGGGCACAGGGGAGGCCGGGCCCGGCCGCGGCGGACATCGGGGTGTCCGGGTGAGCGCGACCATCGGCATGGCATTCGGGGGAATCATGCTGTCGGCGTGCACGTCCACGGTCGGAGGTGCCGGTGTGCCGGCGCCCGGCGAGGTGGCGGTCTACCGGTCGGAGGTGTCGGCCTCGGCGGCTGCGCAGGTACGTGCCGAGGGCGTCGAACTCTGTCGGGAGTCGATGTCGTCGATGGTCGTGATGCTGCGCGGCTACAACACCTTCATCAAGCGGCTCAACACGACGCATTCGTATCCGGAGGTCGGGGACCTCGCCGACAAGGCGCGGGCGGGCCTCATCGCGGGTGCCGACCAGATCCGGCCGAAGATCACCGACACCTCACCGCCGGAGATCGCGTCGCCGGCGCGGACGTTCCTGGATGCGACGACGCGTCTCGAGAACGCGATCCGCAAGGAACTGCGCACCGAACTCAACCCGGTGTCGGGGCAGTGGACGCGCGACAAGGCGCGCCTTCTCGAGGTCTGCGGGGAATACACGCCCGTCCCGGCGGCCTCCTCGGCCACGCCCCGGACCTCGGTTCCCGCCGGCCCGGCTCCGACGAGTCCCGGTCGCTGATGCGCCGTCGCCCGGTGTCGGGGGTTCGTGCGATCGTGCAACCGTCGTCTGAAAAGAAACGCCCGAAATCGAGTGACGTCGGTCGGCTTGCAATGTGAGGCTCTAGGCTGTTGCCTATGCTGACAGGCGAGTTGGCGAAAAGAGACGTACAGACCGGCGACGAGAACAACGTCCCATCACCCTCAGGAGGTCACGCGCGGTGGTAGCCGCCACAGACGGTACGGGCAGCAACGCCCAAAAACTGGGCTTGAAGGCAGGCTTGGTCGTGCAGGAAGTCGGTTGGGACGATGACACGGACGACGAGCTCCGGGCCGACATCGAGGACGCGATCGATGCCGAGATGGTCGATGAGGATGCCGACGACGTCGTCGACGTCGTGGTCCTCTGGTGGCGTGAAGGCGACGGAGACCTCGTCGACGCGCTGATGGACGCCATCGGACCGCTGGCCGAAGACGGATACGTGTGGGTGTTCTCGCCCAAGACCGGGAAACCCGGATATGTGGATCCGAGCGAGATCGCCGAGGCGGCCCCCACTGCGGGTCTCACCCAGACATCGGCGATCAGCCTGGGGGATTGGTCGGCCGCCCGACTCGTCCAGCCCAAGGCACGCTCGGGCAAGAAAGCATGAGCGATGCTCTGCCCACCGCGCCGCTGAGCGTCGGTGATCGGGCACCTGATTTCGAACTGCGGGATCAGAACAACCAGCTCGTGTCCCTGAGCGCGTTGCGTGCCGAGCGCAACGTTCTCGTGGTCTTCTTCCCGCTCGCATTCACCGGCACCTGCCAGGGCGAGCTGGGCTACATCCGCGACCAGCAGCCGCGTTTCGAGAACGACGACGTGACCACGGTGACGGTCTCGGTGGGACCCTCGCCGACGCACAAGGTGTGGTCGGCGGCGCAGGGCTTCTTGTTCCCGCTGCTGTCCGACTTCTGGCCGCACGGTGAGGTGGCGAAGGCCTACGGCGTGTTCAACGAGGAACGCGGCTACGCGAATCGTGGCACGTTCCTCGTCGACCGCGAGGGTGTCATCGTCTACGCCGACATGGTCGGGCCGGGCGAGGTGCGCGAGAACGACGTCTGGGACAAGGCTCTCGGCTCGATCGGCTGATCCGTTCTATAGCTCCGAGCCGCGCTCAGCGCGGGTTGGAGCTATAGATCTCGGTGCGCGCAAAGGGATTCGAACCCCTGACCGCTGGTGTGTAAGACCAGAGCTCTACCGCTGAGCTATACGCGCGTGCACCGCCTCCGCGGCGGCACTTGCGAGAACGAATCTAGCGGGTCGACGCCGAACGCCCAAACTGCGGAGCCGCGACCGGCGAACCTCACCTCGACATGCAGACGTCGATCGAGGTCTGCACGTCGACGCCGAGGTCCACCGGTCGCGCAGCGGGTCGACTCGTCAGGCGAAGACCGGCGGGAGTGCGAGGACCATGACGGCGCCCCAGATGACGTGCGTGATCGCGGGCGCGAGGACACCTGCGGTGCTGCGTCGGAGGATGGCGCAGACGGTGCCCAGGACGGCACCGGCGAAGCCGAGCATCACATTGCCGCTCGCCATGGTGACGAGCACGTAGATGACCGTCGACACCAGCACCGGGTTGTGGGGGCGGGCTGCCGAGTAGACCGCCCCGCGGAAGAACAGCTCCTCGGCGAGTCCGTTGATCATGGTGATCGCGGTGACGACGGCGAGGCTGCCGTAGTCGGCGAAGGCGAGCACCTGGTTCGCCAGGTCGCTGACGCCGGGGATCATCCGGGCGATGAGACCGCCGACGACGAACGCGGCACCGACCGCGAGGCCGACGACGACGCCCAGTCCCACGGCGCCGAGACGATCAGGGGGCCGGGACGCCGTCGGGCTGTAGGCACCGAGTCGCAGTTTGCCGGAGGTGAATGCCCCGGCGATCCACACCACGGCCATTCCGGCCGTCAGCGGGTAGAACGCGGTGTCGCCGGGCTCCACGCGCATCGAGACGCCGAGCATGACGGCCCCGATGACGAGGAAGACGCCGACGATCCAGCGGCGTCGGACGTAGTGGGAACCCGGATCGGGATCCCGATCCGTGGCTATCGAGTTGTAGAGGTCGCGCGCCAGTGCAGTCACCAGCACTCATCACCACCTAGGTCGGTCGTCTACGGACACGAATCATTCAGGGACGGCTCGACAGAAAAGCTCCGGCGATCTTCGCCGACACCCGCAGCGTGCCACCGATCGTCTCACCGATAGTGCGTTTGACACGCAACCAATCGCCGCCGGCCCACGCCGGGTCGGTGTCGGCCAGGTGGTGCAGGTCGTTCAGATCGCAGACGGAACGGGGATATGGGGACTCCACAGATGCCCGCACGGCATCGCGCATCGGCGTCAGACCCCCCTCGGGTGGTGGCACCAGTTCGCGGATGCGATGCTCCGACGCCGTCATCGGATGGTTGAGCGACGTCACCAGTTCCTCGGTCAGCGACGCCGGAACCGGCACGAACATGCCACCCAGCCGGCCCGCGACGCGGGTACTGACGCCGAAGACCGGAAGCCGCAGCCGCGGGAAGCGGACCGCGGAGATGTACTCGTGCAGGATCGAGATATAGCGGGCGTGGTCGGGGCCGGATATATCGTATTCGCCTGGCGGAAGCGATGATTCACATGCCGCGACGAGGTAGTGAATGGCGTCGCGGATGGAGATCGGGTCCATCTCGTTGGTGATCCAGTCGGGCTCGGGGATCACCGGGAGGCGGTCGGCCATGTAGCGGATGATCTCGAACGACGTCGACCCGGCGCCGATGATCACCGCCGCACGCAACCAGACGAGTTCCGGGCCGCCTTCGACGACCAGCCCCTCGGCGACGTCGGCGCGGCTCTGCAGATGCGACGAGAGGTCGCCGCCCCCCGGCACGAAGCCACCCAGGTAGATGATCCGGGCGACGTCGGCATCGCGTGCCGCCTCGGCGACGTTGCGTGCCGCGTCCCGATCGCCGCTGGCGAAGTCGTCCGTCCCGATGGCATGGACCAGGTAGTAGATCGCGTCGATGTGGCCGGCGTCGGACATCGCCCTCTTCACCGAGATCGGATCGTCGACGTCCATGGCGACCTTGGTGACGTCCGACGACCAGCCGAACCGGTCGAGCTTGCGGGTGTCCCTGGACGTGACCACCACCTCGTGGCCCTGCCTGAGCAATGCGCATACGAGTCGGGAGCCCACGTACCCGGTCGCCCCCGTGATGAGTAGCCTCATGCCTTCGACCGTAGAGAAGAATCGGCGATCCGGGCGGACGAGCAGGTCAGCGCAGCTAGGGCCGGGCGGTCATCGCGCGCCGATAGCGTTCGGCGACCTGGTCGTGATAGTCCGCGACGGCGCCGAGTTCGACGCGCAGTTCGGCGGGTTCGATGACGGTGAAGTCGGCCCCGAAGGCGTACATCCAGCGCGCGATCGACGTCAGCGAAGTGCTGTAGACGGTCACCTCGCAGGTGTGTTCGTCGCCCGACTCCAGAGTGCCCCACGATTGGTGGATCATCGGTGCGACCTCGTCCAGCGGCAGGTGGATGCGTACCCGGGCCGTCGCCCGTTGCTGGAGTGCGCCGAGACCGCGGGCGACGAAGGCCGCCGCGCCGCCCTCGGGCGGCTCGCGCGGTGTGAATCGCGGTCCGGTGGGGATCTTCGGGTCCATGCGATCGACGCGGAACGAACGCCAGTCGGCGCGAGCGAGGTCGAAGCCCACGAGGTACCAGCGATTCCCGTTGCGCACCAGACGATATGGCTCGACCTCGCGTCGGCTCTCCTCGCCGTCGTTGCGTCGGTAGTCGAAACGCAGGCGCTCGTGGCGATGACAGGCCGTCGCGATCTCGGTGAGGCGATCGGCTGGGACAGCGCTCGATGGCGCCTCCCTGGGAACTGCCTCGATGCGCAGCGCGTCGAGGCGGTGCTGGAGGCGCGAGGGCATGACCTGGCGCAGTTTGGCGAGTGCCCCGGCGGACGCCTCGGCCATGTCGGCGACCGCTCCCGTGGTCACCGCGTCGAGCCCCAGGGCGACGGCGAGCACCTCCTGATCGTCGAGGAGCAGGGGCGGCATCTCCGCACCCGCGCCGAGGCGATACCCGCCGCGTGCACCGACATTCGCGTCGACCGGATAGCCGAGCTCGCGGAGCTTGTCGATGTCGCGACGCACGGTGCGGGTCGTGATGTCGAGGCGTTCCGCGAGTTCCTTCCCCGACCATTCCCGCCGCGTCTGCAGCAGCGACAGCAGAGCGAGTAACCGGGCCGAGGTTTCCAACATGCAGACATCCTGCCTCAGGATGCGGACAGGTTCTGTCCTTGTTTGTCGGAGCGTGGATTTCGGAACGGTTCGGCGCGGTGGTCAATGTGGCCGCTGAGCGCGACTGCCCGGCTAGGGTTGTGCCGGTCCGGTGTTCCCGCCGGGCGCACGACCGCAAGGAGGACGACATGGCCACGACCATCCTGCCGCTCGACGAGGTCACCGCGGGTCTGATCGCCCAGTGGGCCGCGATCGCCGACGTGGCCGGCGGACTCACCGATGAACAGTGGTCGGCTGCTTCGGTGTTGCACGGATGGACCAACGCCGACATCGTCGCGCACATCATCGGCACCGAGAGCATGCTCGACGGCCGAGACGTCGAGGCCACCCGCACGGTGAGTGCGCTCGACCACGTGCGCAACCCGATCGGCGAACTCAACGAGAAGTGGGTCGACCACTACCGCCCCAAGTCGCGCGCCGAGGTTCTCGCGGCGCTCGAGGAGATCGTCGGGGTTCGTACCGCGGCGCTGCAGGCGATGACACAGGAGCAGTTCGAGGCTCCCTCGATGACCCCGGCCGGAGCCGACACCTACGGGCGCTTCATGCGAATCCGCATCTTCGACTGCTGGGTCCACGAGATCGACCTGCGCGACGGCACCGACGGTTCGGCCGTCACCGACCCCGTCCCCGCGTCGTGGGCGCTCGACGAGATCGGTGCGTCACTGCCGTTCGTCGTCGGCAAGCGAGCCGACGCGCCCAAGGGCAGCAAGGTTCTCTTCGACATCACCGGCCTGTCGGCTCGGACGGTCCGGATCTTCGTCGGCGACCGGGCGGCGGCGGTCGAGGAGTTCGAGGGCGGCGACGCCTCCGCCGATGTGCGGCTCCGGATCGACGCGGCGAACCTGGCCCGGTGCGCCGGTGGCCGGCGGGACGCCGATCCGGGCGCGGTGGAGATCGATGGCGATGAGGCACTGGGCAACGCGATCCTCAACCGGATGAACTACGTGATCTGACCCGGAGCGGAGATGTGGCGAGCTCAGGAGGGTTTCAGTCAGCAATAGGTTTCGCCAGGCGATACCTATTGCCGACTCCGCCGCACAAGCGGCGAGCAGCGCGGCTACTCGCCGACGGTCGCCTTCTGGATGAGCAGATTCTGGTTCGGTGGTCCTGACTGCGCGCCGGGCTTGGCGGGCGTGAACCCGCCCGCGACGATCCTGTCCAATACGGCAAGGCCGGCGGGGTCCATGGTGCCGACGATCGAGTAGGTCAGCGGGAGATCGGTGTCGCCGGCGAGCATGAAGAACGTCGTCGACCCGGTGGCGCCCTCGTCGTCGGGCAGATCGAGGATGCCGACGGTACCGCGCGGATATGTCACCTGCGGGACGCCGTCGTCATCCGTGCCCGCCGACGGCAGATCCTCGGGCAGTTCATCAGGACTGGTCCAGCCGGGATTGGTGCCCTCCTTGCCGCCCGACGACCCACAGATCAGATATTTGGCCGACGCACGGTGGCACTTGCTGCCGTCGTAGAAGCCGGACTTGATCAGCGAGACCATGGCACCGACGTTGCACGGCGCCTCGGCCCGGTTGAGGGTCATGCTGATGGTGCCCTGCGCGGCGATCGGGATCGTCGCGTCCACGGTGCCGGTGTTGGGCTGGGTCGACGCGGGCGGCGGCTGGGTGATGCCGCCGACCACCGGCCGCGTCGGATAGTCACAGGCGACCGTGCCCGCGGGCATGGCCTGGGTCGAGGTGTCGGGGCCCGGCGGATCCTCGCCACCGCCCGACAGCGCGACGACGATGCCGGTGACCGCGAGAGCGATCACCACCACACCGACGCCGATGGCGACCGCCAGGTTGCGTCCGGTGTGCGACTTGCGTGGAGGCGGAGTCGGGGGGATACCCCACTGGTTGGGCCCCGAATACGACTGGGGCCCCGAATACGACTGGGGCCCAGAATACGACTGTGGCCCTGAGTATGACTGAGGGCCGGGATACGACTGTGGCCCGGAATAGGACTGCGGGCCGGAATGCGACTGAGGTCCCGAGTACGGCTGGGGCTCCGAGAACCCTTGCGGGCCGGAATGTCCCGGGGGAGAACCGTATCCACCGCCCGAACCGGGGGCGTGCGGCGGGCCGGATACGGTCGGACCCGAACTCGGGCCGCGGACCATCGTCGGGTCGGCGGACATCGGGCTGCCCGGGGTCGGCTGTGCCGCCGGCGTCTGCTGCGGTGGCCGTGGCGCGTAGGTCGGCGGAGTCATGCCCGGGGGCGGGAGCGGCTGCGGGACGACCGTGGGCGGCGCCTGATCGGCCGGAGGTGTCTGCGCTCGAACCGCCGACGCGGCTGCGCCGCCCGACATGGCGTCCGACGCCGCACGGATGAGTTCGCGTGCGGACGGGTAGCGTTGCGCGGGGTCCTTGGCGAGGCCGCGTGCGATCACCGGGTCGAGCGGTCCGCCGGTCTGCGGTGGCGGCTTGGTGATGTGCGCGGTCATCAGTCCCTGGTCGGTCTTCGCCGGGAACGGGGTTTGGCCGGTGACGCATTCGTACAGCACACAGGCCAGGGAGTAGTTGTCCGATGCCGGGCCCGCCGGGTCGTCGCCGAACCGTTCCGGCGCCATGTACGCCAGCGTCCCCAGCGCGGTCCCGACCTGAGTCAGCCGGCTGTCGGTGGTGCCCTGCGCGATACCGAAGTCGACGAGGTAGGCGAAATCGTCGGCGTCGACGAGGATGTTGTCGGGTTTGATGTCGCGATGGACCAGACCGTCGCGATGCGCCGCGTCGAGCGCCGCCGCGACCTGACCCAGGATGTGGACCGCCCGGGTAGGTGCCAGAGGACCGGAGTCGAGGACCTTGCGCAGGTCCTGACCGTCGACGAGGCGCATGTCGATGAACAGGACGCCGTCCTTCTCGCCCCAGTCGTGGATCGGGATGACGTGCGGATCGGACAGTTTGGCCGCGGTCTTCGACTCGCGTTCGAATCGTTCGCGGAAGTCGTTGTCGTGGACCAGATGTGGCGGAAGCAGCTTCAGGGCGACACGACGTTCCCGGACGGTGTCGTACGCCTCGTACACCTCACCCATGCCGCCGCGACCCAGCAGTCTGTCGATGCGGTACGGGCCCAGCGTGGTGCCCGCTCTCGACGATGGATCGGTCACGTCATCCTCGGTTCTTCGATCGTCAGATCCTCAGCCGGCGGTCGAAACCACCCTAACGACTGTCGAGCGGGTTCGTACATCGACCGGACGCGGGACCGGCGACCGCTCACGCCCCGGTCGACGCGACGTCGGCGTCCGTCAGTCCCGGACCGCGTGCGAAGTCGCGCGCCTTGGCGCCCGAGAGGATCTGTGCTGGTAGCGGATCGCTGAGCAGGGTGCGGACCAGTGTCGCCGACGCGTCGAGCGGGGCGTCGCTGCCGACGATGACGATGTTTCCGGTGCGGCGCCCCTTGAACATCGCGGCGTCGGCGATGAGCAGCAGGTGCTCGAAGACCGGCGCCACGGTTGCGGCCTCGGCGCGAGCGCCCGCCAGATCGCGGCTGTCCCCGCAGTTCGCGAGATACAGCCCGCCCGGCACGAGCACATCGCGGACGGCGGCGGTGAACTCGCGGGTCGTCAGATGGGCCGGCGTGCGGTCCCCGGCAAAAGCGTCGCGCACGATCACCTCACGCGTGCCCGGTTGCAGGGAGGTCACCACCTCACGCGCGTCGCCGACCCGGATCCGCAGCCGGGGGGCACGGGGGAGGTCGAACCACTCACGCACCAGGCGGGCGAGTTCGCCGTCGACCTCGACGGCCACCTGCCGGGCATCGGGGTACAGGTGGTCGAGATAGCGGGCGAGTGCGCAGGCGGCACCGCCGAGGTGCAGGACGCGCAGTCGATCCGAGGTGGGGTGGCGTTCGGCGATCACGGCGGCCATCTGGCGCAGGTACTCGAAGTCGAGCACGGTCGGGTCGTCGGGATCGATGTGTGAGCTGTGCGCCCCGTTCACGGTCAGCAACCAGCCGCCGGCGATGGTGTCACGTGCCAGTTCGGCGACACCGGTGTCGATGACGTGCCGACCCGGCGACGGTTCTGCAGATGACCTGGCCACGGGTCGAGTCTGGCACGACCGGATCACGGAGGAGGGAGGGGCCGCTACCATCGCGCGGTGCCCCTCGCCTGTGTGTCCCTGACCCGTGAGCAGCGAAACCGACCCGCACGACGTTCGTTGTCGACCGCAGCCGGACTCGTTGTCGGCTTCCTGGTCGACGAAGCGCTGGGTGACCCGTCTCGGGGACACCCGGTCGCGGGTTTCGGTCGGCTGACATCTGTGCTCGAACGTCGTCTGTATCGCGACTCGCGTGTGGCGGGCGCGGGCCTGGTCGCGGTGGCGGCCGGCGGCGTCGTGGGGGCGGGCGTCGTCGCATCGGCCGGGCGCCGGGCGCCGGCGGTGGTGGCGCTGACCGCCGCGTCGACCTGGGTCGCGCTGGGCGGGACCTCGCTGTGCCGGGTGGGTGATGCGGTCGCCGACGCCCTCGAATCGGACGACATCGACGCCGCGCGAGCCCTCATCCCGAGCCTCTGCGGGCGTGACCCCGAGTCACTCGACGAGAGCGGGATCTGTCGTGCGGCGCTGGAGTCGATCGCCGAGAACACCTCCGACGCGACCGTCGGACCGCTGTTCTGGGGTGCGGTCGCCGGCGTTCCCGGAATCCTCGGCTACCGTGCGGTCAACACTCTCGACGCCATGGTCGGGTACCGCAACGAGCGCTATCGCGACTTCGGTTGGGCGGCCGCGCGACTCGACGACGTCGTCAACATCCTCCCCGCACGCCTCGCGGGTGCGCTGATCGTCCTGGTCTCCGGCGCGCCTCGACGCGCTGCCGAAGCCTGGCGCCGGGACAGCCGTGCACATCCGAGTCCCAACGCGGGGGTCGTCGAAGCGGCCTTCGCCGGTGCCCTCGGGGTGCAGCTCGGGGGCCGGACGGTGTACCCGCACGGCGTCGAACAACGGCCGACTCTCGGACAGGGGCCGGCGCCACGACCCGGCGATCTGCGAGCAGCTGTCGAGCTGTCACGTCGGGTTCAGCGTGCAACGCTGGCCGTGTGTGTGGCGGGCTGTCTGGTCCGGGTCGCGGTCAGCCGCCGTAGCGCCGGCTGAGCTTGTCCCGTACGTCGCCGTCCTGACTCCGGGGGTCCGGGGTCGCGTCGCGGACGTCGCCGACCGTGTCCTCGGCGACCGGACCGTGGCCGATGCGTCCGACGCTGTGGACCACCGTGGTGCCGCTCGCGGCGCGCAGTTCCTCGCGCATCTGCCGGCGTCGCTCGGCGCGCGAGGCGGCGGTACTCGGCTCCGGACGTGGCGCGGACTCCGCGGCGGGGGCCGCGCCGGTGTCCTCCGTCACCGGAGCCGCGTTGGCGGCGGCGGCCCGACGGCGCGAACGGATCTCGGCGATCAGGAAGTACAGGACACCGAGGGGCGCCATGATCCCGAAGGCGAGCCACTGCAACCCATACGAGAGGTAGGGGCCGGTGTCGAGCTGGGGGAGCGGGATCTCGCCCAGCGAGCCCGGCTGATCCGGGGAGAGCTGGAGATAGAAGTCGTCCATCGGCGTCGACGTCGCGGTCCCCACCAGACCGGGGTTGATCGACGGCACGGTCAGCACGCCGTTGTCGGCACGTGAGCCGCGGTCGGCGCTGACACTCTCTGCCGCGCGGATCCGTCCCTGAACGGTTTGCTCACCAACGGGCGGCGACGGGATGGCGGGAACGCTGCCCTCCACCGGGCGGACGAAACCGCGGTTGATAAGGATCACCCGATCCGAACCGGTCACGGCGAACGGGGTGAGGACCAGGACCGCCGGACGTTCCTGGATGTTGCGCAACCGCACCAGTGCCTGCCGGTCCTCGAGATACCGGCCCGTCACCGCGACCTGACGCCACTCGGTCGACGGGTCGAGGGTCGACGACGGTGCCACCTCGGCCAGCGGGACGGTCTCGAGCGAGGTCGCGGTACGGATCAGGTCGTTGCGGTGTTCGGTGTCCGAGTTCTTCCCGAGCTGCCACGGAGCGAGGAGCGTGAAGCAGGCCACTGCGAACGCCACGACCACGACTCCGAGGGCAATCCACCCTGGACGCAGGATTGTTCGCAGTACGTGCACAGCTCCCAGGTTACCGAGCACGGGTAGCGTGATCGAAATGCGAGACTTCATCTGCTTGAACTGCGGCCAGCGTCTCTCCTTCGAAAACAGTCTCTGCCTGAACTGCAAGAGTGCGCTCGGGTTCTGGCTCGAGTCCCGCTCCATCCAAGTGCTCGACGACAAGGGGCGTGCCCAGGTCGACGGTGTCCTCATCGAACGGTGCGCGAACATCAAGGTGGCGCAGTGCAACTGGCTGGTGAAGTGGACGGGTAATCCGGAGCTGTGCCAGTCCTGCCGGCTGACGCGCACCCGTCCGGGTGACGACGATCCGGACGCGCTCGTCGCGTTCGGCCAGGCCGAGACCGCGAAACGGCGGCTCGTCCTCGAACTCGCCGAACTGGGACTGCCGATCGAGGACCGTGACGAGAATCCCGACACGGGACTCGCCTTCGACCTCCTGTCCAGCGCTCGGCAGAACGTCATCACCGGTCACGCCAACGGGGTCATCACCCTCGACCTCGCCGAGGGCGACGACGTCCACCGCGAACAGATGCGCGTCGAGCTGGACGAGCCGTACCGCACGGTTCTCGGACACTTCCGGCATGAGATCGGTCACTACTACCAGCTCGTGCTCATCACCGACGACCGCCGGCCCGGCTTCGAGGAGCTGTTCGGCAACCCCGGCGACGACTATCAGGCCGCCCTGGACCGTCACTACAAGGAGGGTGCGCCCGAAGGATGGCGGAAGAACTTCGTCTCCTCCTACGCCACGATGCACCCGGCCGAGGACTTCGCCGAGACCTTCGCGCACTACCTGCACATCCGCGACACCCTCGACACCGCCGCCGCATTCGCGATGGCACCGTCGGGTACGACGCTGGACAGTGTGCCGCCCGGCGACGTCGGCTTCGATCGGATCATCGGCGAGTGGCTACCGCTGACGTGGGCGCTCAACCAGATCAACCGGTCGATGGGTCACCCGGACCTCTACCCGTTCGTGCTCCCGGCGCCGGTGCTCGAGAAGATCCGCTTCGTGCACAACCTGGTGGCGCCGGTCGGATGAGACCGGTCGCGCTGGGCGTGGCGTCAGTCCACGCCCAGCTGCAGGCGCACCCAGTCGATCAGTCCGGGGACGGCGCTCTCGATCTGCTCGCGGGTGGCGACGAAGTCCTCGGTGCCGCCGTAATAGGGGTCGAGGAGGGCGAGGTCGTCGGCGGGTGCCGACGGATCGAACGATCGCAGCAGTCGCGTCCGGTCACCGAGCCGCTTGCGTTCGAGTTCCCGGAAGTGGCCGTCGTCCATCGCCAGGAAGAGATCGGCGTCGAAGTGTTCGGGTCCGAGCAGCGCCGCCACGTGCGCGTCGGAGTAGCCGTGGGCCAGCAACTCGGTGCGGGCGCGGTTGTCGGCCGGTTCGCCGACGTGGAAACCGGTTGTCCCGCAACTGGTGACGCGTACCTTGCCGCCCAGTCCGGCGTCGTCCAGAGCCGTCCGGAAGATGTTCTGCGCCATCGGTGACCGGCAGATGTTGCCCGTACACACGAAACAGACGTGTAGTTCTTCAGCCACTGGTGCCCACCTCAGCTCGACGTGCCGACGCGCTCGGTGGTCCAGGGCGTCGGTCACATACCCAGGACGTCGCGCAATTCGGCTGTGGAATCAACCGTCCAGGCTGCGCCCTGTTCCTCCCCGTGCAGAGAATAACCCCATCTGACCAGGATCGCTGAGATGCCGAACGCCGCTGCGCCGTGCACATCGTGGCTGCGATCGCCGATCATCACCACCGGTGCGGTCACGTGACCGGTGTCGGCATCCACGGGAAGTCCCAGCTCCGTGACCGCATGAGCGATGACATCGGACTTGTGGCGGCGCGAACCGTCGTCGCTGGCGCCGGCGATGTACTTGAAATGGTCGGCCAGGCCGAAGTGCTCGAGAATCTTGCGCGCGGTGGTCTGGTTCTTCGACGTCGCGATCGCCATCGTGCGCCCCGACGCGGCGAGATCGGCCAGGACGTCGGCCATCCCGTCGTACACCGAGTTCTCCCGCCAGCCGATCTCGGTGTAGCGCTCCCGGTAGGCGCGCATCGCCTCGTCGGCGACCGCGGGTGCGAGCCCCAGACTGTTGAGGGTGTCGAGCATCGGCGGCCCGACGATGCCCGCGACGACCTCGGGACCGGGCTCGGACGCGCCGACGGCGGCGAGGGCGTGCCGGAAGCTGTTGGCGATACCCGCAAAGCTGTCGGTGATGGTGCCGTCGAGATCGACGAGCAGCACGGTGTCGGGATGGCGGGGATCTGGCGGCGTCAACACGCGTCCATCGTGCACGTAAGGTCAGTAGGCATGACAGCTGGGTATGGCGTGGCATCCACATCCGACCTGTCCGACCCGGACCGGCACGGCGATCAGGACGCGGCGCCCGGGCTGGTGGACTTCGCGGTCAATGTCCGCGGCACGCCACCACCTTTCGTCCTCGACGCCATCATGCGCGGTCTCGGCGATCTGGCCCGGTACCCCGGCCACGACGACGAGCGGCGCGCGGTCGACGCCATCGCCGCCGCCCACGGGCGGTCACCCGACGAGGTGTTGCTGTTGTCCGGCGCGGCCGACGGCTTCGAGATGCTGCCGCGACTGGGCGTGCGCCATGCCGCCCTCATCCAGCCGTCGTTCACCGAACCGGAACTCGCGCTGCGTGCCGCCGCGGTGCCCATCACCCAGGTGACACTCGACGAGCCGTGGCGGCTCGACCGGGCGGACGTACCCGACACCGCCGACCTGGTGATCCTGGGTAACCCCACCAACCCGACGTCGGTGCTGCACCCGCGGGAAGCGATCAGGGCGCTGCGTCGTCCGGGACGCATCATCGTCGTCGACGAGGCGTTCGCCGACCTCACTCTCGGCGTGGACGGCACCCTCGAACCACAGTCGCTGGCCTCGTCCGACTGGTCGGATCTCATCGTGATCCGGAGTGTGACAAAGACTTTCGGTCTGGCCGGGTTACGCGCCGGATACCTGCTTGCCGCACCGGAGGTCGTCGCGCGCCTGCGTGCGGGACGTCGGCCGTGGGCGCTGTCCACACCGGCTCTGGCCGCGCTGACCGCGTGCCTCGGCGACGAGGGGCATCGCTACTGCTCGGACCAGGCCCGCCGGGTCGCGGCCGAACGCGCCGAGATGGTCGACGAACTGACCCGGATCGGGCTCGTCGTCGTGGCGGAACCGGCCGCGCCGTTCGTCCTCGTCGAGGTGCCACGGGCGACGGACGTCAAACGGCGTCTCGTCGATCACGGGTTCGCGGTGCGCAGTTGCGCCAACTTCGTCGGACTCGGCGACGACCATCTGCGGCTCGCGGTACGTCCGGTCGAGCAGGTCCGTGCGTTGACCGCAGCGATCGAGCAGGTACGAGAGGAGATGAGGGATGGGAACCGAGTCGACATCTGAGGGCATCACCGTCGGCGACATGGTCGACGTCGTCGAACGCGCGTATCCGCCGGCGCTCGCCGAGTCCTGGGATGCGGTGGGGCTCGTGTGCGGCGACCGCTCCGAACCGGTGCGTCGGGTGCTGGCGTGCGTCGACGTGACGGACGCCGTGGTCGACGCGGCCGTGGCCGAGAAGGCGGACCTGGTGATCGCGCATCACCCGCTGCTGATGCGCGGGGTCACGTCGGTGGCCGCCGACACCCCCAAGGGCCGCATCGTGCACCGCCTGATCCGCCACGGCATCGCGTTGCTGTCGGCCCACACCAACGCCGACCGGGCGCGGCCGGGCGTGTCCGACGCACTCGCCGACCTGCTCGGTGTGGTCGACACCGTGCCCATCGAGCCCAGATCTGCTGCACCCCTTGACAAATGGGTGGTGATGGTGCCCGAGGGCAACGTCGAACAGGTCAGTGAGGCGATGTTCGCCGCCGGCGCGGGTGCGATCGGCGACTACCGCGACTGCTCGTGGACGGTCGTGGGCACGGGCCAGTTCGAGGCGCAGGAGGAGGCGACGCCGACGATCGGCGAGATCGGCACCAGAACCCACGTCGACGAGGCGCGGGTGGAGATGGTCGCCGCGCGATCCATCCGCGGATCCGTGCTGCGGGCACTGCGCAACGCGCACCCGTACGAGGAACCGGCGTTCGACGTCTTCGAGCTCGCCGACCTCGGCAGCGACCTGGGCCTGGGTCGGGTCGGTTCGCTCACCGAGCCGATGACATTGCGCGACTTCACCGCGGTAGTCGCGCGGGCACTGCGCGCCCCGTCGGGCATCCGGGCGGCCGGCGATCCGGATGCGCTCGTGCGCACGGTCGCGGTGTGCGGCGGTGCGGGCGATTCACTTCTCGGTCGTGTCCGCGGGCTCGGCGTCGACGTCTACGTGACCGGCGACCTGCGGCACCATCCGGCCGACGAGAGTCTGCGCGACGGTGGGCCGGCCCTCGTCGACGCGGGCCACTGGGCCACCGAGTTCCCGTGGTGCGCCCAGGTCGCGGAACTGCTCGGCAAGGAATTCCACGTGCCGGTGACGGTGTTCGACACACCGACCGACCCCTTCGGGCTGCACAGCTTCGGCTGACCCCGGGGGAACGCCGACCAAAGCCCATCCGCCGCCGGAACGCCGGGACCACCCGCGTACGGTAGGGGGACTTCAGAGACAGGAGGCCGCAATGAAAGTCGACGCCGGTGTGCAGCGACTGCTGCTCGATCTCGCGGACTCCGATGCCGAGATCAACCGACTCGAGCATCGCCGCAAGAACTTGCCCGAGGACACCGAGATCGCCGAGCAGGACAAGGCAATCGATGCTGCCCGCGACGATCTGGTGCGTGCGGAGATCTCCGCCGAGGACCTGAGCCGCGAGTATCGCCGCATCGAGTCCGAGGTGACCGGGATGACCAACCGTGAGGCCAAGGACTCCAAGCTTCTGACCGCCGGCGGGTTGGCACCCAAGGCGCTGTCGGAACTGCAGCACGAACTCGCCGGGCTCGGACGCCGCCGCGCGGTGCTCGAGGACGAACTGCTGACGCTGATGGAGCAGCAGGAGGCCGTCGAGGCCGAACGCAGCCGCGCCGCTGCGACGATCTCCCACCTCGAGGAGAAGGTCGCCGACGCGCGGACCCGCCGCGACAAGTCGCTCGCGACCATCGACGAGGACCTGGCCCGTGTCCGTGAGAAGCGGGACTCGCTCGCCGCGGAGATCGACTCCGACCTGCTGGCCGTCTACGACAAGCAGCGTGCCAACGGTCGGATCGGTGCGGGGCTCCTGCGTGCACGTCGATGCGGCGCCTGCCGGATGGAACTCGACCGGGGCACCATCGCCTCGATCAGCGCGGCACTGTCCGACGAGGTCATCCGCTGTGAGGAATGCGGCGCGATCCTGGTGCGCACCGCCGAATCGGGGATCTGACGCCTTGAGCGCGGGTTCCGAGCGCGTGTCGACGCCGGGCCGGAAATCGCCGTCCTGGCAGGGGCAGCTGAGTTCGCCGACGAGATTCATCCTGTTGCGGCACGGCCAGACCGCGTTGTCGGTGGAACGCCGGTACTCCGGGCGCGGCAACCCCGAGCTGACCCCGGAAGGTCGGCGCCAGGCACGTGCGGCGGCCCAGCGGGTCATGCGTGAAAAGGACATCTCGGCGATCGTGACCTCGCCGCTGCGCCGCGCCCGCGCCACTGCGGAGGAGGTCGCCGCGGTGACCGGGGTCGATATCGTCGAACATCCCGGACTCATCGAGAACGACTTCGGCGAATGGGAGGGCCTGACCTTCGTCGAGGCCGCCGAACGGCACCCCGAGATCCACCGCAAGTGGCTGTCGGACATCACCGTGCCCGCGCCGGGTGGCGAGAGCTTCGCGCAGGTCGCCGAGCGGGTGTCCGAAACGAAAGACGATCTGCTGCAGCGTTATCCGGGACAGACGATCGTGCTCGTCTCGCACGTGACCCCGATCAAGCTGATGCTGCGGGAGGCGCTGGGCGTCGGACCTGAGTTGCTGTTCCGGCTCCACCTCGACCTGGCGTCGGTCTCGATCGCGGAGTTCTTCCCCGACGGCGGTTCCGTGGTCCGGCTCGTCAACGACGCCGCGCACTGGCACTGACGGGGCGCTCTGCGCCATCGGATGAAGAGCTGTGCCGGGGCTGCCGTATCCTGGGTTCGCGAACGAGTCGGCCGGGCGGCCGCGGTGAGCGGAACGGGCGGAAGACCGCCACGCCGCGCACCGAGGAAAGTCCGGACTCCACAGAGCAGGGTGGTTGCTAACGGCAACCCGGGGTGACCCGCGGGACAGTGCCACAGAGAACAGTCCGCCGGCCGCGAGGCCGGTAAGGGTGAAACGGTGCGGTAAGAGCGCACCAGCGGCGCGGGTGACCGCGTCGGCTCGGTAAACCCCACCCGGAGCAAGGCCGAAGCGCGCACTTCACGGTGCGCGTGCGCGGGTGTTACGAGGGCTGCTCGCCCCAGCCCGCGGGTGGGCCGCTCGAGGTACCCGGCGACGGTGTGCCCAGATGGATGGTCGCCGCCCGCGATGGTCGAGAGACCTCGCGGGTACAGGATCCGGCTTACGCGCCGACTCGTTCGCCTTCGGCCCGCGGTTTCGGTTCACCGGGGGATCCGCGCGCTAGGGTTCGACACGTGACACGCTTCCTCTTCGCCCCCGACATCGACTTCGCCGGAATCCGCGATCAACTCGGGGTGGACGAGTCATACGGCGACGATGCGCTCGCCGAGGCGCGGGAGGCCGTCGACCGGTTCGCCGACACCCGCGAGGACCACACCGGCGTCCCGTTCGTCACCATCGACCCGCCGACGTCGCGGGACCTCGACCAGGCCGTCCATCTCGTCGCCGACGGGGACGGGTTCGTCGTGGACTACGCCATCGCCGACGTCGCGGCACTCGTGATCCCCGAAGGCGCGCTCGACCAGGAGAGCCGACGCCGCGGGACCACCGTGTACTTCCCGGACGGCTCCGTGCCACTGCATCCGCGGGAACTGTCCGAGGGGATCGGATCGCTTCTGCCCGAACAGGTTCGGCCGTGCGTGCTGTGGACGATCCGGGTGGCGGGGGACGGCACTGTCATCGATGTGCGGGTTCGGCGATCGCGAATTCGATCCGTGGCGCGCTTCGACTACGCCGGTGTCAGCGCGGATGCCGAGGCCGGACGGTTGCATCCGTCGATCGCGGCGTTGCCGGCTTTCGGCGAGCTCCGGCAGAAGGTGGCGCTCGACCGCGGCGCCGTCGAACTGGATCTGCCGGACCAGCGGGTGTCACGTACCGACGCGGGATGGCGGTTGGACCTGCAGCCCCACACCCCGGCGGACATGTGGAACTCGCAGCTCTCCCTGCTCGCCGGGATGTGCGCCGGCTCGATCATGGCCGAGGCCGGTGTCGGATTGTTGCGGACGTTGCCGCCGGCCGACCCCGACGCGGTCGAGGACCTGCGCGCTGCCGCCCGAGCGCTGGGCGTCGAATGGCCCGAGGGGCTGGCGGTGGGCTGGTTCCTGGCCGGACTGCCCGGCAACCGGACGAGCACCTTGGCCCTCCAGTCGGCCGCGAGTGGTCTCATGCGAGGCGCCAACTATCTCGCACTCGACGGCACCGACGAGGCGCGCGCGATCCCGGACGACAAGAAGCGGCACGGCGCGATCGCGGGCGTCTACGCCCACGTCACCGCACCCCTGCGTCGGCTGGGTGACCGGTTCGCCACCGAGGTGTGCCTCGCCGTCACCACCGGCGACGACGTGCCCGACTGGGTGACGCGTGCCCTGCCGACCCTCCCGAAGATCCTGCGCTCGGCCGACACCCTCGGCTCCACGGCCGACCGGGCGGCCATCGACCTCGCCGAGGCGGTCATCCTGGGCGGCCGCGTCGGGGAACGCTTCGACGCGGTGGTGATGTCGGCGGCCACCGAGCGCAAGCCGGCCCAGATCTTCATCGCCGATCCGCCCGTCGTCGCGGGTTGCGAAGGTGATCTGCGTCCGGGAACCCGACTCGAGGTCGAGCTGGTGACCGCGGACGAGGTGACGAGGACGGTCAGGTTCCGGCCGGCGTAGGGCGCTGCGACTTCGTTTCGACGCCGGGTCACCGGGTGGTTTCGACACGGTTACTCGCTGCGCTCGTGACCGGCTCAACCGGCAGTGGGGCCGGGTCACCGGGTGGTTTCGACACGGTTACTCGCTGCGCTCGTGACCGGCTCAACCGGCAGCTGGAACCGGCTCAACCTGCCGGTGGGGCCGGCTCAACCGGCAGCAGGTGGGGTCGGTTCATCCAGCTGTGGGGTCCGTACTGCTGGCCGAGTAGCGCCGACCGAGCGAAGCGAGGACGCCGCGTATCGAGGTCACCCGATACCCGCCCGACGTCGCCGGTTGTCACAGGTCCTTGGCGGCCTTGCGGTACTCGGCGACGGCGCGGTCGGACGCGGCTTCGAGGCGCGCGTCGAGACGGCCGACGATGAACATGTCGGCGGCGCTGAGCTTTCCGTCCTCGACGATCGTGGCGAGCTGGGCGCGGTTGATGCGGATGTCGTTGTGGTCGCCGAGGGCGGACTGGATCTTCTTGGCGACCGCGCCGATCGCGCGGTACTTCTTTTTGTTCAGCGGCTCGGTCGCATCGATGCTGTAGCGCAACCGCTTTGCGCGTTTACGGATCGTGTGCAGCTGTTCCTGCCACTCGTCCGAGCCTTCGGTGAGGCCGGCGAGTTCGGCCTGGGCCTTGCGGATGTGCTTGCGGCTCTTCGCGATCGCCTTGTCGACGACGTCGGTTGCGGGGAGTTCCGCGTCGGGTCCCGGCGGGGGAGAGGCGAGGAGGGCGTCGACGGAGTCGAGGAGCGTGAAGTAGCGCTTCGACGACATCGCCGCGTGCGCCGCCCGGATCGCGCGATCGTGGGTTCGGGTCTCGGCACCCGCAAGGGCGGCGAGCAGCTCGGGCGAGGCGTTCTCGCCGCGCAGCAGGGACTGGTCGAGTTCGAGCTGGACCTCGGAATCCCGTGCATCACCGAGGATTCGGGCCAGCAGCTTGAGTTCGGCACCGATGTGGGCGGTGCGTTCGGCGTCGAGAACCGTAGGGTATCCCGACAACACGCTGCGCAGGCGACGGCACGACACCCGCATCTGGTGGACGGCGTCCTCCGCGTCCTCGCGGACGAGCGGGTCGTAGGCGATCAGGCTGTTTCGGTGCATCGCGATGTCGGTGATCACGAGTTCGAGCGCAGTGGGGCGCTTGGACAACCGGGGTTTGTGGACGGTCGGCGTCGAACCGATCGCGCGGGCCAGCTTCGACGCGCTCGACGACGAGCGGCCGCCACCGGCGCGCAGGACCTTGTCGGCGGCCTTCAGCAGCTTGCCGGTGCCGCCGGAGAGGAGTTCGAACTCCCATTCGGCCCACTGCTGGGAGTGCCCGCCCGGCAGCAGGGACTGGGTGGTCACCAGATCCTCGGCGAGTTCGGCGAGCGGCTCGTCGTCGACGCCGAGCAGGCGCGTCACCGTGCGCGTTGTCGAGATGACCGCGACGGGCGTGAGGGGCCGGCAGCGGGTCAGTGCGAGGACCGGGGTCACCAGTGCCTCCGGGACGTCACCGTCGGCCGGCGCCTCGTCGAAACCCACGTGGAGTTCGCGACGTGTTCCGGGGATGTCGGTGGGGCGCTTGAGATGCCAGCCCTGATCGGTGCCGCCGGTGCGGCGTCGCATGGTGATCCTGTTGCCGGCGAGGTCGAGGTTCTCGGTGTCGAAATAGGTGGCATCGAGCGAGAACGTCTCGGGTGCCGTCGCCGACACCACTCCGGGTAGCGCCCGTAGATCCGGGGCCACATGGCCGGGGTCCACGTCGAACTTGAGTTCCACCTCGACCTGCTCGGATGCGGCCACCTGTTCCTCCTGACGCCTGCGACGATGTCGAGTCTAGTGGCCGCGGGTGCGGCGGCCGATCATTCCGCGAAGCGGTCGGTCGCTTCCAGCAGGTGATGGCGGATGCCTTCTTCGAAGGACGCGTGACCCGCGTCGTCGACGATGCGCAGGTCGGCGGCCGGCCAGGCGCGGTGGAGATCCCAGGCGCTGCGCATCGGGCACACGACGTCGTAGCGACCCTGGACGATGACGCCGGGGATGTGCGCGATGACGTCGATGTTGTCGAGGAGCTGCCCGTCGTCGAGGAAGCCGTGGTTGACGAAGTAGTGGTTCTCGATCGAGGCGAAGGCGAGGTCGAAGCGGTGGGCGTCATCGGGGTTCTGGCCCGATTCCTCCTCGGAGCGGGGGAGGAGGTAGCTGGTGGCCTGTTCCCAGCCGGTCCAGGCGCGGGCCGCCGCCCGGGCGACCGCGGCATCGTCGGAGGTCAGCAGACGGTGGTACGCGGCGACCAGATCGCCGTCGCGCTCGTTCTCCGGGATCGGCTCGAGATAGGTCTCCCAGACGTCGGGGAAGATGTGCGCGGCGCCGCCGTTGTAGTACCAGTCGATCTCGCTGCGGCGCAGCAGGAAGATGCCGCGCAGAACGAGTTCGGTGACCCGGTCGGGATGCGTCTGCGCGTAGGCGAGTCCCAGCGTCGACCCCCAGGAACCGCCGAAGACCTGCCAGCGGTCGATGCCGAGATGGGTACGAAGCCTCTCCATGTCGGCGATGAGGTGGGGCGTGGTGTTCACGCTCAGATCCGCGCCGTCGGCGATGTGCGGGCGGGACTGTCCGCAACCGCGCTGGTCGAACAGCACGATCCGGTACTTCGCGGGATCGAAGAAGCGTCGCTGGGTCGGCGAGGTCCCACCGCCGGGACCGCCGTGCACGAAGACCACGGGCTTTCCCTCCGGGTTGCCCGTGGTCTCCCAGTAGATCTGCTGGCCGTCGCCGACATCCAGGTGACCGGACTCGTAGGGCTCGATCTCCGGGTAGAAGTCACGCATGGACGCCAGCGTAGGCGCCGAAGCTCAGTAGCTGTGCTCAGGGCCGGGGAACACGCCGCGACGGACCTCGTCGGCGTACTGCTCGGCGGCCGAACGTAATTCGGAGCCGACGTCGGCGAACCGCTTGACGAACCTCGCGGTCTTGCCGTGGGTGAGGCCCGCCATGTCCTGCCACACGAGGACCTGGGCGTCGGTCTCGTTGCCGGCGCCGATGCCCACGGTCGGGATGGTCAGCTTGCGGGAGATCTGTCCGGCCAACTCGGCGGGCACCATCTCCATCACGACGGCGAAGGCACCGGCCTCCTGGACCGCGATCGCGTCGGCGATGAGCTGGTCGGCGCCGTCGCCGCGACCCTGGACGCGGAAGCCGCCGAGGCCGTTGACGCTCTGCGGGGTGAACCCGATGTGCGCCATGACCGGGATGCCGGCGGCGGTCAGTGCCGCGATCTGGGGGGCGACGCGCTCACCGCCCTCGAGCTTGACCGCATGGGCGCCGGTCTCCTTGAAGATCCGGAAGGCGTTCTCGAGGGCGTGCTGCGGCCCGATCTCGTAGCTGCCGAAGGGCATGTCGGCTACGACGAGGGCGTGGGGCGCACCGCGCACGACCGCGCGGATCAGCGGGATCATCTCGTCGACGCTGACCGGGATGGTGGTGTCGTAGCCGAGGACGACGTTGGCCGCCGAGTCGCCGACGAGCAGCACCGGGATTCCGGCGGCGTCGAAGATCCGGGCCGTCGAGTAGTCGTAGGCGGTGAGCATCGACCACTTCTCGCCCTCGGACTTCATCTGGGCGAGGTGATGGACGCGGGTCACACGACGTTTGGGCGCGTCGGTGGCCGGGGTTGCGGTGGAAGCACCATAGACCGAGGTTTCGGACATCGTCGTCTCTTTTCCTGCCTCGAGTCCCGGCTGGCCAGAAGAGGCGCGGCGGGTACCCGGGTTGAACACGGACAAGCGCCATTGTGTCACCGCGGATTTGTGGTGTAACCGCCGTGAGTTATGCAATTGGTCACACCCCGCTGGGGGTGGGCAGGGACCGTTGTGCAGCGGCCGTCGCGGTCCTTCGGCATCCGGGCTGTTCGGGGGCTTCCCAGCCCTACGGGTTGTTGGCCCAGATGATGGGATGGCGCCGACAAACTCGCTGGACAGCGAGTTGGTCTTGCGCGTGTAACACAGATTTAACAGCCGACTTCTAATGTCGGCGACCATGGATCGCCAAAAGGAATTCGTGCTGCGGACCCTCGAAGAGCGCGACATCCGTTTCGTTCGGCTGTGGTTCACCGACGTACTCGGTTATCTGAAGTCCGTGGCGATCGCGCCGGCCGAGCTCGAAGGCGCCTTCTCCGAGGGCATCGGCTTCGACGGCTCGGCCATCGAGGGCTTCTCCCGCGTGTCCGAGGCGGACACGGTCGCCAAGCCCGATCCGTCCACCTTCCAGATCCTGCCGTGGACCACCTCCGCGGGTCGGCACCACTCGGCCCGCATGTTCTGCGACATCGCTATGCCCGACGGCACCCCGAGCTGGGCCGACTCGCGCCACGTGCTGCGTCGCCAGCTGAACAAGGCGGCCGACCTCGGCTTCAGCTGCTACGTGCACCCCGAGATCGAGTTCTTCCTCCTCAAGGACGCGCCGCTCGACGGATCGGTGCCGACCCCGGCCGACTCCGGCGGCTACTTCGACCAGGCCGTGCACGACGCCGCTCCCAACTTCCGCCGCCACGCCATCGAGGCGCTGGAGTCGATGGGCATCTCGGTCGAGTTCTCCCACCACGAGGGCGCACCCGGCCAGCAGGAGATCGACCTCCGCTACGCCGACGCCCTGTCGATGGCCGACAACGTGATGACCTTCCGCTACCTCATCAAGGAGGTCGCGATCAACGAGGGTGTGTGGGCCACCTTCATGCCCAAGCCGTACAGCGAGCACCCCGGTTCGGCGATGCACACGCACATGAGTCTGTTCGAGGGCGACATCAACGCCTTCCACAATCCCGACGACCCGATGCAGCTGTCGGCCACCGGGAAGAAGTTCATCGCCGGCATCCTGCACCACGCGTCGGAGATCAGCGCCGTCACCAACCAGTGGGTGAACAGCTACAAGCGTCTGATCCACGGCGGTGAGGCCCCGACCGCCGCGACCTGGGGCGGTGCCAACCGGTCCGCGCTCATCCGGCTGCCGCTGTACACGCCCAACAAGCCGTCGTCGCGCCGCATCGAGGTGCGCAGCCCCGACTCGGCCTGCAACCCCTACCTCACCTTTGCCGTCCTGCTCGCGGCGGGCCTGAAGGGGATCGAGGAGGACTACGAACTCCCCGACGAGGCCGAGGACGACGTCTGGGCCCTCACGTCCGCCGAGCGCCGGGCGATGGGATACCAGGAGCTCCCCGGAAGCCTCGCGGAAGCACTCACCAAGATGGAGAACTCGGAGCTGGTCGCCGAAGCCCTCGGCGAGCACGTGTTCGACTACTTCCTGCGCAACAAGTGGTCCGAGTGGACGGGCTATCGCAGCATGGTCACCCCGTACGAGCTGAAGAACTACCTGCCGCTGTAGGGACCAACCCGGTCACGTTCACCGACCGCGATGACATCATCGGTGGTCGGGCCGCTACTTTTGTGATGTGACAAGACAATCGGGACGCAGCGCGGTACCCAGCACGGGACGGCTGGGACTTCTGGACACCGCCGCGCCACAGAACCTCGCCGAGCTCGGCTGGAACACGCCCGAGTCCGTCGACGTGCTGTGGGCGCTGTCGCGAGCGCCCGACGCCGACCTCGCCCTGCGTACGCTCGTCCGTCTGCGTGGGGCCGTCGAGGACGAGTGGTCCGAGATCGACTCGACCCTGCGCACCAACCGGTCGTTCCGGGGGCGTCTGTTCGGCCTCATCGGTTCCTCCGACGCTCTCGCCGATCATCTCGTCGCCGAGCCGGCGAGCTGGCGTCTGTTGCTCGCCGACGAGCTGCTCGACCGGGACGAGGTCGATCGCCGGATGCTCGAAGCCGTCGGCGCCGAGCCCGAGCCCGGGGAGATCGAGAAGGGTAATCGCGTCTACCGCGCGAAGCTCACCGGACCCAAGTCCGTCGTCGCCCTCCGTCGCGCCTACCGCGACCTGATCCTGCAGCTCGCCGCGCACGACGTCGCCTCGACGGTCGAGGACGAACCGGTGATGTGGCTGCCCGAGGTCGGTGCCTATCTCTCCGACCTCGCCGACGCAGCGCTGACCGCGGCACTCGCCGTCGCCTTCGCCGAGGTGTGCGGCGAGGATCCGATCCCCGTCCGGATCGCGGTCATCGCGATGGGCAAATGTGGCGCGCGCGAGCTGAACTACGTGAGTGACGTGGACGTCATCTTCGTCAGCGATCCCGCCGACGGGGTCGCGTCGCGCATCGCGGGTGAGATGATGCGGATCGGTTCGCTGGCCTTCTTCGAGGTCGACGCCGCGCTGCGGCCGGAGGGCAAGTCCGGCGCGCTGACCCGCACCCTCGAATCCCATGTCGCGTACTACGAGCGATGGGCCAAGACCTGGGAGTTCCAGGCGCTGCTCAAGTCCCGCGCGATGACCGGTGACATGGAACTCGCGAACGAGTACATCGCGGCGGTCAAGCCGATGGTGTGGAAGGCCGCCGAGCGTCCCGACTTCGTGCCCGAGGTGCAGAAGATGCGACGCCGTGTCGAGTCGCTGGTTCCGGAGGGGGAGCGCGAGCGCAATCTCAAACTGGGACAGGGAAGTCTGCGCGACGTCGAGTTCGCGGTGCAGCTGCTGCAGATGGTCCACGGACGAGTCGACGAGAACCTCCGGGTGATGCCGACGGTCGACGCGCTCGCGGCACTGACCGCCGGGGGATACGTCGGACGTGACGACGGCGCGAATCTCAGTGCGTCATACCAGTTCCTACGGTTGCTCGAGCACCGGCTGCAGCTGCAGCGGATGAAGCGGACCCACCTCCTCCCGAAGGCCGAGGACACCGAGGCCCTGCGCTGGCTCGCGCGTGCAGCCCACATCCGGCGCGAGGGTGAACTCGACGCGACCGGCGTGCTGCGCGAACAGATCCGCCACCAGACCCTCCGCGTGCGGCGTCTGCACCAGAAACTGTTCTACCGTCCGCTGCTCGAGGCGGTCACCCGGTTCAAGCCCGACGAGCTGACCCTGAGTGACGAGTCGGCCGAGAGGCGTCTGGCCGCACTGGGTTACGCCATGCCCGACCGTGCGCTCAGCCATATCCGCGCGCTGTCGAACGCACCCGGACGCCGGGGTCAGATCCAGCTCCTCATCCTGCCGCAGCTGCTCGAACACATCGGTGACACCCCGGATCCCGACGCCGGCCTGCTCAACTACCGGAGGCTGTGCGAGGCGCTCGAGGACAAGGACTGGTTCCTCCGTCTGCTCCGCGACGACGGGGTCGTCGCCGAACGGCTGATGAAGGTGCTCGGCACCTCGGAGTTCATCGCCAACATGCTGATGCGGTCGCCGGAGGTGATCCATCAGTACTCCGACGGTCCCGACGGTCCGAAGCTGTGCGACATCCGGCCCGAGGACGTGGCCAAGGGGCTCATCGCCTCGACCGTGCGTCAGCAGGACATGAAACGTGCGGTCGCCGTTGCGCGTTCGCATCGTCGTGCCGAACTCGTCCGGGTCGCCTCGGCGGATGTGCTCGGCCTGATGGACGTGCCGACCGTGTGCAAGGCGCTGTCGAGTGTGTGGGCCGCGGTCCTCAACGCCGCACTCACCGTCGCCATCAGAATCTCCGAACGAGACCGCGGCAAGCCCGCGCCCGCACGCATCGCGGTGATCGGTATGGGCCGGCTCGGCGGCGGCGAACTCGGGTACGGCTCGGACGCCGACGTGCTGTTCGTGTGCCAGCCGAACCGCGACGCCGACGAATCGGACGCCGTCCGGTGGTCGCAGACCATCGCCGAGACCGTCCGATCCGCGCTCGGCAGTCCCAGCGCCGACCCCCCGCTCGAGGTCGACACGGGGCTGCGTCCCGAGGGACGGAACGGGCCGGTCGTGCGAACCCTGGCCGCCTACTCCGCCTACTACGCGCAGTGGGCGCAGGCGTGGGAGGTGCAGGCGCTGCTGCGCGCGCACCAGGTCGCCGGCGACGAGGCCCTGGGGATCGACTTCCTGCACATGATCGATCACGTGCGCTACCCGGTCGGCGGGGTCAGCAACGAGGCGGTCAAGGAGATCCGGCGCATCAAGGCCCGCGTCGACGCCGAGAGGCTGCCGCGCGGAGCCGATCCGGCGACCCACACCAAGCTCGGCCGCGGCGGACTCGCCGACATCGAGTGGACGGTACAGCTGCTCCAGCTGCGCTACGCCCACCGCTACCGCAGTCTCCACAACACGTCGACACTCGAATCGCTCGATGCGATCGGTGCCGCGGAGTTGTTGTCGGAGAACGACGTCGCGTTGCTCAAGAACGCGTGGATCACCGCGACCAAGGCGCGCAACGCCCTGGTTCTGGTGCGCGGCAAGCCCGTCGACCAGCTGCCCGGCCCGGGCAAGCAGCTACGACAGATCGCGTTCGCCGCCGGCTGGCCGGAGGACAAGGCGTCGGACTTCCTGGAGAACTACCTGCGGGTGACGCGCCGGGCGAAGGCCGTGGTGCTCAAGGTCTTCGGCGCATAGGCGCCGCCGCTGGTGTACGGGGACAGATGAAGAGGTTTCTGTGGGTGTCGGCGTACATCCTCGGCTGGGCGATGCTGGCCGGGGTCCTGCTGGGGGTGTGGCTGCACTTCTACCCCTCGCGCGGGAGTGCCGCCCTGTATCTGACGAGCGTGGTGCAGTTCGCGCTCATCCCGGCGCTCATGGCCATCGCGATCTTCGCGGCGCTGCGTCGCTGGTTCATGCTGGTGATCGCGCTCGCGGTGTCCGGTGTGCTGGCCTACACCCAGATCCCGCTGGTGATTCCGGCGAGCGCCCCGCAGGGACAGGAGTTCACCGTCGTCTCCGCCAATCTGCTGTTCGGTGGTGGCGACATCGGCGTGCTGGAGAAGATCGTGGCCGAGGCGGACCCCGACCTGGTCTCCCTGCAGGAAGTGACTCCCGAAGCGCTGGAACGCATTCGCGGGAGTGAGATCGCGCGCCGGCTGCCGAACGAGTTCGCGATCCCGTATCCGCAGGCCGCGGGCACCGCGTTGTTCACCAGGCAGCCGCTGTCGGAGCAGTTCAACATCCCCGACACCATCCTCCACAATCTCCAGGCGCGCACAGATCTACCGGGTGCGCCCGGCACGCAGGTCCTCGCCATCCACCCGGCCGCACCGCTGTGGGGCGAGAAGGACGGCTGGTTCCACGACATGGGCATCCTGGCCGACCACTTCGCGAAACTGCCCACGGGGCGGGTTCTCGCGATCGGTGACTTCAACTCCACCTGGAACCACGCGACGTATCGCAAACTGCTGGGCAACGGGCTCGTCGACGGTACCGACGTGGCGGGTGCGGGCTTCCTGCCGACATATCCGACCGACAAGCGGATCGGCAACCGCCCGCTCGTCGCCATAGATCGGGTCATCCTGCGCGGATTTGTGGCCACGTCGATGGACAATCATCACCTGCCCGGTTCCGATCATCGGGCGCTGGTGGTAACACTGGTTGCATCATGAGCGCCAGCATCTCCGGACCCGGCACCGCGGGCCCCAGTATTTCCCAACGCCTTCGCGAGGCCACCGCCGTCGCCCACCAGCGTGCGGAGCACGCCCCCTTCATCGACGACCTCATGTCCGGTCGTCTCGACAGCGGTGACTATCAGCGGCTGGCCGTGCAGTTGTACTTCGTCTACGAGGCCCTCGAAGCCGTCGGCGACGGTCTCGCCGATGATCCGGTCGCGGGTGCCGTCGTCGACGACAAGTTGCGTCGGCTCCCGAGGCTCGGAGCAGATCTGGCGTCGTTCGGCATCGACCCGACGTCGTGCGCGCCGCTGCCGGCCGTCGCGCGGTATGTCGAGGCCATCGAGGCCACGCGAGATGACCCGGCTCGATTCGTGGCACACCACTACACGCGGTACCTGGGAGACCTGAGCGGGGGACAGGTCGTGGCCCATCGCATGCGTGAGCACTACGGTGTCGATGCCTCGGCTCTGAGCTTCTACAGCTTCGACGGCATCGAGAAGCTCAAGCGCTACAAGGATGCCTACCGTGCTCGACTCGACGCCCTGCCGCTCGACGCCGCGGCCACCGAACGACTCGTCGAGGAGGCCATCGCGGCATTCGACCACAATCAGGCGGTCTTCGGCGATCTCGACGGGGCCGACGCCGCCTGAGAGTGACAGGACAGCTCGGTCGGGGTTCTAGTTCACCTGGAGCTTGACGGTGCGATCCAGCACGACCTCATGGAGGTCGTCGCGGCCCTTGACCAGTTCGATGCGCAACTGATTGTCGTCGAGGCGGCTGGTGGTGCGAACCACGCGCGGGGTGCCTTCGAGGCTGATGCGATCCCCGGGGACAAGATCTTCGACATACACATCTCTGGTCATACGACCAAATTAAGGCCGGACCGTGTGGCTTGGCAGAGCAAGAAGTCCCAATTGTGTGACAGATCACATCTACGGCTGTTCAGGCGCTCGCAATAGGCCGTTCACGCGGTCGCGTGTCATCGTCTGCCCTACGTCTGTGTCCCCGAAACACGAGATGGCGTCTCCGGCGCTTCCTCGGGCCGGTGGTGCGCAACCTCGGCGTCGGGGTGGGTGGAACCTCTCGGCGCCGACCGGGCGCAGATCTCGTCCATCTGAGGGGCCTCGGAGGGCACATTGCCCTTGAGCGGTGCTCACGGAGACGAGATCTCTGGCGACGTGACCGGTGCGTCGTCGCCAGAGGCGTGCTCATCAACGACGAACGCCCCGCCCGCGAGAACGCGGACGGGGCGTCGTGCTGAAAGAAGCGACTCAGCAGTCGCAGTGCTCAGCAGTCGTAGTACAGGGAGAACTCGTACGGGTGCGGACGGATCTGCACCGGCTCGATCTCGTTCTCACGCTTGAGCGCGATCCAGGTCTCGATGAGGTCCTCGGTGAAGACGCCACCGGCGGTGAGGTACTCGTGGTCCTCCTCGAGGCGGTCGATGACGGCAGACAGCGAGGTCGGGGCCTGCGGGATCGACTTGGCTTCCTCCGGCGGGAGCTCGTAGAGGTCCTTGTCGACCGGCTCGTGCGGCTCGATCTTGTTCTTGATGCCGTCCAGGCCGGCCATCATCATCGCCGCGAACGCCAGGTACGGGTTGCCCGAGCTGTCCGGGCAACGGAACTCGAGGCGCTTGGCCTTCGGGTTGTTGCCGGTGATCGGAATACGCACACAGGCCGAACGGTTGCGCTGGCTGTAGACCAGGTTGATCGGAGCCTCGTAGCCCGGGACCAGACGCTTGTAGGAGTTGACCGTCGGGTTGGTGAACGCCAGCAGCGACGGCGCGTGGTGCAGGATGCCGCCGATGTAGTAGCGAGCCAGATCCGACAGGCCAGCGTAGCCGGCCTCGTCGTGGAACAGCGGCTTGCCGTCCTTCCACAGCGACTGGTGGGCGTGCATGCCCGAGCCGTTGTCACCGAAGAGCGGCTTCGGCATGAAGGTGACCGACTTGCCGTTCTGCCATGCGGTGTTCTTGATGATGTACTTGAACAGCTGCACGTCATCGGCCGCGTGGAGCAGCGTGTTGAACTTGTAGTTGATCTCCGCCTGGCCCGCGGTACCGACCTCGTGATGGCCGCGCTCGAGCTCGAAGCCCGAGTTCTGCAGGTTGGTCGACATCTCGTCGCGCAGATCGACGTAGTGGTCGTACGGAGCAACCGGGAAGTAACCACCCTTGGGGCGGACCTTGTAGCCCAGGTTGGGGCTGCCGTCCGGATCGCTCGGCGAGGCGGTGTTCCACCAGCCCGACTCCGACTCGATCTCGTAGAAGGTGCCGTTCATCTCCGAACCGAAGGACACCGAATCGAAGATGTAGAACTCGGCTTCGGCACCGAAGAAGCAGGTGTCGGCGATGCCGGTCGAGGCAAGGTAGTCCTCGGCCTTGCGCGCGACGTTACGCGGGTCGCGGCTGTAGGCCTCGCGGGTGAACGGGTCGTGGACGAAGAAGCTGACGTTCATCGTCTTCGCCTTGCGGAACGGGTCGATCCGCGCGGTGGCCGGGTCGGGCAGCAGCATCATGTCCGACTCGTTGATCGACTGGAAGCCGCGCACCGACGAACCGTCGAATGCCAGACCGTCCTCGAACACGTCCTCGTCGAACGCCGAAGCGGGGATCGAGAAGTGCTGCATGACACCGGGCAGGTCGCAGAATCGGATGTCGACGTACTCGACACCTTCCTTCTTGATGCCCTCGAGTAGTTCTTCTTTACTGCTGTACACCGTGCGGTGACTCCTTCGTGATCGGGTGGTCAGTGGTACTGACACGCCACACACATCCGCCGCCGAGAAACAGCAGCGGATCTCAGCGGCAACCGTATGGAGGCGAAGTTGCCCAGGCGTCAAGTCCGTGTTTCCCCCGTGTTACACACCCGGTGTTCTTGGCGACACACGGCTCATACCTCGGAGAACGCACTCGGCGAATCCCACCCTAGCCCGCGGGGGCGACCGGGGAAGACCGAAGGGGTGACGCCCACGACTACGATGGACACCAGTGAACGCCGCGGTCGTCGACGATGACGCCGCGGTTGCGAGAGGAGTCATCACGATGGGACGAGTCACCGGTTCCTGGCTGTCGGGACCGCAGATCGGTCCCGGCGAAGGCGTCGACAATGATTTCCGCGGTCAGGACCTCGGTCTGCCCGCGTGCGGACCCGGGTCGCTGGCCACCGGATGGCCGCGGGTCGCCGGGTTGCTCGTCGACTGGCTGATCGCCGGCGGGCTCGCGATCCTGTTCGTCGGCTTCGATTCGTCGATCCTGGGCACCACGCAGCTCGGCATCTGGTTCGTGATGGGCATCTTCGCGGTGTCACTCTTCGGATTCACCCCCGGCCAGTACGTCCTCGGCATGCGCGTGGCCCGCGTCGACTACGGGCCCGAACGGAACACCGCCGAGGCCACCGGCAAGGAGAGCCCCGCCGCCGTCGGCATCGTGCGCGCCTTCTTCCGGCAGCTGCTGATGGTGTTCCTCGTGCCGGCCCTGATCAACGACTACAACGGTCGCGCTCTGCACGATCGCGCGACCGGGACGGCGATCCTCCGCACCCGCTGAGCCCGCCCCCGCAAACCCACCACTAATGGAGAGATCCACCACCCGATCGGGTGGTGGATCTCTCCATAAAGGGTGGGTTTGCGCAGTTGCTCAGCCGCGACGACGCGCGGTGCGCTGCATGCTCCGCATCTTGGCGTTGCCCGGCAGCGGGCCCTTCGGCATGCCGGGACCGGGAGCCTTGCTGCTGAGTGCGGCGAGACGACCCTCCAGGGTCTCCATGCGCTTGCGGTCGATGTTGCTGGGCAGCTTGTTGAGGTGGCGTTCCAGCTTCGACAGCGGGACCTGATGGTCGTCGTTGCCGACCATGATCTCGTAGATCGGGGTGTCGCCGACGACGCGCGCGGCCTTCTTCTTCTCCTGGTTCAACAGCGTCTTCACGCGAGTCGGGGAGCCCTCGCCGACGAGGATCACGCCCGGCTTGCCGATCACGCGGTGCACGGCGTCGAGGTGCGAGGTACCCGACACGGCCTGGGCCACGCGCCACTGACCGCGCATGTTGCTCAGCGCCCATCCGGCGGCACCGGGCTGGCCCTCGGCCTTGGTGTAGACGTTCTTCTGCACACGACGGCCGAACAGGATGAACGCACCCAGCACGCCCAGCACGACGCCGAGCGGGATGAGCAGCCACGGCGAGCCCAGCAGGAAGCCGAGTGCCGTGAACACCGCGATGGACAGCACGATCACACCCACCATGTAGGGGATGAGTCGCTTGTCTTCCTTGCGCTGCATCTGGAACGCCTGCCACAACTGCTGGCGCCGTTCCTTCGATGCAGCCTTGCGGGCCTGCTTCTTCGCGGCCTTTGCTTCCTTGCTCACGGACTGCGCCTTTGCCATATGGCCAGTTTACGTCCGGTCGTCGGGCGACCTGCCGCATGGTCGGCGGGCGCGGCTACGAATGCGTCAGCGGGCGAGCCGTGCCATCAGGCTCGACGCCTCCTGGCTGGCCGAACCCTCGGCGGCGAGGTGCGCCAGGGCGGGCGAGATCTCGCGGCCGTGGTGAGCCATGGCCTGCGCGTACAGCCGACCGGCACGGTAGGACGACCGCACCAGCGGACCGGCCATGACCCCGGCGAACCCGACCTCCTGGGCGAACTCGGAGTGGTCGACGAATTCCTCCGGCTTGACCCACCGCTCGACGGGATGGTGTCGCGGCGAGGGACGCAGATACTGGGTGATCGTCAGGATGTCGCAACCGGCCTCGTGCAGGTCGACGATGGCCGACTGCACCTCCTGCGGCGTCTCGCCCATGCCGAGGATCAGGTTCGACTTGGTCACCAGGCCGAAATCCCGCGCGGCGGTGATGACCTCGAGGGACCGTTCGTACCGGAACGCCGGACGGATGCGCTTGAAGATGCGGGGCACCGTCTCGAGGTTGTGCGCCAACACTTCCGGCCGGGCCTCGAAGACCTCCGCCAGCAGATCGGGCTTGGCGTGGAAATCCGGGATCAGGTTCTCGACGCCGGTGCCCGGGTTGAGCCGGTGGATGGCGCGGACGGTCTCGGCGTAGAGCCAGGCGCCCTCGTCGGGCAGGTCGTCGCGGGCGACGCCGGTGATCGTCGAGTAGCGCAGGCCCATGGCCTGCACGCTCTCGGCGACGCGACGCGGCTCGTCGCGGTCGAGTTCGGCGGGCTTGCCGGTGTCGATCTGGCAGAAGTCGCAGCGTCGGGTGCACTGCTCACCGCCGATGAGGAAGGTTGCCTCGCGGTCTTCCCAGCATTCGTAGATGTTGGGGCAACCGGCCTCTTCGCAGACCGTGTGCAGGCCCTCGCGCTTCACGAGTCCCTTGAGTTCGGTGAACTCCGGGCCCATCGTCGCGCGGGTCTTGATCCAGCTGGGCTTGCGCTCGATCGGGGTCTGCGCGTTGCGCACCTCGAGTCGCAGCAGTTTGCGGCCTTCGGGAGCCGGTGAGGTGGGAGCAGTGGTCTTCGGTGCGGTGGCCGAGGCCGGGGGTGTGGCGTCGGGGGCACCGGGTCCGGGGGTGAGGGGGGACGCGGTCACCGGACCGATCCTACGCTCGCGGTCGTGGCGGCTTCGGTTGCCGTCGGGGCGGGCTCCCGCGGGGTGTCCATCGCGGCGAGAACCGCGGCCGCGGTGGCGTCGAGGAGGGATGTCACCGAGATCGGTTGTGCCAGTTCACGGGCCAGCGAGGTGACGCCGGCATCGGCGATCCCGCACGGCACGATGGCCTCGAAGGCGGACATGTCGGGATCGACGTTGAGGGCGAACCCGTGCAGCGCGACCCCGCGCGCCACGCGGATGCCGATCTGACCGAGCTTGCGTTCACCCGCGTCGTCGTCGATCCAGACTCCGGATCGTCCCTCGACGCGCCCGGTGGTGACTCCGAGGTCGGCGCACACGGAGATGAGGGCAGTCTCGAGGCGCCGCACGTATTCGACGACGTCGAGCGGCTCGGCCAGCTTCACGATCGGGTAGCCGACGAGCTGTCCCGGTCCGTGCCAGGTGATGCGCCCACCGCGGTCGACGTCGATGACCGGCGCGCCGTTCGTGGGCCGGTCGGCGTCCTCGGTGCGTTTGCCGGCCGTGTAGGTCGACGGGTGTTCGAGCAGCAGGAGCACGTCGTGGTCGAGCGTGCCGTCGGCGCGCTCGGTCGCCAGACGGTGCTGCATCTCGTAGGCCGCACGGTAGTCGACGATGCCCAGGCGCCGGACCTCGATCGGAGCCGAGTCGGCGCGGACGGAATGCTGGGTCATGTCGCCGGCTTCATCGCGTAGGTCAGGGCCTGGCGGATCTCGGGATGGTTGAACGTGAATCCGTGTTCGGTGAGCACGCGGGGTTCAACGCGTTGACTGAACAGAATCATTTCCTCGGCCATCTCACCACCGACGCGGCGTGCCACGAATTCGGGCACCTGCAGTACCGCGGGACGGTGCACGGCCTTGCCGAGGGCCTTGCAGAACTCGCCGAACGGCAGGGATCCCGGAGCACTCAGGTTGACCGGGCCGGCGATGCCGGGGGAGTCGAGGAGGAACTCGATCGCCCTGACCTCGTCGATGAGGCTGATCCAGGAGAAGTACTGTTTGCCGTTGCCGATCGGACCGCCCAACCCGAGCTTGAACAGCGGCCGCAACTTGCCGAGCAGACCACCCTGCGCGCTGAGGACCGGGGCGGTCCGCAGCAGGACGACCCGGGTGTCGGGGCCCGCGTTGGCGGTGGCGGCGCGCTCCCAGTCGACGACCAGCTCGGCGAGGAATCCCTCACCGGGACCATCGGTTTCGACCGCCGCCCGGGTCCCGGTGTCACCGTAGAAACCGGTGGCGCTGGCGCTGATGAACGTCGGGATGCCCAGGTCGCGCACGGCCTCGGCGAGTACTTCGGTCGGCGTGATACGGGAGTTGCGCAACTCCTGCTTGAACCGTCCGGTCCATCGACCGTTACCGACGCCGACCCCGCCGAGCGAGACCACCGCGTCGACGCCGTCGAGACTCTCGGCGGGCATCCCGATGGTCTCGGGATCCCAACTGAACTCGTCATCGGCGAGTGCCTCGCGGCGGACCAGACGGATGACCGTGTGGCCCGCCGCGCGCAGCGAGTTGACCAGGGCGTTTCCGATGAGCCCCTGTGAACCTGCGACGGCTATGCGCATCGATCGCCTCGACGTCGTCTCGTTGTGTACCTAGAGACCGAGGTCCGCGGCGAACGAGGCCTCTTCGAGGCGCTTCTTCACCGTGGTGAGGAAACGGCCCGCGTCGGCGCCGTCGATGAGACGGTGGTCGTAGGTCAGCGGCAGGTATGACATCGACCGCACCGCGATCGACTCCGAGCCGTCCTCCCCGGTGATGACGACCGGACGCTTGACGATCGCGCCGGTGCCCAGCATCGCCGCCTGCGGCGGGACCAGGATCGGGGTGTCGAACAGGGCGCCTTGGCTGCCGATGTTGGTGATGGTGAAGGTGCCGCCGGCGAGCTCGTCGGGCTTGAGGCCGTTGGAGCGTGCACGGGCCGCGATGTCGGCGATGGCGCGGGCGAGACCGGCCACCGACAGGTCATCGGCGTTGTGGATGACCGGCGACAGCAGACCCTGCGGGGTGTCGACGGCGATGCCGAGGTGCACCTTGTCGTAGTAGGTGATCTCCTTGGCGTCCTCGTCGATCGACGCGTTGACGTTCGGGTGGACCTTCAGCGCCTCGACGACGGCCTTGGCGATGAACGGCAGGAAGGTGAGGTTGACACCCTCGGATGCCTTGAAGTTGTCCTTGGCCGCCTTGCGCAGGCCGACGATCTTGCTCATGTCGACCTCGAAGACCTGAGTGAGCTGAGCGCTCTGCTGCAGCGACTCGCGGGTCTTCTTGGCGGTGATCTGACGGATGCGGTTGATCTTCTGGGTGGTCCCGCGCAGCTCGGCGAGCTCGGGTCGGATCTCCGGCGATGCCGACGGCGCAGCCGAGGCGGCGGCCGGCTCGGCCTTCTTCTCCGGCGCGGCGGCCGGCTTCTTGGCGGCCTCGGCGGCGGCCAGCACGTCCTGCTTGCGGATGCGGCCACCGACCCCGGTGCCCTTGATCGAGTTCAGGTCGATGTTGTTCTCCGCGGCCAGCTTGCGCACCAGCGGGGTCACGTACGGGGTCGACTCGACGGTCGGCGGGGTCGACTTCGCGGGGGCCTCCGCCTTGGGCTCTTGCTTCGGCTCCGCCTTGGGCTCTTGCTTCGGCTCCGCCTTGGGTTCTTCCTTCGGCTCCGCCTTGGCCTCGGGTTCCGGTTCCGGCTCCGGTTCGGGCTCGGGTTCCGGCTCGGGCTCCTTCTTCGCCGGGGCCGCCGAGGCGTCACCGATGACGGCCAGCTTGCCGCCGACCTCGACGACGTCGTCCTCCTGGGCGAGGATCTCGAGCAGGGTGCCGGCAACCGGGGAGGGGATCTCGGTGTCGACCTTGTCGGTGGAGACCTCCAGCAGTGGTTCGTCGGCGGCGACCTCGTCACCGACGGCCTTCAGCCAGTTGGTCACCGTGCCCTCGGTGACGGACTCGCCGAGTTCGGGCATCAGCACGTCGGTGCCCTCGGTCGAACCCGAACCGGTGTCGGCGGTGGGCTTCTCGGCCGGCGCCTCTTCTTCGGTGGAGGGCTCCTCGGCGGCCTGCTCGGGCTCGGGCTCGGGGGCAGCGTCGGTGGGCTCGTCGCCCCCTGCGGAATCGTCGGAACCGGAGTCGCCGGAGCCGGCCTCGTCGGCGTCGCCGATCAGTGCGAGTTCACCACCGACCTCGACGACGTCGTCCTCCTGGGCGATGATCTTCGTCAGCACGCCCGCGGTCGGAGCCGGGATCTCGGTGTCGACCTTGTCGGTCGACACCTCCAGCAAGGGCTCGTCGGCCTCGACGGTGTCGCCTTCCTCCTTCAGCCACCGGGTGACTGTCCCCTCGGTGACACTTTCACCAAGGGCGGGCATCTGGACGGAGAAGGCCATCGTTGTGAACTCCTGAACTCGACGTGGTGGTCTGTAGATGTGGCCCGTCGGTGTGTGCTCCGTGGGCACGGGGGTGGGAAGCGGTCAGGGGACCGCCGAGATGAGGGGCGGGTCAGCCACTCATCCCCGCGGATCACCCTACCCGTACGCCGCGTCGCCGACTGGATTCGGCTCGTACTCGGCGGTAACGATTCTCAAGCGTGGGATGCCGGTCATGTCAGCCGTTGGCCGCGATGTCCTCGAGTACGGCGGCGATGGTCCGGACGGGTACGCCCGTGCCGCCCTTGGTGGTGTAGCCCCACGGGCTGCCGGTGTTGAACGCCGGTCCCGCGATGTCGATGTGGGCCCACTGGACATCCTCCGGCACGAACTCCTTGAGGAAGATGCCCGCGGCGAGCATCCCGCCCCAGCGGTGCGGGGTGATGTTGGCCAGATCGGCGACACGGGATTTGAGGTCGGCACGCAGTTCGGCGGGCAACGGCATCGCCCAGGCGTTCTCGCCGACCTCGGCCGACCGTGCGGCCACCCGATCGCGGAACTCGTCGGTGCCCATGACGCCCGGGGTGCGGGTGCCGAGCGCGACCATCTGCGCCCCGGTCAGCGTCGCGGTGTCGATGAGGTAATCGGGGTCGTCCTCGGCCGCGCGCACGATCGCGTCGGCCAGGATCAGCCGGCCCTCGGCGTCGGTGTTGAGGACCTCGACCGTGCGACCGCCGTACTGGGTCAGCACGTCACCGGGACGCTGGGCGGTGGCCGACGGCATGTTCTCGGCCATCGGCACGGTCGCGGTGACCGAGACGTCGAGGTCGAGGCGGGCGGCCAGGATGGTGGCGGCGATGACCGCGGCGGCCCCGCCCATGTCCGAGGTCATCTGGTCCATGTTCGCGGCGGGCTTGATGGAGATGCCGCCGGTGTCGAAGGTGATGCCCTTGCCGACGAGGGCGACCTTCTTGGCCGGCTTCTTGCCGGTGTGGGTCAGCCGCACCAGGCGCGGAAGGCGCGCGGAGCCCTTGCCGACACCGATGATCCCGCCGTAACCCTGCGCCTCGAGTTCCTTGTCGTCGAGGATCTCAACCTTCAGGCCGGCTTTGCTGCCGAGGGTGCGGGCGCGGGCCGCGAACTCCTCGGGGAAGAGGTGGCTGGGCGGGGTGTTGACGAAGTCGCGGGCGATGGCCACGGAGTCGGCGACCGCGATCGCGCGGTCGAGCTCCGCCCTGGCCTCCTTGGACTTCGACTCGACCAGCAATGTGATGCGTTGCGGCGGAGTCTTCTTCGGCTTCGACGACTCGGAGCGGAACTCGTCGAACCGGTAGGCGCCGAGGAACAGGCCTTCGGCGGCGGCGGCGAGGTCCACCGACGACAGGGTGGTCGCGACCGACTCGAGGCCGTCGAGTTCGCGGGCGACGATGCCCGCGGCCTGACGGACCTGGTCGGCGTCGTCGAGATCGTCGGCGTCCCCGAGACCGACCGCGACGACGAGGTCGACCGGCAGCGACTCGGGTGCCGCCAGGCGGGTCACCTCGCCGTGCGAACCGGTGGCCCCGAGTGCGGTCAGGGCCGCGGTGATCGCGACTGCCTGCGCGTCGTCGAGGACGCCGTCACCGATGGCGAGCGTCGGTTCGGCGGTGGACTCCTCCTTGCCGCCGGCCTTCTCGTCGCCCTCCGGCGCACTGATCAGGCCGATGACCAGGGCGGTGTCGCCCTTGCCGATCGAGGTGGACAGGTCGAATTCGGGGCCGCGCACGCGGTCGACGGTGTCGTTCTTGCTCACCCGCTCAACTCTGCCACAGCGCGCCGCATGTCGGCGGCGACCGCGGGACCGCTCCGGTCGGCGTGCGTGGCCCGATAGCGTATGGCCCATGAGTGAACTCCTCGCCGGACCCATCGCCGACCGTCATGCCGCACTCGGTGCGAGTTTCGCCGAGTTCGGCGGCTGGAACATGCCGGTGTCCTACGCGGGCACCGTCGCCGAACACACCGCGGTGCGTGAGGCCGTGGCGATCTTCGACGTCAGCCATCTCGGCAAGGCGCTGGTGGCGGGACCCGGCGCCGCCGAGTTCGTGAACTCCACCCTCACCAACGATCTCGGCAAGATCGTTCCCGGCAAGGCGCAGTACACGTTGTGCTGCAACTCCTCCGGTGGCGTCGTCGACGACCTGATCGCCTACCTCGTGAGCGACGACGAGGTGTTCCTGGTCCCCAACGCCGCGAACACTGCGGCCGTCGTGGCACAGATGTCCGCCGTTGCGCCCGAACAGATCTCGATCACCGACCAGCACCGCGACCTCGCGGTGTTCGCGGTGCAGGGTCCGCGCTCGCCGGAGGTCCTCACCGCACTGGGCCTGCCCGCCGACATGGAGTACATGGCCTTCGTCGACGCCGAGCTGTCGACGGCGGACGGGAACAAGCCGGTCCGCGTGTGCCGCACCGGGTACACCGGGGAACGCGGTTACGAGCTACTGCCGCGGTGGGACGACGCCGGCGCCGTCTTCGACGTGTTGCTCGAGGCGATCACCGAGGCCGGTGGACAGCCCGCCGGCCTCGGTGCCCGTGACACCCTGCGCACCGAGATGGGTTACGCCCTCCACGGTCACGAACTGAGCCCGGAGATCACCCCGGTGCAGGCGCGTTCGAGCTGGGCGGTCGGCTGGGACAAGCCGTCGTTCTTCGGGCGCGATGCCCTGGTCGCCGAGAAGGAGGCCGGCCCGGCGCGTCGGCTCTACGGACTCAAGGCCACCGGCCGCGGCGTGCCGCGCGCCGACTGCGCGGTCCGGTTGGGGGACAACGCGATCGGCGTGTGCACGTCCGGGACGTTCTCGCCGACCCTCAAGCAGGGCATCGCGCTGGCCTTGCTGGACACCGCGTCGGGCGTCGCCAAGGGCGATCAGGTGATCGTCGACGTGCGGGGGCGTGATCTCACGTGCGAGGTCGTCATCCCGCCGTTCGTGCCCTCCCACGTGTGACCCCGGCGGTGTGACGCTGCTCCGTGGGCCGTCTCACGCCTCGCGGACGGGCTCGATAATGCTTTTGCGGCCAGCGGTACCATGGGCCGCATGACCTTGGAGTTCAACCGTACCGAGCATCCCCATCCGGTGTCGGACAGCCGTCGCGCGGAGATCCTCTCCGCCCCGGGATTCGGCCGCTACTTCACCGACAACATGGTGATGGTCGACTACGACGCGGACAAGGGCTGGCACAACGCGCAGGTACGTCCGTACGGTCCGATCGCGCTCGATCCCTCGGCGATGGTCCTGCACTACGGTCAAGAGGTCTTCGAGGGTCTCAAGGCCTACCGGCAGCCCGACGGTTCGATCGCCGCGTTCCGCCCGGAGGCCAACGCGGCGCGACTGCAGCTCAGCGCCGAGCGTCTGGCGATGCCGGCGCTGCCCGTCGAGGACTTCATCGCCTCGCTCGAGGCGCTGCTCGCCGCCGACCACGAGTGGGTTCCCCCGTCAGGTGGCGAGGAGGCGCTCTACCTGCGTCCGTTCATGTTCGCCTCGCAGGCAGGCCTGGGTGTCAACGCGCCCTCGTCGCAGTACATCTACTCCGTCATCGCCTCGCCGGCCGGTGCGTACTTCTCGGGCGGCATCAAGCCCGTCAGCGTGTGGCTGTCCGCCGAATACGTGCGCGCAGCTCCCGGTGGCACCGGCTTCGCCAAGTGCGGCGGCAACTACGCCGCGGCCTTCCTCGCGCAGCGTCAGGCCTCCGAGCAGGGCTGCGATCAGGTCGTCTGGCTCGACGCCATCGAGCGCCGCTACATCGAGGAGATGGGCGGAATGAACCTGTTCTTCGTGTTCGGCTCCGGTGCCGATGCACGCCTCGTGACCCCGGAACTGTCGGGTTCGCTGCTGCCGGGCATCACCCGGTCGTCGCTGCTGACGCTGGCCACCGACGCCGGCTTCGCGGTCGAGGAGCGCAAGATCACCACCGAGGAACTCCGCAAGGGCGTCGCCTCGGGTGACATCACCGAGGTCTTCGCCTGTGGCACCGCCGCGGTGATCACCCCGGTGGGCCGCGTCAAGGGCGTGGGCGAGGACTACACGATCAACAACGGTGAGACCGGTGAGGTCACCCAGGCCCTGCGCGACACCCTCACGGGTATCCAGCGTGGCACCTTCGCCGACACCCACGGGTGGATGACGGAGTTGTACCGGGCCTGAGTCCCAGGGATCTCCTGCGGCACAGACATTCTGGCGTCACGATCGGCGGATCGTGGCGCCAGAACTGTTGTGTGCGGGTCTAGACGAGCAGACCGACCACGGCGAGCGCGACACCGAGTTCGATGGTCGCGCCCAGGACGTCGCCGTTCAGTCCGCCCATGCGACGCGCACAGTGCCGGGTGAAAACCCATGCGAACACCACGATCACGAGGACGACGACGAGTCCCTGCACCACCGCGACGAGGTCGAGGTCGATGCCGGACCCGTTGTCGCGCAGTCCGATCGGGATCGTCGCCACCGCGGCGACCAGACACCACACCGGGATCGAGAGCCGCTGGGTGCCGGCGACGAGGGCGCCGAAACCGTTCGGATGAGCGGGCGAGATCGACGTCCGGGTGCCGACGACTGCCCCGAGTCGGCCCAGCGCGACCGCGAAAGCGATTTCATACCAGCGGGATTCGCCCACGAGGCCGGTGAATCCGGCGGTCTGCAGACCCAGTGTGAGGACGAGGGTCGCCACCCCGAACGGGCCGACGGTCCCGCTCCGCATCACTTCGGCGACGCGCTCCGGCGGTCCGTAACACCCGAGCCCGTCGGCGGTGTCGGCCAGGCCGTCGAGGTGCATTCCCCGGGTGAGCGCCGATGTCAGGACGACGACGAGGATGCCGGTGAGCGTGGCCGGGAGGGCGGTGAACGACAGTCCGGCGGCCAGGGCAGCCGCCGCGGCACCCACCACGATGCCGACGACGGGGAGTGCGGCCATCACCGCACCGCCCAGCGCGCGATCCGGCGTCTCGTCCGGGTCGGTGTCCGTGCCGACGGGAAGGACGGTCATCCAGCACAGCGCGGTCCGGACCGCCCGAGACGGCGAGATCAACGGTGAACCGGCCGTGTCATGCGTTCAGGTCGACGCCGTGTCATGCGGTCAGGATGACTCGGGGGCGGGTTCGGGTACGGCTGAGTCGTCGCGGTCGGTCACCCCGGCTTCGGCGAAGGTCGCCATCGAGATGAGGATGTCGGCGGCCGACTGAACGACCGGCAACGCCAGGACCGCACCGCTGCCCTCACCGAGTCGCATCGAGAGGTCGAGGACCGGCTCGAGGTCGAGATGGTCGAGCGCGATCCGGTGTGCGGGCTCGACCGAGCGATGTCCGGCGATCCACCAGCGCATGGCGCCGGGCGCGAGTTCGTTGGCGACCATCGCGGCCGCGGTGATCACGACGCCGTCGAGGATCACCGGCGTGCGACGGAGTGCGGCCTGGGCAAGGAATCCCGCGGTGGCCGTCAGGTCCGCGCCGCCGACCGCGGCGAGCAGGGCGAGCGGGTCGTGGACCACCTTGCGGGCGCGGCGCATGCCGTCCCGGATCGCGGCGGTTTTCCGCATCCAGCCATGGTCGTCGACACCCGTTCCGCGCCCGACGATCTCGACCGGCTCGCGGCGGGTGAGCGCACCGATGAGGACGGTCGCCGGGGTGGTGTTTCCGATCCCCATCTCGCCGGCGATCAGCAGGTCGCTACCCGAGTCGATGAGCCGATCGGCGATGGCCCGACCGGCGGCCAGCGCGGCGCGGGCCTCGGCGAGGGTGATCGCGTCGGTGGTACGCAGGTCCTCGCTGCTGCGACGGACCTTGAACGTCGACAGGTGGGGAGCGGTGTCGGCGTCGACGGACATGTCGACGACCGTCACCGAGGCGCCGACACGTGCGGCCATCACGTTGACCGCGGCGCCGCCGGCGGAGATGTTCGCGACCATCTGCGCGGTCACCTCGGGCGGGAACGCCGAGACGCCGCCGCGGGCGACGCCGTGGTCGCCGGCGAAGACGACGACGCTCGGCGACGTGATCGGTGCGGGTGGGCACTGGCCCTGGCACGCCGAGATCCAGACGCCGATCTCCTCGAGGCGTCCCAGTGAACCCGGCGGCTTGGTGAGCGTCGCCTGGCGCTCGCGGGCCTCGAAGGCGATCGCCTCGCTCGGCGGGGTGACCGGTTCGAAGACCTCGGCGTCGGTGGGATCGGGGAGCTCGCCGGCGGTCGTGACGGGGGTGGGCTCGACAACGTGTCCGTGCGTGACGGGGGCTGGTGTGACCACCGGAGCAGTCATGGCGTGGTGGGGGGCCGGTGCGGTTGCCGCCACCGTTGCGCCGGAGGTGTCGTCGGCGACCGCGTCGCGCGGTAGGTCGAGCACCCGGCCCGCCACGACGAGCGACACCCGGTCGCACGCCTGAGCCACCGCGGAGTTGAGTGTGCCCAGCAGATCCTGGAACAGCCGGCCGGCCGGGGTCGGGGGAACCAGGGAGAGCCCCACCTCGGAACTGATCAGCACCACGTCGGCGTTCATCGTCTGCAGCGCGTCGCAGAGGTCCGCCACGTCGGCGTCGAGATCGATCTCCGAACCCGAGTCCCAGCCGTCGACGGCGTCGATCCGGGCGGTGAGCCAGCTCCCGAGGTCGTCGACGAGTGCCGGGATGTCCGGTGCCGCGCGCAAGGCGTCGGCGAGCTCGGTGGTCTCGATGGTCGTGTAGCGATCATCGCGACGCTGCCGGTGGGTGTTGACCCGCGCCGTCCACTCGGCGTCCGACGTCGTGACCGGGCCGGTGGCCAGGTACCGGATCTGCCGATGCGCGCGGAGCAGCGACTCGCCGTATGCGGATTTTCCCGAACGCACACCACCCAGGACGAGTGTGCGCGTAGCGCGATCGGCCATTGATCAGACTTCGTCGCCGCGCGACACCGACGGCTTGGGCGCACGCATCTTCCGGAGCTGCATGGCTCGGGTGAACGCGTACCAACCGAGCTTGAAGCCGCCGTCCTGTGAATCGGGATAGCGTTCGGCGACACGGCGGTTCACGAGACGACCGAGGATGACGCCGTCGACGGCCATCAGGACGACGAAGGCGACGAGGATCAGGTTGGTGAGCGCGGCCGCCCGCGGCACCATGAACATCAGCACGATCAGCACGATCGCGAACGGCATGAACAGCCCGGCGAAATTGCGGCGCGCGTCGACGAGGTCGCGGGTGTAACGGCGGACCGGGCCCTTGTCGCGAGGCATGAGGTAGGCCTCGTCGCCCTCCATCATCCGCTCACGCTGCTCGAGGCGCTTGGCGCGCCGCTCCGCGGAGAGCTGCTTCTTCTCTTCCTTGGAAAGAGTGTTCTTCAGTTCCTTCTTGCGTGCGCGCGCTTCGGACCGGGTGGTCGGCGGCGGCGCGACGGGACCACGGCGACGGTTCTCGGCCTCACGACGCTTGGGCGTCGGACGGCCCTTGCCGGGGGTGGTCTTGCTGCCCTTGGCCGGCGCGGAGTCCTCGGTGGCCGCGTCGTCGGCGGCGTACGTGGTCACCGAGCTCTCGCCGGAATCCTCCGACGTTTCGTCCTTCTTCCATGGCAGCTTCACGCCTACGAGCGTAGGTGATCGTGATTGCGGTCGAAACGCGTGGTCGTCGCTTTTCGGTGGACCCTTGCGGTCGCCCAAATCGGTCACGCTGCCGGGTGGCCACCGCGTCCCTATACTTCGTGCCCATGACCCGGGACGGAAGTCGGCGTTTGCACGTTCTGATCGCGCCGGATTCCTTCGGCGACACGATGTCGGCCGTGGTGGCCGCGACCGCGATCGCCCGCGGATGGGCGGCCGCCCGACCCGGCGACACCCTCGTCCTCGCCCCGCAGTCCGACGGCGGACCCGGCTTCGTCGACGTCCTGGCCGCGCGGTTCGGCACTCTCGTCACCGCGGACGTGCACGGTCCGCTCGGCGCGGGTGTCACCGCGCGCTGGCTCTTCGACGACGCCTCGTCGACGGCCTACGTCGAATGTGCGCAGGCGTGTGGTCTCCATCAGCTGGGCGGACGGCCGACCCCGCGGACCGCGGTCGCGGCCACCACGCACGGTGTCGGTGAGCTCGTGGCGGCGGCTCTGGCACGCGGGGTCCGGCGGCTCGTCGTCGGGCTCGGCGGCAGCTCGACGACAGATGGCGGTGCGGGACTCGTCGACGCCCTGGGCGGGCCGGAGCGGGCGCGAGAGAGGCTGGCCGGCATCGAGATCGTCGTGGCGTCGGACGTGGAGAACCCGCTGCTCGGCCCGCTCGGTGCCGCGACGGTGTTCGGGCCGCAGAAGGGTGCCGACCCCGACACCGTCGAACTGCTCGAGGAGCGCCTCACCGAATGGTCGGCGACCCTGAACGGGCTCGCGTGCCGGGACATCACCGCCGACGCCGGTGCCGGCGCCGCCGGTGGGCTCGGCGCCGCGCTGCTCGCCCTCGGTGGCCGTCGCGTGTCCGGGGCGACGGTCGTCGCGGAGGCAACCGACCTGACGGCCGACGTCGCGGCCGCCGACCTCGTCATCACCGGCGAGGGGAAGTTCGACTCCCAGACACTCCGCGGAAAAGTGGTCTCGGCCCTGCACCATGAGGCGTCGACCGCGGGCGCATCCGGTGCCGGCGCGCCGACCCTGGTCCTCGCCGGACAGGTCGCGCTGTCGGCGGCTGAGATCGAGGAGGCCGGCATCGCGGAAGCGCATGCCATCGTCGACGTGGCCGGGTCGGTCGAGGTCGCCATGAGCGACGCCGAGAACCAACTCGTGAAGCTCGCGGAGACGGTCGCCGGCTCCTACCCCGCGCACTGGGGGAAACGCACGTCCGAGTAGGCGGGAATACAGCGCGAAGGAGTACGGTTGTACGCACGGGCACAACCGGTCGACCTCCCGGCGAGCGGGGTGTTTCCCGATCATGCGCGGGCAGCAGGTCTCGCGACGCGATCGGGCCACGTCACACCGGGACCACACCACTACAGGAGCATCAATGACCGTGCAGAACGAAACGGGCACTGCCACCGGCGTCATCCTGAGCGACGCAGCAGCCAGCAAGGCCAAGGCACTGCTCGACCAGGAAGGTCGCGACGACCTCGCGTTGCGCATCGCCGTGCAGCCGGGTGGATGCGCTGGTCTGCGCTACCAGCTCTTCTTCGACGACCGCACCCTCGACGGCGACATCACCTCGGACTTCGGCGGCGTCACGCTGGCCGTGGACCGGATGAGCGCTCCCTACGTCCAGGGCGCCACGATCGACTTCGTCGACACCATCGAGAAGCAGGGTTTCACCATCGACAACCCGAACGCGACCGGCAGCTGCGCCTGCGGTGACTCGTTCAACTGAGTCGAACACGTCTTCCGGCACCGGCCGTATCCCTTTTCGGGATGCGGCCGGTGTCGTATGTCGGGGCAGTGGGTAGCGTGGACAGCTGTCCGACCAAACAACTGAAGGGCTGAGAGCGCCAGTGGCAATCGTTGTATGCGGCTCCATCGCAACCGACCATCTGATGAAGTTCCCCGGCAAGTTCTCCGAGCAGCTGCTCGGCGACCACCTCGAACACATCTCTCTCAGCTTCCTGGTGGAGGACCTCGTCGTCCGCCGCGGCGGCGTCGGGGGCAACATCTGCTACGCCATGGGACAGCTCGGCGGCAACCCGGTGCTCGTCGGGGCGGTCGGCTCGGACTTCCACGACTACCGCAAGTGGCTCGAGTCCAACGGCGTCGACTGCCGGGGAGTACGGGTCTCCGAGACCCATCACACCGCCCGCTTCATGTGCACGACCGACGAGACGATGGCGCAGCTCGCCACCTTCTACGCGGGCGCCATGAGCGAGAGCCGCGACATCTCGCTCGCCGACGTCATCGCCGAGACCGGTACGCCGGAACTCGTGCTGATCGGCGCCGACGACCCGGCCGGCATGCTCAGCCACACCGAGGCCTGCCGCGCCGCGGGAATCCCGTTCGCCGCCGACCCGAGCCAGCAGCTCGCCCGTCTCGACGGCGAGCAGGTCCGCACGCTGATCGACGGCGCCGCCTACCTGTTCACCAACGAGTACGAGTGGGGCCTGCTGCGCCAGAAGACCGGCCTGTCCGAGACGCAGGTCGCGGAGATGGTCGGCGTGCGCGTCACGACCCTCGGCAAGGACGGCGTCGAGATCGTCGAGCGCGACGGGACCCGTCTCCATGTCCCGGTCGTCCCGGAGACCGAGAAGGTCGACCCGACCGGCGTCGGCGACGGCTTCCGGGCCGGCTTCCTGTCGGCGCTCTCCAAGGGGCTCGGTTTCGAACGCGCCGCGCAGGTCGGTTCGATGGTCGCCGTCCTCGTCCTCGAGACCGTGTCGACGCAGGACTGGACCTGGGACGTCGAGTCGGCACTCGCACGCATCGAGGGTGCGTACGGCGCCGATGCCGCCGCGGAGATCAAAGCGGCTTTCTGACAACGTCTTTCGCTGACGGGTGGTGCGGGCAATGGCCTGCGCCACCCGTTTTCGCTCAGCAGTGGTCGGTGACCGGTCTGACATTGCCGTCGCGATCGGTGATGTGACAACGTGGAGGCAGAGTCCGCTCTCCTGGACTCCCGGACGAGGGGTGCTGTACCCGGTGTGCGACAAGACGGCCCGCGGGAGGCTGTCATGTCGTGGTTGATACTCGTGCTGTCCGGTGTTCTCGAGGCGGTGTGGGCCACCGCGCTCGGCAAGTCCGACGGTTTCACCAAGGTGGCGCCGTCCGTGGTCTTCTTCGTGGCCCTCGCCGCCAGCATGGGCGGTCTGGCCTTCGCGATGCGTGACCTCCCGGTGGGCACTGCCTATGCCGTCTGGGTCGGTATCGGTGCGGTGCTGACCGTCGTCTTCGCGATGGTCACCGGGGAGCAGCCGGTGTCGCTGGTCCAGGCGTTGTGCCTGGTGATGATCGTCGGCGGTGTCATCGGCCTCAAACTGGCCCACTGAGCGCGCGCCTGACCACTGAAAACCGCCCCTGGCAAGCGCCCTTCAGAGGCTCGCCGACGACAATGTGTCGTCGGTTCGCCTGGTGAGGGTCGTTTCCAGGGGCGGTTTTCGGGGCCGGGCAGCGACAGGGGCTAGAGGCGGACCGGGTAGGTGTGGTCGACGATCTCCGGCACGATCGAGCCCTCGACGAAGATGCCGTGCCAGATCATGAAGATCAGCACCGTCCAGAGGCGACGGCTGTTGTCCACCACGCCTTCCCGGTGCTCGTTCAGCATCGCGATCACGGCGTTCTTGTCGAAGATGTGGTCGGTCTGGCTCTCGGTGATCGTGTCGTGCGCCCAGTCGTACATCTCGGTGCCGGCCAGCCAGTGGCGGATCGGGACCGGGAAGCCGAGCTTCTTGCGGTGCAGGACATGCGCCGGGACGATCTGCTCGAGCGCCTTGCGCAGCGCGTACTTGGTGGTGCCGTGCGAGATCTTCTCGTCGTGCGGCAGCTGCTCGGCGATCGCGAAGACCTCCGGGTCGAGGAACGGCACGCGCAGCTCGAGCGAGTTGGCCATCGTGATCTTGTCGGCCTTCACCAGGATGTCGCCGCGCAGCCACGTGAACAGATCGAGATGCTGCATGCGGGCCACCGGATCCCAGCCCTCGCTCATCGCGTAGATCGGCGCGGTGACGTCGGTGTGGGTCCACTCCGGGCGATAGTCGCGCAGTACCGCACGCAGCCTGGCGTCGTCGAAGCTGCGGGCGTTGCCGTAGTAGCGCTCCTCGAGCGTGAGCGAGCCGCGGTGCAGCAGGCTCTTGCCGCGAGTGCCCTCCGGGATGCGGTCGGACAGTTTGCCGGCCGCCCGACGCAGCGGGCGGGGGAGACGGTCGAAGGCCGCGAGCGACAGCGGTTCCTTGTAGATGGTGTAACCACCGAAGAGTTCGTCGGCGCCTTCCCCGGACAGCACGACCTTGACGTGCTTGCGTGCCTCGGCGGCGACGAAGTAGAGGGGGACGAGGGCCGGGTCGGCGACCGGGTCGTCGAGATACCAGACGATCGACGGCAACGCCTCGATGAACTCCGACGGTCCGACGACCTTGACGACGTGCTTCGCGCCGATCGCCTCGGCCGACTCGGCGGCCACATCGACCTCCGAATACCCCTCGCGCTCGAACCCGGTGGTGAAGGTGATCAGGTCGGGGTTGTGGCGGATCGCCAGCGCGGCGATGGCCGTCGAGTCGATGCCGCCGGACAGGAACGAGCCGACGGTGACGTCGGCACGCATGTGCTTGGCGACCGAGTCCGCGAGAACGTCGGCGATCTCGTCATAGCGTTTCTGGCGCGTGGCGTCGGTGACGGGACGCACCCCGAACTGCGGCGTGAAGTAGCGGCGGACCGAGAGCGGACTGCCAGGGGAGGCGGTGGCGTGGCAGCCCGACTCGAGCCGGCGGATCGAGGCGTGGATGGTCTCGGGCTCCGGGACGTACTGCAACACCGTGTAGTGCTCGACCGCCCGCGGGTCCAGGTCCTTGGACAGGCCGACGCGCTCGATCAGGTCGAGGAGGGACTTCTTCTCGCTGCCGAAGATCAGGCCACCGGGCCCAGATGCCACGAACAGCGGCTTGATGCCGAACGGGTCACGGGCCAGGAACAGCGACCGGTTCTCGGTGTCCCAGATGGCGAAGGCGAACATGCCGCGGAGGCGGCGCACCGCGTCGGGGCCCCAGTGGTGGAACGCGGCGACGATGGCCTCCCCGTCCCCCTCGGTACGGAAGGTCGCACCCTCGTCCTCGGCCAGCTCGGCGCGGATCTCCAGGTAGTTGTAGATCTCGCCGTTGAAGACCAGTGCGTAGCGGTCGGGGTTCTCCGGCGGGCCCCAGCGGAGCGGCTGGTGAGAGTGCTCGATGTCGATGATGGAGAGTCGGTTGAAGCCGAAGACGATGTTCTCGTCGTGCCAGGTGCCGGGCTCGTCGGGACCACGATGCCGCATGCAGTGCGAGGCCACCGCCACCGCGTCGACGACCTCGGTGGCCGTCCGGTCGGATGTCAGAAGGCCGAGCAGACCACACACGTTGGCTTCTCCCCAATCTCGTCGCGAGCACAGGCCCCGACGGGCGTCGGGTCGGGTCCGAGTATGCCTGAGCCACCAGCGGGATTCCGACCTGGAGTGCTCGGACACGGCCGGATCAAACCCCGATCACGAAAGCTTCGCCGGGTTGGTCTACGCTGCGTAGTACTAGGTGCAAGACTCGTTGTGTGTCCACGACGGGTACTTGCCCTGTGCAGGTCATGTGGCATGCACTCACTGCGGCGCAAGGGCGCCGGTGAGCGAGCAGGAAGGCGTGAAATTGGCACACGGTGGACGGCCCCGAGCGCGGCGTGTCTCATCCGCGTCGCAGACGATGAAGCGACTGGGAATCGTCGTCGCTCTCGGACTCGGCGCACTGCTGATGTCGGGATGCGACGCCAATGAGGCGATGCGTTTCGGTTGGCCCGAGGGCGTCACGCCCCAGGGTAAGAAGATGGTCGATCTCTGGACCTGGTCCGTCATCGCCGCACTCGTCATGGGCATTCTGGTCTGGGCCCTGATCTTCTGGACGATCACGTTCCATCGTGCGAACGACGCCAAGAAGGGCGTGTTCCCGCGGCAGACCGCATACAACGTGCCGCTGGAGCTCACGTACACGGCGATTCCGTTCGTCATCATCGCGGTGCTGTTCTACTTCACCGTGATCGTGCAGAACGACGTCGAGGGCAAGAACGACGACTCCAAGGTCGTCGTCGACGTGACCGCGTTCCAGTGGAACTGGAAGTTCGGCTACAACAAGGTCGTCTTCAGCGACGGTTCGACCTACGACGGCTTCGAGGCCGACGGCAACCCGTTCGAACTGCAGCAGCAGAAGGACGGCGAGGTCGAGCCCGAGCCGGCTGTCGAGGGTGAGCACGGCGGCGAGCTGCCCGGTCCGGCCGGTGGGCGCGACGACGACATCCGCGATTACCTGCGGTTCGACAAGATCGAGACCGTCGGCTCGTCGAGCGAGATCCCGGTCCTGGTCCTGCCGACCGACAAGCGCATCGAGTTCAATCTCGCCTCGGGCGACGTCGTCCACTCGTTCTGGGTGCCGGAGTTCCTGTACAAGCGCGACGTGATGCCGTTCCCGAAGGAGAACTCGACCGACCCGATCTTCCAGATCGGCTCGCTCGACCGGACCGGAGCCTTCGTCGGGCGCTGTGCCGAGATGTGCGGCACCTACCACTCGATGATGAACTTCGAGGTCCGCGCGGTGACACCGGAGGACTTCGACAGCTACATCCGCTTCCGCCAGTCGAATCCGGAGGCCACCAACGCCGAGGCGCTCGCGTCGATCTGCCAGGCACCGGAAGCCGTCACCACGGTTCCGTTCGACACCCGTCGCAAGACCGACGGTTCGGTGGGTGCCACCGGCAACCCGGATGACCCGACCCTCGCCAACTGCACCAAGAAGGAGAGCTGACGATGAAGATCGAAGCACGCCTCTTCGAGATGTTGACAGCCTTCTTCGTGCTGACCGGCGTCGCGTACACGCTGTTCACCGCGTTCACCAGCAAGGGCATCGAGTGGGTCGGCGTCGTCGGCCTGTTCTTCGCCGGGGGTCTGACGCTGATCGCGGGCACGTTCTTCCGGTTCGTGTCGCGGCGCGTCGAGATCCGCCCCGAGGACTACGAGGATGCCGAGATCGAGGACGGCGCCGGCGAGTTGGGCTTCTTCAGCCCGCACTCGTGGTGGCCGATCCTGATCGCCCTGGGCGCCTCGATCTTCGCGGTCGGGTTCGCCTCTGGCAACTTCTGGCTCGCGATCTTCGCCGTGGCGGTGATCCTGGGTACCGCTGCCGGACTCGTCTTCGAGTACCACGTCGGACCCGAGAAGCACTGAGCCTTCGGTAGAACCACAAGAGACGACGCCCCACCGCATAGGTGGGGCGTCGTCTTTTCTTGTCTCGTGTCCGGGCGAGCCCTTCAGATCCGCCTGGAGCGAACCGGGCCGTACACCTTCAGCCGGCGGTAGTCGGCGCGGAAGTGCGCGTTCGAGTAGCTTTCCTCGACCTCGCCGTCGTGGGACACCGCCACCGGACCGTCGACGGCCGTGAACCGGAACTCGGGTACCTGCATCTCGTGGTACAGCCGGGATCGTTCCAGGCGGCCGGCGGCGAGAGATCCCAACAGCCGCAGGGTCGCCCAGCGATGTCCCATCTCGAGTATCCGGACATCGAGGAGCCCGTCGTCGAGCCGTAGGCGTCGCGTGGGCAGGAATCCCGTGGGTTGATAGATCGAGTTCCCGAGGAGGAACAGGGAGACGTCGAGCACCTGGCCGTCGACCTCGATCCGTACGTTGGCGTCCTCGCGGAGCACCCGGATGATCGCGGTGGCGGTGGCGAGTGGTCGGCTGATGCGGCGCCGGAGACGTTCCCGGATGCGGACGAAATGCGGATAGGCACCGATGCTGGCGGTGTTCAGGATCAGACGAGAATCGTTGAGCCACACCGCGTCGACCTTGGACACCGACCCGGAGGCAATGGCGTGGACGGTGTCCTGGACTGTCCCGCAACCGATGTCACGCGCGAAGTGATTGAAGGTGCCCGCCGGGAACACCGCGAGCGGAAGCTCCGCGTCGATCGCCGCGCCTGCGGCGCACGCCACCGTGCCGTCCCCGCCCGCGACGCCGATGATCGAGGCGCGCGCCGCGACATCGGCGAACACCGCGGCGACATCGTCGTTGTCGTCGAGTTCGACGATCTCGGCGGCGGGGAGCGCCGTCTGGATGTCTCCCAGCACACGACGTCCGCGCCCGTCCGAGGAAGCCGGGTTCACCACTACGACGAGACCGGCACCGTCGGGTCGAGGTTCGGCCTCGACGAGCGTCGGATCGGCGAGCGACAGGGATGGCCGGGCGATCGGCGGCACGACCCGGGTACCCAGTGTCGCGACGGCGGCCCCGATGCTCAGCCCGGCGACCACGTCGCCGGGGTAGTGGGCGCCGGTGGCGACCCGGGAGAGCCCGACGAGGGCGGCCAGCCCGGACAGCACGAGGCCGGCGGGTGGGTTCTCGACTGCGACACCGATCGCGAAGGCCGCAGCGCTCGCGGAGTGCCCGGAGGGCAGGGAGTTCGACGTCGGCTGTCTGCGGCCGCGTCGTGGGTCGGGGATGAGTCCCGGATGCGGGCGTGTGCGACGTCGAATCCGCTTGGCCGCCTGATTGGTCACGAGACTGGTGACGGCCAGCGAGGCGATACCCCGGGCCGCTCCGCGCTGAAGTGACGGCCGGCCGGAGACGGCCAACCCGGCGGCGATCGCCATCCACAGCTTCGAGTGATCAGCCGCGTGGGTCAGTACCGGCATCGTGGAGTCGAGCAGCGGACTCGGCGAGCGGGCGATCGTGTCATAGATCTCGGCGTCGAGAGTGCCCATCCCACGGGTGATCTGGGACAGGCCGGAACCACGATGACGTAACCGGCGCATGGTGTCCACCGTGCCACATCCGGGCAGTGGCCGTGGGGGCGAGGCCAGAAGGCCCGGCGGGGGAGGGGAGAGGGGGTTTCGACAAGCTCAACCGGCGGAGGAACGCTCAACCGGCGGAGCGGCTCATCCGGCGGGTGACACCAAAAAGCGGGCCGTCATGCACCGGATGGTGCGTGACGGCCCGCTTTCTGGTGTCGGAAGCTACTCGCCGAAGGGGTTGCCACCCTTGGCCTGGAGCTCGCGTAGAGCCTTGCGTTCGGCGGCCTCGAGTTCGTGCTCGAGTTCGACGTTGCGCAGCTGCTCCTCGACCGGGTCGGCGGTCAGGATCGAACCCGTACCCGGTGCGCCGGCGGAACCGAGCTTGTTCATCCGCTTCGGCAGTGCAGCGCCCTGGTAGGGGAGCGGGATCGGGTGACCGTGGTCGTCGACCGGTCCGAGCGGCTGGTGCAGCTCGATGTACTCGCCCTGCGGCAGACGCTTGATGATGCCGGTCTCGATGCCGTGTGCAAGAACCTCACGGTCGCTGCGCTGCAACGAGATCGCCCAGCGATAGGCGATGAAGTACACCAGCGGCGGCAGGATGATCAGACCGATCCGGCCGATCCACGTCGTCGCGTTGAGCGAGATGTGGAACTTGAACGCGATGATGTCGTTCATGCAGGCCAGCGTCAGCAGGATGTAGAACGAGAACGCCATCGCACCGATCGCGGTACGGACCGGGGTGTCACGCGGACGCTGCAGCAGGTTGTGGTGAGCGTCGTCTCCGGTGAGCTTCTTCTCGATCCACGGGTAGGCGAACATCACGCCGAACATGATGGTGATGATCAGGACGACCCAGTTGGACATCACGACGGTGTAGTTGCCCAGGTAGAGCTCCCACGCGGGGAACAGACGTATCAGACCGTCGGTCCACATCATGTAGATGTCCGGCTGCGAACCTGCCGACACCTGCGCCGGGTTGTACGGGCCGATGTTCCAGACCGGGTTGATCTGGAAGATGCCCGCCATGACGGCCAGCACACCGGTGACGAAGGCGAACATCGCGCCGGCCTTGGCGGCGAACACCGGCATGATCCGGACACCGACGACGTTCTTCTCGGTGCGGCCGGGGCCGGGGAACTGGGTGTGCTTCTGGTACCAGACGAGCGCCAGGTGAGCACCGATCAAGGCCAGGATGATGCCGGGGAACAGCAGGATGTGCAGCACGTACAGGCGCGGGATGATGATGTCGCCGGGGAAGTCCCCACCGAACAGCGCCCAGTGGATCCAGGTGCCCACGACGGGGATGCCGAGGACGATGCCACTCATGGCGGCGCGGACGCCGGTGCCCGAGAGCAGGTCGTCGGGAAGCGAGTAGCCGAAGAAGCCCTCGAACATCGCCAGTACCAGCAGCAGGGAGCCGATGATCCAGTTGGCCTCACGCGGACGGCGGAACGCACCGGTGAAGAAGATGCGCGCCATGTGGATGATGATCGACGCCGCGAACAGCAGAGCTGCCCAGTGATGGATCTGACGGACGAACAGGCCGCCGCGAACCTCGAAGGAGAGGTCCAGCGTGGTCTCGTACGCCTTGGTCATCATGACGCCGTTGAGGGGCTGGTACGCGCCGTCGTAGACGACGTGCGTCATCGACGGATCGAAGAACAGCGAGAGGTAGACGCCCGAGATCAGCAGGATGATGAAGCTGTAGAGCGCGATCTCACCCAGCATGAACGACCAGTGGGTGGGGAATACCTTGTTGATCTGGCGACGCATACCCGCGGCGAGGTGATACCGCGAGTCCATTTCTTCGGCTTGTGCGCCGAGACGGTCGGCGATGGTCATGACTTACGCTCCCAGAATGCCGGTCCGACGGGCTCGATGAAGTCACCTGCCGCAACGAGGTAACCCTCATTGTTCACCGTGATCGGCAGCTGTGCGAGAGCACGGGCCGCCGGTCCGAAGATCGGCTTGGCGTACTCGAGCGCGTCGAACTGCGACTGGTGGCAGGGACACAGGATGCGGTTGCTCCGCTGTTCGTACAGCGAGGCGGGGCAACCGAGGTGGCTGCAGACCTTGGTGTAGGCGAAGTAGTCACCGTAGTTGAAGCTCTCCTGGCCCGTGCGCTTGATGGCGCGGGCCGTGTCCTCGGGGCGAAGACGGATGAGCATGACGGGGTTGCGGACCTCGTGGAGGCTCTCCATCAGCGCGTGACGGGAGTGCTCGGTCTCGCCGAACCCGTTGGAACGACGCCACGGGAAGACGGTTTCCATGCCGCCGGCGTCGAGATCCTCCGGACGGACCAGGGCGACCTGGTACGGGTTGCCCGTGTCGCGACGCAGGTAGATCGTCTCGTTGGGGTCTTCCTCGGAGTTGTAGATCGGCGACCAGCCCGAGTGCCACAGCGGGGCGTTCTCGCGCTCGGCCCACGGGTTCTTGATGAAGCCACCGAGGAAGGCGACGAGGCCGGTCAGCGCGAAGGCGCCCAGACCGAACCCGGCCGAACCGATGATCATCTTGCGACGACCCAGGGTCGAGGTGGTGCCGGTGTCCTGGAGGAGTCCGACGATCGTCTTCTTGTCGACCTCGGCCGAACCGCCGTCGTGGCGATCCTGCACGGAGATCTCCGACGGGATGAACTTCTTGGTGATCAGGATCATCGCGATGCCGATGGACAGCACCGAGAGTCCGAACGTCGCACCGAGGAGCGGCGTGTTGAAGGTGTACCACCAGTAGTTCGGATCGTCGGGGAGGGCGAATTCCCAGTGGTTGAACAGGAAGATGCCCAGGCAGGCGAGTGCGGAGATACCTGCGATCGTGAACCAGACCGCGACCTGGCGCTCGGCGCGCTTCTCGACCTTGGTACCGGCCTCGGTGTACCGCTCGGCCCGGTGGATGATCTCGACACCGTCGAGATTGGTGCCGAGTTTGACGAGCTCATCCGTGCTCATCTGCTCCAGTTCGTCCCGCGACGGGACGTCCTTGTCACTGCCGCTCATGCTCGAGATCCCATCCACATGGCGCCTGCGACGATGGCGATGACGCCGACGAACCACATCACCATGCCCTCACTGACCGGCCCGAAGCCGCCCAGTCCGAGTCCGCCGCTGGGCTTGGCCTCGGTCGCGTACTTGACGTAGGCGATGATGTCTTTCTTTTCTTCCGGATTCAGTTGACGGTTCGAGAACTTGGGCATGTTCTGCGGACCGGTCAGCATCGCGGTGTAGATCTGTGCCTCACTGACGCCGTCGAGGTTCGGGGCGTACTTACCCGACGACAGGGCGCCGCCACGACCGGTGAAGTTGTGGCACGAGGCGCAGTTCAGGCGGAACAGCTCGCTGCCGCGTCCGATGCTGTCGCCACGGAGCGAACCCTGGGCGACCTCGCCGTTGGCGTCGCGGGGGACCTGCGGTCCGCCGCCCTCGGCCTGGATGAAGGCGCCGAGCTGGTCGATCTGCTCGGTCGTGAACTTCGCGGGCTTTCGCTGCGCCTGTGCCTCACCACGTGCGGCCGGCATGCGGCCGGTCGACACCTGGAAGTACACGGCGGCGTCGCCGACGCCGAGCAGGGCGGGACCACGGTCGGGCACACCCTGCAGGTTTGCGCCGTGGCAGGTGATGCACGAGGTCTCGTAGAGCTTGCGGCCGTCGTTGATCATCGCGGCGTTGCTCTCGTCGGCCACCGCGACCTGAGGGTCGGGGGTCAGAACCGAAGCGAGCACACCGGCCATGACCAGACCGGCCAGGAGCACGATGGTGCCGCTGGCGCGTCGACGGAGCTTGCGCCGTGCCTTGGCGCGGCGGGCGTCGGTGCCGCTATCCGACGGTCGCGGTGGAGATGAACTCATCTGTGACTCTCTACTAAGCGGGACGGACTGGTGTTCTAGAGCGAGCTGCGCTCTGGGTTGGCGGATCGCGCGTGGCGCGGTGTCGCCGGGGTCATCGGATGAAGTAGATCGTGACGAACAGTCCGATCCAGACGATGTCGACGAAGTGCCAGTAGTAGGAGACAACGATTGCGGCGGTTGCCTGCGCCGGGGTGAACTTTGACAGCTTGGTGCGGATGAGGAGGTAGACGAATGCGATCAGACCGCCGATGACGTGCAGGCCGTGGAAGCCGGTCGTCATGTAGAAGACGGAACCGTATGCACTCGACGACAGCGTCGTGCCCTCGTGCACCAGGTGGTAGTACTCGTATGCCTGGCCGCACACGAAGAACGTGCCCATGGCCAAGGTGAGTACGTACCAGCGGCGGAGGCCGAAGACGTCACCTCGTTCGGCGGCGAACACACCCATCTGGCACGTGACCGACGAGAGGATCAGCACCGTCGTCACCGGTATGGCGAGGGCGAGATTCAGCTCGGTCGGCTCTGGTGGCCAGCCGATGGCGGAGTTGGCTCGGGCGACGAAGTACATCGCGAAGAGGCCAGCGAAGAACATGAGCTCACTGGACAGCCACACAATCGTGCCGACGCTGACCATGTTGGGCCGGTTCAGCGAGTGCACGCGCGAGGTGATGGCTGTTCCTGAGGTACCTACAGCGCTTGTCACAAGTGAAGTATGACGGTTCGTAGTAAGCGGTGGCCACCCGGGTCGGATATTGGGGGCAGGTTTTTCTCCCGCTGCAGGTCGGGCGGGCCGATGACGGCGTCTCCGGCGTGTTCGGCGGCGTGTTCGGCGGCGTGTCCGGGGCGTCCCCGGCACCGTGTCCGGGGCGTTGGCACGGTGGCTACGGTGAGTTCATGTCGAGTTCGGATTCCTCCGGTCCCCGCGACCTGAACGGGCGGGTCGTCGCCCGGGGTCGCCTGGCGCGCCTGCGATCCCGGCTCCGGGGCGGTGGCGGCACCGCTCCCCTCGGACTACGGGACGAGGTGGTTGTCGTCGCCGGTTCGGACGACGATGCGATCGCGAGTTCGGTCGCCCTCGACGAGTCGTCCTGGCGCGGGGAGGAAGAGGTGATCCTCCGTCACGATCTCGAGCTGCCGGCAGATCGCGTGAGCGACGCCGCGGCGGTGGCGGCACTCGACGGTTACGAGGTGGTCGTCGACGACCGCTGGGGGCCGCGGCCGGAGGCCGGCGACGACCGGCTCGAGGTGCTCGTCCTCGCACGTGTCCAGTTGCTCGACGCGATGCATCTGTCCCAGGAACGGTCCCGCATGGCCAGTCTGGGTTCCCGTCACGGCGGAATCGCACGACGGTGGTCTGTACTGCAGCGTCCGGCCGGCGGGGCGGGGCACTAGGCTCTCTGCCTGTGAGTACCGCAAAGTCTGCCTTCAGCTGGCCGCAGATCCTCGGCAAGATCACCGACCGCATCGACCTCACCGCCGAAGAGGCCGCCTGGGCGATGAACGAGATCATGACCGACAGTGCCAGCGGCGCACAGATCGCCGCCTTCGGTGTCGGCGTGAAGATGAAGGGCGCGGCGCCCGGCGAGCTCGTCGGCCTGGCGCAGGCGATGCTCGACCATGCGACGCTCGTCGAGGTGAGCCGTCCGGCGGTCGACGTGGTCGGTACGGGCGGCGACCGGTCGCACACCGTGAACATCTCCACGATGACGTCGATCGTCATCGCGGCCGCCGGCGTGGCGGTCGTGAAGCACGGGAACCGGGCGGCGTCGTCGAAGAGCGGCGGTGCCGACGTGCTGGAGGCGCTCGGGGTGGACATCACCCTGTCCGCCGACGCGGTCGCGCGCTGTGTGGAGGAACTCGGTATCGGGTTCTGCTTCGCGCCGGTGTTCCACCCGGCCTTCCGTTTCACCGGTCCGCCGCGCAAGGAGATCGGCATCCCGACCGTGTTCAACGTGCTCGGGCCGCTGACGAACCCGGCACGTCCCACCGCGGGCCTCATCGGGTGCGCCTTCGCCGACCTTGCGCCGGTTCTCGCCGGCGCTTTTGCCGATCGCGGTGGATCGGCACTGGTGGTGCGCGGCGACGACGGCCTCGACGAACTCACCACGACCACCACCTCGACGGTGTGGCAGGTCGTCGGCGGCAGCGTCACCCAGCTCGGCGTCGACCCGGCCGATCTCGGCATCCCGCGCGTCGAGCTGTCCGCGCTGCAGGGCGGCGATGCGGTCGCCAACGCCGCGATCGCGCGGGAATTGTTCGCGGGCACAACCGGTCCCGTACGTGACGCGGTGCTGCTGAACTCGGCCGGCGCGATCGTGGCGTTCGAACAGCGGGCGCCGATGACCTCCGCCGAACTCACCGAGGCGCTCGGTGCCGCGAAGGACCGTGCGGCCGACGCCATCGACTCCGGGGCGGCGGCGTCCCTGCTCGACCGCTGGGCCTCGCTCAGCACCCGGTTGGGGTCGGCCGCGCGAAACTAGTTCTCGCCGATGGAGAAACCACCCTCGACGTCCGAGCTCGAGTAGCTGCGGAACGCGATGTGGGTGGCACTCTTGAGCACCCCGGGCAGCCGGTTGATCTCTCCGGTCACCACTGTCGCGATCTGCTCGTGGTCGCGGACGCGGATCTTCGCGATGAGGTCGACGTCACCCGCGCAGGAGTACACCTCTTCGACGCCGGCGATGTCGGCCACGGACTGAGCGGTCTCCGGGATCTGGTGGATGTCGGCCTGGATGAGGACGATGGCAGTGATCATGGCGCAAGCCTAGTGGCCGCGAGCCGGTGGACCGGCGAGCGCTGTGCGGGCCGTGGTGTCCGGTGCACCACCGAGTGGGCGTCCGAGCGTGCCTCTCGCGCCGACTGCGACCAGTCGCGCCGGCGCTCGGCGCATCCGGCCGGCAGCGCCACCGGATCGGTCGTGGACACGATCCGGGCCCCCGGCTCGGTCATCCACCGGTAGATCAGCGCCACTTCTTCCGCGGGTGCCCCGCGTAGGGGACCTGTTCCGGCGATGACCGTCTCGGCTGCGGCGACGAGCGCGTCGACCACCGGCATGGGGGAGACGCCCCGACGCGCACGTCCCGCCCCCGCGAGGCGTCCGTGGCGGACGACGGCGAAATGCCACCCGCGGTCGTCGTCGGGACGGGCGACGACGATCTCGGCGATCGCACACAGCGCGGCCAGCCGCTGACAACGCGCCAGGGCGTCGATGGTGAGGGCGAGCCGGTCTCGGTGGCGGGCGGCGGTCTCGAACATCTGCGCCTCGGAGAGATCCGCGAGGCGCGCGGTGAGGTCGTCGAGGAGGTCGTCGGTCTCCCCACGCATCAGCCGGCGGGCCGCGGTCACGCGCGGCAGATAGTCCGGGACGGTCTGGGGCGCTGCGGCGGCGGCATGACATCCGCCGGGCTGCCGGACGCCGTCGGGCGTCGGGCACCAGTGGTAGCCGGTGGCCCCGAGGCGTTTGGTGCACGTGCGCAGTCCGGCGGCTGCGGCGATCACGTCTGCAACCGTCGACGCGTTGTTGCGGTTGCCCACCGGACCGATGGATTCGTCGGTGGGGGTGCGGCTGACCTTGAGACGCGGGAAACGTTCCTCGGTCAGGGTCACCCACCATCCCTTGTGGGGCTGTGTCGAACGTCGGTTGTAGGCGGGCGCGTGCGCCGCCAGCAGTCGCAACTCGCGGACGGCCGCCTCCAGGGCGTGGGAACACTCGACGACGTCGACGCGCTCGGCGAGCAGGACCATCTCGGTGATGCGTCGCCGGGGATCGCTGCCGGAGAAATAGGAACGGACCCGGCGTCGTAGATCCACCGCGGTGCCGACATAGAGGACCTCGTTCGAGGGCCCGCGGAAGAGGTAGACGCCGGGCCGGGCCGGTACCCGGTCGGCGAGGTGACGTTTGCCGCGCAGACGGGGATCCGTGCGCGGCAGGTAGGAGGTGAGTTCCCCGACCGTCGCGATGCCCTGGTTCCCGACGCGCTCGAGCAGACGGTGGAAGACCTCGACGGTGGCGCGGGCGTCGTCCAGCGCCCGGTGGGTGGGACGGACCGAGACGTCGAACAGGTCGGCGAGGGCGCTCAGTTTGACCGTCGGGGCCTCGTCGCGCGACAGGATGCGCCGGGCCATGGTCACCGTGCACAGACTCAGGCTGAACGGCCAGTCGAGGTGGAGCCGGAGTGCGTTCTGCCGGAGGAACCCCATGTCGAAGCGAGCGTTGTGCGCGACCAGGATCGCCCCGCGGGCGAACTCGAGGAACGCAGGTAGTACCGACTCGATACGGGGCGCGTCGGTGACCATCGCGGTCGTGATCCCGGTGAGGGTGACGATCTGGGGCGGGATGGGGCGACCGGGATCGACGAGGGTGGCGAACTCGCCGATCACCTCGCCGCCCCGGATCTTCACGGCGCCGATCTCGGTGATGCGGTCGCCTGCGGGATCGGACCCGGTGGTCTCGAGGTCGACGACGACGAGGGTGGTGTCGAAGAGTGCCCGGTCGCTGAACTCGTTCGATGTCGCGTCGCCACCGGTGGCCTGATCGGCGGCTTCGAGGTCGGCGAAGGTCAGTTGGCCTGAGGTCGTCTGTCCCGCGGCTGCACCGCCACCATCCATGCGCGTCACGGGCCGAACATTAGTTCGACGCACCGACAGGCCGGATGTGACACCCCGATCGATCGTTCTGTTTTCGGCGGCGGTCGGCGCGAGGGACGTTCGCCGATGTCGCCTGTTACTCCTGTGACGCATGTGTCGAACACTGTGCGAACGAGTTTGTCGGTGGTGCCCCCTAGTCTCCACCTCGAAGTGAGAGATCGTCGCCGGCGGCGGCGAACCACACCCCCCACGAACCACCCGATTCGGAGGTCAAACGCCTCCGGCGCCAAGATGAGATGGAGATCACACCATGCACGTTGACTGCGCGACCTGCCCGGCCCGCCCCGTCGCCTGTGACGGGTGCATGATGACGGTGCTTTTCGGCGGCCCGAACTGGGACGATGGGCCCACTGAAGGTGGAGTTACGGTAACGGCGCAGGCCCTCGACGACGATGCTGAACTGGACCTCGCGATCGATGTGTTCCAGTCTGCTGCAATGGTCACCAGCAGTGCTGCACGATCTGCAAGAACCTCGAAAACTGCACGTCATCGGGCATTTCGAGTCGTCGCCGGGACTGATCTCCGCGCGGGCTGAAAGTCGGGTGCGATCTGCGTGTCCGTTGCGTAGTGGACACAGGGCCGTCGATTTCGTAACCTTTCTGAGACCTTTGCGGAGCGTCCCGCTTCAACAGAAGTGGTCCGCACAAGTCACCGCTCAATCGCCCTTGGGGGCGAACCGGGGAACCACACACTTCGGGCAGCGCGGCCAGTCGATGTCAGTCCTGACATGACCTGGTGAGACTGTCCCGAATCGGGGTGAATCGCGTCAACGCGCAAGCGTGTCCTCTCGGGATACGGCTGTGCCGAAAACGCGTAGGGCCACTCTTCCGGCCCGAACCCGACAGCTAACTCGGTCGGCGGTACAGGGAGAAACTGAAGGAGAACTCGCTTCGTGGCCAAACATCGTTTGGAACAGCCCAATCGTGGGAGCAAGGTAGCCAAGAAGGCGGTGATCGCTGGATCGATCACGCTCGGTTCGCTCGCTGCTGCGGCCGGCCCTGCTCTCGCGGCCCCGGTCCACACCCCGCTCGGAACCTTCGAGATCCCGGCTCTGCCCGGCGAGCAGAAGGCTCCCGAGGCTGCGCCCGCGCCCAAGCCCGTCGCGAAGTCGCCGGCCGCAACGGTCGAGATCCCGAACGTCGGCCAGTTCACCATCCCGGGCATCGGCCAGAACCAGATCCCGGACCAGTTCCGTCCGCACGGTGGCGCCCCGCTCGGGCAGCCCCAGCTGACCGCGGGCGAGAAGGCCGTCAAGGCCGCGGAGAGCAAGATCGGCTCGCCCTACTCCTACGGCTCGGCCGGCCCGAACGCCTTCGACTGCTCGGGTCTCGTCTACTGGTCCTACAAGCAGGCCGGCAAGACCATCCCGCGTGACAGCTACGGCCAGCTCGGTGGCGGTCGCCCGGTCTCGTACAACGAGGCCAAGCCCGGCGACGTGATGATCTTCAACGGTGGCGGCCATGCCGGCATCTACGCCGGAAACGGACAGTTCGTCCATTCCTCGACCTACGGCACCCCGGTCAAGCGTGACGCGGTCAAGGAGTGGCAGCTCACCGGTATCCGCCGCTACTGACATCAACTGAACAAGAGCATCAGGGAAAGGGCGGGTCGCGGTTTGGTGCGATCCGCCCGATCCGGTCCTTGGGGCCATCGGGGGAACCTACGGTGGTCCGCGGACGGTAACGAAGCGGTAAGGAAGTGACTGGCACCGTGCTTTCCGGGGAGGGGCGAGTGAACGCGACTCGTATCCGTGCACGATCGGGCCCGATGATGCTCGTCATGTGTCTGCTGGCGGCCATCGTGACCGTCGTCCCACTGACGACCGGCGGAACCGGGCAGGCGCGGGCCGTGCCCGCGCGATCAGCCGATCAGCTTCTCGATCGGTACAAGCAGCTCGGCACCGAGGCCGAGAAGACCACCGAGGCGATGCACAACGCCAAGATCGAGTACGACAAGCAGCGCTCGATCGTCGTGCAGGCCAAGAAGGCCGCGGCCGACGCCCAGCGCAAGCTCGACATCAGCCGTGAGCAGCTCGCGGCTTACCAGGCCAGGGTCGACGCCATCGTGCGCGCCAGCTACCAGGGAGCCCGCGTCAGCGGCCTCTATGCGGTGATGGTCAGCGACTCGCCGCAGGCCCTGCTCGACCAGATGTCGGGGCTCGACATGATCTCGCGGCAGGCCGCATCGGACCTGACCGCCATCAAGAAGGTCCGCGCCCAGACCGCGGCCGCCAAGAAGGACGCCGACCAGACCGCGCTCGCCGCGTCGGAGGCGGTCTCGCGCGCCGAACGCGTCCGCGGAGACCTCCAGACCAAGCAGGCCGACCTGCAGATGCAGGCGATCCAGATCCGCACGATCTACCAGTCGATGACCGGCAAGCAGCTCGCCGCGCTGCGCGGCCCGACCTTCGACTTCGACCCGCGGATCGTCCCGAGGGGCACCGCCGCCGCGCTCGTCGCCGTTCAGGCAGCGTTGACGCGAATCGGCGATCCCTATGTGTGGGGTGCCACCGGTCCGAGTTCCTTCGACTGCTCTGGTCTGATGGTGTGGGCCTACAAGCAGGCCGGCAAGACCCTCCCGCGGTCGAGTGAGGCGCAGATGGCCGGCGGACAGCCGGTGTCCCGCGAGGACCTCAAGCCCGGCGACCTGGTCATCTACTACCCGGACGCCCACCACGTGGGGATGTACGTCGGCGACGGATACGTCATCCACGCCTCGACCTTCGGTGTCCCGGTCAAGGTCGTCCCGCTCGACGAGGCCGGTCCCTTCAACTCCGGCCGTCGGTTCTAGACTCCTCTGGTGGTCTCACTCCGCGGGCGTTGGCGCCCGACGCTCGCCTCCGCGGTGGTGCTGCTGATCGGTGTGACCACCGGATGTGGGGGTCCGGGTCCGTCCTCGAACGTCGCATCGGTCTCCACCGGGTCCACCACGACGTCGACGACCCCGGCGAATGTGTATGAGCAGCAGCGTGCCGAGGGTGTGACGCGCCTGCTCGACGACCTCACCACCGCCGTGTCCGCGGGGGACCTGCGGGCGATCGGCCGCCTCGTGGACGACACGGCGATCCCGGCCTTCGAGAATCGATGGGTGACCGCCGCGGAGAACTTCCGTCCCCGGCCGTTCTCCGGCGACGAGTCCGACGGTCGATTGCAGTTCGCCCGTTTCCGCTATCAGCTCGCACCCACCGAGGAAGCCGAGACGCTGGTGCCCGCCGATGTCCAGGGGCTTCTCGACGTGAAGGGGAGTTCCGACTCCTGGGTCGCGCCGGTGGAACTGCGATACGCCCTCGGAGGCGAGCGTGCGCCCGGGGTCGACGAACCCGAGGTGGTGGTGACCAACCAGTTCGTGGTCGCCAGGTACGGCGACGAGTGGAAGCTCGTCGGCGACGCCGAGGCGCTCGGCGGCGAACCGTCCCCGACCCAGCTGTGGGAGCTCCCCGGACTCTCGGTCTCCGATGTGGAGACCGCGGGTGGGACGTCGGTGATCGCCTGGTACCTGCGCACCAACCCGGCGCTGGCGAACCTGCGCCGGCTGCTGCCCGATGCCGTCGACGCGGTGACCGCCTTCTGGGGCAACTCCTGGGATCGACGCGCAGTGCTCGTCGCGACCTCGACACCGAAGGAGTTCGACGAGCTCGTGGCGCCGGGACGCGGGGTGACCGGCACCGCAGCCGCCGCGACCGTGTACAGCCGAGTGGACTTCCCCCGGCGCACCGCCTCCGGCCAGCGCATCGTCTTCACCCCAGCCGCCGACGACCTGGCCGCGCCGACGCTCGCCGTCGTGCTGCGCCACGAACTCACCCACGTCGCGGCCCGGGCCCAGACCGCCCTCGACGCTCCCCTCTGGATCACCGAGGGCGTGGCCGAGTACGTTGGCCGCAAGGGCACCTACACCCGATTCCCCGACGCCGCACCCGACCTGACCGAGGCGGTCCGTGCGGGCAACACCCCCACTGCGTTGCCCGACGACGCTGCCTTCGCCATGAACGGGCAGAACTCTCAGATCGCCTATCAGAGTGCGTGGTCGATGGCTGCCTATGTCGCCGACCGCTACGACGAGGCGCGTCTGAAGAGGCTCTACCTCGGGGTCGCGGCAACCTCCGACCCGGCTCGCCAGGAAGCCGCCATCCGGGCCGCGCTCGGCGTCGGTCGTGACGAACTGGTGGCGGGGTGGGGCCGATGGCTCGAGGGGCAGGTCCGCTGATGTCACGAACCCTGTTGATCACGAACGACTTTCCGCCGCGGCCGGGCGGGATCCAGTCCTATCTGCAGAATCTGGTGGATCTGCTACCGCCGGAGGACATCGTCGTCTATGCGCCGCGCTGGCGCGGCCGGTCGCACATCGACTTCGACGCGGCAGCGCCGTACCGGGTGTACCGCCATCGCACGACGCTGATGCTGCCGACGCCGTTCGTCGCCCGACGTGCCGCGGAGATCGTTCGGCGCGAAGAGATCTCGACGGTCTGGTTCGGTGCGGCCGCACCGCTGGCCGTCCTGGCCCCCGCGATGAGGCGTGCCGGTGCCCAGCGCGTCCTCGCCAGTACGCACGGGCACGAGGTCGGCTGGTCGATGCTCCCGGTGGCGCGTCAGGTGCTCGGACACATCGGCCGCCACACCGACGTGATCACCTTCGTCAGTCGGTACACGCGCGGCCGATTCGCCTCCGCCTTCGGTCCGCACGCCGCACTCGAATATCTGCCGCCCGGTGTCGATGTCGACCGGTTCGCGCCCGATCCGATTCTGCGGCAGAAGTTCCGCGACCGTCACGAACTGGGGGACCGGCCGACCATCCTGTGTCTCTCGCGACTGGTGCCGCGCAAGGGGCAGGACGTGCTGATCCGGGCGCTGCCGCTGATCCGTCGCCGGATGCCCGATGCCGTGCTGGTGGTCGTCGGCGGCGGTCCGTATGCGGAGAAGCTGCACGCACTCGCTGCCGAGGCGGATGTCAGCGATCACGTGATCTTCACCGGATCGGTTCCGGCCGAAGAACTCTCGGCATATCACAACGTCGCCGACGTCTTCGCGATGCCGTCCCGCACCCGCGGGGGCGGACTCGACGTCGAAGGGCTCGGAATCGTCTATCTCGAGGCCTCGGCGACCGGCGTACCGGTGGTCGCCGGACTCTCGGGTGGTGCGCCGGAGACGGTGGTGGAGGGGGTGACGGGGACGACGGTCGACGGCACCGACGTCGACGCCGTCGCCCTGGCGATCCTGGCGATCCTCGGCGACCGGGCGGCGGCGGCCGATATGGGGGCTGCCGGAAGGCGTTTCGTCGTGGAGAACTGGCAGTGGAGTCAGATGGCGGCCCGGCTGCGCCAATTGCTCTGAGTCGTCCCTACGCCTCGGTAGAGACTCGTACCACGATCTTTCCTCGCACATGACCGGACTGGCTGCGCTCGTGAGCGCCGGCAGCGTCGGCTAGGTCGAAGACCTCGGCGATCTCCGGCTTGAGGTCGCCCGCGTCGGCGAGCCGGGCGAGCTCGGCGAGGTCCGCGGAGTCGGGACGCACCCATGCGTACTGGCCCCCGAACTCATCTCGCGCCCGTGCGTCGATGACGGAGGCGACAGTGCCGCCGTCGCGCAATACCTCTGGCACCGAGTCGAGTGCGTCTCCACCGACATAGTCGAGGACGACGTCGACACCGGCGGGCTCCAGCGCACGTACCCGGTCTGCCAGACCATCCCCGTACATGGTCGGCTCGGCGCCGAGGGTTCGGAGGTAGTCGTGATTGGACTCCGAGGCGGTGCCGATCACCCGTGCGCCCAGAGATCGCGCGATCTGAACCGCGAACGACCCGACGCCGCCCGCGGCGGCATGGACCAGCACAGTGTGACCCGACTGCACGCCCGCCCGTCGAATCGTCTGGTACGCCGTCAGTCCGGCGAGCGGTACGGCCGCAGCCTCCTCGAACGACAAGCTGGACGGCTTGTGCGCGAGTGTGCGGACCGGTGCGGCGACCAGGTCGGCGAACGTGCCGCCGGCGACTTCACCGCCGACGACGTCCTTCCGCACGTAACCGAACACCTCGTCGCCCACCCGGAACTCGGGCGTGTCCAGGCCGACCTGCTCGACCACGCCCGCGACATCCCAACCCGGGATCACCGGGAACACGGTGTCCATCACCTCGGCGAGGTGACCCTCGCGGACCTTCCAGTCCACGGGGTTGACACTCGAGGCGCGCACTCGGATCAGTACGGAGTCCGGACCGACCTTGGGTGTGGGGAGATCGGTGACCTCCAGGACATCAGGGCCACCGAAGCGGCGGTAGGTGACTGCACGCATGGTGGCACCAACGGGTGCTCGGGCGGATTGATTCCTGATCCGGCGAACGGATCAGCTCTGGAAGATCACTTCTGGTAGATCGCCTCGATGTCGTCGGAGAACTTCTCCACGACCACGTTGCGCTTGACCTTGAGGGTCGGGGTCATCTCGCCGGTCTCCTCGGTGAAGTCCGACGGCAGGATGCGGAACTTCTTGATCGCCTCCGCGCTCGACACCGTCTTGTTCGCGGCGTCGATGGCCGACTGGATCTCGGCCCGGAGGTCGGCGTCGTCGGAGAGATCGGCGACCGAGGCCGACTCCGGCTTGTTGTTGCGTTCCTTCCATGCGGGGAACGCTTCGGAGTCGATCGTGATCAGCACGCCGATGAACGGCTTCGCGTCGCCGACGACCATCGCCTGGGAGATCAGGGCGTTGGCGCGGATGACGTCCTCGAGTCCGGCGGGGGAGACGTTCTTGCCGCCCGCGGTCACGATGAGTTCCTTCTTGCGTCCGGTGATCGTGATGAAGCCGTCGGCGTCGACGGTGCCGAGGTCGCCGGTGTGGAACCAGCCGTCGACGATCGCGGTGGCCGTCGCCTCGGGGTTCTGCCAGTACTCCTTGAACACGACGCCGCCCTTGAGTAGGATCTCGCCGTCCTCGGCGAGGCGAACGGCGTTGCCCGACAAGGGCTTGCCGACGGTGCCGATCTTCCAGGCGGAGGGGGTGTTCACACTGAACGCGGCGGTCGACTCGGTCAGGCCGTAACCCTCGAACACCGGGATGCCGACGCCGGAGAAGAAGTGGCCCAGGCGTGCACCGAGGGGGCCGCCACCGGAGATCGCCATCCCGCACTCGCCGCCGAGGGCGTCGCGGAGCTTCTTGTAGACGAGCGCGTCGAACAGGGCGTGCTTGAGCTTGAGGACCAGCCCGATCCGACCCTTCTCGCGCGCCTCGGAGTAGGCGATGGCGGTCTCTGCCGCGGCGTCGAAGATCTTGCCCTTGCCGCCGTCGTGGGCCTTCTGGCGCGCGGAGTTGTAGACCTTTTCGAACACGCGCGGCACCGAGAGGATGAGCGACGGCTTGAAGACCGCGAACTCGTCGACGAGGGTCGTGATGTCACTGGTGTGCCCGACCTCGGCACCGGCCTCGATCGCGACCAGGGTGATGGCGCGGGCCAGGACGTGAGCGAGCGGCAGGAACATCAGGAGACGCTTCTCGTCGCGCGTGATGAGGTCGTCGAGGATGTCGCCGGCGAGGACCGCGCGCACCTCGGAGAGCATGTTCGAATGGGTCAGCTCGCACCCCTTCGGGCGCCCGGTGGTGCCCGAGGTGTAGATGAGGGTCGCCGGGTCGGCGGCACCGACGTTCGCGCGGCGCTTGGCGACCTCGTCGTCGTGGACATCGGTGCCGGCGGACACGAGTTCGTCGACGGCACCCGGTCCGTCGGCGCGATCGATCTGGAACACCTTGACCGACTCGGTCAGCGAGTCGATGGACTCGAAGGCGGCACGATGGCCGTCGTCTTCGAGGACGATCGCGACGGCGCCGGAATCACGCATGATCCACTCGATCTGGCTGGCCGACGACGAGTCGTAGATCGGCACGGTGATCGCGCCCGCCGACCAGATCGCGAAGTCGAAGAGGTTCCACTCGAGGCGGGTGCGCGAGAGAAGTGCGACGCGGTCGCCCGGGTTCACGCCGGAGGCGATCAGGCCCTTGGCGATCGACGAGATGCGTGCTGCGGCATCAGCGGCCGTGATCGGCGCCCAGGTGTCGCCCTGTTTGTGGCGGAACACGACGTGCTGAGGTGATCGCTGTGCCAGATCGAAGATGATGTTCGTGCAGTTCTCGTCGTCGGCGATCGAGAATTTCGCAGGCACGCTGTACTCACTCATCGTGGTTACCCTCCAATAGATGCCGTTGTGCAGATCGTAACTCTGTTGGGAACCGGGACGTTCACGGCATCGCCCGTCGGGTGCACTACCCTGCGCCGACACGAGTATGTGAAGCTAGTGGGCGTGACGAGCATCCAGGTGGCCGACGAGGTCTTCGTCGCCGCGGCACCCCGCCTGGCCGCTGCCGTGATCGGCGACCCCGCGAACTGGCGGCGATGGTGGCCCGACCTGCGTCTGGCGGTCACCGAAGACCGTGCCGAGCAGGGGGTCCGGTGGCGTGTCGACGGACCGGTGGCCGGAACGATGGAGATCTGGAACGAAGCGATTCTCGACGGCTTCGTACTGCACTACTTCCTCCATGCGGAACCGACGGAGCCGCTGGCCGGCGAGCGGGGAGACGATCCGCGCGCACGCGCCGACGCGCTGGCGGAGGAGAACAAGCGTCGTCGTGTGGCCGGAAAGGACATGTCCTTCGAGGTGAAGAAGCTCCTCGAGGGCGGCCGGCACGTGGGCGGTCCGGCCGCCGGTGCCGAGACCGCGGAGGCCGTGTGATGGCCGATCACACCGAACGCGACATCGTCATCGGCGCGGACGCCGAGGACATCCTGGCCGTGATCTCCGATTTCGATCACTACCCCGACTGGGTCACCGCGGCGCGTGAGGTCGAGGTGCTGCGCGCCGACCCCGCCGGGCGCGCGCTCGAGGTGCGGTTCGTGCTCGACGCCGGGGTCCTGGAGGACACGTATGTGCTTGCCTACGAGTGGGATCCGGACGGGTCATCGGTGTCGTGGCGGCTGGTCTCCAGCGATCTGCAGAAGGACCAGCGGGGCCGCTACATCCTGACCCAGCAGGTTCCCGGTTCGACGAAGGTCACCTATGAGCTGATGGTCGACCTGCAGGTGCCGATGATCGGACAGCTGAAACGTCGTGCGGAGAAGGCGATCACCGATGCCGCCCTGCACGAGCTGAAGAAGAGGGTCGAAGGCTGATCGATCTCACACCCATTCATGTGGTGCTCGGTCCCGGAGGCTCCGGTGTCTCCGCTGTCGCCGCCGCGGCGGCGTCCCAACGGCCCAGCACGCCCAGGGATTCGCGTCGTGCCGTCACCCGGCCGGAGCAGCACACTCTGCTCATCACGGTCGACCGTTGGTCGCCGGTGCACGACTGGGCTCGGGTCTACCGGCAACCCGGTGAGCCGGTGGCGGTCTCGAAGTTCCTCCACCTGTTGACACTCGACCGGCTCGATCTCACCGAACGCACGTGGTCGGGCTTCGTCGACGTCCTCGAGCACACGGTCGGGCGCAGCAAGGCGGTCATGCCGGGGGTGGGGACCCTCGCGGGCATCGACGCCGCGGAGCTGACCTCGTTGCCGGGTATCGACGACTTCCTGTTGCTCCGGCGGATCCGCGACGAGGCGACGAGCGGCCGGTGGCAACGGATCGTCGTCGACTGCTCGGGGTGTGGCGATCCCTTGCAGTTCCTGCGTGGGGGAGCGGTGCTGAGTCAGGCCCTCAACCGGTTCTGGCCGCGGCACCGGCGGCTCGCGATGGCGGCCGAACGGCCGGTGATGGCACAGTTGACCGCCGCGGTCGACGCCATCGACCGTGACTGCGCGGACGTCGCCGAGTTGTTCGCCGACGCGCATGCGGTGGCCGTCCACCTGGTTCTCGGCGCGGAGGATCGGGCACGCCGCCTCGCTGAGCACTATGTCGCGGGGGCGGACGTCATGGGACTACCGCTGACCTCGGTTCAGGTGAACCGCGGTGTGGGCGCGGAGTCGCCGGAAGACCTCGCCGCGCACGTCAAGGGGCTTCTCGCCGGAAGCGGCGATGTGCGGGTCGCACTGGTGGACCGGTCCACGGAGACGATCGACCGGATGGCGCGGCTGCGCAAACTCGCGGTCCGGTTGCCCGATCCGTACGGCATCCCGCGCGGATCGGCTGCCGCGGTCGTCGAGACCGCCTCCGAGGAGCCGGTCGCCTTCCGGCTGTCGTGGTCACAGCGCCTGCCCGAACCCGATTCGCTGGCCCTCGGCCGCAGCGGCGACGACCTGCTCGTGACCGTCTCCGGGTTCCGTCACCCGGTGCGTCTGCCATCGGTGTTACGCCGGTGCATGGTGGTCGACGCGGCCTGGGACGACGGCCGGCTGACCGTCTGTTTCGTCCCCGACCCCGCCGTCTGGCCGCGCCGGTAGTCGACGCCGCACGGACACCGGGTACGTTCGAAGACCGCCCGCGCAGTCGTGTGCGAGAACGCACGTTCGGCGACCACACGGTACGGTGCTGGGACGCCCGTCCATTTATGGTGGCGAGAGCGAGCGGCACCAGGCCTCCGGGTACGAGCGGTGAGGGGAGACTACGCGAATGGGCACGGACGAGGGGACGTCACGGGGTGACGGGCCCGATCGTGACGACCGCGGTGGTTCGCACGGCGATCCGGTCCGGGACCTGTTGCTCGGTGTGGCCAATCAGATCGACGCGCTGGCGGGTCTCTTCGCAGGTGGCACGCACGACGCGGGTGCGGCTGCCGCCGGGTATGCCGCCGCGTTCGGTGCCGACGGCCCGGTCGGCCAGACACTCGCCGGTGCGTCGGGGGAGATCACCTCGTTGCTGCGCGAGATCGGCGACCTCATCGCCCGGCTTCTCGCGACGGTCATCGCCGTCCTCGAGGCCATCGCGGAGGCTCTGCGGTCGGCTCCCAGTTCGGTGTCCGAACCGCGGAACTACGAGCCGATCGCGGTTCGGATCGGCAGCCCGCGTCGTCCGGACGCGCCCACCGGACCCGAACAGGAGCAGTGATGGGTGAGCTGACGATCGGGATCGACATCGGCGGCACGAGTGTGCGTGCGTCGGTGGTCGACGACCGCGGCACGATGCTCGACACCCTCCGCGCGCAGACGCCGCCCACCGCTCAGGCCCTCGAACACTGCCTGGACCGTCTCGTCGGCGAGCTGACCTCGAGGTGGGACGCGAAGGCCGTCGGGCTCGCGATCGCCGGGTTCCTGACCACCGACCGCAGCATTGTCCGGTTCGCGCCCCATCTGCCGTGGCGTGAGGCCCCGGTGGCCGAGGACATGACCCGACGCGTCGGCATCCCGGTGTTCGCCGAACACGACGCCAACGCGGCGGCGGTGGCCGAGGTGCGGTTCGGTGCGGCCGCGCGTGGACACAACACCGTGGTGCTCGCGATCGGTACCGGCATCGGTGCCGGTCTCGTCATCGACGGCGAGATCTACCGCGGGAGTTACGGCGTCGCACCGGAACTCGGACACCTCGCGATCGTCCCCGACGGTCGTGCCTGTGCCTGTGGCAAACGCGGATGCTGGGAAAGGTATTGCAGCGGAACCGCTTTGGTTGACACCGTGGTCGAGTTGCTGGCCGACGGCGACTGGGGGCGCAGCCAGCTCGCCGCCGACGTCGCCGCCGACCCCGGTTCCCTGACCGGCCGGCGGGTCGCCGGTGCGGCCGCCGACGGCGATGCCGTGGCCCTGGCGGCCTTCGCCCGGTTCGCGACCTCCCTGGGACAGGGTCTGGCGATGATCGCAGACATCTTCGACCCGGACCTGATCGTGCTGGCCGGCGGCGTCGGCGCGGCCTCGGGCTTGTTCCTCGACGAGGCGCGCGAGCACTACGCACGGCAGGTCACCGGTGCCGGCCACCGTCAGCTCGCCCGGATTCGTGGCACCCAGCTCGGTGAGACGGCCGGTGTCGTCGGCGCGGCCGAGGTTGCGCGCCAAGCACTTCGGGCGGCGGCGAGCCGGTCGGCGCCGCCGTCTGCCGCCCGCTGAGGAAACCGGGGCCGGTCGGTAGAGTCGACGCAGGTAAGGTCTTGATGTCGGGACCACGGGGTGCGGGTTCCGGCGGTGGGGGTCCGCTGTCGACACCGGCATCGGGTCAGGAGTAGTGCGCGGCGAGGAGAGTCTCATGTGGTACTGGGCGTTCAAGTACATCTTCCTGGGACCGTTCCTCCGCGTCCTGGGTCGCCCGACGATCGAGGGGCACGAGAACATCCCGGTCGACGGGCCCGCCATCCTGGCGAGCAATCACCTCGCGGTGATGGACAGCTTCTTCCTCCCGCTGATGGTCGACCGCCGGATCTACTTCCTCGCCAAGAGCGAGTACTTCACCGGCACGGGTCTCAAGGGCGCGTTCCAGCGGTGGTTCTTCACCGCGGTCGGTCAGATCCCCATCGACCGGTCGGGTGCGGCCGCCGCCGAAGGTGCCTTCACCGGCGCACGCCGCCAACTCGACAAGGGCAAGCTGATGGGCATGTACCCGGAAGGCACCCGCTCACCCGATGGCCGCCTGTACAAGGGCAAGACCGGACTCGCGCGTCTGGCGATGGACACCGGAGTGCCGGTCATCCCGGTCGCCATGATCGACACCCACAAGTTCAACCCGCCCGGGTCGATCCTGCCGCGCCCCACGAAGGTGACCGTCCGCATCGGCAAGCCGCTCGACTTCTCCCGCTTCGAGGGAATGGAGGGCAACCGCTACATCGAGCGCGCCGTCACCGACGAGATCATGTACGAACTCATGCAGCTCTCCGGCCAGCAGTACGTCGACGTCTACGCCGCGAGCCTCAAGAACAAGGCCCCGTCCACCGAGTCGCAGGCCGCCGACGCGGTCGCCTGAGCAGTGCGACCCGCAGCCCGGTGCACGGCACCCTGATCGAGGTCGCGTGCGACATCAACCAGGGGTGAACGACGTCGACCGAGCTGTGCGCCGAGCGGCGGCCCAACTCACGCATGTAAAGCGTTGACGATCGAAGTGATGACTAACCCGCTTCGCCCACCCGCGCGTCGTCGAGGACGGCGCACAGCTCGGGAATCCAGTCACGGTCGGCGGGTACGACGTCGTCGAGGTCGAGCCGGCGCAGTTCGTCGGCCGAGAACCACTGCATGTCCAGATGTTCCAGGGCGGCCGGGGTTCCGGAACGTAGGCGAGCGCGGTAGGCGTACAGCATCAGGCCGTTGGGGAGGGTGACCTCCGCCCCGATACGCCCAGCCACCTCGATCTCGGCCCCGAGTTCCTCGCGGATCTCGCGGGTGAGAGCGGTCGCGTGGGTCTCGCCGGATTCGACTCGGCCACCGGGCAGTTCCCACTTGCCGGCGAGCTCGGCCGGATGTGCGCGCTGGGCGAGCAGAACCCGACCGTCGTCGACGATGGCCGCTGCCACCACATCCTGCGGGCGGTCGTCGGTCCGGTGGGCGCCGCGCGCCGCACGGGTGGCGATCAGCCAGCCCATCGTGACGAAGGTGGCGATCGACCAGGCCGCTCCGAACACGGCCTCGACGGCAGCCTGGGGCTCGGGTCCGTATTCGATGAGGACGCGCAGGATCCACGGGATGCCGAGCCCGGCGACGACCACCCACATGCCCAGGATCGCGCGGGCGCCGGGGCGTCGAGCGCCCGCGCCGTGTACGAGCCAGACGCCGAGCGGCACCACCCACACCCAGTGGTGGACCCAGGAGATCGGTGAGATCAGCAGGCCGAAGAACTGCACGACGAGCAGGACGCCGAGGGCGTCGGACACCGACCGCCAGGTGAACACGGCCACGACGGTGGCGACCAGGACGCCGAGGAACCAGATCCAGCCGGTGCCGACGTCGAAACCGACGAACCGCGAGAGGGTCCCGCGCAGGCTCTGGTTGATGACCGCCTGGACGGGGCCGATGCGTTCGGCGTCCCCGAACAGGGTGCCGTAGTAGGTCCGGGTGACCTCCGGGAAGAGCAGCAGGCAGCCGAGGACCGTGAGCACGAAGGCGAACGCCGCCGACAGCGCACCCGACGGCTTGCGGACGGCGAGGTACCAGAGGCCGCTGATGGCCGGGGTGAGCTTGATGCCGGCCATGAGGCCGATCAGTGCGCCGCCCGCGAGCACACCGCGCTCGCTCGGGGTCCCGTCGGCGCGACGCGCCCAGGAGATCGCCATCAGGGTGCCGAGCATCAGGAAGACGTTGATCTGGCCGTAGTCCAGGGTCACCCGGACCGGCTCACACCAGATGGCCGGTGCGGTCCACAGCGCCGCGAGTGCGTGGACGTCGGTGGACCGGCCGCACAGTCGGAGCGCGAGCACCACACAGGCGTAGAGGGCGGCGAAGGTCGCGAGCTGCCAGCCGATCGCCACGATGTCCCACGGGATCAGCGACAGGGGATAGAGCACCACCGCGGCGAACGGTGGGTAGGTGAAGGGCAGCGCGAAGTCCGTCTCACCGGAATAGGTGAACAAATAGAGCGACCCGTCGGCGAGACCCGCCGAACCGTCGCGGTAAACATGCAGGTCGACGAAGTTCCTGCCGTTCACGGTCAGCGTGTCCCAGACGAGCCGCGCGATGATCGACGCCGCCAGGAGAGCGGTCGCCAGCACAGACCTGGAGCGCACGAATTACCAGGGTAGCCAGCAAACGACGGCAATGGCGAAACGTACATCGCCCGGGCGCGTGTGCGGGTCCCGTCCGAGGGTGTCCCGGGACGTGGAAAAACGGCGTGTGAAACTGTCCCCATGCGGTTCTTCTACGACTCGGAGTTCATCGAGGACGGAAACACCATCGAGCTGGTCTCGATCGGGGTCGTCGGCGAGGACGGCCGTGAGTTCTATGCGGTGTCCACCGAGTTCGATCCCGGCCGCGCCGGTGACTGGGTGCGGGCGAACGTGTTGCCCAAACTGCCGTCCCCGTCGTCGCCGGTGTGGAAGGACCGCCGCCGGATCCGTGAGGACCTCCTCGAGTTCCTCACCGCCGACGGGACCGACATCGAACTGTGGGCGTGGGTGGGTGCCTACGACCACGTCGTCCTGTGTCAGATGTGGGGTCCGATGACCGCGCTGCCGCGTCCCATCCCGCGTTTCACCCGGGAACTCCGGCAGCACTGGGACGCCGCCGGCCGTCCCGCACTCCCGCCGGCGCCCTCCGACGCCCACGACGCACTGAGCGATGCGCGCCACAACCTGCGCCGCTGGGAGGCGATCGAGGAGGCCCGTCGGAAGATGGCCGGCTGACCCGGCGTAAATCCCGGGCGCGTCTGCTTTACGCTGGACCAGTGGTGAACTGGACCGTAGACGTTCCGATCGACGAACTCCCCGAGCTGCCGCCGTTGCCCGGTGGCCTCCAGGAGCGCTTCGACGACGCGATGAGCCGCCCCGCGCTGCAGCAGCCGAGCTGGCCCGCCGAGGAAGCACGCAAGATCCGCACCGTCCTGGAGTCGGTGCCGCCGATCTGCATGCCCGCCGAGGTCCAGTCGCTGTCGTCGCAGCTTGCCGACGTCGCCGAGGGACGGGCCTTCCTGTTGCAGGGCGGAGACTGCGCGGAGACCTTCGCCGACAACACTGAACCCCACATCAAGGCGAACATCCGCACGCTGCTGCAGATGGCCGTCGTGCTCACCTACGGTGCGAGCCTTCCGGTGGTGAAGGTCGCGCGCATCGCCGGCCAGTACGCCAAGCCGCGGTCGTCGAACGTCGACGCCCTCGGCCTGCCGTCGTACCGCGGCGACATGGTCAACGGCTTCCCGGCCGACGAGGCCGTGCGTGCCCACGATCCGTCGCGCCTGGTGCGCGCCTACGCGAACGCCGCCGCGGCCATGAACCTGGTCCGCGCGCTCACCCAGGCCGAGGCCGATCTGCACCGGGTCCACGACTGGAACCGCGAATTCGTACGGACGTCGCCCGCCGGCGCCCGGTACGAGGCCCTCGCAGCCGAGATCGACCGCGGTCTGCGGTTCATGGACGCCTGCGGCGTCACCGATTCGAGCCTCCACTCGGCGTCGATCTTCGCCTCGCACGAAGCGCTCGTCCTCGACTACGAACGCGCCATGCTGCGACTGGCCGACGACCCCGCGGCCGACGCGAAGAGCGGGGACAAGGTCCTCTACGACCTCTCGGCGCACTTCCTGTGGATCGGTGAGCGCACCCGTCAGCTCGACGGCGCGCACATCGCGTTCGCCGAGCTGATCAACAACCCGATCGGCGTGAAGATCGGACCGACGACGACGCCCGAGCAGGCCGTCGAGTACGTCGAACGACTCGACCCGCACAACGTTCCGGGCCGCCTGACCCTCGTCGCCCGGATGGGCAACGGAAAGGTGCGCGAGGTGCTCCCGGCGATCGTCGCCGCCGTCGAGGCGACCGGTCACAAGGTCATCTGGCAGTGCGACCCCATGCACGGCAACACCCATGAGGCCTCGACCGGCTTCAAGACGCGGCACTTCGACCGCATCGTCGACGAGGTGCAGGGCTTCTTCGAGGTCCACCGCGCGCTCGGCAGCCATCCGGGCGGCGTGCACGTCGAGCTGACCGGTGAGAACGTCACCGAGTGTCTCGGTGGCGCACAGGAGATCTCGGACCTCGACCTCGCCGGCCGCTACGAGACCGCCTGCGACCCGCGCCTCAACACCCAGCAGTCGCTCGAGCTGGCGTTCCTCGTCGCGGAGATGCTGCGCGGCTGACACTTCCCGGCGACGGGGCGGGTGGTTTCGATACGCCTCGTCGCAGGCTCCTCGGCTACTCAACCGGCGGTGGGGGTGTGCCTCGTCGCAGGCTCCTCGGCTACTCAACCGGCGGTGGGGGTGTGCCTCGTCGCAGGCTTCTCGGCTACTCAACCGGCGACGCTCTCCGCCGGCCGAGTAGGTCCGAGGCGCCGGCCGAGGACCGTATCGAGGTCAGCCGATCGTGAGATAGGTGCTGCCGACCCAGAACCCGGCAGCACCCAGACCGACGGCGATCGCCAGCACCAGGAGAATCCACAGCAGCGCGCCCAGGCGTCCGCCCCCGACGAGTTCGGGTTCGAGCGGGGCCTGGTCGCGCGTGTCGGCGGCGTCCCGCCCGCGCGATCCCGGTCGGTCGTTCCGCTCACGGGCAGGTGTGACGGGCCGATCGTCGGCGGGTTCGGCGACCGGTCGGACCGGTGCCGCGGGGGCTTCCGGCGACGAGGCGCCCGGTTCATACGGGCCTGGTGCCGACTGGATCCGGGTTCCGTGACCGCCCGGTCCGGCCGCGCGATAGCGCGATTTCATCTCGCGCTCGCGCGACCGCTTCGGCGCGGGCACGGTGAACGGCGGCAGATCGAGGTCGTCGGCGACCGTGAGCAGGGCGCGCTGCATCTCGAAACCGTCGGCGTACCGGTCGGCGGGGTTGCGCTCGGTCGCCCGCAGCACGATCTCGTCGAATTCCGCGGGGACACCCGCGATCACGTCGCCCGGCGCGGGGACGTCGTAGGTGAGTCGCTGGTAGGCGAGAGACAGTGGCGAGTCGCCGTGGAAAGGTGTTCGGCCCGTCAGCATCTCGAACATCATCACGCCCATCGAGTAGACGTCGCTACGCGCGTCGGCGTGGGTGGACTCGACCTGTTCGGGCGAGAGGTAGGCGGCGGTACCGAGGATCACGCTGGCCGAGGTCACCCCTGCCTCCGCGACGGCGCGCACCAGTCCGAAGTCGGCGACCTTGACCTCACCGGCGTCGGAGATCAGCACGTTCTCGGGTTTGACGTCGCGATGGACCAGTCCCGCGGCGTGGGCGGTCCCGAGACCGCCGAGTACGGGTTCGGCGACGGCCACCACGGCGTGCGGGGGCATCGGTCCGCGCTCGCGCAGCAGTTCACGCAGGCTTCCGCCGTCGACGAGTTCCATGACCAGGAAGGCGATGCCGTTGTCGATGCCCTGGTCGTAGACCGCGACGAGACCCGGGTGTTTGAGGCCGGCGACCGCGCGCGCCTCGAACTCGAAGCGGCGCAGGAACTGCGGATCGCCCGAATACCGCGAGTCCATCACCTTGACCGCCACCTCGCGGCCGAGCCGGAGGTCGACACCGAGGTAGACCGCCGACATGCCACCCCGCGCGATGGGAGCGTCGATGCGGTACCGGTCCTCGAGGACGGTCCCGAGCATCGGGTCGACGGGGGAGTTCACCCCGCTGAATCTACCTGCAGCACCGTACCGTCGGGGTCATCGGCGCGTGTGAGCTGCGGTCGGTGTCGGACCTCGGGCGGGCACGCGGAGATCGGCGGTTTCACCGGACCCGGAAGTACCGCTACGCTTCTTCCCGTGGGTTCCATACCGTTGTCGCCTGACACCCTGTCCGCAGATGTCGAGATGCTGTCGGTCGACGAGGTCGCCGACCGGCTCGCGGTGTCCACCAACCGGGTGCGCACACTCATCCGCGACCACAATCTGCTCGCCGTCTCCCGCGGTGGACATCCGGTGATCCCGGCGCTGTTCTTCGACGACGACGGCGTCGTCAAACACTTCTACGGCCTCGTCGGGGTCCTGCTCGACGGGGGTTACACCCGGGACGAAGCGATGACCTGGCTGTTCACCGTGCAGGAAGACCTCGATCTGCATCCCGCCGCGGCACTGCACACCGACTCCGCCCGCGAGGTCATCCGCCGGGCGCAGGCTCAGGCCTTCTGACCCCGTCCTCCTCGGCCGCCGGCTCGTCCGGTGCGCCGGAGTGGCCCGAGCCCCACGCCCATCGCCCGAACCGGCCGAGCCGCAACGGATCCGGGCGCAGCAGTGACCAGGCTGCGAGTCCGGCCAGCAGGAACGCCAGGGTGAGTTCGAAGGGCTTGTAGAAGACGATCGCATCGTCGGGCTGGAACACGATCAGCATGAAAGCAGACACCCCGACCACGCTCGCCCGCGCCCACGGCGGCAGTGTGAACGCCACCGCGATCGCCAGCACCCACGTGTAATACCAGGGGAGCGTGGACGGTTCGAGCACGAGCACGGCCAGCATCGCCCACGCCATACCCGCGACCGCGTCCCGGGCGTCGTGCCGGTGACGCCACCACAACGCGACGAGTGTGACCGCGAGGATCACCGCACCGATCGTGTGCGTGATCTCGAGCACCGGTTGCAGATTGAGAGCGGCGAATGGGGCGGCGACCAACGTGACGAGATGGGCGACGAAGGTGGGGAGCGTGAACCAGTTGATGATCACGTCGGCCCAGCCCAGACCCGTCAGCCAGCCGAATCCCAGACCGACCAGCAGAGTCCAGACGCCGAACACCGCGAGCGAGACACCCACGATCGCGGCGAAGACGCCGACGACGTCGCGGGCGGTCACCGGGCGGCGGGACCGTATGTGGGACAGCCAGATCCACAGCAAGAACGGGATCGCGATCCCCGCGGTGATCTTGATCGACACCGCGAGTGCCAGCACCGCGGTGCCGGTGACGTGCCGGCCGGTCACGACCAGGACGAGACCCGTGGTGAGCACCCCGGCCATGAGGAGTTCGACGTGAGGTCCCGCGACGAGATGGATGAGGACCATCGGGTTGAACAGTGCGAGCCAGAGACCGGCCTGCGGCGAGGCGCCGAAGTGGCGGGCGAGTCGCGGGATCGCCCACAGCGACAGGAACAGCCCGGGCAGCAGCACGAGCCGCACGGCCAGGACACCGGCGACGACATGGTCACCGGTGATCTCGGTGACGACACGCAGCAGTCCCATGGTGAACGGTCCGTACGGCGCCGTGGTGGTGGCCCAGACCGTGGCCATGCTGTCGACGAGCGGGCCCGGATGATGGGCCGGACCGTCGGCGTAGGGATCGAACCCCGCACCGAACACCGCACCCTGGGCGAGGTAGGCGTAGACGTCACGGCTGTAGACCGGAACGGCCACGAGCAGCGGCGCTGCCCAGACCAGTAGCCACCGCTGCAGGGTCCGGGTGGACGGGGAGTTCGCGGAGCCGGTCGCGACCCGGCGACCCAGCCGGACCCAGGCGAAGACCATCAGAAAGACCCCGAGCCAGAAGAAGGTCCCGAAGAGGTTCTTGCCGTGGCCGTAGGTGATCCAGCTCAGCCCCAGGTCGGTGAGCGTCGTGCTGTTGCGGGGCGGATCACCGACTCCGAAACTGCCCACGCACACCAGGATCGAGCCGATCGCGCCGATGATCAGATCGCCACGTGCGGGACGGTCGCGGCCGTCCGCGTGCGTGGGCGTCGCAGTTGGTGCTTCCACGCCGGGGTTCACGCCTCGCGATGTGCGGTCCGGTGGGCGACCGCGGTGAGTTCGGTGCGGATGTCGTCGCCGATGTCGGCGGCGTCGAGTGCAGCGAGAGCGGCGCCGAGCAGGTCGTCGATCTTGCCCTCCATCTCGGCGACCGCGCCGACGTCGACGAGAAGTGCTCGCGCGGAACCCAGTTCGTCGTCGTCGAGAGGGCGGCCGATGAACGTGCGCAGGCGGCTCCCGAGTGCGGGGTCGGAGTCGTCCGCTCGTCGCAGCGCGGTGGCGAGCAGGGCGGTGCGCTTACCCGAGACCAGGTCGTCGCCGGACGGTTTGCCGGTCCGTTCGGGATCGCCGAAGACGCCGAGCTGATCGTCGCGCAACTGGAAGGCGATGCCCAGGTCGTGTCCGATCTTCCGCAGCGTCGCGACCAGATCCTCCGACGCGCCGGCGAGTCGCGCCCCGAGTTCGAGCGGGCGGGCCACCGTGTACGCGGCGGTCTTGAACTCCATCACGCGATAGGCCGCGGCCGCGGAGTCGTCGCCGCTGGCCTCGTTCACGATGTCCAGGAACTGGCCACCGAGCACCTCCGTGCGCATCGCCGCCCAGGTGGCGCCGACGGCGGGCGGCAGTGGACGGTACTCGGGGGTGGCTGAGCTCCGATCGCCGGTCGAGCTCGTTTGTCCGCTGGTTGAGCTTGTTTGTCCGCTGGTTGAGCTTGTTTGTCCGCTGGTTGAGCTTGTCGAAACCCCCGGCCGGTGATCGTGCACGAGGTCGTCGGCCCACGCGAGTGCGAGATCGCCGGCCAGGATCGCCGCGGCCACCCCGTGGTCGGCGGGGTCACCCGCCCAGGAGGCCGCGGCATGTCGCGACTGGAACACACGGTGCAGCGTCGGCTGTCCGCGCCGGGTGTCGGACCGATCGATGATGTCGTCGTGGATCAGGGCACAGGCCTGCACGAGTTCGAGGGCCGCGCCCACCCGCAGCGCGTCGCGGGCCTCGCGGCCGACGGTCGACGCCTCATCGGAGTCGACGCGTCCCGACTCGCTCATGCCGCACCGCCACCCGGCGAAGGCGAAGACCGGCCGGATCCGCTTCCCGCCCTGCAGCACGAAATCCCGGACCAGCTCCGCTGCGGTGCCGACCACCGGGGCGATGTCGGACGCAGCGGGTACCGCGACGTCGAAGAAATTGCGCAATTCGGTCTCGACGGCCGCCGGGACCGCATCGAGCGAGGTCGGCGTGGGGAAGGCGGAGGTCACCCTGCCAGGCTATGCGAATCGCTCTCTACACTGTTTGGGTGACCCCAACCGCTCCGGCACCCTCGATCGTCGAACGCCTGTCCGCCCCGCACCGTGGACCGGTGCCGTTCTCCGTCGAGTTCATGCCCCCGCGGGACGCCGAGGGCGAGGCCCGTCTGTGGCGCGCGGTGCGCATCTTCGAGCGGCTGTCCCCGGCGTTCGTCTCGATGACCTACGGCGCCGGCGGGTCGACGCGCGACCGCACGGTCCGCATCACCGGCGAGCTCGCCGCCCAGACCACCCTGCTACCGGTGGCGCACCTGACCGCGGTCAACCACAGCGTCGCCGAACTGCGCGCGCTCGTCGGTGCATACGCCGACCAGGGCATCACCAACATCCTCGCCCTCCGCGGCGACCCGCCCGGCGATCCGCTCGGAGAGTGGATCAAGCACCCCGACGGCGTCGAATACGCGGAGGAACTGGTCCGTCTCATCGGCACCCTCGGCGACTTCCACGTCGGCGTGGCGTCGTTCCCGGAGGGTCACCACCGTGCCCCCGACCTCGAACACGACACCCGCAACCTGGTGAACAAGCTGCGCGCGGGCGCCGAGTACTCCATCACCCAGATGTTCTTCGACGTCGAGGACTACCTGCGGCTGCGTGACCGGGTGCAGGCGGCCGACCCCGAGCAGGGCGCCAAGCCGATCATCCCGGGCATCATGCCGGTGACCTCGCTGGCCAGCATCAAGCGCATGGCCGAGCTGTCCGGTTCGGTGATCCCGCCGAACGTGGTGGAACGGTTCGCCAGGGCTGCGGGCGACGGACCCGAGGAGGATCGGGCCGCCGTGCGCGCGGTCGGCATCGACTTCGCGACCGAGACCGCGGAACGACTCATCGCCGAGGGCGCACCCTGCCTGCACTTCTGCAGCCTCAACTTCGCCAAGGCGACCAGCGAGGTGCTCGCCCGGCTCGGCGTGGACGTCGACGCCGCGCTGCACGTGCCGGCCTGAGCGTCCCCGCCCGACGTCCGGCCCGGCGGCCCTAGCTGTCCTTGGGCGCAGTCGCCGCAGTCGGGTCGGCGGCTGCCGAGAGTCCCTCGCCGGACAGGGTCGACGGCGCGGTGTTGGTGGAAACCGGTCGTCCCGGCCGTGGGCCGCGGTACCGCTTCGAATAGGCGATCCGCACGATGACCAGCACCGCGATCAGGCAGACGATGGCGACGAACCACGACCAACTGCTCACTGCGGCGGTCGCCGGATCCGGGTAGGTGGCGTCGGCGCTGAAGTCCGACGGTTCGCCCGGCGCCGGGGTCCAGGTGACCGTCGACTCGCCGACCTGGTCGCCGTTGGTCGCCGTCACCGGCCCGCCGAACGTGACCGTCAGCTGCACGAAGTCGCGGACCGGGGTGAGGTCGGAGAGGTCGGTGTCACCGCGGAAGCGGACGACCTCGCCGCTGCGCTTGGCCGTGAGGTCCATCGTCAGCGAGGTCTCGCCGTAGGCGTCGGCGATGATGTCGCCGAGCTGCCCGAACTGGCCGGCGGTGAGATCGCTGAAACTCGCGCGGCTGCCGACGCGCGTGACCGCCTCGTCGAGCTTGTCACCGGAGTCCTCGTTGTCGTCTCCCGCGGACCCCGACGGCGCGGCCGATTCCGCGCTCTCCTCCGGCGTCTCCTTGAACTCGGTCACCGAGACCTGCCCCAACATCGATTCGGGGAGATCCAGCTGCGGCGCGCCACGAGGATTGTCCGGCGACGTCGCGACGATGACGCTGCCGGAATACCGGTCACCCACCGTCGTCGACCGCTCGAGACAACCGGCCATCAGCGGGGACAGAAGGAGCGCCACGATCACCACCGCCACCGGCATCAGCCGGCGGCGTCGGGACTGATCGCGGGGGGACTCAGGTGCACCCTGCTCGGGAATCGACGATCGCACGCTGCTCATCGTGCCAGACGCTCAGCCGAACAGACGTCTCCGACGCTCAGCCGAACAAACGTCTCCGTCGCTCAGCCGAACAAACGTCTCCGACGCAGTGCGGCGTGGCCGGCGATGTATCCACTCGCACCGGTCACCCCGCCACCGGGATGTGTCGACGCACCTGCCAGGAGGAGACCGTCGGCACCGGGGACACGGTGGCCCGCCAGGTCCGGGGTCGGACGCCACATGAACATCTGGTCGATCGACATCTCCACGTGCATGATGTTGCCGCCGATCAGGCCCAGTTCGGATTCGAGGTCCTCCGGGGTCTGCACATGGCGATGGGCGATCGACTCCGCGAAACCCGGTGCATGACGGTCCACCTCGGCGCAGACCGCCGCTGCGGCCTGCGCGCCCAGTGTCGACCAGTCGCCCTCGGCGAGCCGATACGGATGCCACTGCGCCCACAGGTTGATCGCGTGCCGACCCTCCGGGGCGAGGGTGGGATCGATCGCCGAGAAGCTCATCGCAACGACAGCGGGCCGCGGCGGCAGTGCGCCGACCGCCGCTGCCGCATGCGCGCCGACCAGGTGTGCGCGATCGGTGACCAACAGCCCGAGGGCCGAGTGGACGCCGTGCGCGGGCAGGTCGTCGGGGAGGTCGCGATAGGCGGGCAGTGCCGTCGTACCGAGGCGCACCGCCATCCCGATCCCGCTGCCGACCACGATGTCCCGTCGCCAGCGGTCGAGGGTTCCGGCGTCGAAACCGCCCGCCGCCAACATGTCCAGGGTCGTCAGCACGTGGCAGGCGCTGATCACCGTCGGCGCGCACCGACGTTCGCCGGATGCGGTCTGCACCCGCCAGTGGTTCCCGCACCGGGTGATCGAGACGGCCGGGTCCCCGCACGCGATCCGCGCACCGTCGGCCTCGATGCGGTGGACGAGCGCGTCGGTCAACGCGCCGCTGCCACCGATCGCCCGGCCGGGCGGGATGCGGTGCATCAGCGCGGCGAACCCGACCATCGGAGCGCTGCCGGGTGCATTCATCGGCGGTCCCGACTGGGCGCCGAACCAGGCGAGTCCCGCCTTGAGCTGTTCGGAGTCGAAATAGCGGTCGAGGAGTGAGTCGCCCGAGGCCATGAGCTCGGCGGTCAGGTTCATCATCGCGCCGCTGCGACGTCCGATGAGACCGGTGCGTTCGGTGCCGGCGGTCGAACCGAGACCGCTGAACGCCCGGCCGAACTGCCGCATGGTCGCGGGCCGGTAGAACGCATCCATGACGGCCGCCGACCGCGGCGTCCACGTCTCGACGAACTGTCGGTACGCCGCGGCATCCTTCGCGCCACAGGCCCGTTCGATGGAGGCGCAGGTGGCCTCCAGGTCGGTGCGGAAGACGATCGCCGGTGCGGTCGCGGTCGCCGGGACGAAAGCCCAGGGGTCGCAGTCGACGTAGCGCAGTCCGTGCGCGGCGAGGTCGAGGTCGTCGAGGACGGGGGAGTGCCGGATCATCAGGTGCGCCGAGGAACCGCGATCGATCCGATGACCGGGGAAGCGCTCGACGGTCGACACGGCGCCGCCGGGGATCTCGTCGCGTTCGAGCACCTCGACGTCCCGTCCGGCCTGCGCGAGATACGCCGCGGCGATCAGGCCGTTGTGACCGGCGCCGACGATCACCGCGTCACGCCGCTCGCCGTGCCCGCTCATGCGGGTCCTGTGCCGTGCGCGATCGTTTCCGGGTGTGCCATGTCCTCTATCCTCCGGGTCGTGCTGGACCGGCCGACGGCGGTCGGAGATCCAGGGGGAGCGGACGACCCAGGAATGCGAACGGCCGCGGGTCGCCGGTGAACGTGAAATGCCGGAGCACGTCGGAGAACCCCATCCGCCGGTACAGCGACCACGCGCGGTTCTGCTCGGCCGGGATCTCCGGGGTCGACAGCAGGACGTGGCGTTCGGGCCGGTCGGCGAGTAGGCGTGCGAGCAGCAACTGGCCGATGCCGCGTCCCTGTGCGGTCGGGTGTACGTGCAGTTCGGTCAGCTCGAAGTAGTCGCGGGCGATCATCTCGATCTCCGCGGGCGAGCGCCCGGTCTGCCGCAACCCGAGCCGGAGTTGCTGATTCCACCACTGGCCGGTCGCCCCCGTGTACCCGTAGGCGATGCCCACGAGAACGTCGTCGGGACCTGTGCCGACGGGCGTTCCGACCCGACGCCGGGCGGTCGGCATCGCCTGCGCCTCGTGCGGGGGCAGCGTGGCGACCGCGCCGATCGCGCGCCAGCCCGGCCGGGCGATGTGCTCGCGCCAGAGGGCGGCTCGGTGCACCTCGGTCCCACGGGGGTATCCCATCGCGGTCACGTAGACGTCGAGCGCGGGCTCCAGCCACACGCGGGAGTCCTGACCACCGAGGTTCACCAGGCGGACGGTCACCGGCGGGTCGTCTTCCGGCTCGCCGTGCGGGCCCGCACCGACCCGGCCAAGCGTTCTCCGACCATCTGGTGTGACTGTCCTCTCGGTGCGGCGGACTCGGCGGAATCGGGTCGCGGGACTCGGTGTTGTAGAAGGGTGCGGGTCGCGGACCCACGCCTTGAAGAGACGCGTGCCGCTAGCTATATTGAACGTGTCGAACGGGTGTTCGATGAATGTGCCTCCGCAAGCTGTTCGCGTTCATCCCGACGACATGACGGTCCGGTGGCGGACGAGGGAAGCGTCTGCCACCGGACACCGTCATCCGCGAGTGAGGAGGATGCCATGCCCGGTCGGCCCACATCCCGCCGGTCCGCCCCCGTCGACCCGGTGATGGTCGGACGTGCGCGCGACCTCCTCCAGCGCGCACATCTCCTTCTCGACAACGCCGACGGGGTCGAGGACGACGCCGAGCGATTCCGTCAGTTCTATCTTGCCGCGCTCCGTGCCGCCGGAGCCGCTCTCGCGATCGGTGAACCGATCGGTCCCGCTCGCCGTAAGACGTCGAACGCCTGGACCCGGATTGGTGTGGTCGCCCCTGAACTCGCGCCGCTGGCGGCGCGCTTCGCCGCGCTGTCGCCCGTGCGGATGAAGATCGAGTCGGGGATCATCCGAACGCTCGACCCCGACAGTGTCGCCGGCATGCGACTCCTCGTCCTCGACTTCCTTCGTCGGGTCGAGACCCTGGTCATCGCTTACGAGCAAGGCAAATTCGGGACAGAGGACCCCCAAATCGGGCGAACAGCGTGAGGCTGGACACACTTTCGGCGTTCCGTTGTCGTACCGGTATGTGCATCCGAGGCTGCAACAGCGAGTAATGGTGGTCGCGGCAGATTTCACCTCGTATCATGGGAGAATAAGGCGCAGACGCCTCACTGGTCGTGGTTGACCGTCGTCGGCGTCGCGGATCAGGGAGAAGGAGGGTCGGTGCCACTTTCGGAGCACGAGCAACGCATGCTCGAACAGATCGAGAGCGCTCTGTACGCGGAAGACCCCAAGTTTGCGTCCAGTGTCAAGCGTCGTCGGCTGGGCAAGTCGAGTGGTCGTCGTCGCCTACAGGCGGTGGCGATCTTCGTCGTCGGCCTCGTGATGCTCGTCGGCGGTCTCATCGTCAAGATCGACATCGGCGGATTTCCGATCGTCAGCCTCCTGGGTTTCCTGGTGATGTTCGGTGCCGGCCTCTTCGCCCTCTGGGGTGACGACCTCGGCGACTCCGCGACGTCCTCGCCGCGCGGGGGAGGCAAGAAACAGTCCGGGTCATCGGGCTCCAAGCGCAAGCTGTCGGAGCGGATGGAAGAACGGTTCAACCGTCGGTTCGAGCAGGAGTAGGTTTCCTGCCTGCCTGACGGCCTCAACTCGTAGAAGAGCCGCGCACCCCACGGGGTGCGCGGCTTTTTTGTCTGCCCTTCCCTCGGCTCTCCCCGCCGTGACCCACTCCCGGCCCCTTCCTCCAACCGGGGTTCCCCACCTTCCCCCACAGGGAGGCCCCACTTTCCCCCACCTGGGCACCCCACCTTGCCCCACCGGCGCGGAGACGCAGGTCGCATGGGTATCTGGCGCCTCATCAAACGCGTCTGTCACACGCTTGACCGACGTACAGCGGGCGCGGATAGCCGAGGACACGCAGGTAGCTCCAGATGTTTTGCGGGCCTGAACTGCGAGTTTGCTGATCGTGGGAGCTGGTGTGGGCCTCTGGGGTGGAAAGTGGAGGAAAGTGGGGTACTGTGGCATCACTGGGTGAGGCGATCCGGAGCGTGGAACCCAGGGGCAGGAGGTGTCGACATGTCCGTGCGATTTGTCGGCACCTACACGCCGAAATTGGACGACAAGGGGCGACTCACGTTGCCCGCCAAGTTCCGCGACGCATTGGCAGGAGGGGTAGTGGTCACCAAAGGCCAAGACCACAGCTTGTCGGTGTACCGGACCGAAGAGTTCGACGCGATCGCGGCGAGGATCGTCGAGGCGTCACGCAACGACCCTGACCTGCGTGCGTTTCAGCGGACGTTCTTCGCCGGTTCGGAAGAACAGCGACCGGACGGCCAGGGCAGGATCAGCCTGTCCTCCGACCATCGCGTCTACGCGGGACTGTCCAAGGAATGCGTGGTGTTCGGCAGCTTCGATCACCTCGAGATCTGGGATTCGGCCGCATGGGACGAGTACCAGTCGCAGCACGAGGAGAACTTCTCGGCGGCGAACTCGGCCGCGCTGAACGCGGTCTTGTAGCCGAGAGGGGACGAGGCGGAAGCGGTGCACGGGCTTCGGGTGGCACGAGGCCCCGATCCGGTCCGACCCTGGCGTACTTCCCCAACGCCAGGTGCGTGATCGGGTCGGGACCTCGCTCCATCCGGGCGCGGCACGAGGCGAGAGTCCACCGTCCGCGACATGACACTCCTCCGACAAGTCCTTTCGCACCGAAACGCCGACTCTGCCGACCGACATGGCCGACACGCCGATGGGGGCCCTCCGTGGATGACACTGGTGACGACACTCGCCGCTCCGGCGAGTTCGGCCACATCCCGGTCATGGGCCGGCGCATCGTCGAATTGCTCACCCCGGCACTGGAATCCGAAGACCGACGCGTGTTCCTCGATGCGACGCTCGGGGCCGGCGGACACAGCGAACTCATCCTGAACACGTTCCCGAACGTGCACCTCGTCGGCATCGACCGCGACGCCTCGGCCCTGGAGATCGCGCGACGCAGGCTCGAACCGCACGCGGACCGGATTTCGCTGCACCAGGCCACCTTCCACGAGATCGCCGATGTCCTCGACGAGGCCGGTGAGGAATCCATCGATGCCGCCCTGTTCGACCTCGGTGTCTCGTCGATGCAACTCGACCAGGCCGGCCGGGGATTCGCGTACTCGGTGGATGCCCCGCTGGACATGCGGATGAACCCCGACGACCCGCTCACCGCAGCGGACGTGCTCAACACCTACAGTCACGGCGAATTGGCCCGGGTCCTCTCCGAGTACGGGGAGGAGCGCTTCGCCGGCAAGATCGCCTCGGCGGTGCTGCGCGAGCGGGAGAAGGAACCGTTCACCACCAGCGCACGCCTCGTCGAACTGCTCTACGCCACCATTCCGGCGGCGACGCGGCGCACGGGTGGTCACCCGGCGAAGCGGACCTTCCAGGCGTTGCGCATCGAGGTCAACCACGAGCTCGACGTCCTCCGCGAGGCGTTGCCGACGGCACTCTCCGTGCTCACGGTCGGCGGACGCGTCGCGGTGATGAGCTACCAGTCGCTCGAGGACCGAATCGTGAAGCGGGAGTTCGCGGCTCGCACGACCTCGACCTCGCCGCCCGGTCTGCCCGTCGAGTTGCCGGGAACCGCCGCGGAGTTCCGCCTCGTGACCCGCGGCGCCGAGCGTCCCGACGACGAAGAACTGACCACCAATCCGCGATCGGCACCGGTGCGAGTCCGGGCGGTCGAAAGAGTCGAGAAGAAGGGCTGATCATGACGATCCTGCACGAGGCCCCCAATCGTCCCGGCTCCGGACGTTCCGGCGGCAGGCGTTCCGACACCGGACGTTCCGAGGAGGAACGCGACACCCGGCGGTCGCGGAGGGCGCGCATCGAATCCGAGCGGGCGACCCGCTCGCGGGCGGCCCAGCGTGCGCTGGATCGCCGTCACAAGCGCATGGCGGCCGGTACGAGCGCACCCCGCGCGGTCCGTGGTGGCCTGTCGATGTCCGGCGTCTCGTTCCGGGAACGGTTGCAGCACACACCTTTCGTGGTCCCGGTGATCGCGTTGCTCGTCCTGGGTCTCGGTCTGAGCCTGTGGCTGTCCACCAAGTCGGCGCAGGACTCCTACAAGCTCGGCATCGAGCGGACGGAGAACCAGTCGCTCATCGATCAGCGGGATGCGCTGAAGCGAAGCTACGAATCCGGCAACTCTGCTCCCGAACTGTCCCGGGAGGCAACGCGTCTCGGCATGATCCCGGCGGACAATCCGGCGCGGATGATCGTCGACGACCCGCGACGGCCCCGTATCGTCGGGAAGCCGGCACCGGCATCGGGGAAGCCGATGGCCGATCTCAACCCCGAGCCGAAGCCCGACCCCACCGAGACCATCGATCCGCGCAAGGTGGACGACTCGATCGGGCTCGGCGGTGGTGCCGCCGGCACACCAAACCCGCCTGCTCAGCAGAGCCCGACGCAACCGAATCCGGCGCAACCCGATCCGACTCAACCGAATCCATCGGCGACACCTGGTCAGGGAGAGGGTCCGTCGACGTCGACCGATCCGGGGACAACACCTCAGCCGTCGCCCTCGACACCGGTCCCGGCACCGAATGTCGTGCCCCGTACGTGAGGTGCTCGCCGGCCGTGGGGGCTGTCACAGTGCTCCCATCGATCTGCAACCCGCCGATGCCAAATCCCTGTCACGACCTTGAAGCGGTGAACAATTGACGACCATGACACGTGCGACCTTCGAGCGACTCGGCCACGGGCCGTCTCGCCCGGGACGTCGTCCGGGCCACGGGCCGTCTGGCCCGGGACCTCGTCCGGGCCGGGGATCGAGCGCCGCCGGCGGCCCGCGTGGCCGCGGGCCGGGCAACGGCGGCCCGCGCAACGGCGGGGGATTGCACAGCTTCGGTTTCCGGACGCGGGTGGCCGGTGTCGTCGTGCTGCTCGTGGTCCTCGCGGTGGCGGCCAAGATGATCGTCGTCCACACCGTCCAGGCCGGGTCCATCTCGGCCGAGGCCGCCCAGCAACGCGAGTACACCCAGGTCCTCACGGCCAAGCGGGGTTCCATCCTCGATCGCAACGGACGTCCGCTGGCCTATACGGACGAGGCCCGCTCACTGACGTTCCTGCCCAAGGCGGTTCGCAAGTCGATCGAGGAGGAGCACCGCAAGAACGCCGAACTGCCCGGTGTCGACGAGCGGCTCAAAGAGATCGCGAAGGGCGTGTCGGTCGCACTCGGCGGCTCGATCAGCGAAGAGGACCTGCTCGAGAAGGTGACCGGCGACGAGTCCTTCGTGTACCTGGCGCGGGCGGTCAGCCCGGACGTCGCCAAGCGCATCACCGAGGAGTTCCCGGAGGTCGGCGCCGACCCGGAGAGCATCCGGCTCTACCCCGGAGGTTCCCTGGCGGCCAACGTCGTCGGCGATGTCAACTACGACGGCAACGGCCTCATCGGTCTCGAGGCCTCGCTCGACGCGATCCTCTCCGGCACCGACGGTTCCCGTACCTATGACCGCGGATCGGACGGCGCGATCATCCCGGGCAGCACCCGCAACGTGCACCCGGCGATCAACGGTTCCACCGTTCGTCTGACCCTGGACTCCGACACCCAGTGGTTCGTCCAGAGCCAGGTCATCAAGGCCAAACAGGCCTCCGGTGCACGCGCCGCCTCGGCGGTGGTGCTCGACGCCAAGACCGGCGAGGTGCTGGCGATGGCCAACGACGGCACGTTCAACGCCTCGCTGCCGCTGTCGGATCAGCCGAACGCCGAACTCGGCAACCCGTCGGTCACCTCCCCGTTCGAGCCCGGCTCGGTCAACAAGCTCGTCGCGGCCTCAGCCGCCATCGAATACGGCCTCACCCGGCCGGACACCGTCCACCAGGTGCCCGGCAGCATCCAGATGTCCGGTGTCACCGTCCGGGACGCCTGGCCGCACGGTGTCGAGCCATACACGACCACCGGCATCTTCGGGAAGTCGTCGAACGTGGGCACGCTCATGCTCGCGAAGCGGATCGGCGAGGAGCGTTTCGCCGACATGCTCAAGCGATTCGGACTCGGCCAGCGCACCGGTGTCGGACTCCCGGCGGAGAGTGCCGGAGAGGTTCCCGCGCTGAGTCAGTGGTCAGGCGGTTCGTTCGCGAATCTGCCCATCGGCCAGGGGCTTTCGATGACGCTGCTGCAGATGACCGCGATGTACCAGGCGATCGCCAACGACGGTCTGCGCGTCCCGCCGCGCATCCTCGTCTCCGAGGAGCGCGATGGCAGTACCCGGGAGGGGCGTGCCCGTCCGGAGCCGGTGCGGGTCGTCAGCGAGCAGACCGCGCGGACCGTTCGCGACATGTTCCGTTCGGTCGTGCAGGACGATCCGATGGGCGTGCAGATGGGTACCGGCACCAAGGCCGCCGTCAGCGGTTATCAGGTCTCCGGCAAGACCGGCACCGCCCAGCAGGTCGATCCGTCCTGTGGCTGCTACTCGAACTCGCGGTACAACATCACGTTCGCCGGGATCGCCCCGGCCGACGCCCCCCGCTACGTCATCGGGATCATGCTCGACAACCCGCGGCGCAGCTCCGACGGCTCCGGGGGACAGTCCGCCGGTCCGCTCTTCTCGACCATCGCGTCGTGGATGCTGCAACGCGCCCAGGTCCCGCTCTCCGCGCCGGTGCCGAGGCTGACCCTCACTGCCAACTGATCACGACCGTCATGGTCGGCGCACCGCGTCCCGATCGCCGATCCCCGGTCGGTATCGTGAGTGCAATTCTGCGCCGATCACGACCACCGACCGACAGACTGCACGTACACCGACAGGAAGAACCGAGGAGGCGAACTCATGACGTCTCGTGGTTCCACGGGTAAGGGGCCGGCCGGTAGGCGCAAGGGCAAGAAGCTCCCCGGTCGTCCGCGTCAGGTCGCGCCGACGTCGGCGACCGTCCTGTCGACGGCCACCGGCGCCCGGCTCGACCTCGTCGGCGGCGCCGACCGCGACACCAGCGTGCAGGGCGTGACCCTGCGCGCCCAGGACGTGCAGCCGGGCGATCTGTTCGCGGCATTGCCCGGAGCGGCCACCCACGGTGCGCGTTTCGCCGACCAGGCGGTCGCCGCGGGTGCGACCGCGATCCTCACCGACCCGGCCGGCCGGGTCGAACTCAGCCGTGTCCTGCCGCCCGAGACCGCCGTCGCGGTGCTCATCCACCCGGCCCCGCGGACCGTGCTCGGCACGGTGAGCGCCCGCGTGTACGGCAATCCCTCGCAGCGGCTCAAGCTGATCGGGATCACCGGCACGTCGGGCAAGACCACCACGTCGTACCTCGTCGAGGCGGCCCTGCTCGCCGCCGGCCATTCGGTGGGACTCATCGGGACCGTCGAGACCCGCGTGAACGGCGTCGCCCAGCCCAGTTCGCTGACGACCCCCGAGGCGCCCACCCTGCAGGCCCTGCTGGCGGCGATGCTCGAGGACGGCGTCGACGTCGTCGTCATGGAGGTGTCCAGCCACGCACTGTCGCTCGGACGCGTCGACGGCGCCCACTTCGCGATCGGGGCCTTCACCAATCTCTCGCAGGATCATCTGGACTTCCACGGGACGATGCGCGCCTACTTCGACGCCAAAGCGCAGCTGTTCGTGCCGTCGTCGCCCACCCATGCGGTGCGCGCCGTGGTGTGCGTCGACGACGAGTGGGGTCGGCGGATGGCCGATCTCGCGCGTCGGCCGGGGGAGGCGGCGCACCTGCAGCCGGTGACGGTGTCGACCGGTGCGACGCCCGCACACTGGCATGCCGGCCCGTCGGATCTCGTCGGCGACGGCACCTCGCACACCCCCTTCACCGAACCCGACGGCGACCACGTTCTCGTCATCCCGCTGCCGGGCCGCTACAACGTGGCGAACGGCCTGCTGGCCGTCGCCGTGGCGCATGCCGCGGGGGTGCCGATCTCCACCGCCCTCGACGCGGTCGCGTCGGTGAGTGTCCCGGGACGCCTACAGCGCGTCGATCGTGGACAGCCGTTCCTCGCGCTGGTCGACTACGCCCACAAACCCGGCGCCGTCGAGGCCGTCCTGGCGACCCTGCGGGGTCAGCTCGGCGAGGGACCCGGTCGCGTGGCCATCGTGATCGGTGCCGGCGGAGACCGTGACGCGGGCAAGCGCCCGTTGATGGGGGAGGCCGCGGCACGCGGTGCCGAACTCGTCATCGTCACCGACGACAATCCGAGGTCGGAGGAGCCGGCCGCCATCCGGTCCGAGGTTCTCGCGGGCGCGCGTGCGGTCGACGCCACCGAACGTCCGGTGGCTGCCGAACCGATACGCGAGGTCGGCGACCGCGCGGCCGCGATCGCCGAGGCGATCGCCTGGGCGGGTCCCGGCGACATCGTGCTCGTCGCGGGCAAGGGACACGAGGCAGGGCAGGAGATCAACGGCGTGAAGCATCCGTTCGACGACCGCGACGTCGTCGCCCGAGCGCTGGAATCGTCGACCCCGCAGAGCGCACCCGCCGGCTCGGTGGCCGCGGAGGGTGATCGATGACCGGACCGTTCGTCACGGTGATCCGCGGGGATACGCCGGTGACGGTCGACGACGCACGTCTGCTCATCCGCCGGCTCGCCGAGCACGCCGGTGCGATACGGGGCAGCACCACGGTGGAGATGCGCGGCGACGCCGCGGGGGATCGGCCGCGCACCTGGGCGATCATCGCCGAGGTCGCCACCCCCGGGGGGAGCGCGGAGAATCAGCGTGTCGTCGAACACGATCTCCTCGGACGTCTGGCCGTGCGGTTGGCCGTCGACAAGACTCTCTGCGTGGGCGATTCCCGATCGGTACGCGCCCTGCACCAGGGCGCCGTCATGGAGGGTTCCTGGGGTGACGAGGCGCGCATCGTCGAATCGGTCGAGGACGCCGCGGCGCTCGTCGACACCGATCCGGATTGGCGTCCCGCCGCCGGTGATGTCATTCTCCTCGCGGCTGCGAGCGCCGACCTGGACTCGGTGATCACCGCCTGGGGTACGAGCTGCGGATGGCAGATCCGCGAGGAGCCGAGCGGCGGTCCCGCGGACGAAGGGACCGCACCATGAGGGCGCGCGACAGGGCGTGCCGGCCGAGAACATCGAACAGAGTCGGAGAGAAGAGCGTGGCCCGGAACGGACGAGCGAACACGAGGGCAACACGGTGACCCAGATCCTTCTCGCGGGTGCGATCGCGATCGCGGTGTCGATCCTGCTGACCCCCGTGCTCATCAAGGTGTTCTCCCGTCAGGGATTCGGCCAGGAGATTCGGGTCGAGGGTCCCCAGAGCCATCAGACCAAGCGCGGCACACCGTCGATGGGCGGCGTCGCGATCCTGGCCGCGCTGTGGGCGGGTTACTTCGGTTCGCACCTGGTCGGCCTGTTCACCGATGGCGGCAACGGCCCCACGGCGTCGGGTCTGCTCGTGCTGGGACTGGCGACCGCGCTGGGCATCGTCGGCTTCCTCGACGACATCATCAAGATCCGCAAGCACCGCAACCTGGGACTGAACAAGACCGCCAAGTCGATCGGGCAGTTCATCGCCGCGATCCTGTTCGGCATTCTCGTGCTGCAGTTCCGCAACGACTACGGCCTCACCCCGGCCAGTACCGACCTCAGCTATGTGCGAGACATCAACGCCATCGGCCTCGGCTCGGTGGTCTTCGTGATTTTCTGCTGGCTGGTGGTCGCCGCCTGGTCCAACGCGGTGAACTTCACCGACGGACTCGACGGCCTGGCCGCCGGTTCGATGGCGATGGTCCTCGGGTCCTATGTCCTCGTGACGTTCTTCCAGTTCGTCAACGCGTGCGCCGGCGGCGCCAAGCCGCCCAGCGACATCCCGACCGGGTGCTACCAGGTCCGCGACCCACTCGACCTCGCGATCATCGCGGTCGCCGGCGGCGGTGCGTGCCTCGGCTTCCTGTGGTGGAACGCCGCACCGGCCAAGATCTTCATGGGTGACACCGGTTCGCTGGCGCTCGGCGGCATGCTCGCCGGTCTGTCCATCACGACCCGCACCGAACTCCTCGCGGTCGTCATCGGCGCGCTGTTCGTGGCGGAGATCATGTCGGTGGTCATCCAGATCGCCTTCTTCCGCACCACCGGCCGCCGGGTCTTCCGGATGGCGCCCTTCCACCACCACTTCGAACTCGGCGGATGGGCCGAGACCACGGTGATCATCAGGTTCTGGCTGCTCACGGCCATCGCCTGTGCGCTGGGACTGTCCCTGTTCTACGGAGAGTTCCTGACCACCAATGGCTGATCCGCTCACCGCCGAGAACCCCACGCCGGGCACCGACCCGCTGGGGCTGACCGGCCGGACCGTGGTGATCGGCGGGGCGGGTACCGCCGGCATGTCCGCGGCCCGGTACCTGTTGACCCGCGACGTCCACATCGTGCTCGCCGACGACCGGTTCGCCTCGCGGACCGCCGAGACCGCCGCCCGGGAAGCGGCCGTGCGTGCGGTGGCCGGGGTCGCGGATCTGCTCTCGCAGGGTGCGGAGGCCGTCGCGATCGCCGATCTGCTCGCGGACCCGTCGTGGACCGCTGACGCCGCGGTCGCGATCGTGTCACCGGGGTTCGCGCCCACGCACGACCTCGTCGGTCAGGCCGCGGCGGGCGGCGTACCGGTGTGGGGTGAGGTCGAACTGGCCTGGCGTGTCGACGCCGCGGGCCTGCTCGGCGCGCCGCGCACCTGGCTGGTCGTCACCGGCACCAACGGAAAGACCACGACCACCTCGATGCTCGCCGACATCGTCGAGCGTTCCGGCCGCGCCGGTGCGGCATGCGGCAACATCGGCCTGCCGGTCCTCGACGCCATGCGCGCGACGCCCCGCGTCGACGTGCTGTGCGCCGAGTTGTCGTCGTTCCAGCTGCACTGGGCGCCGTCGGTCCGCCCGGCCGCGGGGGTGGTGCTCAACGTCGCCGAGGACCACCTCGACTGGCACGGCACCTTCGACGCCTACGCGAGCGCCAAGGCCGGCGCGCTGTGCGGCGACATCGCGGTCGTGGGTCTCGACGACCCGGTCGCGTCGGGCCTGCCGGGCGCGGGACGCCGTGTCGGCTTCACTCTCGGCCCGCCACAGGACGGTCAGCTGGGCGTCGAGGACGGCCGGCTCGTCGACCGCGCCTTCGGTGCGGGTCGCCTGCTGCCCGCCGGCGCCGTGCATCCGGCCGGTCCATCAGGTGTTTCCGATGCCCTCGCCGCATCCGCACTCGCCCTCGCGATCGGTGTCGGGCGCGACGCCGTCGAGGCGGCGCTGACCGACTTCCGGCCGGCCGCCCACCGCGGCGAGGTCGTGGCGACCCGCGACGGCGTCCTCTTCGTCGACGACTCGAAGGCCACCAACCCCCATGCCGCCCAGGCGGCGGTCGCCGCCTACGACCGCGTGGTGCTGATCGCCGGCGGCCTGCTCAAGGGTGCGTCGATGGACGGGATGCTCACCGCGGTCGGCGATCGGCTCGCCGGGGTGGTCGCCATCGGGCGGGATCGTGACCTGGTCGTCGAAGCGATCGTGCGACACGCCCCAGAAGTCCCAACAGTCACAGTATTCACAGGGGACGATGGCACGGTGAACGTGCATCGCCAGGGTCAGGCCGAACCCGTCCTCTCGTCGACACCATTCTCGCCGTCGGCAGAAGCCTCGGAGTCAGACACCGCCGTCGCCGTGATGGACCGGGCGGTCGCCGAGGCATGGGAGCTCGCCGCCGCGAGTGACCCGACGCCCGACGCGGTGCTCCTCGCACCCGCCGCGGCCTCGCTGGACATGTTCGCCGGTTACGGCCGGCGCGGTGACGCGTTCGCGCACGCCGCCCGGGACATCGCCGGCACCTCCTCGTCCTCGCGGTGAGTCGCGTGAGCAGCGACAAGACCGCGGTCGACGCCGCGGCGGTGGACGACGGCGACCTCGACGATGCGATGGACGACGTGACCGACGGCGAGAACCCGTCCGGCGCGGCCCGGAACAAGGCGCCGGAGCGCGCGTCGGCACGGTCGAGGCCGGGCGCGGACGTGTCGGCGGCGGCCTCGACCGCCGCCTCCGTCACCGCCTCGCTGCCGGCGCTGATCATCGATGCCGTCCGCAACCTCCTGGCCCGACCCCTGGCGTCATATCAGCTCGTCCTCACAATGACCTTCATGCTGACGGCCTTCGGTCTGGTGATGGTCCTGTCGGCGTCCTCGGTCGAGGGGTACTCGCAAGAGGGATCGGCCTACGGGCTCTTCACGACGCAGGTCATCTTCGCCGGGCTCGGTCTCGTCGTCTTCTATCTGATGCTGCGGGTCCCCATCCGCCTGCTCCGGCGCTTCGCCGCACCCTCGATGGCCATCACGATCCTGCTGCTGGGCCTGGTGCTCATCCCCGGCATCGGCGTGCTCAGCCAGGGTGCGCGACGCTGGTTCATCGTCGCCGGTGTGTCGGTGCAGCCCTCCGAGCTGGTCAAGGTCGCGCTGTGTATCTGGGGTGCGCACCTGCTGGCGTCGCGACGCCGCGACAACGCGTCGATCAAGGAACTCCTGATCCCACTCGTGCCGGTCGCGATGTTGGTCTGCGTGCTGATCATCCTCGAGCCGAACCTCTCGACGACGATCACCATCGCGATCATCGTCGGCGCGGCGCTGTGGTTCGCTGGTCTGCCGATCAAGGTCTTCTCGGCGTTCGCCGTGTCCGGTGTGGTCCTCGCGGTGATCCTCGCTCTCGCCGAGGGGTACCGGTCGCAGCGCGTGATGAGCTTCCTCGGCGGCATCGACGATCCTCAGGGCGCCGGCTACCAGGCGCGCCAGGCGACCTATGCCCTGGCCAACGGCGGAGTGTTCGGCGTCGGCCTCGGTCAGTCGAGCGCCAAGTGGAACTATCTGCCCAACGCGCACAACGACTTCATCTTCGCCATCATCGGCGAGGAACTCGGCCTTCTCGGCGGGCTGCTGGTGGTGTTCCTCTTCGTCCTGCTGGGCTACATCGGGTTCCGTATCGCGCACCGCTCCACCGATCCGTTCCTGCGCCTGATGACGGCGACCATCACCGTGCTGATCCTCGCGCAGGCGTTCATCAACATCGGCTACGTGATCGGCCTGCTGCCGGTCACCGGTATCCAGCTGCCGCTCATCTCGGCCGGCGGTACCTCGACCCTGACCGTGCTCGCAATGCTCGGCCTGCTGGCCAACGCCGCACGACACGAGCCGGAGGCGGTCGCGGCGCTCACCGCCGGAACACCGGGCCGGCTCGCCCGTGTGCTGCGGCTCCCGACACCGGTGGGCTACCGGCAGTCGCGGGCGGAGACCCTGCGCGATCGTCTCGACCAGCGCCGGTCGTCGGGCGGCCGGACGGCCGGACATCCGGGTGCGTCGGGACGGCCTCGGGCGACCGGACGAACCGGGGCGCCGAACCGTCGCGGACGACCGGC